>NZ_BAAGVC010000038.1:0-8457 GCF_054781075.1 Cyclobacterium sediminis | reverse complement strand
TCTTCCTCCGAACCGAAATGAGCCGTAAAACTGAATATGTTCATAATCCCTGCTTTTTGAGCGCTAATATACTAAAAATATTAGGTGTGTTTGCGGAGAATCAGATAGATTTTTCAAAACACTCAAGTCCATACTCGCATTATGAAAAATTAATAAATTAGATGAAAGATATTTAGAAAGTTCGTCTTCCCATAATTCTTGAAAATTAAGGGAAAATTCTACATCTTCATATGAAATTCCGTGTATTGAAGTATGAGTTTTTAAAAACTTTTCTGATTTTGGTGGATTTATATAGTGTTTTGTCGAATAAACTATTGTGTCATTTTTCACGAAGCATAATCCGATTGCACAAGCACTTAATCTACTGTTATTTGCTGTCTCAAAGTCAATAGCAATAAAATCAAATTTATTTTCAAAGTACTCAGGGAATGTATGAGGATTTTTAAATTGATTGAATTTCAATTTTTGCAAAATCGCTTGTTCGTATTGAGGTTTTACTTTATAACCAACTTGTTTTGCTTTTTTTAGCCAAGGTTCAAGAATATAGTTTGGTGTATTTTCGATAAAATTATAGAATAGAAATTCATTGTTTGTTTCAGGATTTATTCCCGAAACTTCCATTTCAATTTGATTTTTTGGTTTAGGTTTAAAAAAGTTAAACATAGTTCATTTTGTATAATTCAGACGAGTTTTGGTGTAATATGGCATATAACGTTTGGCAAATTGGCGATGGAGCCGACTTTTAGCACAAATGTTGAATAGAATTACTAATCTTCAACATTGCACAAAAGTTCAATAGAAGTACTTCACCGGCTCTATTGCCAATTTGTTTGTTATGTGCCGTTTTATTCCATTTTATACATTTAACAATTGCTGAAACGTAAAGTCGGGTTTAAACATTTCAATTTCGTTTTGAGTTGATTCTTCTTGTGCTTCTTTGCCATAGATAAACATTTGCTGTTCATAATTTTTAACAGCCTCTTCAATGCTATTAAATTTTCCATCGGCTAGATTATCAGACAATATCAAGGCATCCACCAACCCACTATTTACTCCCTGCCCTGCAAAAGGCGGCATCAAATGTGCGGCATCCCCAATCATTGTTATGGGTAATGGGCGCTTGCTTTTCCAAGGCTTTTCTAAAGGAAATATCCGTGTAGCCAATCCTACAAATGACAACGTCGTATGAATCAATTCTTTGTAGCGTTCGTCCCAATCGGAAAATTCTTTCAGAAGAAAATCAACGACACTATTTCTGTTTTGAAAATCTACCTGCGTTTGGTTTTTCCATTCATCAGGTGTTTTAAAACTTATTCCAAAATGCAATGCACCATTATTATTGGGGTTAGCAAATAATAAATTACCTTGGTGAGATGCCATTAGCCGGTTTCCATTGCATAGCTGAAAAAATCCAGGACAGTTTATCTCTGGTTGATGAATATCGGCTTGTATATTGAAAGTACCTGTTTCTTCAACTTCCGTGTCGGTAACAAATTTTCTTACCTTGGACATCCCGCCATTGGCAAGAATAACCAAATCTGCTGTTTCACTCGGTTTATTCTCAAAAGTTAGTGTCCACTTCTTCTTACCAGGTTCAAGCATAACAAGTTTTCTATCCCAAATAACCGTGTCGTTTTCTAAACTATTCAACAAGATAGCCCTTAAGTCATTTCTGTTTATTTCAGGATTGTCAAATCGATTTTCGGGCTTTACATTTTTTGTGGATAAAATATTGCCTTTTTCATCAGCAATATTTACACCCATTGGTAAGGCTAAGTCATAATAAGTTTGTAACAATCCCGCTTTTTTCATTGCTTCCTGACCTGAACCTTTGTGTAGGTCAAGGGTTCCACCAAAAATTCTTGCCTCTCGGTCGTTGTCTCTTTCGTAAACTGAAACGTCTATGCCGTTTTGCTGTAATAATTTTGCCATAGTCAGTCCAACGGGTCCACCACCAATTATTGCAACGTTCTTATCACTAAGTAAATTCATTTGTTTGTCTGTATCTATTCGCATTGTCATTCAAAAATGGCACATAACGGGAAACGCATTGGCGAAGTGGCGGATAAATTGAACCGAAAGTTCAATTTAGCAGTGACGTAGCCGATGTGTTTCCACAGAAGCTAAATTATTAAAAAAAAGCTGAATGTGGGACACATTCGGCGGAATAAAAAGCACAAAAGTTGAATTTTGAACTTAACCCGCCATTTTGCCAATGCGATGTTATGTGTAGTTTTTTAGTATCTTTGTCAGATGAAATTATCAGATTAGCAAATTTACTTTACGCAACGTATAGGAAGAGAATAGTTTAGTATTATTCTTCGTTTCCTTATTGTCTCTTATTGTAAATTAAATATGTTAAATAATGAAAAATTACTTCGAAAGTCCTTTTAAAGGAAAAATAATCAAAGACCACATAACTAATCCCAATATAATTTCGGGTAAATATTCTTATTATTCTGGTTATTATCACGGTCATTCATTTGATGATTGTGCTCGTTATCTGTTTCCGGACAGGAATGATGTCGATAAACTAATTATCGGTTCTTACTGCTCAATAGGGAGTGGTGCAAGTTTCATAATGGCAGGTAATCAAGGTCATAAATATGATTGGATTTCCAGTTTTCCATTTTTTTATATGTCTGAATTTGATGTTTTCAGTAAAAGCCAAGATGGATTTCAAAAAGCAGGAGATACAGTTGTTGGGAATGATGTTTGGATTGGTAGTGAAGCTATGATAATGCCAGGAGTTCAGATAGGAGATGGAGCTGTTATTGGCAGTCGTGCTTTGGTTACAAAAGATGTTGAACCTTATTCAATTGTAGGGGGAAATCCAGCCAAATTAATAAAAAAGAGATTTAGCGATGATGACATCCAAAAGTTGCAGGAAATGAAATGGTGGGAATGGGATGAGGAAAATCTTTTTGAAGCAATGCCAATTCTTTGTTCAAATAAAATCGATTTGTTGTACAAGTTTTTTAGAAAAATGAAATGATAAAAAGAAGGTTCCGAAATTCGGAGCCTTTTTGTTTTAACTGCGTTTGCGGCTAAAATTACACATAACGTGCCGCGTATTGGCGATGGGCGGGATTTTTAGCACTGAACTTTAATCGAAGAACAGAAATTGAATTTTGCACTTCCGTTGATACGAAGCCGTTCAGCCCGCCTATTGCCAATACGATGTTGTACGACGTAGTTATGTTTTGGGTTTTAGTCCAGCTAAATATTTTCGTATGTCATTTTCTAATTTATCCGGGTATTTGTACTCTAATTTTTTTGACAATTCAGTTCCTATTTCTGAAACTAAATCAGTCATTGAAAATAGAGCAGTCCAATTTTCCTTTATATTGCTCCCTGAAAATGTTTGTTCTGTTTTAGCCCACATTTCCTGGTTAAGATACTTTTTGAAAAGTCGTCCATATTTATTGGTCGTTATGTTCCAATTGTGTTCACTTGCAATGTGCCATTCAATTAAAGGAATTAAATATTCTGTGCGAATAACGGTTTCCGACATAAATTTCGCATAGAATATTTCATCTCTCACAAGACACTTTGCCACGTAAGTTGTGTCCCACCAAAAATCGTTTATTAGATTTTGAAACTCTTTTTCAGACGGTTTTTTGATAATGGAAATTTGATAAGTTGGTTTCAGCATTTGCTTTGTAATACCATCTTTATCAATTAAAATTTTATAACCAATATCCCAATCTTCTGGTAATTCTTTCTCTTGCGTTTCCTTTATAAATTTTGATTTGCTGTAAAGTTTAAAATCTACTTTCACACCGTCTTCATAAAGTAGCATTTTCATTGCGTGTTTATGGTTAAAACAACTTTCGTCTTCTTCAATCATAGCAATTGGATTTCCGAATTTAAGCGTCCAGCTTTTGTCTGAAATGTAATTTGTATTATCCTCAAAAACAAATTCAATGTCTAAATCACTAAATTCGTCAACAAGTGCTAAAGGATTTACAAGTGAACTTGTCAGAAGAAGAACTCTTACATCTTCGTTTTTCTCCGACCATTCTATAATTGTTCTTAACTTTTCTTCTCTGACTTTCATTTTGTTTGGTTCGGTTTTACTATGTCGTACAACGGTTCTCAGCTATACGCAGGCAGGGATTTTAACCACTGAACTTCCTACGAAGAACTGAACTTTAAATTTACCACTTAACTGTCCTACGAAGCACGAAACCCCTGCTTGCGTATAGGTGATGTTATGCGGTCGGTTTTCATTTTCTCTTCTTTCTCGTTAATTTGTCAAGCAAAGTTACTAAATTTGCAGTCAAGCAATTTCAATTTTTGAATTATGTATTTCAGCAGACCTTGGACTTCTATCTAAGTGATAGGCAGTCCTGAAAATTCCAATCTCTTTTAGGTCAAGACAATTAGTCTATGGGTTTCGTGTACCGACTTTTTTGTAAAGGCGTTACGTTGTCATAGTTGCTCTGTCGGGTAATACTGTCTATTCACTTCTCCACGATTTGAATTCAAGTTGTGTGCTTCCCCGAAATTGGTCCGATTAAAAATAGAAAAAAGGCCCTATTTTTAATTAATAATTATGAAAACAACACAATTTACGGAAGCACAGATTGTTTCAATATTGAGACAGCACGAGAAAGGCGTTAAGGCAAGTGATATTGCCAGGTCAAATGGCATTTCAGAGAAGACCTTTTACCGCTGGCGAAGCAAATATGGGGGGATGGAAATTAACGATCTCAAGCGCCTAAAGGAACTGGAAGCTGAGAATGCCAAGCTCAAACGGATGTATACCGACTTGGCACTACTGAATGAGGCCTTGAAAGATGTGATCGAAAAAAAGCTTTAGCGCCTTGCCAAAAAAAGGAAGTCGTTACCTATCTGACCTGCGAACATCGGATAAGTAAGCGCAAGGCCTGCAAAGCAATTGGACTTCCCAGGAGCAGCTATAGCTATCAAGCTTGCTCCAAACAGGATGATAAATACATTGGGCTATTGAATGCTTTGGTCGATAGGCACGTCAGTATAGGTTTTTGGCAGAGCTATCATAGGATACGAAAATCCGGAGAGGTGGTTAACCACAAAAAACTGTACAGGATCTATACCGCACTAAAACTTAACATTAGAAGGAGGACAAGGAAAAGATTGCCAGCTAGGGCAAAACAACAACTATTTAAGCCACATGCAATCAACCAGGTCTGGAGCATAGATTTTATGAGTGATAGCCTGTGGGATGGGAGAAAAATAAGGCTATTGAATGTAATCGACGACTTTAACAGGGAAGTACTTATGATAGAGGCCGATACCTCGCTGCCAACCTTAAGGGTAATCAGGTGCCTGGAAGAAATTGCCCAGCAAAGAGGTTATCCGCAAATGATCAGAGTGGACAACGGACCGGAGTTTATTAGTGCAAAATTGGATATGTGGAGCAAGCAGAGGCAGATCAAACTGGTTTTCATACAGCCCGGCCAACCCACACAGAATGCTTACATTGAAAGGCTCAACGGCACATTCAGAAGAGATATTTTAAACGCCTATGTGTTCACATCAATAAAAGAGGTAAAAATGATAAGTGAGGAATGGATAAAGGATTATAATTATAACAGACCGCATAGAGCGCTAAAAAATAAAACACCGATGGAGTATAAGTTTCAACAATAAATTCTATTTTTGATTGGCACGAAAATAAGGGAAGCACACAAAGTATTCACCTGTAAGAAGTTACTAATGACAAAAAAGAAATTGCCCGTTCGTTTTACGGGTCAGCACTTTACTATTGATAAAGTGCTAATAAAAGATGCAATAAGACAAGCAAATATAAGTAATCAGGATACGGTTTTAGATATTGGGGCAGGCAAGGGGTTTCTTACTGTTCATTTATTAAAAATCGCCAACAATGTTGTTGCTATTGAAAACGACACAGCTTTGGTTGAACATTTACGAAAATTATTTTCTGATGCCCGAAATGTTCAAGTTGTCGGTTGTGATTTTAGGAATTTTGCAGTTCCGAAATTTCCTTTCAAAGTGGTGTCAAATATTCCTTATGGCATTACTTCCGATATTTTCAAAATCCTGATGTTTGAGAGTCTTGGAAATTTTCTGGGAGGTTCCATTGTCCTTCAGTTAGAACCTACACAAAAGTTATTTTCGAGGAAGCTTTACAATCCATATACCGTTTTCTATCATACTTTTTTTGATTTGAAACTTGTCTATGAGGTAGGTCCTGAAAGTTTCTTTCCACCGCCAACTGTCAAATCAGCCCTGTTAAACATTAAAAGAAAACAGTTATTTTTTGATTTTAAGTTTAAAGCCAAATACTTAGCATTTATTTCCTGTCTGTTAGAGAAACCTGATTTATCTGTAAAAACAGCTTTAAAGTCGATTTTCAGGAAAAGTCAGGTCAGGTCAATTTCGGAAAAATTCGGTTTAAACCTTAATGCTCAAATTGTTTGTTTGTCTCCAAGTCAATGGGTAAACTGTTTTTTGGAAATGCTGGAAGTTGTCCCTGAAAAATTTCATCCTTCGTAGTTCAAAGTCGGGTGGTTGTCAAGATGATTTTTCTGGTTTGGTGTCGTCTTTTAAGCTGCCGCATAACGAAAAATGGTAGCCGTAGTTGCCGGATTTACAGCACTTTCGTATCAATTTAGCACTTCGGTTCGTTAAAAGCACCAAAGTATCAAGTTGGCACGAAAGCCGGCAATTATCGGCTACCATATGTTAGTGGCATTTATCATTTCATTATATTCATTTGCTTTAACGCATTTTTTGTTACATTAATTCTCGATGAAATAAAATCATCAACATTCAATCCGTCTGTCGGAATTACATTTGTTGCAAAAAAATAAACATTAGATTTTGTTTCAACATAACCAACAAACCAACCATTATATTTTTCTTCTATCGAACTTAATCCAGTCTTACCGCTTAAAATGTAATTTTCAGTTCGCTCAATTTCCATAATATTTTTGACAATCTTTATTGTCCTATCAGAAATTGGAAATTTTGAAAAATAGAATTTCCTTAAAAAGTCGATTTGTTGTTTTTGAGATATTTTTGAATTTCCTTCAAGCCAAAAATTGTCAATCGTTAAACTGTCAAAAATCATATTTTTATACTCAAATTTTTCTAAATATTCTTTCATTTTAATTGTTCCGATTTTCCTTGCAATTTCCTGATAGCAAGGAACACAGGAAATTCTAAAAGCATCTTTAAATGATAAATCTTTTTCCCAAATATCCATTTTTCTCTGCTCGCCATTCCATTTTAAAATAGTTGTATCATTTTCAATAATGCCTAATTCAACAGCAATTATAGAATTTGGAATTTTGAATGTTGATGCAGGTAATTTTCCGTTTTTAGCCCAATCAAAGTCATTTGAGTAAAAAGTATTCTTGTCGTTATCATAAATTAGAATTGAACCATTTACTTGAAAACTATCTAAAATTTTGTCAAAATCAGAAATTTCTGTTTCAATTATGTTTTTATTCGTTGTTGTGTTACAGCAAACAAATAAAAATATCATTGAAATAAAAACTACAAATAAAATATTTTTCATTTATTGTCTAATTATCGTTTGTTTTTGTTGCCACTAACGGGAAACGCATTGGCGAAGTGGCGGATAAATTGGACAAAAAGTTCAATTTAGCAGTGACGTAGCCGATGTGTTTCCACAGAAGCTAAATTATTAAAAAAAGCTGAATGTGGAACACATTCGGCGGAATAAAATGCACAAAAGTTGAGTTTGGCACTTAACCCGCCATTTTGCCAATGCGATGTTATATGCCGTATTTTTTGATAAGATAATTTAAGTCAGCTTCGTTTAAAATTCTAATGTTTGCTTTTTTTGATTGGTTTAAGTCGTTTATTTTTTGGATTTTTGACCAACCACAATCTTCACCTGCAAAAACAAAATCTACTTTACCTGTTATTCCTGATTTTATTTGTCCACCAATTTTCATTAGAAAAGTTTTTATTTCTTCTCTTTCTATTGAAAAGTTGCCCGTAATAACTATTCCTTTTCCTATTAAATCAATGTTTTCAAGTTCGTTTTGAGTTATTTGATAATTTGATAAATGCTCTTCATTTTCTTCTAAAACATCTTCACTTGGTTGATTGAAATAATTATTATTTGTTTTAGGCTGGTCATCAATTTTTCTTATTAGTTCTTGATAACTTGGATACTTGTCAGTCAATTCGCCAAATATTAAAGCACAAAGTTTTGCATCGAATTCTGGGTCGTGATGATTTGTTACTTCTAAGTCCAAACTCTCTGCTAAATCTTTTATTTTTTTAGGCATCCCAAGTTTATCTGCAAATAACATTGTGTCAATATAACTTATGACATATGGTTTTAAATTATAATGTTCATATAGATTTTTCTGATTATCCGTTTATGCACCTGTTATATTCGCAATTACTAGTCTGTCAAAGAGTTTGTCTCCAAAATACCGTCTGTTTAATTTGTAAATAAACTCGTTGAGA
>NZ_BAAGVC010000036.1:0-1529 GCF_054781075.1 Cyclobacterium sediminis | reverse complement strand
GGTCGTGTACTGAAATAGGTTGACACAATTTAATTAAAAATTGTAAACCTATAATCGGACAAAATGAGTGAATTACAAAAGTTCTCCGAAGATGCAAGGAGAAAAATAGTTATGGAAGTACTTTCAGGTACTTTAAGCAAAGAACAGGCAAGGCATATTTATGGAATTAAAAGCAAATCCGCTATCTTGGAATGGATGAGGATTTTTGCGGGTTTTGAAAGAAGACTTCCTAAAGATCCTCTCCCGATTTTAAAAAACATGGCAATAAAAGAGGATTCCAACAGTGAGTTAAAAGCCCGTATCAGGCAACTTGAAGAAGAGCTGAAGCTTAGTCGTTTAAAGGGCAGGGCATACCAGATCATGGTAGATATTGCCAAAGAAGAATATGGTCTAGATCTTGAAAAAAAGTCTGGTGCCAAACAGTTCAAAGACTCAGAGAAGAGGAACCAAAAGTAAGTTTGGCCCAACTTTGTGAATTGTTTGGCAAGAGCAGGCAGGGCTACTATAAAGCTTTAAATTATATTTACCGCGGGGCATTTGAGGAAGAGGTGGTCTTGAGTCTTATTTTAAAGATTAGAAAGAAGGCCAAAACATCCAGATGGGGGTTGAGAAAGTTAAACCCTCTGATTCAGAAAGACCTAACACGAATGAAAATCAAAATAGGCAGGGATAAACTGTTTGATTTACTTCGAGTGAACGGGTTATTAGTAACCAAAAGAAAAAGGAAGTTTTTCACTACCCAAAGCCATCATTGGCTAAGGAAGTACCATAACCTGGTAGAAAATATGGTTGTCTACAGGCCCAACCAGTTATGGGTTTCCGATATTACCTACCTTTTACTAAATGGGCAAGTCATGTATCTGTATCTTATTACGGATGCTTATTCCCAGAAAATAGTGGGCTGGAATCTCTCTCTGGATCTGAAGGCTGAATCAGCACTTGAGGCCCTGAAGATGGCTTTCCAGTCTCAAAAAAACATCAATCATTATTCCCTTGTCCATCATTCGGACCGTGGGGTACAGTACTGCAGTTATGATTACACCGATCTATTGAAAAAGAAGAAAGTTTGGATAAGTATGACGAAGCCCGCTTCACCACATGAAAATGCCATAGCAGAAAGAGTAAATGGAATCCTAAAGGAAGAGTGGCTGGAGGATATTGCAGGAGAAACAAATATCAACTCGGAAAAATACATCATTAAGATTATCAAAATCTATAATGACATGAGACCACACGAGAGTTTAGGAAATCTAACACCTAACCAAGTACATGACAAAGGTTTTACAAGGCATGATACCGAACGCGTTATTGGAAAGAAATATAATTGGAAAAAGAAGACCGAACCTGTCAAGGCCCGGTCTGAAAATAGCAACGCTATCGGACCAAACGACTATTCCTTGGCAAGTTGCTCCTCAGCAGAGCTTGCCTCCGCTTTATCGTGGTACTGTAAGTTAAATGAAACTTCTTAAAAATTAAAACACTTACTATATTTGAAAAACAAAAGTGTCAACCATTTTCAGGACGAGACC
>NZ_BAAGVC010000034.1:0-1343 GCF_054781075.1 Cyclobacterium sediminis | reverse complement strand
TCCGCTTTATCGTGGTACTGTAAGTTAAATGAAACTTCTTAAAAATTAAAACACTTACTATATTTGAAAAACAAAAGTGTCAACCATTTTCAGGACGAGACCGATCGTCTAATCCCGTGACAATTGGGTCATGCTCGATTTCTTGCACTCGAACACATGTAATCCTCTGGTTTTTCCACTATTCCTGCCCTTACCGGATTCTCATGTATATAATTCATTCAACTTTCAATCATTTCAGTTCGATAGCATGGTTTTCATGTGTCCAAAATTGCATCTCCCCAGTTCTTTTATTAAATTTCGCATGATAGGCAAAAATTATCTTCAACCATTCCTTTCTGCTTTCCTGAGGGTTTTCAATTATCATTTTTAGCAATTTCTTGCTTGTAAATTTCTTAAAATCACGCACCCATCCTGATAATTTCGCATCTTTTTGTTGAACAACCAAGTGAAGGTGATTGGTCATGATGACATAACCAAAGAGGAAAAGTCCCTTTTCCTTTCTACAATAAGCCAGATTTTCCAAGATAAAATCTCGATAGACTTTTCTTGAAAACATAGCTACCCATCCCACCACTTGGAATGTTAAAAAATAGGGCATTTCATCTGTTTATATTTGTTTTCCAAAGGTCAGAACTTGCCCCGGTTTATCGGGGTGGAATCTCGCTACAATAATCATTTTTTGGCCTGACGATTTTGTCATGCCTGTCTGCCTCGGGCAGGCTCGATTTCCTGATCTCTTATTTAATAAGCCTCTCCCATAACTAAAAATAGTCTATCCTTGATTGAATTATAAATGAATGCTGCCCGAGTAACTGAATAAAGTGTCGTTGATTTGGATGGGGTCTCAAAATTTTGTCCATTTGTTTACTTGGATAAGGAGGTCTTTAAGAAGCCATTGCAAATGGCATATAAAAGATTTCAACTTTAAAGTAAGTTAGGAATAAAAGGGTGTAGCCGATTCTACACCCAGCCGGGGTACAGCGGACGGTACCGAGTAAGAATAAAAATTAGTATCTTTAAGAGGTTAGGAGGTTGGAAGAGAATGGCTCCGGAAGCCCGCCGGCTCCAAGCAGAACCAAATTGGCACAAGAGGTTAAATGCAAAATAGATGATAAAGAGTACCATCAATTCAACCTTAGGATTAGCAACTGGCTTTTTACTCACCATAATATTGCATGAATTAGCACATTATATCATGTCTGTAATTTTAGGGTATGAAGCTACACTCTATCACAATAGTGGAAATACCGGTGATGTTGACCCCTCCAACGGTGATATTGACCCCCCTTGGATTTTGGTAACTAAAAAAGGCTAGTATGACAAAATTACATTAATTTTCTAAG
>NZ_BAAGVC010000033.1:0-1082 GCF_054781075.1 Cyclobacterium sediminis | reverse complement strand
TCTCAACGAGTTTATTTACAAATTAAACAGACGGTATTTTGGAGACAAACTCTTTGACAGACTAGTAATTGCGAATATAACAGGTGCATAAACGGATAATCAGAATCTTTAAACATCCTAATTAACTACCTGCGGATTTTAGGTATTATTATAGAAGCCCCCATGAATAAATCGCTCATCATTTTCGGCATCGTCAACATAACCTCGGACAGTTTCTCCGATGGAGGCCGGTATCTGGCGCCAGACGCAGCCATTGCGCAGGCGCGTAAGCTGATGGCCGAGGGGGCAGATGTGATCGACCTCGGTCCGGCATCCAGCAATCCCGACGCCGCGCCTGTTTCGTCCGACACAGAAATCGCGCGTATCGCGCCGGTGCTGGACGCGCTCAAGGCAGATGGCATTCCCGTCTCGCTCGACAGTTATCAACCCGCGACGCAAGCCTATGCCTTGTCGCGTGGTGTGGCCTATCTCAATGATATTCGCGGTTTTCCAGACGCTGCGTTCTATCCGCAATTGGCGAAATCATCTGCCAAACTCGTCGTTATGCATTCGGTGCAAGACGGGCAGGCAGATCGGCGCGAGGCACCCGCTGGCGACATCATGGATCACATTGCGGCGTTCTTTGACGCGCGCATCGCGGCGCTGACGGGTGCCGGTATCAAACGCAACCGCCTTGTCCTTGATCCCGGCATGGGGTTTTTTCTGGGGGCTGCTCCCGAAACCTCGCTCTCGGTGCTGGCGCGGTTCGATGAATTGCGGCTGCGCTTCGATTTGCCGGTGCTTCTGTCTGTTTCGCGCAAATCCTTTCTGCGCGCGCTCACAGGCCGTGGTCCGGGGGATGTCGGGGCCGCGACACTCGCTGCAGAGCTTGCCGCCGCCGCAGGTGGAGCTGACTTCATCCGCACACACGAGCCGCGCCCCTTGCGCGACGGGCTGGCGGTATTGGCGGCGCTGAAAGAAACCGCAAGAATTCGTTAACTTTTCGGTGGCCAGTAAGGAAATCGAGCGAGGCAAGGGTACACGTGGCCGGGGAGCCGAGGGAAAGCAGAACGTTGCGGTGATGGCCGAAAGCACCCCGTTGG
>NZ_BAAGVC010000032.1:0-1006 GCF_054781075.1 Cyclobacterium sediminis | reverse complement strand
AGAGAAGCCAGAAGCTATATTAACGCAGATGGAGAAAAAGTATATGTGAATGATGCCAGTTTTGATGTAGGTGTTAGAGAAGATGGCCAAGGAGGCTATATTGAGAATTTTGGTGGTCCAGGAACAATATGGCTCAGCCCATATAACGCCCAAAAAGGAGCGGATAGATACCTGGCATCTGCTAACCTGTATAGTGCAACTTATGTGAAGTTAAGAGAGGTATCCATTACCTATAGATTTCCTAAGGCTATCGTAAATAAATTTAACCTGCAAAATATGTCATTATCGCTGTTAGGACAAAATTTATTTATGTGGACCAAGCACAATGTATTCATCGATCCTGAAACTGCCTATACCGCCAGAGGAAATAGGAATGAACCAGGGTATGAGTTTTACTCTGTGATTCCACGTACCCGCAGCTTAGGGGTGAAATTAAATGTTGGCTTTTAATAACATTGATCATGAAGAAAATTATAATAATAATATTATCCATTGCATTCATTCCAATTTTAAACTCTTGTAGTGATTTTGATAAATTGAATGTAAGTCCCAATGATGTAAACGAAGTTGATCCAAACTTCCTATTGACTACAAGTACTTATAATTTTGCTAATACCTATAGTGAATTTGGCTATTGGGGATCAAGGATTCCTTCCTTGTTGCAGTATTACCAAGTGGGAGATGGTTATAAATCAGAAGAATTAAATGCCCTGTATTGGACGCCGGGACAAAGTAGTCCCTGGGGAACGATCTACTCTAATTTAGTAGATGTTCAAGCCATGGCTGATCTTAGTGTAGAGCAAGAAAACGTTTTTACTGAGGCGGTAGCTTTGGTATATCAAGCCGGACTTATAGATCTAGCTACAAAGATTTATGGTGATGTGCCCTTTTCAGAAACCAATCAGCTGGAAGAAGGCATTGTTTTCCCTAAATATGACCAGCAAAAAGAGATTTATGAAACACTCTTGGTCAATTTGAAAACTGCAAAAAATATGATTGAAGGGAT
>NZ_BAAGVC010000031.1:0-761 GCF_054781075.1 Cyclobacterium sediminis | reverse complement strand
GATGGCTATGACCTGTTATACAACGGAGACAAGGATAAATGGGTGAAGTTTATTAATTCGCTCAGAATCAGAATGTGTTTGTTATTAAATAACAAAAGAAATGAACTAAGTATTGATTTAGATGCTGAGTTTCAGGATGCAGCACAAAATGTTTTCACAAGTTCTGATGACAATGCTGTTCTGGAATATCTTGGAAATTCTGCAGCTACTTCTTTTCGAGGAGGGCAATTTAGGTCTTCTGAAATTACTTACGCTAGAAGAATGGGCTTAGGCTTTCTTAACTCTTTACGAGATCAAAATGATCCAAGGTTGTATAGGTGGTTAAGACCTGTTGAAAAGAAATGGGATAAAGAAATTGGTACTGCCACAACCATCCAATATACCGATCCATTGGGACAAACCTTCCCTGTTGAGGTACTGCCCTACCCTAGTGGTTATGATGATCTGGATACAAGTTTGTACGTAGGATTACCGGTGGGTAGCCAGGCATCATGGACAGCTTACAATGCCGGTCCTCAAGCAACTTCAGTGGAACCCAAAACTACTCCGTTTAATAGTCGGCTTAGTGAGATATATTTTCAAAATGCCAACCAATATGTGGGCATGGATATCATCACCTATTCTGAAGTTGAATTTATATTGGCAGAAGCTGCAGCCATTGGAGCATTTGGTGCCAGTGATGCAGAAGGTCATTATAAAAAGGCGATTGAAGCATCTATGGATGAATGGGGAATATTTGGTGACTATGTAGGGGGATTTGA
>NZ_BAAGVC010000030.1:0-733 GCF_054781075.1 Cyclobacterium sediminis | reverse complement strand
GATGCCCTTTTGCTAGCATCAAATGTTCTTTATTCTAATATATCAATCACTCTCGAAATCAATACACTTTACATTGCATTTTCCACTCAACATGTCAAAGAACTTGTTACCGCTACTTACTAACAGTAAATGCTATTCAATTAAGAATAATTTTTCAAACCATATGTCTGAAAATTGTGGAGGATAACGGATTCGAACCGTTGACCCCCTGCGTGCAAGGCAGGTGCTCTAGCCAGCTGAGCTAATCCCCCAGATGTTTTCTTTTGGTGAACTCGTTCCGTTGACCCTCCCGATACTAATCGGGATGTTCTAAGCAGCCGAGCCATTCTCCAAATGTTTTCTTTTGGTGAACCCGTTACGCTGACCTTCCCAATACTAGTCGGGATACTCTAGGAAGCTTAGCTAATTCACCAGATTACATTCTTTCAATAATATTTTCCGTCTTAGCGATAAATCATTAAAGAAAAGACTTTAATCTTTAAAAGAATTTGGATAAGTGTGGGCCTGCGTGGACTCGAACCACGGACCTCTACATTATCAGTGTAGCGCTCTAACCACCTGAGCTACAGGCCCCCAATTAAATATTTAATTGAAGTAGCAGGTAAGATAGTAAAAGAAAAAGCCTGAATCCAGAAAGGAGGTGTTCCAGCCGCACCTTCCGGTACGGCTACCTTGTTACGACTTAGCCCCAGTTACCGGTTCTACCCTAAACGGCTCCTTGCGGTTACCGTCT
>NZ_BAAGVC010000029.1:0-689 GCF_054781075.1 Cyclobacterium sediminis | reverse complement strand
TGGATATTCCGGAGCATGTTGACCCCCTAAAGCAGTGTTCCAGAAAGGAGTGTTTTATATGCCATTCTGGCGGATGCTGACCCCTCTAAATTTAGAATGGCGTCAAAATTTGGCTCCTTAAATACAATAAAACCGGAGCATATTGACCCCTCTCTTTAGTCTCTGCTTCTCAAAAACGGAGCATATTGACCCCTTTGGATTTAGGTTTTATTAATTAGTAATCTGAACTACTAATTAATACTGATTATGGCAGGTAAACCTAAAAGAATGAGTCAGGTAAAACAAATACTTCAACTACACAATCAAGGTTATGGGAATAAGACCATTGCCCGTGATTTGGGTGTTAGCAAGAATACCGTCAAAAGTTATCTTGAAAAATACAGAAGGTCTAAAATTAGTCTTTCCACCTTGTTGAAAATGGAGGATCACGCTCTTGAAAAGGTGTTTCACCCAGGAAACCCTGCTTATAAAGACAATCGGTTTGAAGTGTTGAAAAGCAAGTTGGATGGGTATGTAGAAGAGCTCAATAAAACTGGAGTTACTAAGCAGCTTTTATGGGAAGAATACCGAATGTCCCAGCCTGAAGGATACAGTCTGAGTCAATTTACTTTTCATCTCTCCCAGCATATTAAGGTCAAGAGGCCATCTATGGTTCTACATCACGAACCAGCAGAAAAGTTATTTGTTGA
>NZ_BAAGVC010000028.1:0-673 GCF_054781075.1 Cyclobacterium sediminis | reverse complement strand
CATATGGTTAACTTTGCTTAATTAGGCTGCATTTAACTGACAATTAAACGTTCATTTCTTTTCCATTGATGAAAAGAAACGAACCAAAGAAAAATCTAGCCAAAACTAATCTTCCCCCCCACAAGGCCCAACGCCGCCTCGTAGTTTTGGCATGACCACCGCGCCCCAATATTAACAATACCGTTAAAAATTACTATCTCGTCACTACCTATTTGTGGGTCTAGGTTTTGGAAGGATTAGGCAGTCTCATCTTGCAGGGGATTCCCGCAGCTTCCTCTACGCAAATTCCTCCTTACCAATGACGTGTTTATAAAACTGAATAAGGTTCAGGTGATATGATAAATTAATTTCCGCCTTGTAGATTTTCGGCGTTAAGAAATTTAGTAGGGGTTGGCAAGGGCACAGGCACTGTTTGACGAAGTTTTTGGTTTAGTAAACATTTAATAAACAAGGCCAATATTAAAACCAAAAACTAAGGAGTTTGCCTGTGTGCGGGAGGCATTAAATTTTAGCCGAAAAGATACTCAGCGGTGGGGTTTTCTCCTGACTTGCTACGCATCAGGACAGGCCTGACTAGCTCCGCTTCAGGACAGGTTGCTTACTTTTTTGACCACTGAATAAACTCAGGGCAGACCTGCAGCAAAAAAGTAGCAATAGTCAAGGTAAATGATAT
>NZ_BAAGVC010000027.1:0-572 GCF_054781075.1 Cyclobacterium sediminis | reverse complement strand
TCTGATTCTCCGCAAACACACCTAATATTTTTAGTATATTAGCGCTCAAAAAGCAGGGATTATGAACATATTCAGTTTTACGGCTCATTTCGGTTCGGAGGAAGATTGTCGTTTGCATTTCAAGGAGCAGCGTGATAAGGAAGGGGTTGTCTGCAAGCGATGCGGGGGCACTTCCCATTATTGGTTACAGGGTAAATGGAGTTATGAATGCAAAGGTTGCCGTTTCCGCACCTCGTTGCGCAGCGGTACGATCATGGAGAGCTCCAAGCTGCCGTTTCTGGTGTGGTACAAAACGATGTTCCTGATGAGTTGCACAAAAAAGGGATTCTCCACCAACGAACTCCAGAAGCAATTAGGATTGAAGCGTTACGAACCGGTATGGGCGATGGTACACAAACTCCGCAGGGCGATGGGCAACCGGGATGCAAGGTATACACTGGAAGGGATGATAGAACTGGATGAGGGTTACTTTTCGGTGGCCAGTAAGGAAATCGAGCGAGGCAAGGGTACACGTGGCCGGGGAGCCGAGGGAAAGCAGAACGTTGCGGTGATGGCCGAAAGCACCCCGTTGG
>NZ_BAAGVC010000026.1:0-561 GCF_054781075.1 Cyclobacterium sediminis | reverse complement strand
TTTTTTGATCTTTTTTCTCTTTAGGCTGCCTTCTCTCTGGGTGCAGGCTCCTCCCGGTTTCTTTTCTTTGCGATTTTTACAGCATTGGCCGCCATGGTTGCAAAAAGCACCATCAACATCTCCCGCTTTTCTCCCCGGACTTTAATTTTTCTTAGCCCGTAATGATCTTTGTGGGTTCCGAAAATACCTTCCATTACCGTTGCCCTTTGCTTTGATATTTCGCTGCTGAGTATTTTTTCAGCTTTGGAGTGGTTTTTAGGGCCCTTTTTGGGGAAGCAGGTGAATATGCTGTTTCCGGTACAGTATCTTCTGTTTTCGTTGGTGGCATATATTCGGTCTGCGCCAAGCTGCGATGTTCCCTTGAAAACTGTTTTGTGTTTCACCACGGAGGTTTTCAGCCTTTTACATTCATTGAAGTTTCTGAAACTCATCTTGTCTATAAAAGAGAGCCCATCGACCTGCAGCATGTGTACCTTCATTCCGAACTCCACAGGTTTGTTTTCTTTTCCCCTTACTATAGGCCTGACATAGGGTTTGTGAAGGGAAACGATCCTGTCTTTG
>NZ_BAAGVC010000025.1:0-516 GCF_054781075.1 Cyclobacterium sediminis | reverse complement strand
TCTGATTATCCGTTTATGCACCTGTTATATTCGCAATTACTAGTCTGTCAAAGAGTTTGTCTCCAAAATACCGTCTGTTTAATTTGTAAATAAACTCGTTGAGATACAACTGTAAGTATTTCCTTTTGATTTTATGGTAGTTGCCCAGCAATGTCCGTTTTGCATTACTGATTGCGATATGCACCCATTTGAGTGTTTCCTTGGTGGTTTTGGCGTCTGATTTCTCGGTGACGTGCAATTCCACCAGATCGGAGATGTCAACGTAAGAAGTGCTTTTGTCCGAAAATACGATGGCATCATCCTCCATGCAGTCCCTGACCACGCCGTTGATTCCTTCACTTTGATGGCTATCCAGTACCCTGGCCTTGAAATAACGCACATGCTTCTCCTTTTTGCCCGTTTCGATATCTTCCAACGGGGTGCTTTCGGCCATCACCGCAACGTTCTGCTTTCCCTCGGCTCCCCGGCCACGTGTACCCTTGCCTCGCTCGATTTCCTTACTGGCCACCGAAAAGT
>NZ_BAAGVC010000024.1:0-511 GCF_054781075.1 Cyclobacterium sediminis | reverse complement strand
ATAGCTCTCGTAGCAGGTGGCATCCATGAGAAGTACATGGGAATTGTTCACATCCCTTTTCCAGTGGTTGAGCAGTACTGACTGAACCTGTTCCCATTCACAGTGATCTTCAATATAGGCCCTTATCCCTGTCATAAGGGTATAATCCCTGATCTGTTTGTCCTCAGCCAGAAGTTTTCCGCAGAACATCTGCAAACTGTAATCTGTATTGAACCTTTCGATGAGCTGTCTGTCGCTGACATTGAGGTAGGCCTTGAGGAACATCATGCCAAACATTCCCTTGGCATCAAACCACCTAGGAGCTCCCGGACCTGTATTCTCTGCCGGAAGACATCCTGCGAGCTCATCCCAGGGGATAGAATCTTTTATCTGGCCAAACAACGAATTCTTAAAAAAATGATATTTTGGAGAATATCCGTCGAAGTCTTTGAAAATCTGTAGTTGCGCTGTATCTTTCATAGTATTTTATTCTGCAACCTTAAAATACAAAAAAGAAAACCCCGAAAAAAGC
>NZ_BAAGVC010000023.1:0-511 GCF_054781075.1 Cyclobacterium sediminis | reverse complement strand
ATAGCTCTCGTAGCAGGTGGCATCCATGAGAAGTACATGGGAATTGTTCACATCCCTTTTCCAGTGGTTGAGCAGTACTGACTGAACCTGTTCCCATTCACAGTGCTCTTCAATATAGGCTCTTATCCCTGTCATAAGGGTATAATCCCTGATCTGCTTGTCCTCGGCCAGAAGTTTGCCGCAGAACATCTGCAAACTGTAATCTGTATTGAACCTTTCGATGAGCTGTCTGTCGCTGACATTGAGGTAGGCCTTGAGGAACATCATGCCAAACATTCCCTTGGCATCAAACCACCTAGGAGCACCGGGACCTGTATTTTCTGCCGGAAGACATCCTGCGAGCTCATCCCAGGGGATGGAATCTTTTATCTGGCCAAACAACGAATTCTTAAAAAAATGATATTTAGGAGAATATCCGTCGAAGTCTTTGAAAATCTGTAGTTGCGCTGTATCTTTCATAGTATTTTATTCTGCAACCTTAAAATACAAAAAAGAAAACCCCGAAAAAAGC
>NZ_BAAGVC010000022.1:0-291490 GCF_054781075.1 Cyclobacterium sediminis | reverse complement strand
CGTTTTTGCCAGATCGTTTTCTGACTGTTTCGTTAAGGGAGTGCAAAGATAAATGAAATTTTTAACTCTGCAAAATGTTTTTGAAAATAAATTTTGAGATCTTTTAACCCCTCTTTTCTTACTTCCTTTCCCCGCTTTTGGGATGACAAAGGTGCACTTTATTTTTTATTTTACAATGGGAAAATGTCTTTTTTTTGAAAAACTTTTTTCCCCATATATAAGGCAAAAATCAATGCTATTATTTCAATTTGTGACCTCGCCAGGATTCAAACCTGGAACCTCTTGAGCCGTAATCAAGTACTCTATTCAGTTGAGCTACGAGGCCATTTCTTTTAAATGGAATGCAAAGGTAAAGAATAAAATGAATAATACAAAGCATGAATTGAGAGAAAAATGAAATGATTATTACGTACCTATTAATTATATTTTAAGAATAATTAAGATCAACAGGCCACCAAATCAAGCATTATTTCCTAATTTAGCCGTTCGATAGGTTAAAAAATATTTGTTTTCATGAAAAGACTTTCCATTATATCCTTAATTTTATTGATCACCTTTCAGCTTCAAGCCCAAGAAAAGGAACGTTCATCTATAGGTGGCAGACCAAACATTACCGGGGACTTGTTTCTGGATTTTGGATTCAATATGCTAAATAATAGGCCAGAGGATCTAAATACGCGTTTTATCGCTTCAAGGGTATTTAACGTTTATTACCAAACACAAATCCCATTAGGTCAAAATACAGGTTTCACTTTCAATCCGGGCTTAGGTCTCGGCCTTGAAAAACTCGCTTTTAAAGATGGGATGACCTTGGTGTCAGATCCTGACAAATCTGTAAATTCAAGTATGCTTACTTCCATTACTAATGTATATGGACAAGATGCTAGTGTTTCTACCAATACAATGGCGTTAAATTATTTTGACATCCCACTAGAATTTCGATACCATGTAAATCATGATGACTATGATAGCGGAATCCGTGTGGCTGTTGGAGGTAAAATAGGATTGCTATACAATGCACATACTAAAATTGCTTATACTAACGGAGATGGTTTGGAACAGAAAATTAAAAACTCACAGAATTATGGTTTAAACCCAATCCGCTATGGTGTTTACACCCGTTTAGGATTCCCAGGCTTTAATGTGTGGGGATACTATGGTCTCAATGGGGTCTTCGAAGGAAACCAAGGTCCTTATGGAACAGAATCTACTCAATTCAACTTTGGCGTATCAGTAGCTTTGTTCTAAAAGAAATCTATTCTTGACGTATATATAAGGAGTGGATTTAAATATCCACTCCTTTTTTTATGTCAATCAATTAATAAGTAAATGATAATAAACCGGGAAACAGATCCCAAATCCTAAAATAAATCCGGCGTAAACTTCTGAAGGCCGATGTGCATTTAGGTACAACCTGGCAGTACCAATCAAGCCACTAAGCACAATGATCAATAAGAAATAATAAAACATAGGTTCCGAATTGAATCTTATTGACAAAACCGAAACGATAGCAACCCATCCCCCCATGGCTGTCTGGTGGGCGCTGATTTTCCAAAAAATGGTTATCAGGGTCAAAAGAATTAAAGAAACTGTAACCAACCCCAGGGTAACTATTAACAACTGATCAATATTTAGCTTCCAGTAAAAAAACACAAGGGTCATGCTGTAGAAAACAGAAACCAATGCAAAAGGGTAAATCCGCTCCTTTCTTTCAGGCAACTGTAAGCTATTGATAACTTCTGAAAACCTCAAGCCCACCAATCCAAGTAGGGGCACCATAAAGGTAGAGAAACTGATCAATAGCAGTACTGCCCACTTGGCTCCTTTGGGTACAACTGTTGCTTCCGGAACCATATAAAATAAGGTAACCACCATCAAAGTAGGGATTACCAAAGGCTGAAAAATTACCGATATACTTAAAGCTAATTTCCTAAACACTATAACTCTTTTCTAAGCCTTGCTACCGGTATTTGTAATTGTTCCCTGTATTTGGCCACTGTCCTCCTTGCAATATTGTACCCTTTCTGGTTCAATAATTTGACCAATTTGTCATCAGAAAGTGGCTTTTTCTTGTCTTCTTCGTCTACCAATTTGTTTAAAACACTTTTTACCTCTCGATTACTCACATCTTCTCCTCCATCTGTGGCGATACCTTCAGAGAAAAAATACTTTAAAGGAAACACTCCAAATTCTGTCTGGATGGCCTTGCTATTGGCTACTCTGGAAACGGTGGAAATATCCATATCTATTTTTTCTGCAATGTCTTTCAGGATCATGGGACGTAATTTGGTTTCGTCACCATCAAGGAAAAAATCATGCT
The DNA here is from genome assembly GCF_054781075.1 of Cyclobacterium sediminis. Classification (NCBI taxonomy): domain Bacteria; kingdom Pseudomonadati; phylum Bacteroidota; class Cytophagia; order Cytophagales; family Cyclobacteriaceae; genus Cyclobacterium; species Cyclobacterium sediminis. The sequence continues at coordinate 289,170 of NZ_BAAGVC010000022.1, read as the reverse complement.
GGTAATCTAAAATAGACTGCATGGTACGCATCAATGTCTGTTGCCGCTGTTTAATGGCATCTATAAACCATTTCGCTGAGTCTAGTTTTTGTTTTACAAAAGAAACCGTTTCTTTGAGCTTTTTATCTTTTTTATCACTCTTATCATAGGCACTAAACATCTCAGAATAGGACCTGCTCACCTTAAGTTCGGGTGCATTCTTTGAATTCAGGACAATTTCAAATTTCCCATTGACATTGTTTAGAATAAAATCCGGAATTACATAATGGTTTCTGACCATACCGTCAGAAATTCCTCCCGGTTTTGGATTGAGCCTGGTAATTAACTGAATCACTTCCTTGAGCTCTTCCTCTCCTATTCCGGCTTTCTTTAGTATTTTGTTATAATGCTTCTTTGTAAATTCTTCAAAACATTCTTGAACCACAAAAATGGCTTTTTTTAGTAAGGATCCTTCCTCTGTGTTCCTTCGCTCCAATTGAATAATCAAACACTCCTGCAAATTTCTGGCGGCAATCCCAGGAGGATCGAAGGATTGAATTTTAAAAAGTATTTCTTCTACTTCATCGAGATCAGTCTCAACATTCTGACTAAATGCCAAATCATTAATAATGGCCTCCAGGTCCCTCCTTATATAACCGTCGTTCTCTATACTTCCTATTAACTGCTTACCTATTAACTTTTGAGTGTCGTTTAATTTAAGGAAATTTAATTGAGAAAGCAGTTGCTCATGAAGCGAGCTAAAGCTGGAAAGGGGCATGTCTCTTTCCTCATCATCCGTTGAATAATTACCATCCCCTTGCATCTTATACCCACCATACTCCTCATTTAGGTAATCTTCAATATTGATGTCTTTGTCATCTTTTGATTCAGCAACATCCGCACTGTCTGCAAACTCCTCCGCTGGGTTTTCAGCTTCCACGTCTTTCCCCTCCTCCAAGGCGGGGTTAATCTCTAACTCTTCCTCTATTCTGGACTCAAGTTCAGCTGTAGGAACCTGCAACAATTTAATAAATTGTATCTGCTGAGGGGATAATTTTTGAGATAATATCTGGTTTAAATTCAGTTTCTGCATATATTAAAACCTATTACGGTATTAAGTTATTTCCATTTTGTGTTCCAATAAACTCAATTGGAATTCAAATTTAGGAAATAAGATCAAAATTTTGATAAAAAGCTTATTATATCGTTTTTTTGCATTCAAATTAAATGTTCCCCCTTTTGGGTTTTTTACTTTATAACAAGGTATCGTCATGTCATTTAACAAAAGAATTAAAATAAAAGATTTACTGGAGAACCCTACTCCGGATGAAAAAGCAACCCTAATGGGTTGGGTTAGAACCAAAAGGAGCAACAAACATGTAACTTTCATTGCCATTAATGACGGATCTTGTATCCAGAATTACCAATGTGTGGCCGATCCACAATTAATTTCTGAAGATATTCTTAAGAAAGCTAATACCGGAGCTTGTTTAAAAATCACAGGAACAATTGTAAATTCTCAAGGTTCAGGACAATCTACAGAAATACAAGCTACCTCCATCGAGGTTTTGGGAGAAGCTGATCCGGAAAAATTCCCTATTCAACCTAAAAAACACTCACTTGAGTTTTTAAGGGAAAATGCACACCTAAGGGTAAGAACCAATACCTTTGGTGCCATCTTCCGCATCCGTCACCAGCTTTCTTTTGCAATACACCAATATTTCCACAAAAAAGGCTTTGTCTATATACACTCTCCTATCATCACTGCTTCTGATGCTGAGGGTGCTGGCGAAACCTTTCAGGTAACCACATTGGACTTGAAGAATCCTGCCAAAGACGAAGCCGGACAAATCGATTTTCAAGAAGACTTTTTCGGAAGAGCCACCAATCTAACCGTTTCCGGACAATTGGAAGGTGAACTTGCGGCAATGGCGTTGTCAGAAATTTACACCTTTGGGCCCACTTTTAGGGCAGAAAACTCCAATACCACCCGACACTTGGCAGAATTTTGGATGATTGAACCAGAAATGGCTTTTTTCGACGCCGAAGACAACCAAAATCTTGCTGAGGATTTCCTTCAATATGTCATAGGTTATGCTTTAGAACATTGCAAAGAAGATCTTGCTTTCTTGGACAAACGTGCCGCAGATGAAGAGAAGGGCAAAAAAGCTGACCAACGCAGTGAGTTGGGCTTATTGGAAAGGCTTTCCTTTGTTACCCAAAATGAATTTATACGGATCACTTATACAGAAGCTATTGATATTTTAAAGGCTTCCAAACCAAATAAAAAGAAAAAATTTGCCTATCCCATAGAAGATTGGGGAACAGATCTGCAATCTGAACATGAAAGGTTTTTGGTGGAAAAGCATTTTAAAAAACCTGTGATTATCACTGACTATCCGAAAGAAATCAAATCATTTTACATGAAATTAAATCCGGATAACAAGACAGTGGCAGCCATGGATATTTTATTCCCCGGTATAGGTGAAATTGTTGGGGGGTCGCAAAGAGAAGAAAATCTTGACAAACTAACCCAACGCATGGATGAATTGGAAATAAGCAAAGAAGAAATGTGGTGGTACCTGGATACCAGGAAATTTGGCACTGCTCCTCACGCCGGCTTTGGCTTAGGATTTGAAAGGCTGGTACAATTTGTCACAGGTATGGGAAACATTCGTGACGTAATACCATTTCCAAGAACTCCGGGAAATGCGGAGTTTTAATTTGATTTGTATGTATAACTAAGGTTAAAGAGGCTCAAAAATCAAATTTTGAGCCTCTTTTGTTTAACAAATAATATATCGCATCATCGCTATACCTAAACAATTATACGATTGAGAACAGCTATTTGATTAATATAATACCTAAACTTCTTTTAAAATTTCGATAGGAATAATTCTTCTTGTGGAATAAATAGCTGATATTAGAAGGGTATTGCCTATTTCGATTAAGGTGGAAGCCAGTAAGTAATCCCATTAAGATGTAAAATTCACCTAATCATTTATCTCCCTTGCAAACAATATTCCCATGAACCCTATGAAAAAAGCCATTTTCAGGAGTCAATTCTCTAGTAAAATACTTAACTTTTTTACTACTATTATTTCAGCCGACAATTCAAAGGGTCGCCATTCTAAAAAAAACACAGGCATTAGCTATTTGTACCCCTTATCTATTTTCTTCTTAATCAACGCATGCGATAGTAAAATAGAAAACAGTGAAGAAAATTCAGCCTCAGGCATCCAACCTTGGTCAGAAAACCCCAGCTACTGGGAATACAATGGAAAACCTGTACTCTTACTAGGTGCTTCAGACAATGACAACTTATTTCAGTTGCCAAATTTAAAATCTCACCTGGATAGCATTTCTATGATTGGTGGCAATTATGTCAGAAATACCATGAGTGATAGGGATGAAACCGATGAAAAAGCCTTCTCCAAAAATGAGGGTGGAAAGTATGACCTTAAAAAATGGAATTCCACTTACTGGCAAAAATTTGAAGACCTGTTAAGTTTGGCGCAGGAAAGAAATATCATCGTACAGATTGAAATCTGGGATCGTTTTGACCATGCTAGGGAACAATGGCTAACGGATCCTTTCAATCCCAAAAACAATGTGAATTACACTTACGAAGAAGCTAAGTTGGATAGCCTCTATCCTGATCATCCGGGCCAAAACAAACAACCCTTCTTCTTCACTCCTCCCAGCCTTCAAAACAATAAGTTGCTTTTAAAATACCAGCAAGCATTTGTTGAAAAATTACTTTCAATTTCTTTGGCCTATAGAAACGTACTTTACTGTTTGGACAATGAAACAAGCGGAAGGGAAGAATGGGCCACCTATTGGGCTTCATTCCTTAGGGAGAAATCAGGTGACAAAGCTATTGTCTTAACAGAAATGTGGGACCATTGGGACCTTAAATCAGCGGAACATAAAAGAACATTAGACAATCCGGAGCGGTATGATTTTATAGATATCTCCCAAAACAGTCACCAAACAGGTGAAACCAACTGGAACAATGCACAATATGTCTTCAATTACATCAAGGGCAAACCCAGGCCGGTTAATTCCGTCAAAATTTATGGTAGTGATGCCCATGGAGCTTGGCTTTCCAGAGGAATTACTACCCAACATGCCGTGCAAACATTCATTAGAAATATTTTAGGTGGCTTTGCTTCCAGCAGATTTCACAGACCCCCTCATGGTTTGGGGTTAAGTCATTGGCCCATACAAAGCATCAAAACGATAAGGAAAATAGAGGAAAAGGTAAAATTTTGGAATTTAAAACCCATGATGGATCGTTTATCTGACAGAGAAGAAAATGAAGCTTACCTTATAGGTAAGACCGGTGAGTCGTACTTGCTATATTTTCCTGCAGAGGGAGAGGTGAAATTAGATTTAAACCCACACACCAAGGAATTTGAATTGTCATGGATAAGCTTAGAAGAATCAGAATGGGGAGAGTCCATATCGTTAAAAGGAGGTATTAAACATTCCATTCAACCACCGACTAACGCAGGAAACCTGGCATTGATACTGGCAAAATGATCGAAATAAAGTCTCAAATTAGGAGCATTATGGTATTTCTCTTTCTGATTAAATCAATTAATCGGAAAAGAGAATAAAAATGGCATCCTTTATGCATTACTTCGCTATAATTCTTATATTGATTACTTGGAAACATTCTTAAAATATCTGAAAGTTGAGGCCATAGGAGGTCATATTATTAGAATATCTCTGGCCTGTCTGCTATTATTTGGAGGCTTCACTAAGCTAAAATTAATAGGAGCATTGGAATACAACCTATTTTGGTCAATAATTTTGGCCGCTATCGAAACGTTTGCTGCCTTTGGTCTGCTTATTCACTACAAAAAACCTGTTATTGGTATAGCTGCCGGGGTATTGGCTATACTGTCCATCTTTTTACGGGTTGTTTTTTCAATAGGCTGGGTAAGAGATCATATTTTACGGTCCCATTCTTTTTTAGATGCTTTCGGCGCCATCCTAGGTGTATATAACAACGGCCTTTTTCATATTGCCCTTTTATTTGGGGCAGGAATTTACTGTTTGGGAAATTCTTATAAAGCCTATATCAAAGAAAGAATTACCAAGCCTTGGCCGCATTAAGAGTAAATTATTTGAACAAGGATTTTATTTAAATTTAGATGCTTCTTTCCGGATTAGCCGGCCATAAATAAAAAAGCATCCTTAAAACGGATGCTTTTTTATAGTTCTAGTCTTTTATTTTACAGGCCTTCTAAGGGAAATTTCACAGAACAGAAAATTGTTAATGTCACCTATTTAAGTTAGTGAAAAAAAACTAAATCCAAACTTTAATAAGCACAACAGCCTACTTATTTAATTAATCTTCCATAAAGCCCATGTCAGGGGTATACAAAAGATTATCTGCTTCAAAATCGTATAAGGTAAGCTCACGGAGCTCATAATAAGCCACCCAATATTCCCTCAAGGATTCAACATAACTTCTTCTATTTTTATCTTTTTCTTGCTGGGCTATGCCTAGATCTGTAATCGTCACATTTCCACTTTGGTACCTTCTGAATGAAATCTCATAACGCTTATCGGCCACCAAATCAGAAGTTTTTGTGATTTCCACCCGATCTTTAAGCATGATAAAGTTCCTCACCTTGGTGAAAATTTCCTGCTCAAAATTGATAATGTCCTGCTCAATTTCAAATTCGGTCAGCTTTTGATTGGCTTTGGCGATACTCATTCTGGCTTTATTTCTACCCCAATCAAGAATGGGTACATTAATACCTAAACTTACCAAGGCTTGGGTATTTGGATTGGAATAAATGCCTGACCACATTAGGTCTGCTTTATTGTAACCATAACTGGCATTCAAACTCATTTGAAACCTTTGCCCTCTTGCTTGAGCGACTTGAGCTTCAGCTTCCGTTCTTTGCCTTTCAAATCTGATCGCATCCGATCGATTTTGAAAAGCATATTCAATGGCTTTTTGTACATCGACATCAAAATCAGGAATTACACTGGGCAATACCAAATTTAGCTTGGTATTTTCATTCAAGCCAATATAAGATTTTAGTGATAAAGAAGATGACTCCATATCCAACTTTGCCTGGGCAACTCCCTGCCTGGCTTCAAGTACCTGTAATTCTACCTGAAGTAATTTATCTTCATAAGTGGTCCCTATATTATACCTGCCTTGCTCAATCTTTAGTATGGCCTCTGAATTCTGTAAGTTTTTGGTTGCAATGTCCAAATTCACTTGGGCAACAAGAAATTGGAAAAACATTTGGGTCACTACCCTGCTAATCTGTTCCATTTCTTCTACATATTCCCGCTTACTTTCTTCATACCTAATAGGATCAATTTTTTTGTCCCACTTGTAGCGATTGTAAGCAAATATAGGTTGAGTCAAACGAACATTCACAGGTACCCCATTCCATCTTGTTTGGTTTTCAGCGTCTGAGGACAGAAAGTTATCAAATCTACTCGTTGAACTATTGACTGATAAGGTACCGCCGGTAGGGGCTATAACCTGCCTCAACCCTAACTCAAGATCCGCGAAATTTTGTCGCACTTCTCTGAATTCAATGGTACCATCCGGCTGGGTAACATTAGTGAAGGATTGAGAGTAACGCGGGAGTGTCCCTTCCAAACGCAATTGAGGATTATAATCAGCTTGAAATAATCTATAAATCCAATAATTATTTTCCCTTCTGGTATCCGCATTTAGGGCTGCGGGGGATTGGTTTTTAGCCCTTTCGATAATTTCTTCAAGTGTATAACTTACCACTTCTTGGGCAGAGGCAGAAAAAGCAATCTGAAAAAGAAGGGCAATTGTAATTGATAAATATTTTTTATTCATAACGTAGAGAAGTTATAGGGTCTTGACTTGCAGCGCGCTTTGCCGGAGTGATCCCAAAAACCAATCCAACAGTGGCTGCTACACCAAAAGACAAAACGATGGAACTTAAAGTAATCACTGTAGGGAAATCTGCGAAAGTGGATACAAGGTGTGCCAAAACCACACCTAATATAACACCTAACAGTCCTCCACTTACGCTGATCATAATTGACTCGAACAGAAACTGATTTACAATATCGTTCTTTTTTGCTCCCAACGAAAGTCTTAGGCCAATTTCTTTTATTCTTTCCATCACAGAAGCCAACATGATGTTCATTATCCCTATTCCTCCCACTAGTAGAGAGATACCTGCGATTGCTCCAAGGACTATATTAAAAATATTCTGAGTTCTTTGCTGCTGTTTGAGTAATAGCTCAGGGATGGTGATCTCAAAATCAACCACATTAAAATGTCTCCTTTCCAGCATTTTTGCTAAAACCTCTGCTGTAGGATTAAGGAGCTCACTTTCTGAAACTTGAATAACCAATTTATCAATTTGGTGATAATTGCCGGAGCTGTTACTATTGGAATCATTTAACCTGGATTCAGTGACCAGATCTCTGTTTCGATATCGGATCAACATGGTTTGAATAGGAATATAAACATCCATATTGAAATCCCTTATCCCTAATTTGGAGATACTGGATTCAGAAACAAGTCGCTCTTCCAAGATTCCGATTACCTCCAACCATTGGCTTCCGCTTTTTATTCGTTTGCCTATGGGATTTTCATTGGGGAAAAATCTGGCTGCCACATTTCTGCCAATGATACAAACAGGGTTTCCTTCAACAAGATTCTTCTTACTGAACATGCGACCCTCTCTTAATTGAAAATCCAACACATCGAAATAAGCAACATCCACCCCCACTAACTTCGCAGAACGGCGAATGCCACTTTTTACAATATAAGTATCCATGACAATTTCAGGGCTAATGCGATTGATTCCCGGAATAACGTTTTGAATGGCTTGTACATCCTCCAACTTCAGTCCTGGAGAAAATTTACTTTTCTCGCGCTCCATTCCGCTATCTTGATCTACCTGCTCTTCAATCTGCTCAACAATAGGTTCGACTACAATATTATTTACCCCAACAAGCTTGATTTGCTCCATAATTTCCTGCTGGGCTCCGGTTCCAATCGCCAGCATGGCTATTACCGCTGCCACACCAAAAATAATTCCCAAAGCAGTCAATAATGACCGAACCTTATTGGCCAATACAGCCTCGAAAGCAATGTAGAAATTTGCTAATAACCTTTCATTGAACATAAATCTTGGTTGGTTTTTTAAGGAGATTGTTAAAATTTAAAAAATCCAGTTTAGTAAGTATCTGTCACTGTAGCCAATGGCTCTTCCTCCTCCTCTTTTTGGTCAAGATTTCTTTTACCATTCAATTCTTCTAGTAAATTTATGGCAATGTTTTCTCCCCAATCAGGGGTATTTAAATAAACATATTGTCCCTGACTCAACCCTTTTTCAATGACTACATCATTGGCATTGGTCATCCCTAACAATACTTCTTGCTTGACTCCATTTCTTAGGTAAACATAATTGATACTATCATTGGCCACATTTACCGCTTCCAATGGTACGTATAGCACATCGTCTAATTTATCTGCAATAATGGTATTGCTAGAGGTCATGGAAGGACGCAGCAACGGGTCGCTTTCGTTAATTTCTATGATTACCTCAAAAACTTTAGCATCAGAGTTTGGTCTTTGCTGCCCTACATTAGCCACTTTTTTCACCTCGCCTGTGTATTTCTTATCCGGAAATGCATCCATTCCCACTTCAACTTGTTGGTTTACCTTAACCCTTCTGATGTCCACCTCATTGATATAGGTAATGCTTTGCATGGTGGTTAGGTCCGGTAAAGTAGCTACAACAGGATTCCAAGAGTTGATTTGGGAGCCTTCTTTCACCTTTGAGCCCCTATAATCCACATAAATCACCATGCCATCCTGAGGAGCTGTTACTACAAATTTATCCAAAACTTCCACCATTTGCTTCACCTCCAACTCATCCTCTCTGAGTTTGGCTGCAATTTCCATCATGCGGGCTTTTTCTTGAAGGGTTTTAATTCTATACCTTTCTTTGGCTTGATCCAGCTCTCTTTTGGCTTTTTCTACATTGTACTCATTCTGTTTGATAATGGCAGGTGGTTCAAACTGTGATTGCTCTAAAATCAATTCTTGTTCCTGAACAATGTATTGCTGATTTAGAATATTGTCTCGTTCTACACGTAAATTCAAAGAGGTATCCAACTGAACTTGTTCATATTGTGCTTTTGTTTGTTCTAAGTCCAATCTTCTATCTTCTAAACGGCCGAACAATTCAGTTTTATCTATAGAACAAATAAAATCTCCTTTTTGTACTACCGTTCCTTCATCCACCATTTTGTCAATGGTAAAGCTTCCAATTCGAAATCTCCTTGCCTCAGCCGGACCAAATACCTGAACAGAACGAAGTGCTTCTAATTCTCCGGAAGTAGTGATCTCTACACGAAATTCCCCTTCATCAACGGTTGCCAAAATATTATTTTCTACTCCGGTACTTCCTGAAGCAAAGAAAAAATACAAGGCTCCGATGACCAATAGGCTTCCAAGAGCGACGTATATTAGATTCCTTTTCATATTGATTGTGTTAAATACATTCAAATTTAGCCATTGTGAAACCTAAAACATCTCCACATAGCATTTTATATAGCCACTAGAATAATAATTTAAGTGTTCAGTTAACATTTAAATTTAAGTAAAAAGCTTCCAACTGGTTAAATAATCATTTTCGCTTAAGGAAGTGCCATTTCCAAGCTACCTTATATATTTGCAATATGAAATCAATGATTAGTTGGACAATACGCCATATTCCTAGAAAATATTTACAACTCTTTAGCCATTTCTTTCTAAAGATCGCTGCAGTGATTTATAAAGGATCAACTGTAACCTGCAATATCTGTCAAAAAGGATTTCGCAAATTTTTACCCTATGGAAGAAAAGCTAGAGAAAATGCACTGTGTCCCAACTGCTTGGGTTTAGAAAGACATCGGCTGATGTGGCTTTTTTTACAGAAGGAAACTGACTTTTTTACAGCCCCACAAAGCGTCTTACATGTAGCGCCAGAGTTGTGTTTTCTTGGTCGCTTTAAAAAATTGAAAAACCTGGAATATATTACCGGCGATATAGAATCACCTTTGGCGGATGTAAAAATGGACATTCATCAAATCCCCTTTGAAGACAATTCATTCGACGTTGTTTTTTGCAACCATGTTATGGAACATGTAGAGGATGACATAAAAGCTTGTACCGAAATCAATCGAGTTCTGAAGCCCAATGGTTGGGGAATTATCCAATCGCCGGTATACGAACAAGAAGTGACGCTGGAAGACGAAAGCATTACAGATCCGAAAGAAAGGGAACGGGTGTTTGGTCAAAGTGATCATGTCCGAAAATATGGTAAAGATTATGCCAAAAGGTTGAGTCAATCTGGTTTAATGGTATCTGAAAACAACTTTGTTAAGCAGTTGCCGGAAGAAATAATAAAAAAATATGCCCTTCCTGAAAAAGAAATAATTTTCTATTGTCAGAAAGGGCAATAAATTGAAATTATTTACTTTAGGTCAAGGCATTACCCCAACTTCTGGAGCAATATATCTACAATCCTTTTAGCCGTTTTGCCATCCCATAAATGAGGGATTTGCCCTTTCTTCCAATTCCCGGAAAACAATTTCTCCATGGAAGGCTTTATGGCTTTTGGATCAGTTCCAAGCAATTCATTGGTTCCTTCTGTGATGGTTTCAGGGCGCTCCGTATTGTCTCTCAAGGTCATACAAGGAACACCCATAACTGTGGTTTCTTCAGTGATCCCCCCTGAATCGGTAACCACCGCCTTTGCACTTTCAACAAGGAAGTTAAACTCCAAGTACCCCAGAGGATCAATCATATGCAGTCTTTCATGAGATATACCCAGGTTTTGTAGCATTTTCTTGGTTCTGGGATGAACAGGAAAAATTAATGGCAAGCCACCTGAATGGTCTATAATTTCTTGAATCAATTCTTTCAGTTTTTCTTCCTGGTCAACATTGGCAGGCCTATGCAAAGTCATTACTATGTATTTTCCCTTTTCCAAGCCGATTTTATCCCATACTTCCGGCTTCTGAAATCTAGGTCTATGCTTTAGTAAAGTATCAATCATGGTATTGCCCACATAAAAGATTCGCTCTTCCTCAACACCAGCTTTCCTTAAGCTTTCATTGGCCACTTCTGAAGTAGTGAAAAAATAATTCGTGATACTATCCGTAACCATACGGTTAATCTCTTCGGGCATGGACCAATCACCGGACCTTATCCCTGCCTCCACATGAGCCACTTTTACATGAAGTTTTTGGGCTGTAATGGTGCAGGCCATTGTAGATGTCACATCTCCCACCACCAGACAAAGGTTAGGTTTATTTCCTTCCATCAGCAATTTCTCATAGCCAATCATAATGGCTGCTGTTTGCTCAGCCTGAGTTCCCCCACCTGCGCCAAGATTGACATCCGGTTCAGGAATCCCCAACTGTTCAAAAAAACTTCCGGACATGTTTTTGTCGTAATGTTGCCCAGTATGGATCAGTCTAAAGTTTATTGCTTTTCCTTCTCCTGCAGCTGCGTTTATCGCATCTATTATGGGAGAAATTTTCATAAAATTAGGGCGAGCCCCTGCAATCAAGTCTACGCTTATCATATTTCAAAAATTAAATTTATCAAGTTTACCAAATAAATATGAAAAAAAGAGAATTTGACCCCTTAAATATTTCGAATAATATAAATAAAACAATTTAAAAAAAGTAAAACTTTTAATTAAATCTCCATCTTTTCAGCTCATTCAAATTTTATATAAATTGTTTTACCCTACAAAGGACGACAATAGAAAAACTTCCTCCAAAAAAAAGAATGAGTAGACAATTAATTATCACCTAATAAACACCCATTCATCGGAGCTACTTTTACTTTCTGAATACTCATACTTTCCTTCATTAAAGGTTTTCAGCATTTCAGGATCTTCTACTTTATTTTTAATGATAAAATCTGTCATTAAGCCTCTTGCCTGTTTAGAGAAAATGCCAATGTTCTTATAAGAACCGTTTTTATACTCCTTAAATACCGGACTTACCAGCTGAGATTTTAAGGCTTTCTTTTTTACTGCTTTAAAGTATTCTTTGGAGGCAAGATTAATTACAGGTTGCTCATCTGCAATTTCATTAAGTGCCTTGGTAATTTTATCCCCCCAAAATTCATAGAGGTTTTTACCTCGTTTGTTTTTTAATTTTACCCCCATTTCTAACCTGTAGGGCTGAATCATATCCATGGGCCTCAATAGTCCATAAAGCCCGGATAAAATCCTTAAATGTTCTTGGGCAAAGGAAAAATCTTCTTCAGAAAAGGACGCCACATCTATGTGGGTATACACATCTCCTTTGAAAGCTAACAGCGCCTGTTTGGCATTTTCTTCATTGAAAACATCTGAGAATTGCTTATACCGCTCTACATTTAAGTCTGCCAAGTTTTCACTTACTCCCATTAAATCTTGAATCGCTTTGCCGGATTTTTTTTTCATAATTGAAACCAGTTCTGCAATTTCTTTTTTAAACACAGGCTGACTTTTGATAGAAATAGCTGTGGGGTTGTAATCAAGGGTTTTGGCAGGGGAAATCAATACTATCATATACTATTCAATTACGACAATTGCGTCTCTTTTTACTTTATTAATATTTTGTTGTTCATTGGTAAACTTAACAATCACCGGATATGTTCCCGAAGGCACTTTTCTACCGTCTACCATGCCATCCCAAGCGCAGATAGAAAGGTTTTCTGAAATATTTTCTTGCTCGCAGAAATAAATCAATTCACCCCAGCGATTGTAAATTAAAACAGAAAGCATGTCAATATCCCCGGTAGTATAAATCAGGAAATTTCTGTCCGGATCACCTGGTCTTATGGCATTGGGATAAGTCACATTCACTTCACAAACCTCCGTAATTCTAAATTCAATGGTATAATCACATCCTTCTGAATCAACTACAAACAATTCATAGTCTCCCTCTTCTGTAGGTGTAAATGTAGGTGTGGTACTTACCAAAGCCCCATCCTTGCTCCATTCATAAGTGTCCCAAACTCCCACATCGAGTGTAACCAAATCATTTGATGCAGCGCAAATAATATAATTTGGTGACAATACCGGGGGTAAAGCATCAGATTGATTGATGGTAATTTGTTCAGTACCTAATAGACAGCCAGCTTCATTGAGCAGTCGAACCTCATAAGTTCCGGGGTTTCTAACAATTAATACAGGGTTTTCCTCACCGGCGATCAAATTCTTAGTAGCGCCAACTACCCTGTACCATTCAATTCGATCTGTAGCGGAAATTTCATTGTCCAATGAAACTTCTGAAGTAAGCACGCCTCCACAAAACCCGGGACTGCTTAATGAAATTTCTTCTTCTCCCGATGCAATATCATAAGTACCCGGAGCAGGAACCACACAACCCAATTCATTAGAAACTTCCACTATATAGGTTCCGGCAGGAAGAAGAATATTCATGCTGGTCTGATCTGTAAAAGTAGCCGTTACTTCTTCTCCTGTTTCCACATTGGTTATCGAGTATTCACCGGAAACAGGCTCTCCATCAAAAACAATAACAATGGCACCATCCTGAGGTCCGACATCACTACATGACTCGGGTAAGGTAGACACCGTGAAAGTGACATCATCGGGTGGGCTATTGTTTTCCACAACCGCTGAAAGGGTGTTTTCACAAGTACCAGTATAGCCTATGAAAGTATATGTTCCTGGCGCCAAGCCATCAAATGTTATTTGGGCATTTTCTTGTACTTCTGCAAAGACTTGATTTGTTTCTTCCAATACCAAACTATCCAATGGAGAATTCGCCTCCACTACTATGCTTCCGCTGGTCACCGTACAGCTTTCTGAAGGTTCTATTTCTGTTAAAGAAAATTCAGGCAATCCGGTTACTTGTAAAGTGGCTGTTCTTTCGACCAAACAATCACTGTTTAGCGGATCAGCTGTCTGGAATAGTAACTCATAAGCTCCCGGCCCATCAAGGTCAGCGGTGCTTAAAGTTAACTCCTGAGTTTCGCCGATTTCCGAATATTCACCATTGGTTCCCAAACGGATTGACCAAAGTCCGGACACGGGTGTATCCGGCGAAAAACGGACTGAATCGCCATAACATACTGTAGCTGATGACTGCTCAATTGTAAAGTCAAAAGGTGGGCCAACAAAAACCGATTGACTGGCAGGACAGGTTTGGTATTCCTCATCCCCCTCATAGTCTTCCGGTATATCATAGGCTACAAAAACGGTGTAAATGCTCTCTTCTGTCACTAGCAATTCATTGCTATTGCCAACTACTTCTCCAGCTGCATTTACCCACCTGAACAAATATTCATCCAATCTGGGATCATCAGGGTCAACAGCTACCAATGATATCTCCTCGCCACAAAGTGATATTTCATCAGGCAGGGTAATTACAGGGGAAGGAACAACTTCCACCTCATGTCTGAACACTTCTTCCCAAGGTGTCCCACATCGGTCTACCTGTAATTGAACAGTATATATACCGACTTCTTGAAAGAAATATTCTAACGCTTGTAGGTCCTCCCCTCCATTTAAGAATTCATCCACAACCTCCCCTTCCTCATTGAATATGGTCCAATTGTAAATATCAATATCTGGCTCCCCTCCTGCTTCAAATTCTCCTAAGGCACCAACATCATTGCTCAAACATAGCCTATCCGGACCATCCAGTGCAGGATCAGGAATGGAGCTACCCGAATTTTGCACAAAAGACGGCAAGCCCAAATTGCTGGTTCCTGGCATGGCTTCCACTCCTGACTGGGTAAAAGTGGACGGATTACAACTACTCCCTACTTGCACTTGCCCAATCTGATTTGATCCAACCACTACAGCATAAATTTGCCCATCAGGCCCCATTTGAAGTGCGCCCAAAGAAAGACTCTCTGTATCATTAATCACTTCTTTACTCGACAGTATACAAGTTTGAATTTCCTCTTGACTTCCGGCATCTTCAAAGCAGTCCGGACACACGGTAGTCACCGGATTTTCCGGATCACTGTTATCGGTTTCCTCGAGGCTCTGAATAAAATACTCTTCTATCCCTGGCCCTCCATCGGTATAGGACACAAATATCCTGTTGGAATCATCCGAAAACTCCAATCCATATATGTCTCCTTCTGAGCCCATATCCAGTTGGGCATAGGTGGTCATCTCTCCAGTTTCTTGATCAAAATCAAAGATTTCAACTTTATTCTCCCCTCCAACTTGAAATGTCACTGCCACCTTGCTGCCATCATTTGAGAATTTCATTGTCCCTACACCATTTCCAAAGTCAAAATTACTTCCTACTGAGTTCAACACCGGCTGTCCTATCCCTTCATCGCTGACCGGGTACAATCTGAAGGTGTTGTTCCCTTGCTCATGGAAAGCCACCCAAATGGTGTCTCCTGAATTAAACGCTGCCGAATGTTGAGTACTGGGACTAAACAACAAATTGTCTTTGGTAACAACATTCCCTATCCCCTCAGGGTTATCTCCTTTAATATCTACAAGTGAGTACTTCACTTCATTTTGCCCTCCGGCTCCCAATTGGGTGGTAAATAAATAATACATGGTCTCATCTGCCGCAATTGGCACGGCAAGGACACTGCTACTCGAAAGGTTGTCTCCACCTATGTCTTCCCCATTCTGCATAGGGTCGCCATTTAAGTCCCAGACTGTTTGTCCATCTGTATAAAACAACACCTGTCCTGTTTGGTCTGATACCGTGGTAACTCCTGCAGGAATATCCTGTGGATGTGGAGTTTCTATAGGACGAGGGGTAGGAGCATCCGGATCATCCGGATCTCTGTTAAAATCCAAACCTGCACCATCTCCAAAATACCAAATATTATTGCTTTGATCTTCTACATCCCATATTTTAATCCTAATTCCTGCATAAGCATAACAATTGGATCCTTGTTCCCTTACCAATACCCAATAATATCCCGGTTCACAAACCTCATTCGGAGCTTCGGGCCCCCAGCCTTCATCCCGCTTATTGGACCAAAAATATTCATAATTCTGACCACTTTGTCCCTGGCCTCCTGTACCTCCACCTAATCCTCCTCCTTGTTGCCCACCTTGGCCGCCATCCTCACTTTCACTCTGTGCTTCAATTAATGGCATTAAATCAATACAAGAAGGTTCACATAAGGTAGTATCAGAAGGGCTAAATTGGGCAGTTAAATTGTTTTCTGTTAATGGTATACTTTTGGTGACATTCCCCGTTTCCCCATTGGCATAGGTGACAGTTAAGCTAACTGTTACTTGTTGCTCTGCTGTAGCCTCTTGAGGCAATAACAAATGCTCAACAGTTAGATCCATTTCAATCTCATCTCCGTTCTCATCAGTAAGCGGGGGTAAAATCTCCCACTCAAAACTTACTGGTCGATAATTCAAAGGGGTCACTTCACTTGTCAATTGAATGGAGGTATTCATGCAAGGCATTTCGGGTTGCCATGTAAAATCAACCGTTGGCCCCAAATCAATATTGGGTGAGAATTGGGGAAATACTGTACCACAAAAATCACTTCCGTTAAATGGTAGCTCTTCTATACCCAAGCCTACCAATGTCCATTCATCCGGATTGGACACTCTGCCGACATACTGAGGACCTCCTTCTACTTCTTCATATATATAATAAAGTTGCCCATCTGGCCCTACCTTGACATCATAAATTTTAAATATTTCAGCTTCAAGAGGCATGGCAACTGACGTATCGGAAGGGATTTGGCTTTCCGGAATTTCCGGGTCTATTTCTTCATCGCTAATAAAAAACCTCATCAAGTCATCCCCTTGCGCATAATACAGGAAATCTCCTTCCGGGGAGACTTCCAGCCCTGTTACTAATTCAGCTCCCCCTGTTCCCTGCAAAGTTTCAGACGCCCCAAAAGTGCCAGTATCAGGATCGAAAGGAATGGACAAAATATCCTCTCCGACAATGTCGGAAACGATGTACAATATTCCACTTTCCTCATCAAATATCATGTTTTGAGGTGCTGAGGACAAAGACAAAGTATCCGTATCTGTAAACTGGCCTTCTTGGTCTTCAAGCCGTTTTGCTGTTAAATTCCCATCATCATAACTGATGATATAGTCCGGAGAACTACCTGACTTTACTGTTAAAATAGCACCTTGAGCATTCCCAATGCTTCCCCCTTGACTAACCGCCCCTGCTGGAGGTTGATTTGCCGGAGCTCCTCCCTGATCATTCATGTCCACCAAACTGTATTGCAACTGGCCATCAGCACTGATATAAAAAATATAAAAATCTTTGGCTCCATTGGGATCGACATCATAATCCAAAGCTGATATGGCCACGGACTGTTTGGCTGTTTCTACACCACCCAATTCCCCCACTACTCCTTGCATGGCATCGTTTAAATAATTGTAAACCAAAGCCCCATCTGTATAGAATAGTATTTCTCCGGAAATCGGATCTATGGCCATTGCCGAATTGGCCTTACCAAAGGTTATATTTTCTGAAAGGCTTTCAACATTGGCCTTACCATCCTTACCAAAAGAGATGTAATTATTGTCTCCTCCTTCACAATATCCAAAAATCCATTCATTGTTGTTATAGCTTTGAGCATCCGAGCTCATAGGGAAACCCAAACACCATATCAAAGGTATAACTTTAATAAATAAATTAAATATGCATTTAAAATGATTAGAATTCATAAATTAGACACAACTTTGCATACAGTTTTTAATAGCTATACGTTGATAAACTGTTTGGTATTCAATAAACGAATAAATCTTTGTTTCAAACACAAATAAATACAGTTTTTTTAACGCTTGTCCTTATGGTCTTCGGATTTAACGCCTATAGCCAGGACCCCCAATACAGCCAATACTATGCTGCTCCTCTTTATTTAAACCCTGCCTTTGCAGGTGCTGAGCTGGCCACGAGAGTAGGTGTAAATTACCGAAATCAATGGCCTGGAATGAATGCTAACTTTTCAACTTTTTCCGCTTATGGAGATGCTTTTCTGGAAGAGTACAATGTTGGCGTTGGATTTTTGGTCACCAATGATACCGAAGGAGTTTCAGGCTTGCAATCCACAACTATTTCCGGGATCTTGTCCTATGAACTCAAATTAGGAGATAATCTTTATTTTAAGCCAGGTTTTCAAGCGAGTTATATCCGCAGAGATATTGGATTCTATGAAAATCTGGTCTTTGCCAATCAAATTAACCCTTCGGATCCATTTGGACCAATTCTACCAGGAAATGATATTGTAGGCTTAGGAGACCCTATAGGTTTATTTTCTGCCTCATTTGGCGGCTTGCTATTTACTGACAATTTTTGGTTCGGACTCTCCACGCATCATGTCAATCGCCCCAACCAAAGTTTTCTGGACGAAAATATTAGCCGACTTCCTATTAAGTATTCCATCCATACCGGGTACCGGATATCTTTGGGAAGAGGGGCACCACGTAATGATTTTACACACACTTACAGAGAAAGGTACTTCACCCCCACCATCAATTACAAACGCCAAGGACCTTTTGAGCAACTAGACCTAGGTGGATACCTTTATTTAGAGCCGGTTGTACTTGGATTATGGTACAGAGGACTTCCATACAAACCGGTAGAAAAACAGAGCAATAGAGATGCTATCGTATTGATGCTTGGTTTCAATTTACCCTCCGGACTAAACATGGGGTACAGTTTTGATTATACAGTTTCCAAACTAGGTATTCAATCCGGAGGTGCGCACGAAGTGAGCCTTTCTTATATCTTCCCACCAAAAAACCCCGGTGCACCTAGAAAAAGAGATACGATTCTTCCATGTCCAAAATTTTAATAATTTTACCGAATGGATCAAGAGACTATCAAATACCTCCTACTGCTCGTTATAAGCTTTAATTTTATCTTTGAAAAAATCATTGACTACCTCAATGTAAATAGAAATACAACAACTATCCCGGCAAATCTAGATGGTTACTTGGATAGAGAGAAACTAAAAGAAAGCAAAGCCTACCAGCGTACCAAATATAATTTCGGATTGTTTTCCGACACTTTTTCATTTTTCTTGACATTTCTTTTGATTGTTTTTGGTTTATTTGGCTGGTTGGATGACTGGTTGAGGCAATACCTTCAATCTCCAATGGCCCTTACATTGACCTATTTTGCCATAGTCTTTATCGGATCAGACCTTCTCTCTCTTCCATTCGATTATTACCAAACTTTCAAAATAGAGAATGACTTTGGGTTCAATAAGAGTACAGTAAAAACGTTTTTTATGGATAAGGTAAAGGGATACCTCCTTTCCATCATTATTGGTGGCCCCTTACTTTTTCTTTTATTGTGGTTAATCTTGGAGTTGGGGCAGGATTTCTGGTGGATTTTCTGGATTGTAACCGCCCTCTTTATGTTATTGGCCAATTTATTTTATACCGGACTCATCCTGCCTTTGTTTAATAAATTGACTCCTTTGGAGGAAGGCGAGTTGAAAGAAACCATTACCAGTTACGCCCAATCCGTTGGTTTTTCTTTAAAGAATGTATTTGTGATGGATGGGAGTAAACGCTCATCAAAAGCCAATGCCTTTTTTTCAGGCTTTAGCAAAAGTAAAAAAGTGGTATTGTATGACACGTTGATCGATCAACATTCACAGGAAGAGCTGGTCGCTGTTTTGGCTCACGAAATTGGACACTACAAAAAAGGGCATATAAAAACCGGAATTCTTGCAGGAGTCCTTCAAACAGGACTGTTGCTTTATATACTTTCACTTTTTATTTTCAGTGAACCTTTAAGCATGGCCCTTGGGGCAAACCAAATGGCGATTCATCTTAATATCATTGGCTTCACCATGTTATTTTCGCCAATATCTTTGATTATTGGCATAGGCATGAACTATTTAAGCAGAAAGAATGAATTTGAGGCAGATGATTTTGCAAAAACCACTTTCAGTGGTCCGCCATTAGCCACAGCCTTGAAAACCCTTTCCGTCAAAACACTTTCTGATATAGATCCTCACCCTGTATATGTTTTTATCCATTATTCTCACCCTCCATTATTAAAGCGATTGGAAAAGCTTGAATAAGCCGGATAATATTTGTAGCAAACAAAAAAAACAAACCCATATAACCATGAAAAATATCCTCCAAAAAATGGGCGTCTCTTCTAACTTGTTGAGCCAAGAAGAACAAGACTTTTTAAGGGAAAACGGCTACCTCAACCTAGGGAAACTACTGGACAATGCCAGCCTTCAAGTCGTAAGAAATCGAGTCAATGAAATTCTGGAAGAAGAAGGTGATAATGCAGGAGCTGAATTAATGCAATCTCCCAGTATAAAACATCCCAAAGAATCCGGAGCAAGCAGACTTGGCGATTTAGTCAATAAAGGAGCGGCTTTTGATATTTTTTATACCCATCCTAAAGTTATGGCAGCAATCAGACTGGTGCTTGGAGAGCAATTTAAACTTTCCTCACTCAATTACAGGGCTGCACTTCCGGGCGCAGGCTTACAGAAGCTTCACGTAGACTGGCCTGAGTCTATTCAAAACCAGGAATTTATGGTTTGTAATTCAATTTGGCTATTAGATGATTTTTATATAGAAAATGGCGCAACAAGAGTAGTTCCGGGAACTCATTTGAAACCTACATTGCCTGCAGAAGTCATGAATGACCCGATGGATTCACATCCCGATGAAAAAATCATTGTAGCTGAAGCCGGGTCTGTTGTTATCTTCAATTCCCATACTTGGCATGGTGGCACCACTAATCATAGCACCCAGCCAAGAAGGGCCATTCATAGTTATTTTTGTAAAAGAGACCAAGTCCAACAAACCGACCAAAGAAAATATATCAAGAAAAGTACGCTGGATAGAATTTCCAAAGAAGCCGCATTTATTCTAGGCTTAGAAGAAGGTGAGTAAAAGGACGCCCCACCTATAGGAGGAAACTATAAATCATTTGGTAGCTAATAAACGCGTGAACCTACTACAAATAAACAAAAATAGGAGAATAAGCAATCGGTACTGAATCTAATAACCTGATTTCAATTGATCCCAAGGATGGACTTGGCAACTCGTTAATTACTAGGCTTCCATTTTGTGATAATCTAAATGAATATTCAGGAATAGCCCTACAGGGAATCAACACCTTACTAGCGAATTGGCAGGCTTTCACCCCGTCTTGTAATAAAACTTCAGTTGGTTCTGAAAACTGGACATCCGAATCGCTTACAATGGCCAATTCATTGAAAGCGATTCGTGTGATTATATTATACTGCCAAAGGGTTGAACGCGCTTCCATTTTGGGAATAAACTTTGCAGCCTTATTCGTTTTCAAAATCCTAATCAGGACTATTAACTCGATGTGAATTTTGCCTATACTGTCAAAACTTTGAACAGCTTTAAACTCCGGAAAAAGGTCAATAGACTCATGTTCAATTTGATCCAAAGTTCTTGCGGTTGAATAAATTGAACACACATAGGAAGGCTTCGGTAAATTCGTATAATTACTATAAAATGGATCTTCTGGTCTCATCTCAAAATCTAAAGAATGCATCTCAACATCATGGACAACCTTTTCAAATAACCCTACCAAAGGGACGGTAGATGGCGCAAATAGTACAATCGTTCCTTGCGCTTGTTTCATCAATAATCCATACCGGGAAAAAAAATGAGTGGTTTTTATAGTTGGTGAAATTGAAATCGGAGCTTTATTCCCTCCATTAAAATAGGGATGGTCGATTTCAATGGTCAAAAATGGATTGTACCTCGGTTGGCTCATAGGGCTTTTTTTTAACTCTTTTAGTGGAATTATATGGTCTTACCTTAATAAATCTCCCTCAACCAAACCCTTACCAGCACTAAAACCTTATTGATCTATATCAGTTAGTGGGACAAAATGATGCTGGAGAGAATCCTTGGAAACTTCCCAAACTCGAAATCCATAAGGCCTCTTGTCAAAATTTTTGCTTGTGGTTTCTCCACTGACAAATTGAATGTTTTCATATTGATTAACCACCAACTCATGGGTATGTCCGGATAAATAGGCTACTACACCATTCTTTTTGAATGAATCCAATATCTCTGTTCGTTTTGTAGGAGGTATATTAAAATATTCTTCTTCCTCATCCGGTCGCTCCAAAAACAAGGGATAATGACCAACCACAATAACGGGGGCATTTTTGGATTTTTGGGCTTCCAAAGTCTCAACAACCCATTGATTATGATTTTGTGATTCGTCAGCTACATCTTCTTTCCATAGTTGGGTATTGGTAATAAGGAATGAATAACCTTTGTTTTCAAAATCGAAATAGTCCTTTCCAATGGTTCTTCTATAATAGCTTAAAGTACTATCATTGGGCACATTGCCTACATCATGATTTCCGGGAGCCACATGGCAAGGCACGTTAAAACCTTCCATGATTTCTAAAAAATCAGCATAAGAACTGTCACTTGCATTGTGAACCAAGTCACCACATATTACAGCAAAATCAGGGTTAATTTCATTGATTTGTTTAACCGCCTGCCTAAAAGTTTCTTGGTCATGAGCATAGCCTCCCATACCTAATTGAGTGTCACACAATTGCACAAAACTAAAAGACGCTTGCTCTTTTTCCGAACATGAAATTCCAAAAGCAAGCACCACAAAAAACCAATAAAAACTCAATCGAATACTCATCCTAAGTTTATTTAAAGGGAGGATCATGTAGAAAACAGCTTGCTGTCTTTAAACAAATATAGTCAAAAGAATTAACCAATTCTCATCTATGATATGGTGAAAGGTTTTAATTAAAAAAATCAATATCCGTATAGATCGGGATTTTCATGAGGTTTTGCAGTGCATCTTCTACTTTTAAATCCTCAAATAAAACTTTGTGAAGGTTTTCTGCGATGGGGGCCCTCAGATCGGTAGATTCTAGGAATAAATTTATCAATTTCACAGTATTGACACCTTCCGCAACCTCCTCCATATCTGCCACAATATCTGTAAGCTTTTCTCCTTTGGCCAATCGATAGCCTAAGGTATAGTTTCTTGAAAGAGTGGAATTACAAGTTGTAACTAAATCACCCACACCTGCTAGCCCTAAAAATGATTGGGTGCTTCCTCCCATAGCTTTACCTAGATAAACCAATTCCACCATACCTCTAGAAATTAAAAGCCCTTTGGCATTATCTCCCAATCCTAGACCTGACAAAGCACCTGAAGCAATCGCTATAATATTCTTTAAAACTCCTGATAGTTCTACCCCTACAATGTCTGAATTCCCGTAAACTTGAAAATTATCAGAACGCAAAAGTCGCTGTCCTTCCCTAATCACCTCATTGTATCTACTTGCAATTACGGTGGCTCCCGGCTGGTTTTCCAAGAGTTCTTTGGCCAGATTTGGCCCGGCCAAACACCCTATTCTTTCCACCACAGTCTCTTCCAAAATCACCTCACTCATGGTCGAAATATTCTTTCGCCTGATTTTTTTGATATTGCCCAAATCTTTACCCTCCGGAAGACTAAGTGAAAGTCCTTTGGTGCCATGGATTAAAAAATGGTAAGGATGAAGAAAAGGGGCAAACCTTATCATCACTTCTCGGAAAGCTGCAGAAGGTACCATTGGAAACATGACATCGCAGGAATCACAAATCATCTCCGGGTCAGTGGTCGCGCGAACACTTTCAGCTAATTTCCTGTTTTTTACCATGTGGGTCTCATTAATGGCTTTCACCACCGCCTCGTCTCTGGCATAAACCAAAACATTGTTTTTTTCAGCCAACAAATTAGAAATTGCCGTTCCGAAACTACCGATTCCAATAACGCCTACCGGTTTATTTTCAGATGATTTTTTCCAATTCATATCCATCAAGTCTGTTATGGTAATAGTACAATAAACTTATATCTTCAGTAACAATATCCCCCTCCTCGTTCTTCCTTAGGGGTCTCTTTGCATGGTACATACCCACATTTCGCAAACCGTGCTGAATGATTTCTTCCAAGTCGGCATTTAAGTGAGGCGCCATGTGCACTGCACCCTCCTCTCTCAGCTGCTTGATTCTCTCCAAAACCCGAGAACAAGCCTCTTTGAAGGTGTCATAAGGTAAAGAAAGGTCCTCTTCCGGAAGCCTAAGCAAACTAAAAAGGTCCAATTTATTGTTTTCTTTTTTCAGCAATCGGAATGCGGTAAATGCAACTATATGACTGCTAAAAACCCTGTTTATTTTGTGGAATTCTTCAACAATTCGCGTACCTAATTTCTTACTATACTCTTCCTCGCGTTGCAAATCCACATTTACTTTCCCATCCAGCATAAAATAATCCTTACAATCGATACTTCTCCCATGCTCATCTCTGCTGTTCCCCTCTGAATCCACATAATTACCTAAAATATCCATGGCTTTACCTATGGAAACAGATATATCTGACCCCTTAGTAAAAAATTTCACCAAAAACTTAGAAATTTTGTAGGAGGTAGAAAACTCATCCGATTCACTATAATACCTTTCCTGTCCTGTATAATCCAAATGCTCCTTGATTAAACTTGGGGCTTCTAAGACAAAATGGTAGTTGATCGTGACGGGTACAATAAAAACTTTTCCATTGTCATTATTCCCTTTCTGATAGTTTGAACGTTGTGCTTCAATAGCTGTACTAAGCAAACCAAGTTTAACCTTGGATTCAATATTTCCGCTTCGTGAACGTGTTCCTCCGGGAAAAAAGAGACTGTGACAGCCAAATTGAATGGCTTCTCTGGAATACGTTTTTAAAGTTTCAAGGTAGATTTGATTCTTCTTCCTCCTGTCCACTTTATAGGCACCTAAGGCATTCATAAAGTAGGCAAAAATCCCTATATTGAAGAGGTTTAATCCAGCACCATAAATAAATGGGGGCAATCCCAAGGTACTAATGGTCCAACCAATTAAAATGCTATCTAAATTACTAAAGTGAGTAGGCACCATAACAATGGTACCCTTAGATGCCAAATCTCTTATTTGATCAGTCTCTCCAATGATTTGAATTTTATCCTGAAGCCTGTATTGGTTACTAAAAATGGATTTGAAACCTTTAACTCTCGAAGTATTCAATAAACGGGAAAAGCCAAAGGAGACCAGCCTCCTTGTCAATTTGTAATGGCTGTGTTTAAAATTGCTTGCTATTTCTTCAGCATACCTGGTGGTGATGCGAGTTAACACTTCATAATACCGGGCTTTCTTTTTTTGATCATCAAGCTGTTGGTCGGCATCCATGGCCAGAAGAGAGGCCTTTACTTCCGCCCAAAATTCCTCTTCATCTTCCGGGTCTACTGCCCAGGAATTCTGTTTGATCCTCATCCTTTCTCTAAAAAGAGTGACTTCAAGCCCTTCTTTTATTGCCGGTAACTGGTTGCCGGTAAGCCCTTTAATATTTCTAACACTAGACCCCACTACCTGTTGGATAAATGCTTTGCGGCTTTTACTTAATTTTACCACAGGCCATTCATCCTTCTTCGGAAGTATCGGTTCATACTGGTGTTTGATATAGTCGTCGGTCAAGTTTATGTAGTTTAGTTGATCAAAGATAACCAAAAATAGAATTCATTTGCAGAATTATCATTTGACCGGCTTTGTCAATGGTGGAATAGATTGTATTATTGCAACATCTAAAGCTCAAATGAATCAAGATTTAAAGCAGATACAAGCCCCGATAGCCACCGAGATGGCCGATTTTGAAAAGAAATTTCGCACTTTCATGCAAAGTAAAGTGAAATTATTGGATCATATCACACAGTATATCGTCCGAAGAAAGGGAAAACAGATGCGTCCGATGTTTGTTTTCTTGACGGCTGGAGTGAGTGGTTCGATTTCAGAATCTACCTACCGAGGTGCCGCTTTAATCGAGTTATTGCATACAGCCACCCTTGTGCATGATGATGTGGTGGATGATGCTAATTATAGACGAGGATTTTTCTCTATCAATGCCTTATGGAAAAATAAAATTGCTGTTTTGGTAGGAGATTATCTCTTATCAAGGGGTCTACTATTGAGTGTAGACAATGGTGATTTTGACCTACTTAAGATTGTTTCCAATGCGGTTAAGGAAATGAGCGAAGGTGAACTTTTACAAATCTCAAAAGCCAGAAAGCTTGACATTACTGAAGAGGTTTACTACACAATCATCCGTCAAAAAACTGCCAGCCTTATTGCCTCTTGTTGTGCAGTGGGCGCTGCCACCACCGGGTCAAGCGAAGAAAACATCGAAAAAATGCGGCTTTTCGGAGAAAAAGTAGGCATGGCTTTTCAAATCAAGGATGACCTTTTTGACTATGGGGAAGATGTGGTTGGAAAACCTGTTGGAATAGACATTAAGGAGAAAAAAATGACCCTCCCCCTTATCTATGCCTTGCAAAATGCTTCTTGGGTAGACAGAAAAAAAATAATTTACAAAATCAGGAATAAGAGTGAGAACAAAGGGACGATCAACGAAATTATAGATTTTGTAAAAAAATCCGGTGGCCTTGAATATGCACAGAAAATAATGAACAATTATTATCAAGAAGCATTGGCCCTCTTGGAAAACTTTCCCGAGTCTCCTTTCAAAAATTCTTTGACAACACTGGTGACCTATACCATTGAAAGGAAAAAATAAGGCTTAAAGCCTTCCTATCCTAAAAAAACTGAAAACTTACGGGAATTCCTCCCACTTTAATGTAATGTCAATTTCTTATCAATTTATAAGTTCGGAACTTCCTTAAAATCCGACCTAAATTACATCTAACTTAGGATTACCCCCCTATTAACGGCTGATTTTTAGCCAATTGCAAGCACCCACCAATGCTTTTATTTTTTTGTAAAATAATTGTGTTTCTAGTTAGTTTTGGATACTTTTATAGCAATGTGGTAAAAAGTGGGGCAAAGTGGTAAAAAGTGTTTAGCTATTTACTACTTTTGTAATCAATTAGCAGGAAGATCAGATATGGCATCATTCACCGGTGAGTTTGAGTGTAAACTAGATGCCAAGGGCAGGTTGGTTTTGCCTTCAAAAATGAAGGCATTAATACCTGAATCCTTGGGTCAGGAGATGATGCTGCGCAAAGGTTTGGAGCCATGTCTTGAATTGATCCCAATGGTCGAAGTAAAGAAAGACCATAACAAACTTGCTAGCCTAGACGACACAGATGATGAGGTAAGGTTTTTCAAGAGATCTTTTTTTAGAAGAGAATCTCCGGTAGACTTAGATGCCACAGGTAGATTTGTTATCAGCAAAACCATGTTACGTCACGCTAAACTGGAAAAGGAAGCCATTGTGATCGGCATAGGAACAAAGATTGAGATTTGGAACCCGGAATGTTATGATGAGTTCATGGGTAAAGAGGAAGAAAAATTCAGTGATTTAAACAAAAAGTTCTTAGGTAGAAGTGCATAATACAGCATATCATATTCCCGTAATGCTTGAGGAATGCCTTTCAGGGTTAAACATTAACCCCAATGGCATCTACGTAGACCTGACCTTTGGCGGGGGAGGGCATTCTCGTGGGATTTTGAAAATGCTGGACAAGGGACACTTGTATGGTTTTGATCAGGATCCTGATGCAGAAAAAAATGCTCCGGATGATGAAAACTTTACTTTTGTCATGGCGAATTTTCGTGATTTACGTCGGTACTTAA
Organism: Cyclobacterium sediminis; assembly: GCF_054781075.1. Taxonomy (NCBI): domain Bacteria; kingdom Pseudomonadati; phylum Bacteroidota; class Cytophagia; order Cytophagales; family Cyclobacteriaceae; genus Cyclobacterium; species Cyclobacterium sediminis. The sequence goes on along the minus strand of NZ_BAAGVC010000022.1, from coordinate 261,592 downwards.
AAATATATGGCATAGATAAAGTAGATGGTATTTTGGCAGATTTGGGAGTTTCTTCTCATCAAATAGACGAGCCTTCAAGGGGTTTTTCCACAAGATTTGAGGGGAAACTAGACATGCGGATGAGTCAATCAGGCGATCTTTCTGCTGCCAGTATTTTGAACACCTATGATGAGCAATCTCTTCATAAGATTTTCGGTATTTACGGGGAAATAAAAAATGCCAAAACCCTTGCCAGAGCTATTGTCTCCACCAGAGCCAATACACCTTTTGAATCCATTCAGGAATTTAAAAATTTGTTGGACAAATATGCTCCCCGAGGAAAATATGCTAAATATTCAGCTCAGGTGTTTCAGGCATTGCGGATAGAAGTAAATCAGGAAATGATTGCGTTGGAAGAGATGCTTGAACAAAGTACCAATTTGTTAAAAAAAGACGGGAGATTGGTCATCATGAGTTATCATTCCCTGGAGGACCGTTTGGTTAAAAACATCATCACCAAAGGAAAACTTCATGGTGAACTTGAAAAAGATTTTTATGGCAACCCTGTCCGACCACTTGAGCCGGTCAGTAGAAAGCCAATCATAGCAGCTCAGGAAGAAATAGAAACCAATAAAAGAGCAAGAAGTGCCAAGTTGAGAATCGCTAAAAAACTTTGATCATGGGAAGAAATACATTCAAAAAGCCGATTAAGTCCTCCCGGGAACAAAAAAAATCAAAATTCAACCCTTTTGCTTTTATAGAGCAAAAGCTTGATATGCGTTCGATCGTGGGAGAAAATGTTCCAATAAAATTGGTTCTCCCCCTGCTGTATGCTTCTTTTTTGGCCATGTTTTATATATGGAGTAATTATAAAGCAGAAAATACCATTAGAAAAATAGATCGACTCCAACAAGAAGTAGAAGACCTTCGGGCCGATGTTACCACCTTGGAAGCAGAATACATGTATGCAAGCAAACAGTCTGAAGTAGCAAAGAAAATTCAGCCCCTAGGCATCATAGAAATTGAAGAACCGCCTCAGAAATTAATATTGGAAAAGTGAACATTAAAAAATCCATATTGCTCCGTGTAAGGCTTTCCTTTTTGGCAGTAACACTTATTGCCATTTCTATTTTTTATAGAATTGGTGTAATACAAGTTGTTGAGGGTGACAAGTGGGCACAATTGTCTGAGGAAATCAATTTGCAATACCGGCCGGTAAAAGCCACCAGGGGAAATATCTATGGTGCAGAGGGTAGCCTTTTGGCTACGAGCCTTCCTTTTTATAGAGTGGCTCTCGATCCTTCCATTGATAAAAGCCCTGACTGGAAATCAAGTGTAGACTCACTTTCCAGAAACTTGGCTGCCTTCTACAAGGATCGGTCTGCGAATGCTTACAAAAGAATGATTCTAGACGCTCGGAATGATGGTAAAAAGTACTTGATTCTTAATAGGAGACAAATAAACTATCAAGAAAAATTGACCATGTCCACTTGGCCCATCTTTAAAAAAGGAAGAATGGGAGGTGGTGTTATATTCGAGAAGAATGACAAACGATATCGTCCATTTAAAAATTTAGCCGGAAGAACAGTAGGCTTTTTAAATGAAGATCAGTATGGAGCGGGTTTGGAATACAGTTTTAATGAATATTTACAGGGAAGAAACGGAGAAGCTTTGTTTCAAAAGATCGTTGGTGGAAGTTGGAAGCCTCTACATGATGCAGATGACATCAAACCTACGGATGGCTTTGACATAGTCACCACCCTAGACGTCAATATTCAGGATGTAGCAGAATCTGTGCTCTTAAAACAGCTTATCAACAAAGATGCTGCCTTCGGCTCAGTGATTGTAATGGAAGTAGCCACCGGGCATATTAAAGCCATTGCCAATTTGGAGAAAAACAAACAGTCTTACGGTTATGGTGAATATTACAATTATGCCGTAGGAGAACAAGGATTGACAGAGCCGGGATCCACTTTCAAGTTGCTATCAATGATGGCCTTGTTGGAAGAAGGCAAGATCAACTTAAACGACAGTGTGGATACCGGAAATGGCAGTTATAAATTTTACGATCGGTACATGAGAGATGCCAAGCGTGGTGGCTATGGCATGCTAAGTATTCGGGAAGTATTTGAAAAATCATCAAATGTTGGCATCTCTAAGTTGGTAGATGGACATTTTGGTCATCAGCCCCAAAGATTTATCGATTATATAGAAAAAGTAAAGCTTGACAAACCTCTTGGGTTTCAACTTAAAGGTGAGGGTGTCCCCTATTTCAAGCATCCTGATGATAAAAATTGGTACGGTACCACCTTGCCTTGGATGTCTATTGGTTATGAAATTAAAATCACTCCACTGCAGACGCTAACCTTATACAATGCCGTTGCCAATGGAGGGAGAATGGTAAAACCAATGATTGTGCAACAAATCTCAAGAGGCAATAGCATTGAAGAAGAATTTGAAACTGAAACATTGACTAAAAGTATTGCCTCCAAAAAAACGATCAATACTCTTCAGGATCTTCTCAAAGGAGTGGTTGAAAAAGGTACCGCTAGAAATATTTCTACCGAGACTTATTCTATTGCGGGTAAGACGGGAACTGCACAGAAATTAATCAACGGCAGGTATACCCAAAAATATTACACTTCATTTGTAGGTTATTTTCCTGCAGAAAAACCTAAATACAGCGCCATAGTGGTCATTGATAGCCCCAAAGGTTTCAATGCTTATGGTGGGGATATTTCGGCTCCGGTTTTTAAGGAAATTGCAGATAAAATTTATGCACAAGACATGAACATCCAGCAAATTGAAACCAAGGATGAAAATATTCAACATGCAGACAATGGGGAATTCCCTTATATCAAAGCCGGGAAAGCTGCTGAGTTGCAAATGATCTGCAACAGCATGGGTATATCCAACCATTATTCAGGCAGTGAAACCTGGGTAAAATCGAGTATTTCCAACAAGTCCATTCAATGGGTTGGTAATACAGTCGAAAAACCCTTGGTACCTGATGTTACCGGCATGACCTTAAGAGATGCCTTATATATTTTAGAAAACAAAGGGCTGAGAGTGCAATTTTCAGGTTCAGGAAGAGTTAGCGCTCAATCCTTATCCAAAGGCACTCCCTTTAAAAATGACCAAATCATAAAATTATCATTGAGTTGAGCCAACAGTTAAAGGACATATTGTACAAAGTCTCCCTAGTCTCCACCAAAGGAAATATGGAAGTAATGGTCAGCCAATTGACATTTGATAGTAGGAATGTCAACTTGGGTGCTGTTTTCATTGCCATACGTGGGACGCAGGTAGACGGTCATGCTTATATAGAGAAGGCAATTGAAAAAGGGGCCAAGGCGATAGTATGTGAGCAGCTCCCGGAAAACCTGGTAGATGACGTCAGCTATGTTCAGGTAATTGATGCAGCAAAATCTTTGGGATTAATGGCTAGCAACTTTTATGATCACCCTTCTGAAAAAATAAAAGTTGTTGCCGTTACGGGTACCAATGGTAAAACAACCACGGTTACTTTGTTGCATCAATTGTATACAGAAATGGGTTATTCTGCCGGCTTGATTTCCACGGTTGAGAATAAAATAAAGGATAAAATTATTCCTGCAAGCCACACTACTCCTGATGTGATTTCTATCAATGAATTACTAGTGGAGATGCTGAATGAAGGTTGTTCTCATTGCTTTATGGAAGCGAGTTCACATGCCATCGTTCAGGAAAGAACTGCCGGACTAAGGTTTGCAGGCGCCTTATTTACTAACCTCTCCCATGATCATTTGGATTATCACGGTGACTTCAGTCATTATATCTCAGCCAAGAAAAAATTATTTGATGAGTTGCCGAAAGAAGCTTTTGCTCTTGTCAATGCGGATGACAAAAGAGGTTTGGTGATGGTGCAAAACTCCAAAGCAAAAAAATACACTTTTGCTTTGAAATACCCTGCGGACTTTAAAGCCCGTATCATTGACAATTCCATACAAGGGTTGGAGATGGACTTGGATGGGAAGCCTGTATGGTTCAGGCTTTCCGGAGAATTCAATGCCTATAATCTTTTGGGAGTTTTGGGTGTAGCCCAATTGTTAGGGGAAAATGAAGATGAGGTCTTGCGGCAGCTATCCATGTTAAAAGGCGCTGTAGGTAGATTTGACCTTATTGTGCAAGGAGGTATCACAGCCATAATAGATTATGCCCACACACCCGATGCCTTGGAGAATGTATTGAAAACCATCCAAAAACTGAGAACCGGAACAGAGACCCTCATCACAGTAATAGGCTGTGGAGGCAATCGGGACAAGAGCAAAAGACCTATCATGGCTAAAATTGCATGTAAATTTAGTGAGAAGGTCATCCTTACTTCTGACAATCCACGGGACGAAGAGCCAATGACCATCATACATGAAATGGAAGAAGGATTAAGCCCTATAGACCAAAGGAAAATATTGTCAATGGAAGACAGAAAGTCAGCTATTAAAACCGCTTGCCACCTTTCTAAACCGGGAGATATCGTGCTGATTGCAGGAAAAGGTCATGAAACCTACCAAGAAATAAAAGGGGTGAAACATCCCTTTGACGATAAAAAAATAGTGAGTGAATTTTTAAAGCTTTTATCCAGGGATTAAGATGCTATACCACCTTTTTGACTATATCGACCAAACTTTTGATTTGCCCGGAGCAGGTGTATTCAAGTACATCTCCTTTAGGGCAGGCATGGCCGCATTGGTTTCCCTGCTAATCACCATTACCCTTGGAAAAACCATTATCGATTGGATTAGGAAAAAATCGATTGGAGAAACGGTAAGAGAGCTTGGGCTTCAGGGCCAACTTGAAAAAAAGGGCACACCTACCATGGGAGGAATCATGATCATGGCTGCCATAGTAATCCCTACCCTTTTGTTTGCTGATATCTACAATGTATACATTATCCTTTTGCTGGTGACTACACTTTGGTTGGGAGGAATTGGCTTTTTGGATGATTATATCAAGGTTTTTAGAAAAAACAAAGAAGGTTTGGCCGGTAAATTTAAGATTGTAGGCCAGGTTAGCATAGGAATTATCGTTGGTATCACCTTATACTTTCATGAAGATGTGGTGATTAGGGAATTTCAGGAAAGTGTATCTATTGAAGAAGGAGTTGTTGCTACCCCTTCCTATGAAGATGTGAAATCCATGAAAACGACCATACCATTTCTCAAAAACAATGAGCTCAATTATGATGTGGTTTTCGGATTCTTGGGAGACAATTTTACACCAATATTGTATATCATCCTTGTGATCTTTGTGGTAACGGCCGTTTCTAACGGAGCCAACATAACAGATGGAATTGATGGTTTGGCAGCAGGAACATCGGCCATAATTGGACTAACTATTGCCATATATGCCTATATCAGTGGAAATGTCACTTTTTCCCAATACTTAAATGTGATGTTTATCCCTTATTCGGGTGAACTGGTGATTTTCTGCTCTGCCTTTGTGGGAGCATGCGTAGGCTTTTTATGGTACAATTCTTACCCGGCACAAGTTTTTATGGGTGACACCGGAAGCCTAATGATTGGAGGAGTAATCGCCGTGTTATCCCTCACTTTAAGAAAAGAATTACTACTTCCTGTATTGTGTGGCATATTTCTTATTGAATTACTTTCAGTCATAATTCAGGTCAGTTATTTTAAATATACCAAGAAAAAATTTGGTGAAGGCAAAAGGGTCTTTTTGATGTCCCCATTGCACCACCACTATCAAAAAATGAATATTCCTGAAGCAAAGATTACCGTAAGGTTTTGGATTTTGGGAATCTTGTTTGCGATCATGGCATTGGCAACATTAAAGTTAAGGTAAATGCAGAAGACAGTTATTTTAGGCTCCGGTGAAAGTGGCTTTGGCGCTGCTTTATTGGCCCATAAGCATGGGCACAGGGTTTTTGTGTCTGATGCAGGAAAGATTGCTGCTGACAAAAAGAAGACCTTTAATGAAAAAAAGATCGCTTTTGAAGAAGGACAGCATAGCATCAACCTTCTTTTGGATGCGCAAACGGTCATCAAATCCCCGGGTATACCATTTAGTGCTCCTCTAGTTGTGAAGCTAATGGCGGCAGGTATTCCTGTGATAGATGAACTGGAGTTTGCTTATCGCTTTTCAAAAGGAAAAGTAATTGCCATTACAGGTACCAATGGAAAAACCACCACATCCTTACTCATTTATCACATGATGAAAAGTGCTGGAATGGATGTAGGACTAGGGGGAAACGTTGGACAAAGCTGGGCCTTGCAATTAGTGGATACAGATCATAGCTGGTGGGTGTTAGAAGTAAGTAGTTTTCAAATTGAAGGTTTTATTAAATTAAAGCCTTCCATAGCGGTGCTATTGAATATTAGCCCGGACCATCTGGACAGGTATCATTATTCTCTTGAAGAATATGCAGCAGCAAAAATGAAGCTTACCGACAAGATGGATGCACAAGATCATTTCATATTCTTTGAGCCTGACATCAACATCTCGGAGGCCATGAAAAGCCAAAAAGGCAAGCCAAAAAAGGTTCCAATCGGACTTGAAAAACTTAAGGGGACTAAGGGATACATTGAAGGTGATCAATTGAATTTAAAAATAAATGGACTTACTTGGTCTTGGCCTACCCATGAAATGGTGCTTAAAGGAGAACATAATTTTATCAATTCTCTCGCAGCAACAATGTGCGTATTATTAGCGGGAGTCGAAATGGAAAAAATCGGTCCCTCACTCAAAGATTTTGTCAATGCATCCCATAGAATGGAACAGGTTGCCACCATAAAGGGAATAAAGTTTATCAATGACAGTAAAGGCACCAATGTTGATGCTACGGCATTTGCCCTTGGGGCTTTTCAGGAACCAATCATCTGGATTGCCGGCGGCGTGGACAAAGGAAATGATTATCAGTTGCTGGAGGACAAAGTTATTGATCATGTCAAGCTGCTGATCTGTTTGGGTAAGGACAACGAAAAGCTGAAGATTGCTTTTTCCGGGAAAATACCACGCATTTTAACTACTGAAGATATCAGAGAAGCGGTGCAGTGGTCATTGGAAAATGGGAGTGCAGGAGATGTGGCCTTACTATCTCCGGCATGTGCCAGTTTTGACTTGTTCAACAATTATGAGGACAGAGGGGATCAATTCAAGGAGGCCGTAATTACATTAAAAAAAAATATAAATGATTAAAGTAAAAATCTGGCTAGAAGACAATTTAAAAGGCGACCCGGTAATCTGGGGAATCGTCTTGCTATTGTCTTTGATTAGCATCTTGGCTGTGTATTCAGCTACAGGTTCCCTTGCTTATAGAAAAATGGGAGGCAATACAGAAGTCTACCTTTTCAAGCACAGTGCCTTGATCTTTGCCAGTATAGTGGTTATGTGGGCCGTGCATAACATTCCTTATAAGTATTTCTCAAAGTTGAGCCTTTTTGCACTTTGGGTAAGTGTTCCTTTGCTTATGATCACTTACCTCTTTGGATCTACTATTAATGAGGCCAACAGATGGCTTACTGTTCCTATTATCAATCAAGCCTTTCAGCCATCCGATTTGGCAAAACTGGCACTTATTTCTGCCGTAGCAGGCATGTTGGCAAAAAGGCAAAGAAGGATTACAGATATTAAAGGAACATTTATCCCGATTATCATTTGGATAGGCACCATTTGTTTGCTCATTGCCATAGCCAATATGTCTACAGCTGTCATGTTACTGTCCACATGTCTATTGCTTATGTTTATTGGTCGTGTTCCCTTAAAATATCTTTTGGTCGTATGTATGGTAGGTGCCTTAGTGCTTACCACGGCCATTTTAATGGGGCAAAGAGGTGGGGTTTTCTTTTCAAGGATTGAAAGATTCATGAATGACGATCCTGCAGAGATCCCTTTTCAAGCGAAGCATTCTTATATAGCCATTGCCACGGGAGGTATTTCGGGCAAAGGTCCGGGAAACAGTGAACAAAGGAACATTCTTCCCCACCCTTATTCAGATTTTATATATGCCATCATCGTGGAAGAATACGGCATGATTGGAGGCGGTTTTGTCCTTTTTCTTTACCTGGCATTGCTCTATCGCGGCATGCGTGTAGTTGCCATATCTACCAGACCATTTGGCGGCTTGTTATCGGCAGGTTTGAGCTTCTCACTGGTCATTCAAGCCATGATTAATATGGGAGTAGCGGTGGGACTGGTACCCATTACAGGTTTACCATTGCCCATGGTGAGTATGGGAGGAACCTCCTTAATATTCACAGGCATTTCACTTGGTATTATATTGAGTATTAGCAGGGGTGATCATGAAGATGCCTTTATAAATGAACAAAAATCGGTTCCTAGAAAAGTTAAAGTAGCTTGAAACATTGAATAAAGCTGAAGAAACATATCGAATCATTATTAGCGGAGGTGGCACCGGTGGCCATATCTATCCTGCCATTGCTATTGCCAAGGCATGGAATGAAAAATACCCCGAAAGTGAAGTCTTATTTGTGGGTGCTGAAGGAAAGATGGAAATGCAAAAAGTTCCTGAGGCAGGCTATAGAATAGAAGGCTTAAGGATAGCGGGGATCCAGCGGAGGTTGACTTTAGAGAACTTAAACTTTCCATTTAAATTATTAGGCAGTTTACAAAAAGCCAAAAAACTTATAAAAAATTTTAAACCGCATTTGGTGGTAGGTGTTGGAGGGTATGCAAGTGGTCCTGTACTCTTTATGGCACAGCGTAAGGGACTTCCCACGCTGATCCAAGAGCAAAACAGTTATGCGGGCTTGACGAATAAATTACTGGCTAAAAATGCTGAAGCCATCTGTGTAGCCTACCCTGAAATGGGGCGTTACTTTCCGGCTTCAAAAATCAAATACACAGGAAATCCGGTAAGGAAAGACATCTTGGCTGTAGCAGATAAAAGGGAAAAAGCTTTGGCTCATTTTGGCCTTAGGCCTGATCAACCCATCCTCCTCTCTATTGGAGGGAGTTTGGGTGCCAAAACCCTCAACCAAGCCTTGCTTCATTCAATGGAAGATTTTGAATCCAAAGGCTACCAAGTGCTTTGGCAAACAGGTAAATACTATTATGAAAAAGTAATGGGGCAAGTAAAGGATGCCGAAGTAAAAGGTATTTATCCTTTGAAGTTTATCAAGGAAATGGATTTGGCTTACGCCGCAGCAGACGTGGTGATTTCACGATCCGGCGCCTTATCCGTCTCTGAACTAAGTTTGGTGGGAAAACCTGTAATTTTCGTTCCATCTCCGAACGTAGCAGAGGACCATCAAACTAAAAATGCCATGGCATATGTTTCTCAAAATGCCGCTTTGCTCTTGAAGGATGATCAAGCCATTGACCAATTGGGATCCATGGTACATTCATTGCTAGAAAACCAAGAAAAGCGAGACCAGTTGTCTCAAGCCATAAAAAATCTGGCCAAGCCTGAGGCAGCCAAGGATATTGTTAAAGTAATGGAAGAATTGATCCAATGAATTTAAAAAACTTACATAGCGTCTTTTTTCTAGGTATAGGAGGTATAGGAATGAGTGCCATTGCCAGGTGGTTCAATCATATTGGAGTACCCGTTTACGGCTACGACAAAACTCCATCACCTCTTACAGAAACCCTATCTCAGGAAGGGATGCAAATTGTATATACTGATGGGGTTGAAACCCTGCCAGAAGCATTTAAGACTTCCGGAGCCGACAAACTAATCGTATGGACTCCGGCTGTACCTCAAAGCAGCGCTTTGTACAAATTCTTTGACAACAATGGGTTTGTCATTAAAAAGCGGGCGGCAGTACTGGGACTGATTACTAGAAACATGGAATCGGTGGCCATAGCAGGCACCCATGGGAAAACCACAACTTCTTCCATGGTAGCACACTTGCTAAAAAATTCAGGTCACAATACGGCTGCTTTTTTAGGCGGTCTGACGCAAAATTATAGCAACAACTTAATCCTTCACGATGAGGGTAGTACTGAATCTCCGGTGGTAGTAGTGGAAGCAGATGAATTTGATCGTTCCTTTCTTCACCTCCACCCTGACTTAAGCATTGTCACCAGTATTGATCCTGATCATTTAGATATTTATGGTGATGCCGAACAACTGAAAGAGGGATTTGCTTCTTTTATCAGGCTTACCCATCCCGATGGGAAATTAATCATTCACCAAGATGCCTATCAAAAAATAAGTCATGCAGACTTGGGGGCAGCACAAGTCTATCAATACAGCTTGGAATCAGGAAATATTCATGCTGACAATATTAAGGTAGGCACAGGGACATTTTCTTTTGACTATGTGGCCGAAGGAATTAGGATTGACGGTTTGGAATTGAGTGTTCCGGGCTTTCATAATATTGAAAACGCTTTGGCGGCAGTAGCTGTAGCCATTCATTATGGACTTTCAAAAGAAGCTATAATTGAGGGTATTGCCACTTATAAGGGGGTAAAGCGAAGATTTGAAAAGATTTGCACGAATGAACATATTACTTATATAGACGATTATGCGCATCATCCGGAGGAGATTAAAGCATTTTTGCTTTCCATCAGGGCCATGTACCCGGATAAAAAAGTAACGGCTGTATTTCAGCCCCATTTGTTTACCAGGACTCGTGATTTCGCGGAAGGCTTTTCAGAAAGCTTGTCGATAGCAGATACCGTAATACTATTGGACATCTACCCAGCCAGAGAGCTACCTATTGAAGGAATAACTTCAGAGATGTTACTTCCTGCGATAACAAGCCCAAATAAGTTAGTGGTGAGCAAGAATAAATTATTGGATCATTTGGACCAGCACAAGCCTGAAGTTTTGGTAACAATAGGTGCCGGTGATATTGATCGTTTGGTAAAACCAATTGAAAATTGGATAAAAAATGATAAAGCGTAAGGGATGGAAATTTAAAAAGTCCTTCCTGATGATATTATTGGGGATGACATTGCTGGGGTTTATTGCTTTTACAGAGCATAAGACAGAAGAGCGTGCGCTTGCCAATCTCGACGTTTATGTAGAGGCTGTAAGCGATGTCTATTTTGTGGATGAACAAGAAGTCGCTGCACTATTGACCAATGCTTTTCCCGCATTACTTGGCCATTCAACAAAAGGGAAAGTTTCCATTCATGAGGTGGAAAAAAAGGTAGAGGCGCATCCCTTTGTGAAGAAGGCAGAGGCATATGAAGATTTGAAAGGGACATTGATGGTAAAAGTAAGTCAACACGTTCCCATGGCCAGAATAGTCCGGCCTATGGCAGCAGATGGCTACATTAGTTCCTCGGGAAAAATACTTCCCACCTCATCCAATTATACCACTAGGGTTTTGATCCTAACCGGTAGAAAAGCTGAGGAATTATTAAAGGAAGGTGACCTTTCGGTAGAACACAAACCATTGTTGGAATTGATTAGGTTTATTAGTACAGACCCTTTCTGGTCCGCCCAAATAAGTGCTTTGGATTTGCTTGCCAATGGAGATATCAATATGCACCAGCAAGTAGGAAAACAGGTCATTGAATTTGGGAAGCCGGAAGAGATTGAATTAAAGTTTAGAAAAATCAAAACCTATTATAAGCAAATTCTTCCTGAAAAAGGATGGAATACTTATTCAAGGGTAAATGTAAAATATAAGGATCAAATTATTTGTGAATAATTGTTAGCGCTATGGAAAACGAAAAACTCATTGTAGGACTGGATATCGGCACCACGAAAATATGTGCCATTATAGGTCGAAAGAACGAATATGGTAAGCTAGAGGTGTTGGGAATGGGGAAAGCAGTTTCTGATGGCGTAATCAGGGGCATCGTTACCAACATAGACAAAACTGTCAATGCCATTACCAAAGCAGTAAATGAAGCCTCAGAAATGTCTAATGTAGACATTGGGGAAGTAATTGTAGGGATTGCGGGCCAACACATACGTAGCTCGATTCACCACGGTGTAATCATTAGAAGCCCTAATGATGAAGAAATAACAGTTGAGGATGTGCGCAGGTTGTCCAATGACATGGAAAACATAGTGGTACCTCCGGGAAACAGGATTATTCATGTAATGCCTCAGGACTATACCATAGATTATGAGGAAGGCATCAGGGACCCTGTGGGGATGTCCGGAGCACGAATGGAAGCTCATTTCCATATCATCACTGCTCAATCTGCCGCTATCAATAATATTGACCGATGTGTAAAACGTGCCAACTTACAATCCAAAGCTTTGATCCTTGAGCCTTTGGCAAGTTCTTTATCTGTGCTTAGCGACATGGATAAAGAAGCAGGAGTTTGCCTGGTAGACATTGGAGGCGGTACCACTGATGTTGCCATTTTTTATGACAATATTATTAGACATACGGCTGTAATACCATTTGGAGGAAATATAATTACCGCAGACATCAAAGAAGGCTGCATGGTGATGCAACATCAGGCAGAATTGCTGAAAACCAAATTTGGAAAAGCCATAGCGGAGGAAGCCAATCCAAATGAAATCGTATCGATACCGGGTTTGCGTAACAGGCCTCCTAAAGAAATTTCAGTTAAAAACCTTGCTTCAATCATTCAGGCAAGGATGGAAGAAATTGTGGAAATGGTCCAATCCGAGATTGCAACCAGTGGGGTGTACAAGAAACTGGCCGGAGGCATCGTATTGACCGGTGGAGGTTCTTTATTGCATGGAGTAGGACCACTTTTCGAATACATTACCGGATTAGACACCAGGATAGGTTATCCCAATGAACACCTAGGTAAATCTAAGGTAGAGGATGTGAAAAGTCCAATGTATGCAACCACGGTTGGCTTGGTATTGGCAGGCTTTAGAGGGCTGGATGACAGGGAAGACAATTACCGACAAAAAGAAAGCTTAAAACCTACTACAGAAAAGAAAAGTTTCCGTGTAGACCAAAGTGGAAGTGATATTTTCGGTTCAATTACCAAAAAGCTAAAGAGATTCATTACTGATGATATCGGAGACGAGTCCGAGAATTATTAATATCAGAAGTAAAAAATATATTCAATAGAGGAAAAATGTCAAGCATCATGAAAGATTATAAATTTGATATTCAAAAAAACCACCGGTCGATCATTAAGGTCATCGGTGTAGGAGGAGGTGGTTCCAACGCAGTGAATCACATGTTTAATCAGGGGATAAAGGATGTGGAATTTGTGGTAGTCAACACGGATTCTCAGGCTCTAAAAAGCAGTCCGGTTCCATTAAAACTTCAGATTGGAGCTCACCTGACCGAAGGATTAGGTGCAGGTGCCAATCCTGAAAGGGGAAAAAATGCTGCTCTGGAAAGCAAGGATGATATCAGAAAGCTTCTTGAGGACAATACGAAAATGGTATTTATCACAGCTGGTATGGGTGGTGGTACTGGTACCGGAGCAGCGCCGGTAATTGCAAAAATTGCCAAGGACATGGATATCCTCACAGTAGGTATTGTTACTGCCCCGTTCATCTTCGAGGGAAGAAAAAAAACATTTTCTGCCCAAGCAGGGATTGAATCTTTAAAGGAGAGTTGTGATACCGTTTTGGTAATCCTGAATGATAAATTACGCGACATTTATGGAAATTTACCGATTCGTCAGGCATTCGGTAAAGCAGATAATATATTGAGTACCGCGGCAAAATCCATCGCTGAAATCATCACAGAAACACAAGATGTTAACGTAGATTTCGAAGATGTAAAAACTGTGATGAAAGATGCCGGAGCTGCAGTGATGGGCTCAGCCATGGAAGAAGGAGAAGGCAGGGCTATCAAAGCCGCTGAAAGAGCGATCTCTTCTCCATTACTCAACAATGTTGACATCAAAGGCGCAGAAAAAATTCTACTTTCCATCATGTCTGGAGAGGAAGAAGAATTGTCTATGGACGAGCTTGTGGAAATCACTGAATACATTCAGGAACGTGCAGGAGACATGGCTGATGTAATCTTTGGTCAAGGCATCGACCAAGACCTTAAGAAAGGAATTAGGGTTACTGTCATTGCTACGGGTTTTGAAACCAATTCCCTAGCTGATAAAGTCAATAGTAATAAAAAAGACGACAGTGAGACCAAAAAGGTAATTGATTTGGAGTCCGGTAAAACTTCTAAAGAAGAGGAAAACACAAGCCCCGGACAATCCGTATCTTTTACTGTACAACAATCTACCATACCTGCCCAGGAAACACCCCAAACAAAGGAGCCTGAGATCAATAATGTAACCCCAACAGAAAACCCTGCCAATGAGAAAACCAGGAAGGATGCTGCAGGTCCAGAGGATTCAGAAGATTTTGAATATGTAAGTCCCCAGCCCACAGCTGAGCCAAAAAAGGTTTTGTCCTTATTTGACAAACCCGAACCCAAACAAGAAGAGGCCAAGCAACCCGAAACGCAAACAATTAATCAATCTGATTATTTTGAGCAAATTAAGGCAAAAGCCCTAAAAAGAGCACATGATAGGTTTGAGAAATTGAGACATATGCGATCTGTAAACCAGACGCCGGAAGAATTTAAGGAAAAAATCGAAGTGCCGGCTTATTTAAGGAAAAAGGTGAAGCTTCAAGAGGTGCAACACAGCTCAGAAAGAAGTATTTCTAAATTCAACCTGAATGATGACAATGAAATCATAAGCAATAACAGGTTTTTGCATGACAATGTTGATTGACTTTTAAAAGTCAATCAACATTTTTGCTTGCTCATTCAATAAGGTCATATATAACCTGTTGGTAACATGTTCCTTTGACATATTTTCCTCTATTTTGGCCAATTTAATCTTGTTGGCCAGTACATGCATACCCAGGTAATTGAAGATGTCGGTAAGGTGGCTAAGTGCAATGCCACCGCCTCCGATACCTGAAGAAATACCGACCAGAGCACATTTTTTTGAATTAAAGCTATTTGGGTAAGTCATGCCATCAATAAATGACTTTAGAATACCGGGAAATGAACCATTGTATTCTGGTACAATAAAAACAAACTTATCACCGCTTTTAATCTGATTGTGAATGGTATTGAAGGCTTTATTTTTACCATTGTGTTCATACAAGGCTGTGAAAACAAAATCTTCAGGAAGGTCTGCAAGGCTGATAACTTCTGCTTTGGCACCATGCTGGGCCAACAGTTGCTGATATATTTTGGCAATGATACCGGAAATCGCATTCTTACGGTTGGTCCCGACAATAATTTTAATCATACAAACTTATTTAATACAATATTACAATTGAGCTCCTTATAAAGTTTCTGTTTTTCCTGTTTTATTTTCAATGCTAAACCTGATCATCCAAAGCTTTTCACTTTCCTTGGAGGGTGAATCAAATAAAAATTAACACAAAAGTTATTTCTTTTTTAAATCACTGAATAGGAGCATTCTTATTGAAATCACCTTTTTGAGAAAGAAATATTTAAGGCTTATACCTATATTTACAGGGGTTACTTTTCAACTTTCACCTTCTCATCTTTTACAAGTTTATGCATAACAAAGGTATTGAAACCAATTACTCAGACAAAATCAAAGTGTCGGCAAATTTCTTAGAAGAATTTTTGGTGGACAAGCCGCTCATAGGGATTATTTTAGGAACTGGCTTGGGAGGTTTGCTCAATGACATAGAGCTAATCAAAGAGATTCCTTATCAAGAAATACCTCATTTTCCTACCTCCACAGTCACTTCTCATAAAGGCAAATTAATACTTGGAAGATTTGGAGGGAAGCTTGTACTGGCTATGGAAGGCAGGTTTCATTACTATGAAGGCTACACGATGAAAGAAGTCACTTTCCCAATTAGAGTGATGAAGAGGATAGGTATTCAACATTTGTTGATATCTAATGCTTCAGGGGGACTAAACCCCGAGTTTGAGATTGGTGATGTCATGGTCTTAGAAGATCACATTGATCTTTTTCCTGAAAACCCATTGAGAGGAAGGCATGAGCAAGCTTTTGGGGACCGTTTTCCTGACATGAGTGAGGCCTACGATAAAGAAATGATTTCACTGGCCTTTCAAGTAAATCAAAAGAACCATACAACTTTGCGAAAAGGAGTATATGCTGGAGTTCAAGGGCCAAACCTAGAAACACCGGCAGAGTACAGGTACCTGAGAACAATTGGCGCAGATGCAGTAGGAATGAGCACTATCCCTGAAGTAATCGTTGCCGTCCAATCAGGCATGAGAATTTTTGCTCTTTCCGCCATTACGGACCTATGCACACCGGGAAATATTAAGAAAATCGCCCTAACAGATATTCTTCAGGCAGCTGCCAAAGCGGAACCTTTAATGCAAAAAATCATCCTAGAATTAGTAAAAAAAATCTAAATCCACTTATTCTAATTAGCCTTTTAAAAATTGACAATTGTTTTTCCATAATTAAAACCAACATTTCACGCTACTCATCAACAACCCATATTTTTTCATGGCACCAATCCATGGAAATAGGCAATAGATTTTCAGCATATTGAGTCCCTATCCGAAATAATTGGTAGGATTGGAACAATTATTGGACGGTTTCCAAATAAACTAAAACAACTATGGAAAAAGTATTGATAATTGGAGCAAATGGCAACATAGGTAGGATATTGTCCGAAAACCTTGCAGCACATTCAGATTATTCACCTGTGGCCATGATTCGGGAAAAATCTCAAGAGGATTATTTTGAAAGCAAGGGCATTTCTACGGTCATTGCTGATCTGGAAGAAAATTTTGAGCATGCCCTTCAAAATATAGACAAGGTGATTTTTGCAGCAGGATCCGGTGCAAAAACAGGAAAAGACAAAACGGACTTGGTAGACAAACAGGGAGCCATAAAAAGTGTAGATTATTCCATTAAACATGGCATTAAAAAGTTTGTCATGCTGAGCTCCAGAGGGGCAGAGAATGCCGAAAAAGCGGATGAGACCATGCAGCACTATCTATTGGCCAAAAAAGCTGCGGATGAATACCTCAAAGCTACCAACCTGCCTTATGCCATTATTAGACCAGGCAGTTTAACTGACGGCCCCTTCACAGGGAAAATAAAAGTGTCAGATATTTTCAATGAAAAGGGAGGCATTTCAAGGGCAGATGTTGCAGCTGTCTTGATACACATGTTGGATCATGGAATTGATGGCAAGCAGGTTTTTGAAATATTAGAAGGAAAGGTGGACATCCCTGATGCCATTCGTTTATTCCTTAAAACCGGGCAATCAGTAACCTAAAATTCTTATTTATTAGAATTTAGCCATTTATCATTTTTTTAGTTAAATTTATTGGAACAGTAACCCAAGAAAGATAACTATGATACATTGGCTCACCTATTTATTTTCAACTGTTTTAATAAACGATTCCCCCGAACCACAATTTCAAGAACAAACCCTGGACAGCAAAATAGAGATAGGCTATGGCCTAGCTATAGGAGATGTGAACGGTGATGGAAAGCCTGACATTTTATTGGCCGATAAAAAAGAATTTGTTTGGTACAGAAATGGTGATTGGCAAAGGTTTGTAATGGTGGAAAACCTCACAGAATTTGACAATGTTTGCATTGCTGCAAGAGACATAAATGGAGATGGTAAAGTGGAAGTAGCTGTTGGAGCCCAATGGAACCCTAGTGAGACGGTAAAAAAGCAAAAATCTGGCTCCGTACATTATCTTATCAGGCCAGATGACCCAACTCAAACTTGGGAACCTGTTAAATTGCACCATGAACCTACCGTTCACCGCATGCGCTGGGTAAAGGCTGCAGAGGATTTGTTTCATCTTGTAGTTTTGCCTTTACATGGCCAAGGAAACAAAGGAGGTGCGGGAGAAGGTGTCAAGGTCATTGCTTATGAACAGGAGGACGAAAAAGGGAGACAATGGAAAAATTGGGTAATTGACCAGAGTATGCACGTAACCCATAATATGGATCCGGTTCCCGGAGAAAAAGGGGAAGCATTGCATATCGGAGGTAAAGAAGGTGTTAAAACTTTCACTTATGAAGATGGTGATTGGAGGTCGGGAAGCAAAGAAGGCTGGCTAATCAATGAGTATGGTTTTGGTGAAATACGCATAGGTAAGGGTGCCAAAGGCAAGCCATTCCTTACCGGAGTAGAACCTTTTCATGGACCTACACTTTCTGTATATACTTCTGAAGAGGATCAACCATTTGCTTTGGGAAATTTAAACCGTACAGTGCTTACAGCTGCCATGAAACAAGGACATGGTTTAGCCACCGGAGACCTATTAAATATGGGCATGGACCAAATTGTGGTGGGATGGAGAGAGCCCAATGATAATGGAGATTTGGGAATAAAAATATTGGTTCCACAAGAGGATGGATCATGGGAAAAGCATTGGCTGGACAAGAATGGTATGGCTTGCGAGGATTTAAAAGTTGCAGATTTGGATGGAGATGGGAAACCGGAAATAATAGCCTCAGGAAGAGCCAGTAAAAACTTAAAAATCTACTGGAATAAAAGTTATTAAATAAATAATTGCCACTTTTATACGATCCAAATGCTTTATCCTATGAAAACCGTCTTCTTCACCCTTCTTTTGTTGTTGTCCATTACCATCAATAACCAAGCTCAAGACCTATCTTCGATAGCCAATCAATTTATTGAAAGTCTTGATCCTGAATTGAAAAAACAAGCCTGTTTTCCTTTTGACCACAGCGAACGCTTCAACTGGCACTTTGTACCCAGAGAAAGAAAGGGACCAACCTTTCATGACTTCAATGCGGAACAAACCGGCCAAGCGCTGGATTTGATGCGTGCTTCCTTGGGCACCGTAGGCCAAGAAAAAGCCGCGGCCATTATCGAACTTGAAAATGTATTGCGTGAAGTAGAAAACAGGCCTGAAAATGATACCTATAGAGACCCTTTGAATTATCATTTTAGCGTTTTTGGCAAACCCTCCTCAAATAAGCCTTGGGGCTGGAGGTTAGAAGGCCATCATTTGTCCCTGAATTTCTCCTCTGCAGAGGGAACCATTACCTCCGCCACACCCTCCTTTATGGGGTCCAACCCGGGTATTGTCTTGACAGGGCCACAAATGGACAGGCAAGTATTGGCGGATGAAACCAATATGGGTTTTGAATTATTGCACTCCTTGAGTGATTCACAGAAAGAAAAAGCCCTATTTGCAGACAAAGCTCCCGCTGATATCATTACCAGTAATGATAGAAAAGCAAAATTACTTAGTCAAAGCGGTATCAAGGGGAGTGATTTGAAAGCGGATCAGTTGCTATTACTTAAGAGACTTGTTGGCATCTATCTTTCTCGATACACAACTGAGTACCACAGCCAATTAATCAATAGAATCAAAAGCACAGGTTGGGAAAACATGTCCTTTGCCTGGGCAGGATCTCAAACCAATAAAGTGGGCAATCCGCATTATTACAGTATTCAAGGTGCAGGACTTTTGATAGAATATGACAATGTTCAAAACAATGCCAACCATGTTCATGCGGTAATGAGGGACTTGGAAAACGATTTTGGAGGAGACCTACTTCAAAGCCATTATCTCCAAGACCATTTAGGCAATAATATGGCGCACATTAATGATTAAAGAATAATTTATAGCAACCGATGGATGGGAAAGGGGGCAAGAAATTGTTTAATACTGAATGTCCACAATTTCAAACACTCTTTCCGTTTTCGGCAATTCTAGAATTGCATGGTCTCCAATTTTCTTATCCATAAGTAACTTTGCTATTGGAGAAACAAAAGAGATCTTTCCTTTTGAAACATCTGCTTCATCCACCCCTACGATTTGGTATATTGTATTTTCTTTGGCCTTGTCTATTTTGAGGGTTACCTTTGCACCAAAACGAACAACATTAGGCGGCTGTTTGCTTAAGTCAACAGTAATTGCATTATTTATTCTTCCATTCAGCAATTTCAATTTTGCATTGATATGATTGAATGCAATTCTCCGATCTTTATCATCATTGATATCCAATAGCTCCCGTTCCGTTATTAGCCTGGTCTTCTCCGCTAACAGTTCTTCCATACCCGCTTGCGTTACATAATTCGCTACTCCCGCAGGTAAGTCCGCCCTAGGGGGAACCAGTGGGATTTCTTCCTGATCATCTTCTTTCACAAATCCTCTACTCATTTTTTTAAGCTTTTTGTATAAAATTCACTTCGCTCTATCCTCAACTTTTGTATCCTTAAAGCTATTATAACAACAAGAATACCGCATAAAGCAATCAAGATCCCTCTTGTCAAAAAACTTTGGAAGTCATTATTTCCAAGGTTTTATAAAATATAGGCAGTCAATATTTCACTATAGGAAAAACCTTACAAAAAAGAAGCCTAAATCGTAGTATTTAGAAAAAATTAAACAACAAAGCCATAAAACAAGAAGTACTCTTTATGATTAGGCATTTTTCAAAAGACTTTTTATCAATAGTTTCATTTAATACTCAAAAACACCTTATCTCCATCCATAATTCTGGAAAGAATCAATCCGGTTGGTTTTAAATTGAAAGGTGAACTCCCCATTCAAAGTATTATCCCTCTACTTTATTTTTCTTAAAAGGATAGCTTATTTGCTGCCAAAAAGTTTTTGGGAATTTCTCCACTCCATCAAAGCCTAATGGAATGTCCCTTCCTTCGTGGGGAATATAGGCTGTACCAAATAAATAATCCCAAACACTTAATGTGAGCCCGTAATTGACTCCATAGATGCCTTTGGGTAGATCCTTGGCATGGTGCCAAATATGCATAATGGGATTGTTAAGTAGGTATTTAAAAGGACCATAGGTTATTCTCAGGTTGGCATGGTTTAGGTGACCAATCGCTGTGGCAAATATGTGGACGATAAAAAAATCCGTTAAACCAAAGCCGATCATGGCAAGGGGAATGTATTGAGCTGTTTTGTACAGAATGGTTTCCATCCAATGAAATCTTAGATGAGCTGCAAAGCCCATCTGCTCCACCGAATGGTGTACTTTATGAAACTCCCAAAAGGCAGGCACCCGATGTAATAGGCGATGCACATTCCATTGAATAAAATCAGCCACTATAAAGAGCGTTAAAAACTGCGCCCAGGCAGGCCAAGAACTTATTTCTATGGCCACAACATTTTTGATACCAAAAAGACCCAAGAAATCATTGAATGCCTCCACAGCTACATTAGAGATTGCATTGAATGCAATCAGTGAGAATAAGAAAAAATTGAAAAACATATAAAACCCATCTAACCAAAAATCTTTTCTGAGGGCCGGCTGACCTTTTCTCCATGGAAACACCAACTCTAACAACCAAACGAATAAAGAAAGTCCCACCAACCACCAGAAATAATTTCCCCAAGACGGATACATGATCTCATTGACCAGGTAATTAAAGTAGCCGTAATAGGCATCCCCTATAATTTTCAAATATCTCTCCATAACTCTTCTTCAAAAACTGCCCACCTATTGCTAAAATTCTTATGAATAGCTTTTCGACTTTTAAATAGTCCCAAGCTAACAACCTATTTATTTTAATTTTGGTTTAGGGGATTGAATAAATACACCTTGTACGATTACCTAAAATTAAGCTGATAATTAGTGTCATTTAGTGACTTTGGTTACAGTTTGTATTTATTCACCGTATTAAACCAAAGAATTAATGAAAACGACATATAAATTTGTTATTATTAGGTATCAAAAACAGTAAATTAATTACACAGGCATGTATTTTAGTACTGACGAAAAGCTAATACCCAAATCAAAAATCCCAGCTGGTGAGCTTAAAGATAAATGGTCCAAATTCAAAGATCAGGCGAAGCTCATCAGTCCTAATAACCGGAAGAATTACAATGTGATCATTGTCGGAACCGGTCTTTCGGGAGCTTCTGCTGCGGCCTCTTTAGCTGAGCTTGGTTACAATGTATCTGTTTTTTGTTTTCAGGACTCCCCCAGAAGAGCTCATTCTGTAGCTGCCCAAGGAGGTGTAAATGCCATGAAAAATTACAAAAATGATGGGGACAGTATTTACAGGATGTTTTATGATACTCTGAAAGGAGGAGATTTTAGGGCCCGGGAAGCCAATGTTTACAGGCTGGCAGAATGTTCAGCCCATCTAATTGACCAAGCTGTTGCACAGGGAGTTCCTTTTGCCCGGGAATACAGTGGTTATTTGAGCAACCGCTCTTTTGGGGGTGTACAGGTAAGTCGTACTTTTTATGCAAGAGGACAAACAGGCCAGCAGTTACTGTTGGGTGCCTATCAGGCCTTAATGCGTCAGGTAAAAGCTAAGAAAATAAAGAGTTATACCAGACATGAGATGCTTGACCTTGTATTAATTAATGGTGTGGCCAAAGGCATTATTGCAAGAAATCTCGATACCGGTGAAATCACTAGACATACTGCCAATGCTGTCGTGTTGGCTACCGGTGGTTTTGGAAAAATTTATTATTTATCAACCCTAGCTATGGGTTGCAATGGATCAGCCATTTGGCGGGCTCATAAAAAAGGCGCATGGGTCGCTAGTCCCAGTTGGACTCAAATTCACCCAACCTGCTTGCCGCAGTCAGGCACCTACCAGTCCAAACTCACCCTAATGTCAGAATCCCTGCGGAATGATGGCAGAATCTGGGTCCCTTTGAGCAAAAATGATAACAGAAAAGCCGCTGACATCCCTGAAGAAGACCGTGATTATTACCTTGAGCGTCGGTATCCTTCCTTTGGGAATTTAGCGCCTAGGGACATTGCTTCTCGGGCAGCCAAAGAAAGGGTGGATGCCGGCCATGGTGTCGGCACTTTAAAAAATGCGGTTTATCTTGATTTTAAAGATGCCATCGAAAGACAAGGAAAAGAAACCATTGCTAAGAAGTACGGGAACTTATTTGACATGTACCAAAAAATCACCGGGATCAATGCCTATAATGAACCGATGAAAATCTCCCCAGCAGCTCATTTTTCTATGGGTGGTCTCTGGGTGGATTATGAACTGAGTACCAATATACCTGGGCTATTTGCGATAGGTGAGGCCAATTTTGCTGACCATGGTGCCAATAGACTTGGAGCCAATTCCTTACTACAAGCCTGTGTGGATGGTTATTATATTTTACCACAGACCCTGCCCCATTATCTTGCCCAATTGGGTAAACCTGACCCCATCAATACTGATAACCCTGCTTTCATAGAAAGTGAGCTTAGGGTTAAAAAGCAACTAGAAGAATTTGGCGAAATAAATGGAAACAGAACAGTGGATTATTTCCACCGAGAGCTTGGGAAAATTCTATATGACAAATGCGGACTTAGCCGGTCAGAAAAAGGTTTGACAACCGCCATTGAGGCCATTAAAAATTTAAGAAAATCTTTCTACAGAGACCTAAAAATTCCAAAAAATACTGGTGGAATTAATGAAGAACTAGAGAAAGCCGGACGTGTTGCCGATTACCTCGAAATAGCTGAATTGATGTGTATTGATGCATTAAGTAGGGAGGAGTCTTGCGGGGCACATTTTAGAACAGAGCACCAGACCAATGAGGGTGAAGCCATTCGGGATGATAAGGATTTTAACTTTATATCCTGCTGGCAGAAATCAGACCATGGCCATGTATTAATCAAAGAAACCCTTGATTTTGAATTTACAAAACCTACGGAAAGGAGTTATAAATAATGGAATTCAAACTTAAAATCTGGAGACAAGAACAATCGTCCAGTAGTGGAAAAATAATAAGCTATGAGGTAAAGGACATTTCTCCGGATATGTCTTTCTTAGAGATGCTTGATCAACTCAATGAAAATTTGACACTCAGTGGGCAAAGCCCCGTATCATTTGATTCAGATTGCAGAGAAGGTATCTGTGGACAATGTGGTCTCTTTATCAATGGACGAGCACATGGACCCAATGCACATACCAGCACCTGTCAACTCCATATGAGGTCTTTTCAAGATGGAGAAACCATCTATATAGAGCCTTTCAGAGCTGCGGCATTTCCTGTAAAGAAAGATTTGAAAATAGACCGAAGTGCCTTAGATCAAATCATCATTTCGGGAGGATTCATTAGTGTCAACACAGGACAGGCCCCGGAAGCCAATCAAACCCTTATAAGCAGCGACACTGTAGAGTCCGCTTTTGATGCTGCCGCTTGTATTGGTTGTGGTGCCTGTGTTGCCTCATGCAAAAACAGCAGTGCCTCCCTATTTACCGCAGCAAAAATCAGCCATTTGGCCCAATTACCTCAAGGCAAAATTGAGCATAAAAGTAGAACCAATCAAATGGTAAAAAAGATGGATGAATTAGGGTTTGGTTCTTGTTCCAATACCGGGGCTTGCGAGATAGAGTGTCCGCAAGGAATTTCCATTAGCCACATCGCATTTATGAACAAATCCTTCTTTAAATGAACATAGCCGCCATAGATATAGGTACGAACAGTATCCACATGATCATTGTTAAGGTGCAAACCAGAACAAGCTTTGACATTCTCATCCAAGAAAAAAGCATGGTGAAGCTTGGGGTGGGGGTTTTTGCCAATAAGGAGCTTAGTCAGGAAGCCATGGATCTGGGTGTGGCCACCGTCCAAAGATACGTACAACTTGCAGATCAATATGGAGTAGATGACATCATTGTCTCTGCCACAAGTGCTACTAGAGAAGCAAAAAATGGTAGAGAATTTTTAGACCGGTTGATACATGAAGCGAGTGTTTCGCCCCAGTTGATTTCCGGTAAAGAGGAGGCTAAATTAATTTTCCTTGCAGTCAGGGAGGCCATCGCAATAAAAAAGGAGAACATTCTTGTATTAGACATTGGGGGAGGCAGTACAGAAGCCATAGTAGGTGACCAATCTCATATTCATTTTGGTAATTCCATGAAACTTGGAGTCTTACGTCTGCTAGATTATACTGGAGGGCATGAAAAAATTGACGCCAAATCTCAGAAAGAATTGAAATCCCATATCAAACAAGCATCTACTTTAATCTTGGATAAAATCAAAAAAATCGGTTTTGATCGGGTTATTGGAACATCTGGAACAATCAGAGCTTTGGCTGAGGCATGCCTAATAAAAGCAGACAACCCTGCCCCCGAAGTAGTAAATGCTGAAACCATTCCTATTAAAGAACTTATAAAGC
This sequence comes from Cyclobacterium sediminis, assembly GCF_054781075.1. Classification (NCBI taxonomy): domain Bacteria; kingdom Pseudomonadati; phylum Bacteroidota; class Cytophagia; order Cytophagales; family Cyclobacteriaceae; genus Cyclobacterium; species Cyclobacterium sediminis. The sequence continues at coordinate 236,653 of NZ_BAAGVC010000022.1, read as the reverse complement.
TACGCGACCGCTTGCTAAAGGCTAGCCCTCAAGAAAGAGGTGAAATTCCGGGGATTAGTGAAAACAGAGCTGATGCCATACATTTGGGAGCACTTTTATTGGTTGAAATATTACAACAACTTGAGGCTACTTCCATCACTGTATCTGATGCATCTCTACGTGATGGGATGATTATCAATCATATAGATAAACATGGCTTAAAAATAGAAGAAGTAAGCCTAGGCAAAAATCTAAAAGAAAAAAGCTGCATCAGGTTGGCAATGAAGTACGACACTGACCTTTCTGAGAAACGGCATGTCATGGGAATTGCTTTGCAATTATTTGACCAGCTCAAAGACCTTCATGGCGCAGACAATTATGAAAGAGATCTGATTGGCTATGCTTCCCTTATCTATGATATCGGTTCTTTTGTAGCGTTTCAAGATTTCCATAAACACGGAAGATACCTTATTAAGAATAGTCAACTACGTGGGTTTACCAACGAGGAGGTGTTTTTATTAGGGCACTTGGCGAGGTACCATAGAAAAAAAGGACCTTCCAAAAGACACAAAAAATTCAGAAAATTAGAAAAACATCAAAAAAAACGCTTAGGTCTATTAGCAGGTATTTTGAGAATTGCAGTTGGTTTGGATAAAACTAAAAATCAATGGGTTCAAAATGTCTATTGTATAAACAAAGAGGAGCAATTACAAATAAAAGTATTTGGAGAAGAAAATCTGGATCTTGAAATATGGGAAGCTCAACGCTATGCTGACACTTTGGCGAAATATTTAAAAAAAGAGATTGTAATCATACCCGGCTAAACTTAATCTATAGCTGAATCAGTTTGCTATGGCCTCAATAATAAACCAAGGTAGTTTCATAAAATTGAATCTTAAAAAAACATTGGCTTCCAACAAAGTTAGAAGCCTATGCATTTGCGATTATAATTAATCTTAAACCCTACAAAAATTTTTAATTTCTGAAAATATCAAGTATGCTTTCTTTGACGGAAAGCTTTGGAAGAAATTTCTTTACGATTTGGTTATTACTGGCCTTTTCTACATCTGCGATATCAAGAGAACCACTCAATATATAAACTTCAGATGTTAGCCCTGATTCTTTGATCTCTTCTAAAAAATCCCAGCCTGTCATTTGTGGCATCATTAAATCCAAAAACAAATAATTAGGATTTAAATTAGCAATTTGCTTTGAAGCTCCGACAGCAGAGGAGAACTTATGTATTTTGAAAGGAACGGATAAACACCTCCTAATATATTGCTCCGTAACAAAAGTACTCACATCATCATCATCAATAATCACAATATTTAGCATCGAAATACAATTACTTTATATTAAAAAACATTTAACTTGGTGTAAAAATATAAAAAAAATAAATCACTCCCAAATTTAGGAGTGATTTATTGCCATTTTTTTGTTACTCAAATAATGTTTTTTGCATTTAACCACAAAATAATGGTTAAAAACTTGAAAATGGTGGTTTTGTTATTGTTATTTTTCAAGCAAAGCTCTCAAATAAGTACCGTACCCACTTTTACCCAACTTTTCTGATGCTTTTAAAAGTTCGTCGGCATTAATAAATCCATTTCTATAGGCAATTTCTTCTATACAACCAATTTTTAAACCTTGCCGTTCTTCAATTACTTCCACGAATTGTCCGGCCTGTAGTAAAGATTGATGGGTTCCCGTATCCAGCCAAGCGGTTCCCCTATTTAATATACCTACTTTCAATTTTTCTTTTTTCAAATAAGCAATATTGATATCCGTAATTTCAAGTTCACCTCTACTGCTAGGTTTTATATTTTTCGCTATTTCCACGACTTCATTGTCATAAAAATACAATCCAGGCACCGCAAAATTTGATTTTGGAGTGCTTGGTTTCTCTTCGATACTCAAAACATTATTTTCATCATCAAACTGAACAACTCCATAACGCTGTGGATCATTTACATGGTAGGCAAAAACCACCCCGCCTTCAGGATCGGTATGTTCCTTTAATGTTTTATGGAGACCTGTTCCGTAAAAAATATTATCTCCCAATATAAGAGCTACCTTATCATTACCAATAAACTCCTCCCCTATAATAAAGGCTTGCGCCAAACCTTCGGGTTTAGGTTGTATGGCAAAGGTAAATTTACACCCTACTTGACTTCCATCACCCAGCAATTTCTTAAAGGCATCATTATCCTCAGGGGTTGTTATAATCAAAATTTCGTTAATTCCTGCCATCATCAAAACGGACAAAGGATAGTAAATCATTGGCTTATCATAAACAGGCATTAATTGCTTACTTACAGCGATAGTCAATGGATACAAACGGGTGCCGGAGCCTCCGGCTAAAATTATTCCTTTCATAAAGACTGTTATTTACTGCTATTATTAGTGAAATTTGACAAGAAATAAAAAAGAAGATTTTTACTTCTAAACTTCAAAAAACAAATAAAAAAACTAGTTTCGAACTAATAAATTTCCTTTTAAAACAAACATTAAACTTTCTAAGTTAATTAATATTTTGCAAACAATTTGTGATTACTTTAATTTAATTACATCAATATAATTAGTTATATGTAAGAATTGGTACTTTTGTTCGTTTATTGATTTACTTGATTATGAATTTCTTTGATCAATTCTAAAATAAAATTATGAAAAATCACCTGATTTCCACTTTAACCATTGCTTTTATCGCAATGGTACTCAACACTAATGTGGCTTATGGGCAAAACTTTTATAAAGAAAAAATTTCCAGAGATAATTTTTTGCAAGTCGGAATAGGCTTAGGTACGCTGTACGCTGACAATTTAGGGAGTCTACGTTTATTAGATTTTAAATTGAGACCGGGAATTTCTGCTAGCTATGGAAGAAAGATACACAAACACTTTGACATCAAGGCAAATGTAGGATACCAAAGGTATCGCAGCCAAGATATCGATTATTATCCTGCCACAGTAACACAGCCTTGGTTCAATAACAATCAAGCCTTTGTAAGCAAAAACAATTTGCTTTACATTGACGTGGCGCCAAATTTCTATCTATTCGGTTCTGATAATCATGCCTTTAGATCCAGAATAAATGCATACGGAGGAACTGGTATAGGGATGCTTTTAAATTTCAAAGAAACCACCAATGTTACTTTTAATGGTGTTATCGACAGTAAAGATTTGCAAGCCGTGGCTTACATCCCATTTAGAGCAGGCTTAAGTTACAGCTATAATCTGTATACCGATATTGCTTTGGAGGGGACCTTAATGATGACTTTTTCAGACACCTTAGATGGGAATGAAGGTTTTAACAGACTAAATGACATCCCGATTTTCGGCCAAATTATTATTAGAAGATACCTGCACCCTTTCAAACCATTTACTTCACAATAAAGGCTTCAAAAAACATCCCATATAACATAAAAGTTAAAAAATAGGGGTGGGTTTAGCCAAATACTTTTTAAAATTTTCTATGAGCCATTTTTTCCAGTCATTAAGTTGATCTGTAAATTTAGTGACCCTCTTTTAGTCCTTCGAGTTAAATTACTATTAATAAAAAGTAGGAGCGATTTGACAATCAATGTTTTTTTCTGGTTTCCTTGACATCTTACAAATTTTTTTCAAATGCAATAATTCAAGCATATACTGGCTAGGGCAATTCCTCCCTATACAATTGGACTGAGAGAAGTAATTTTCATTTCCTGTTGCTATTTCCTAATTTGACTTTTGCTTTTTTGGCAAAAATACCGACTAAACCTTTTCTATAACCTGCTACCCAAGCTTACTTTTTGCGAAGGTGTTAGAATTCCATATTTTTTTAGCTAACTTTAATTATCAAAACAAAAATGAACCTATTACAATTCGTTTAAAAAAAATTGACTTAATGGAAATATTAGGATTGGATATTGGTGGCTCTGGGATCAAAGGAGCACCTGTCAACGTAGAAACCGGACAATTAACAGCCGAGAGATTCAGAGTACCAACCCCAATACCTAGCAAACCCGAAAGCATTGCAATAGCCGTAAAAGAAATAGTTGACCATTTCAAATGGACAGGACCTATTGGTTGTGGTTTTCCGACCGTAGTGAATAACGGGAAGTGCATGACAAAAAGTAACCTTCATAAAAGCTGGGTAGGAGTTCAAATAGATCAATTGTTTTCTAAAAAAGTAGACCTTCCTGTAACGGTAATCAACGACGCTGATGCAGCAGGTTTAGCAGAAATGACCTTTGGTGCGGGCCAAGGTAAAAAAGGTTTAGTGGTTACGGTTACCATCGGGACAGGCTTAGGTACCGGGGTATTTCACAATGGTGTATTAATACCAAATTTTGAATTGGGAAGAATTTATTATAAAACAGGCGAAATCATTGAGTATTTTGCTGCAGATTCGGCCAGGAAAAAGGAAAACCTAAGCTACAGCGAATGGGGCAAGCGCTTCAATAAGTTTCTTAAGCATACAGTAAGAATTATTTCTCCTGATTTATTTATTTTAGGAGGTGGGGCAAGTAAAAAAATGGAGCGATTTGAAGACGAAATTACTATAAACGTCCCCGTAATTGTGGCTGAAAATAAAAATGAGGCTGGAATTATTGGAGCAGCAGTTGCTGCTCAACTCAAAGGAAAAGAATGATTTACTGTTTACTTGCTAATAAGTATTCAGATAAACAATAGAATGATTTTAAAAGTGTCAGAATAAACCAAAACCAAACCAAAAAAAAATGAAAAACTTACTCCCTTTTCTGTTTATTATTTGTCTGATTTCCACACAAGGAATTGCCCAAGACGCAAAAATGAAATCCATATTTAATGGAAAGAACCTAAAAGGATGGGAAGTAAATCCTGAAGAGAATATTTGGTGGGAAGTTAAAGATGGGAAAATTCACACTGAAAACGACCCTACCAATACAGGTTCCACCTTGTGGACAAAGAAGGAGTATGGGGACTTCATTTTAGAATTAGATTTTTTAATGGGCAAAGGAACTGTTGACTCCGGCATTTTCTTAAGGTCCGATAAAGACCAGATACAAATTGGTATATCCGGATCCTTAAAAAGGGACATGACCGGATCTCCTTATATCCCCGGAAAATCTTACCCTAAAGAAGCCAATGGTGTCAAAGACCTGCTAAAGCAAGACGACTGGAATACCATGAAAGTAAAAGTGGTTGGGCAAAGCTACATAGTATGGCTAAATGGCAAAGAAGTGGTGACTTACCAGTCAGAAAACATGCCGGAGAAAGGACCTATTGGACTTCAATTGCACCCTGGCAATGATATGAGTATTGATTTCAAAGATATAAAAATAGGGAAACTATAATACCATAAATCTTATGGTTTAAAACTGATAAACCTCAAGTACTGAGGTGATATTTATCATGTTTTGTCTGAATATAATTTATTTATTTTGAGTAAACGGTAAATGCTGCACTTTACAATGTAGCATTTACCACCAGCCACAAAATATGTAGGATTTAGAACAAAATAACCATGAAACGTATTATTGTACCTATTGACTTTTCACGCTATTCAGAAAACGCCTTCTATAGCGCTGCGAAAATCGCAAGTAAAGGTGATGCCACGATTACTTGTTTGAACGTAATTCAGTCTGATCTGGATTGGGCAAATCTCTCGGAATCAGAGAAGATTAAAAACCAAGAAATAATAGACTTGGAAGCTGAGGCCAAGGATAAATTAAAAGCATTTGTATCTACTCATAAAATCAAAAATACTCCTGTAGAAGCTGTAGTGGAAGTAGGTGTTCCTTATCAGGTCCTTGTTGATATAGCTCTAAAGCAAAATGCTGATTTAATTGTTATCGGTGCTTACGGCAAAAACCGGGAGCCCGGAAAATTTGTAGGATCTACTACCCAAAAAGTTTTTAGGAATGCCCATTGCCCAGTTTTGGCAGTTAAAAACATTGTAGATGGTAGGGCCATGAAAAAACTGGTTTTTGCTTCTCTTTTTAATGAAAGTAGCAAACCGGCATTTATTAAGTTAAAACCTTTTATTAAAAGCATTCGAACGGTTGTTTATTTTCTTTTTGTCAATACCCCGAAAAATTTTCTGGACACAGGCAAAGCAGAAAAACGTATGAGCGAATACGCATATGGTCAGGAAGAACTATTAATCCATCGTGATATCTACAACCATGAAGAAGTTGAAAAAGGGATAATCGCCTTTGCAGAAAAAGAAAAAGCCGGGATTATCGCCATCGCTTCTAACCTTCGAAAATCCAATTCAGCATACCAAATTGGAGTTACTGATACCGTATTGTATAAATCAGAGATCCCAGTATTGAGCGTAAAATTCGAGTAGTTAAAGTCACCAAACCTCAATCCGATCTATTCTCACTAAGTTTCAACTTAATTGGTTAAACAAAAAATTTCATCGTTTTATTAAACTTATAGAACTTAATTTGAACAATGCTTTATCAGATAATAAGGTAGCAAGGCAAAGTTTTAATCATCATTGTCGGCCTTCTTAATAAAAAACACCGGTTCCAAACCCTCTACCCTTCTGTACATTTTTAATTATCCTATCAAGATTTTGTTAAATGTACTTTAACCGTTAATTTTTAGGCTTGCAATCGATTGCCTATAAATTATATTTTTATAAGATAATGTTTATCTTTACGTCCCTTGTATACTTCAGTAGCTTAAAGGAAAATTGGAATTCACAATAAAAATAACCTATATCATGAACAAACAAATTTTAAGTTTCTTTGTCTTGTCTATTTTCTTCATGGCCTCTTGTGGGCAAAAGACGGCAGAAACGGAAGACGGATGGACAAATTTATTTGACGGAGAAACCTTAAATGGCTGGCACCAGCTGGATGGGGTTGCCGAATTTGAAGTAGTAGACGGAGTAATCGTCGGTACTTCTGTCCCAAACACACCGAATTCTTTTCTAGTAACTGACAAGACTTACGGGGATTTTATATTAGAATTAGACATCCGAGTGGATGATGAATCAAGCAACTCAGGAGTAATGGCAAGAGGTCAATACAATCCGGATGCGAACGATGGCGCAGGTAGAGTTTTTGGTTACCAAGTAGAATGTGACCCAAAAGAAAGGGCTTGGTCTGGCGGTGTTTATGACGAAGCCAGAAGAGGTTGGTTATATCCATTGACTTATAACCCTGAAGCCAGAAGTGCTTTTAAATTAGGTGAGTTCAATACTTATAGAATTGAGTTTATTGGAAATACGCTTAAGACCTGGGTGAATGGACAAGAAGTTGCCTATTTGGTAGATGATATGGACGCCACCGGTTTCATTGCTTTACAGGTTCACGGAATAGGTAAAAACCCGGAGAATGCAGGTAAAAAGACTTACTTTAGAAATATCCGTATACAAACTGAGAATCTAACGCCCACACCTTTTGAAAATGAAATATTTGTGGTCAGTACCATTGACAACACTTTAACTTCTTACGAGAAGGAGAATGGATGGAAACTGCTTTTTGACGGCAAAACCAGCAATGGATGGAGAAGTGCAAAAGCAGAGAATTTCCCTGAAAAAGGTTGGACAATCAATGATGGCGTACTTACGATAGAAGCTTCTGACGGTGAAGAATCTGCCAATGCAGGCGACATTGTTACCGAAGACCAATACAGTGCATTTGATTTGGCTTTTGATTTCAAGATTACTGAAGGTGCCAACAGTGGTGTAAAATATTTTGTAACACTAAATGAAAACAATACTGGATCTGCAATTGGTTTAGAATACCAAGTACTTGATGATGAGAGACACCCTGATGCCAAAAAAGGCAAGGATGGCAACCGGACATTGGCTTCCTTGTATGACTTAATTAAGGCTGACAAACAATCCCGCTTTGTACGTCCAATTGGGGAATGGAACAAAGGACGTCTGATTGTATATCCTGACAACAAAGTTGAGCATTACATCAATGGACTTAAAGTGGTTGAATACACCAGGGGATCTGATGAGTTCAGGGCCTTGGTTGCTGAAAGTAAATATGCCAAATGGGATAATTTTGGAGAAGCTGAACAAGGGCATATACTCCTTCAAGATCATGGTAATGAAGTTCACTACAAAAACATTAAACTTAAGGAATTAAAGTAAAATAATTCCTAAAAAAAGGTAGGCCGATCGGCTTACCTTTTTTTTATCCAATCCTTACGGATTGTAACCTGATTGCCTGATTCTTTATTTGGGTATTGCTAAACGTATCATTTTATAGATAAATTTCACCCCATGGATTTCCTTACTGCTTTAAGAAAATGTTTCACTTTTTTATAGGGATCCCCCGGCCCTAAAGTTTCAATGGGTAAGTAACCATTGTAATCACTCCTCTTGATAATTTTCATCAACCGTTTTAAATCCACAGGTTTTTGCTCTCCAAAATGATTAATATTTTCTTTGATCTGCCAATTGACAGCATGGTGAATATTTTCGCTTATTTCATCATAAGGGTCTTTTAAAGAATAACTCCCCACATCCAGCACCAAACCAAACCACTCTTCATTCACATTCTCCATGATATAATTCACTTGATCAGCGGACTGTATGAAATCATTGTGGTTTTGCATGGCCACTATCACCCCATTCTCAGCTCCAAACGCAGCACATTCCTGCATTGCTTCAATCACTCCATCAGCTAACTTTTTCCATTCGCCCCCCTGAGCTTTCGCCTTCCCTGCAAAAACACGCAGTACCGGAGCTCCCATTTTTGAAGCCGCCAAAATCCAGTCTTTTACATGTTGAATTTCTTTTTTCCTTTGCACCACATTTTCTAAAGTGAAATCGTTTCTAACCCCTGTACCACTTATATCCAAACCTTTGTAGTGTGCTTTTTTCTTGATATTATAAAGCTCCCTATCCTCAGGAACCTCAGGATAAGCCTTAATATAGTAGGCTGTTAAATCAATGGCAGGAATGGCATTTTCTGCGCAGAAATTAAACAACCCATCAAGGGAAAGAGTCTTGTCTCTCAAAAACGCATTGAAAGAATAGGCATTTAAACTAAGCTTAATATTTTTATCTTCCACCATAGGGGATACAGCCTTTGGTGCAAAACCAAATAAAGGTAAAGCTGTCAACCCTAAGCCTTTTTTCAAAAAACTTCTTCTTGGTTTTTGGCTCATATTTATTAAATGATTAAATTATAAACTATTGACAAAATTAATTTTAACATTATTTTTTATCGTTAATGAAAACAAAAATAGACTATACAATCGTTTAATCCTCAAGATAACCAACAAAAAAGGAACCTCATGGATATACAGGCAATTTTTATTTATGCAATCGATTGGCTAAATCACTCAAAAGTCTGGAATAAGCAAAAATAAATTTTTAATATTACTATTAGATTAAAAGAATAGATAATGCAAGACACAGTAAAACCTTCTAATAACACTTTCCTAACTGATGATTTTCTTCTAAAAAATGATTTTTCCAAAAGGTTATATCATGATTATGCGAAGAAAATGCCAATCATTGATTACCATTGTCACCTTTCTCCCAAAGACATCGCTTTGGATCGACAGTTCAACAATATGTCTACGATCTGGTTAGAGGGAGACCATTATAAATGGCGCGCCATGAGAACATTAGGTGTCGATGAAAAATACATCACAGGAGACTCCAGTGACCAGGAAAAATTTGAAAATTGGGCAAAAATTGTTCCTCAGACAATGAGAAACCCTTTGTATCACTGGACTCATCTTGAATTGAAAGGCTATTTTGGTGTAGAGAAACTGCTAAATGAAAGTTCTGCCTCAGAAATCTATAACACTACTACCGATCTTCTGCAACAAAAAGAATTCAGCACCAGAGGCTTATTATCAAAAATGAAGGTGGAAGTAGTATGTACAACGGATGACCCAATTGACAGCCTTGAATACCATCAAATGGCCAAAGCTGAAAATATCTCAATAAAATTACTTCCTACATTCAGACCGGATAAAGCTTATGCGGTAGAAAACCCCAGCGCATACATTGCCTACCTGGAAAAGTTAGCAAATGCTAGCAGCCTGACCATCGAAACCTATGAAGATCTTTTGGCTGCTTTAGAAAATCGCGTCGCATATTTCCATGAAAATGGAGGTAGACTATCAGACCATGGACTTGAGCAATTGTATTTTTTTGACAATGAAAAATATTCGATAGACACCTTATTTGCCACCATCAAGAAAGGTGAAAATCTCCAACCTGACGAAATAAGGTATTTCAAATTTAAAACCCTCACAGCGCTTAGCAAGATGTACCATGCCAAAAGCTGGACCCAACAATATCACCTTGGCGCTCTCCGGAACACCAACGAAAGAATGCTCAGAATACTAGGCCCTGACACCGGATTTGATTCCATTGGAGATTTTTCACAAAGTGTAGCTTTGGCCAAATTTCTTAATAACCTGGATAGTACAGATCAATTGTCAAAAACCATTTTATACAACCTTAATCCGGCAGACAATGAAGTAATGGCCACCATGGTTGGGAATTTTAATGATGGCTCTATCAAAGGCAAAGTTCAGTTTGGCTCCGGATGGTGGTACCTGGACCAAAAAGATGGCATGGAAAAACAAATCAACACCCTATCAAATATGGGAATCCTCAGTTGCTTTGTAGGCATGCTTACAGATAGCAGAAGCTTCTTATCCTTCCCACGACATGAGTACTTCAGAAGAATCCTTTGTAACCTAATTGGCCAAGATGTAAGCAATGGCGAGCTACCTGCCGATGAAGAGTGGTTGGGAAAAATGGTTGAGGATATTTGTTACCGAAATGCCAGAAATTATTTTGGTTTCTATTAATAGCCATCAAGAGGTTTATTCAGTCCAATTTATACAATAGATTCTCTATCCAAAATCAAGGAGGAATTGAATAAATCTTCCAGTACAATTTTATTCATCCCATAAAAAAGCTCCATGCTATTCACTTAGCATGGAGCTTTTTATTTGATCAGCTTTTTTTATAAATATTTAGCGGTACAACATGCAGCTAAAACACCATTAAGCATTAAGACGCTTCTGTATTTTTACTGGGATCTTGGAAATAATGCGAAAGCCCAAAATACATTACTACCCCAAAACAAAACATGGGTACATAATAAGAAAGGCCAATGCTGCCGCTGATATCAGAAACCTGACCTTGTACAGCAGTGATTAATGCACCTCCTAATATGGCCATAATCAGTCCTGAACCACCTAGTTTGGTATCATTACCCAAACCTTCAGCAGCCAAACCATATATGGTTGGAAACATAAGTGACATGCATACAGATATTAGAACCAGTGCAATTACAGCCATCATTCCAGTTCCATAAATTACCACGAAACTCAAAAGTATGGCTAAAAGCGAAGAGAGTGCCAATAAAATTGAAGGTTTAAAAAACTTCATCAAAAAGGTGAATAGAAAACGACTACCGGCAAAAAGCACCAAAGAAATTAAATAATAATCCGAAGCCCCACTTTCCATCACATTAAGTTCAGCCATTACATACCTGATGGTAAAAGACCAAACTCCTATTTGAGCCCCTACATAAAAGAATTGTGCCATTACGCCTCTAACGTAATTCTTATTTTTCAAGAGCCTTCTAAATCCCCCAATTACCCCATCTTTTTCTGTTTCTTCAGAAGCAACAGGCATCTTTACAGCCCTGATAATAAACCAAACGACAATTAGAAACAAAGCCACTCCAACGTAGGTGCTTACCACGCCTGCAAGCTCATCTGCCTGGATGGCTTCTAGTTCTTCAGGTGCCATATTGGTCCGGTCTGTGGCCTCGGCAGTATTGAGTTTAGAGAGAATAAATACTTTACTTAGAAAAACTCCAATAACAGAACCAATGGGGTTAAATGACTGTGCCAAATTAAGCCTTTGAGTGGCTGTTTCAGGAGGTCCAATCACTAAAATATAGGGATTAGCTGCTGTTTCCAAAATAGAAAGTCCCCCGGCTAGTACATATAAGGCAAGCAAGAAGAACCCATAAGACATCATCATTCCAGCAGGATAAAATAACAGTGACCCTAAAGCAAAAAGTCCTAAGCCTAAAAGAATACCTGATTTATAAGAGTACTTTCTAATAAATATAGCTGCGGGCAAGGCCAAGCAAAAATAAGATCCATAGAAAGCCAACTGAATCCATGAGGTCTGGAAATCAGTCATGCTCATGATCCTCTTAAAAGCGGCAAGTAATGTATCAGTCATATTGTGGGCTACACCCCACAACATAAACAATCCTGTAAGCAATAGGAATGGCCAAAAATTCTTCTTTGAAATTAATTCTGCCTTGGCTGGGTTTATTGTTTGACTCATTGGTGATTTAGGTTATTTAGATTTTTAAATATTAGGGAAACATGAAATTAAGGATTTATCTTTTAATTCCTTCCAAAATGCTAAAGGCAATGAAGTTTCGGAGGCAATCAAATTTTTCTTTACCAATTCTGGTTTGTTTACACTAAGCGCAATACTTGTCACCCCCGGGATAGATAAAGAAAATTGAATGCAAGCATGAAATGGGTCCACCTTATACGCTTCACAGACTTCAAAAAACTTGTTCCTCCATTGTATCTTTTTTTGGTCTTCAACATCATCAGGGTCTAGCCTTTTGTAATCAAAAAAATCTTCTCCTGTTAAAAACCCGGATTGAAAAATGGCTGCTAGAATTATTCCAACCCCCTCATTCCTCAACAAGCCTACAAAATCCATCAATTCAGGAGGATGATTGATCAAAGAAAGACTATTGGCAATCATTACATAGTCCAGTGGAACACGCTGATAAACCTCTTTGATGATTTTCCAATCTTTAGCGCCAACCCCAATCCCCTTAACTTTGCCTTGTTCTTTCAACTCCTTCATTGCTCTAATCGCTCCCAAGACATCTTCCCATAAGGCCTCCTTTTCTTCTTCAGAACTGGCTTTATCCAAAAACTCATCGGGGTCGTGAAGGGAAATCAGCTGTGGTACATAGCCCTGTAAGAGAGCATTGTCTTTCTCGAAACACTCAAGAATTCCATCGTAACTTATTTTCTGAACGGCATCATTTTTTATCCCCTTCCAAATGTTAGGCTCAAAAAGAGGTTCCGGTGTGGTAAGAGGAACTCTCTTCCAGCCAAGTTTATTGGTGATAATGACATTTTTCTTGGGTATAGCTTCTTCTACTAAAAATTCTCCCAGCACTTCCAAAGCCAAGCCGGCTCCATATTTCCCGGCAGTATCAAATACTGTAAAAGGGTGCGTTTGTTCAAATGCCTCTTTTAATATTTGCTTCTTTTCTGCTTTTGTATAGGATTTAAAGAGGTTCCCTAGAGCACTACTTCCAAAAATGATTGATGGAAATTCTAAGCCTGTTTTACCAAATGGCCTTGTATTCATTTCAAACGAGATTCTAGGACTAGCATTTTATTTTTCGTTTTTTTTCATCCCATAAAAACGATCTCTGGCAAAAGTCTCTAGATGCCTGTGTTTTTTTGACTCGTATATATCAGATATGGTAATGAGTATTCCCGTTTCTTCCACAGCTCCAAACTCATAATTCATTGCAGTCCCAAAAGTTTTCATTGTGGAAGAGAGGTTCATGTATGTATTGATCAGTGGAGGAATATTTTCTCCTAAACTTCGTACCTTGGAGTTAAGTACCTTATACCCCTCCTTGTAGGACAATCCATCAAAGGTCCCTCTAAAATTGCTTTCGTCAGTTTTATAATCCAATGAAGTAATTGGTACTATTAACTTGTTATTGTCCGGGAAATAATGATTCATAAAATAAATTAATAAATCCCTAGCCTCTGCGTTATAATGGGGATACATGGTTACTTTACCGAAAAGATATTTAACATCCGGATTGATCATTACAACCGCTCCCAAACCATCCCACAAATTGTCCAAAGAAAAAATCCCTCTCCTGTTGTCAACGCTTGGCTGGTATTTAGGCTGAACGAAAGACCGGCCCAGTTCAATGGTATAAGGAAGATAATCCTTAATAAAGGAATCCGAAAAATTAAAAAGATGGGCTGTGGAAAGATTCACTGAACCTTCTTCAGTATACCCCGCATCAGAACATTTAATCAACCTGTACCCTGCAATAATCTCTTCATCTAAGGGGTTCCATGCGATCAATTGATCGTAGCATTTTTCGCAAGTATCATTTTCATCTATATCCAAGGGTAATCCCGTACCACCTCCGGCAGCTCGAAATGACACCTCACGTAATCGCCCAATCTCTTTCAATACATTAGGCGCATTATGTTGATTAACCAAATATATTTCATTTTCCCCATTGTTCACATATCTTAAAAATCGATCGGGTGTCAATTCCTTTTTTATGGCATCCCTTTCAATCGGGTTGATAATGTCTTGCATAAATCCTACTTGTTCTGGACAATATTGTATACTATTTTTTTAACTTCCTCTGCCCAATATCTATCCGTTTTAGAAGCATCAAAATACTTGTAAGAAATCGGTTTTCCTATATGGACAACAATTTTTTTGTTTTTTTGACCAAACATTTCGTCCGCCAAATAAAACATTTCAACATTGGCCTTTACTCCCAACCTTTTCCTAAGATTGGCCAAATTATAAAAAAATGATGAATTTCTACCTTCTATATAGATAGGAACAACATCTTTTTTATACTTCTTCGCTTTGTTGACAAAGCTTTTTTTCCATTCCAAGTCCTTGATGCCGTCCTCCTGCTTTCGGGAAACCAACCCTGCAGGAAAGATAATGACGCCATTTTCGGAGGCATAAGTAGCTTCTATAACCTCAACACCTCTTTTTCCATGCCCTCCATGCTTATTTACTGGCACAAATAATTTACCGAAATTAGGGATGTTCATCAAAACATCATTAACCAAAAACCTCAGATCCTTTCTGAATTTACCAAGCACATGCATCAGGACAATACCATCCAAACCTCCTAATGGATGATTGGAAGCAAAGATAACATTTCCGGTTATTGGTATATTGGATTCATTCTTTACTTCTATTTCCATACCGAACTCGTCTATTAAGGCATTTACAAAAGCCAATTCCCTCAATCCGGCATGCTTTTCCATAATCTCATTAACTTCTGTTTCATGAGCAATTCTTTTGATATAGGAGAGTAAAAAGCCGGGAATCCACTTTAATAAACCTGGATTTTTATTCCCAATTACTTTCTCTATCTCAATGAATTTTTTCTTTGTCACTTGAAAATATTTTTAATGATTAATTGACCAATACCCATCCCTACTGATATTCAACTGATGTACAGACCAGTAAACTTAAAATTGGTGAAAGATTTTTTGAATCAGTGCTTTTTTGAATATAAGGTACAACAAAAATACAGAAATTAATTTATCAGTTTCAATTGATTTATCAATCTAATCCTTGATTTTTCCATTCGGCACTTTTAATTGCCATTAAATTATCCTTAATTAAACCTTTAACTTTTCAATATTTAAAACAACCCAACTTAGCCCATCACAAGCCAATGAAAATCGCAATAACAGGAGCCACCTCAGGCATAGGGAAAGAAAAAGTTAAAGCCCTAGCCCCACTATGTGAACAAATGTTTCTTTTGGTAAGAGACGAAGGTAAAGCAAAAGACCTTATCCAATCCCTGCCCTCCCACCAGGAAAAAATCAGCGTGATTTATTGCGATCTTTCTGACTTAAGCTCTGTGGCAAATGCCGCCTCAACTTTATCTCATAAAACAGACCAATTGAACGTTTTAATCAATAATGCCGGGGGTATCTTTCCTGAAAAATCGATCACGACAGATGGACACGAACTCACTTTCTGTGTCAATCATCTGGGCCACTTCCTCCTCACCTACCTAACCTTACCTCTTTTAATTTCCGGCAATGGCGCAAAAATTATCAATGTTAGCTCTGAGGCCCATAAAGCGGCCAACATCAATCAGAATGATCTAGAATTAAAAAACGACTTTTCATCTTTTAAGGCTTACGCCAATGTAAAGCTATACAACCTACTCTTCACAAAATCCCTAGCAGAGAAATTCAGTGACAAAAAAATAGAGGCCTATGCCTTACACCCCGGGGTGGTCAACACCAACTTCGGTACCCAAAGCAAAGGGATATTTAAATTCCTCCTATTCTTGGCAAAACCTTTTATGATTGGTCCTAAAAAAGGAGCTCAAACCGGAATATACCTGGCTTCTGCCCAAATGGATTCCTTGAGCAATGGAGGGTATTATAAAAAAAGAAAATTGGCTAAAGCCAAAAAGGATGCCTCCTCTAAAAAGCTAAGAGACCTCCTTTGGCAATACAGTATAGCCCAAATACAGCCATTTTTGGAAATTAAATAGCCATAAAAAGACTTTCTCCCATTAACAGGATTAACACCTAGTCTTCCTTTTGTAGGCTATTCCGGTAATAATTATTCCGGAGCCTCAATGCTTATTGTTTTTGAAATAATTGACCCTGTCATAAAGTACCCCAAAACCTGCCCTTCTCCATTGACTGTCTGAATGTTCGATTCAGGATTCTCAGGAGGAGGGCTAAAAAGTCCACCATCATTAAAGAGTAATGAAACAAATTGATTCAAATAGTTATAGGCATTCTCATTCAACCGAATCAATTGAAGTTTGACTTTATCATTTTCCTCAAAAGCAAAACCGTTCAATTCAAATCCATTGTTCAATACATTAGTCCCAAAGGTGTCATCAAACAGAAAATAATCCCCTCTATCATTCAATAATGAATCATTTTTTGTAAGGAGCAAGCGGTAATAATTACCGTCTTCAAAAGGAATTTTACCATAAACTGTCAAATAATACCCCTCTTCGGAGAAAAAACTTTCTTCCTCATACACATAGGTAATGCTATCTAAAACGGGGGGCTCTTGGGTCAATCCTTCACTAATGTATTCATTTTCATCAATTATTACTTTCAGGGTATAATTGTGCCCGGGAATGGCTGATTGCCCACTTAGTGGAGTATAGTAACCCAATTCATCTTCGAACTTAAAATCAACCAATGTTCCGGAAGCATTGTCTATGATACTGACTGAAGCGCTACCCACAACTTCATTGGCCAAGGTGTCGAAATAATCTCTTGAATAAGAAATTTTCACATAGTTCTCCGCCCCATCATCTGTCCAGACAGCCTCGATTACCGGCACCTTTGTGACATTTCCTAAATCAAGTTGCACTTCCTCCTGACAGGATAAAAGAAAAATTAGGCCTATTATCATTCCAATATTTTTCATTTTTTTAAAAGGTAAAGTTATACGTTACTGAAGGTAATATTCCAAATAAATAGGTCATCACAACTCCAGGTCTCTGAGAAGTGACTGGCATTCCCTCACTGGAATCAAAATTAATATCGTTGTTTTCTATATCCCTAAACTCGTAAGAAAATGGGTTTTTCCTGCCGTATAGATTGTATACGCTAAAATTCCAACTTCCTTTCCACCATCGTCCTTTATCTTTATTCTTAAGCGTCAATGACAAGTCCATTCTGTGATAATCCGGAAAACGACTGTTGTTTCTATAAGCATCATACAGCGGAATCCTTTGATTGTCGACAACATAGGACCCCACTGGAAAGGTAACAGCAACTCCCGTAGTATAAAGGAAAGTTCCGGACAAGGAAAGGCGATCTGAAAGTTCATGAGTAAGCACCAAACTCACATCATGAGGCCTATCAAAACGAGGGTTATATGGAAGACCTTGATTGATCCCTTCTATTTGTCTGTAAACCCTTGACCAGGTATAACTCAGCCAACCGGTGGTTTTCCCAATGTTTTTCCTTAATAAAAACTCCAATCCATATGCCCAACCATCGCCGGTCAATATCTCTGTCTCCACATTGTCTTTAAACAACACATTGGCATCTTGTCTGAGATCAATAACATTTCTAAAATCACGATAATAACCTTCTAAAGATAGCTCCCACTGGTCGTTATTTAGGTTTTTAAAAACACCTATCGAAACCTGATCGCTCCTTATAGGTTCAATATACTTACCGGCAGGAATCCACCGATCTATGGGAAGCCCTGCAGAAGAATTGGAAGCTACCTGGATGTATTGTAGATTACGATTAAAACTTCCTTTTAGTGCCAAATCATCAGAGACAAGGTACCTTAAGGCTACCCTTGGCTCAAGGCCTTCATAAAACTTCATCCTTTCTCCAAAACTGTAATTCAAAGTGTCGGACACCACTCCATCTATGGTTGGATCATCATTTTCATAAAGGTAATTTACACCATCACCGATTTGTTGATAAGCAGACCACCTAAGGCCTGCCTCCACACTAAGTTTATCTGTTAGTTCAGCATTACCGGCGATAAAAAAACTGTTTTGGAACCCAACCCTCGTACTTGATTCAAAAGGTTCTAAGCTTTCTGAATCGGTAAATTCCAGATCTACAGGAGCAAAATAATATAGCTGGCTGTGCAGCCCGAACTTTAGATCAATGTTTTCATTGGGGACATAGTTAAAAGTAGCCTTCCCTCCACTTTCTGAAAAATAGTTAGACCAATCAAACCCATTGTCTTCGTCGCTGACATTAATTTTATATTTATAAAAGCTATAATATGCCGTTACATCCAAAAACAGCCGGTCATTGATTTGTCTATCCCACTTGAATAAATTAATCCAATTGTTCCATCCCAGACCAAACTGTTTCGATAAACCGAGAAAATCACTGCCGTAGTAAGTTGAGAAAGTAAATTTATTCTTCTCTCCATTGCGCCACATTAACTTGCCGCTTAGATCATAAAAGTACAATTGATTTTCTCTGATGGACTCATTAGATGAAAAACCCAAAAAAACGTCTGCATAAGTTCTTCTGGCTGACACCAAAAATGAGGCGTCTTCAGAAAACAAAGGACCATCCAAAGTTATCCTGGAACTGATACTCCCTATTCCTCCTTCACCTCTTAATTTTTGGGTGTTTCCTTCTTTCAAAGAGATATCTACTAAAGAAGAGGCTCTTCCCCCAAAATTGGCAGGAATATTTCCTTTATACAATGTCACATCACTGATGGCATCAGGATTAAAAACAGAGAAGAAGCCAAAAAAATGAGAAGGATTGTAAATTGGTGCGCCATCAATTTGAATTAAATTTTGATCGGAAGAACCTCCCCTGACGAATAAACCGGTAGTTCCTTCTCCCGCAGTATTAACCCCCGGAAGAAGCTGAATACTTCTTAACAAATCCACTTCACCAAAAAGTGCCGGAATTCTTTTTAGTTCAGCACCTGAAATTTCATTTTTTCCAATGGCAGTACTTTTCACATTGTAATCTTGTCTACGCTCAGACACCACTACTTCAGACAAATTCATCTCTTCAGGACTGAGAAAAAATTTCATAGATTTCAACTCAGCTTTCTCATTGACAGGCCTACTTACTGATTCATAACCTAAAAATCTTATATTAAGCACATTGGGAAGCGAGTCAATTTCTATAGAAAAGAAACCATTTTCATCTGTAATCGTTCCCCTGCTAGGCTGGCTTGTCCAGAACACAGTTGCGCCAAGCAAAGGCTCTCCTGAACCATTGTCAAAAACTTGCCCGTTTAAGTTACCTGGGCTTTGGGCCAAAGATTCAAAGCCAGTGAATAAATTTACAGCAATAAAAATAACGATTATTAGCCTTAAAGGTAGCGGGTAGAAAAGGTTCATTATGTACTGTGAGATTAAAAGAAAATAGTCTGGAAATTGAACACCTTATGGAATTGTACTATTGATATTTCACCATATTAAAACGATAAAAACTTTATGTTTTTATTATTGCTTAAGCAGGTTAGATTAAACATCCTAATAACCAGGTTTTGTTACATGATTAATTAAAGCTCAAAGCTATTGGAAATTCTAATGCAATTAAAATATGGGATTAAGAATCATTGAATTAACGGTATCTCCACAAAATTGTTAAGTTTGTGATCGATAAATTAATGTATTACATGAAATATTAACTACTAGATAACATTTCAACCTTAAAACCAGCAAGTAAGGCCTATCGTTTCAACCCCTGCGAAAAGACAATGGCATGAAAATTTTGCCAAAAATCAATAATTCATCTTCATTCATTCCGTTTTAAGTTATAATGATTAATTTCAACTTATGATTTGGGCATATCCTGACAATAGTTTAATGGTAACACTGGTAGCAATATTCATTTTGCTATATGGGTTCTATCTTTACCGATTTTGGAAAATCAATCAGAAAATCACTGTTAAGAAGCGGCGATTGATATGGAAAATGATTTTACGAAGTTTGTATTTTTCCTTATTCCTTATCGCTTTAGCAGGGCCCTCCATTGGTAGTGCAATGAAAGAGATTAAACAGGAAGGCAAAGATATCTTCCTTGCCATAGACCTATCTAGGTCTATGAATGCGGAAGACATTAATCCCAGCAGGCTTCAAAGAGTTAAATTTGAATTGAAAAATTTGGTGAAAAACTTCAGCTCTGACAGGTTGGGAATCATTATTTTTTCCTCAGAGGCTTTTATTCAATGCCCTTTAACTTTTGATCAAAATGTAATACAACTGCACTTAGACGGCTTGAATAGCGGATTGGTTCCAAATTCAGGGACGGATATAGCTGCTCCACTAAAACTCGCTTTTAGCAAGTTTCAATCGGACGAGAGTCAAGAACCAAAATCGAAAGCCATAATATTAATAAGTGATGGAGAAGATTTTGGAGACGGTCTGGAACAAACACTAAATGACCTAAATGCGGACGGAATCAAAGTTTTCAGCATGGGAATAGGTACAGCCAATGGCAGTACAATTCCTCGTGGCAGCGGTGTGGTAATAGACCAATCAACCAATAGGCCTGCTATTTCAAGATTAACTTCAGACAATTTAAAAAAGATCGCCAGCGATACCGGCGGGGGTTACTTTGAGTTAAGCAGCGACCAAAATGACATCCCCCAGTTGATCGATGCAATCTCCAAACTGGAAGGCACCGTTATGGCCAGTAGAACTGTTGAGGCTTCCTCAAATAAATATTTCTACTTTCTTTTGGCAGCATTATTTCTTGCCATTATAGATGCTATACTGCCTGTCAGAACCTTATCATTTTAATTTAACAGAAAAAAATCAACACAATGGTTTCCAGATATATACTATGGATTTTACTTTTATTGCCGAGTGACTGGAAAAACATAGCGATTACGAATGAGGCTATTACCTCGGCGGCAACTGCGTTTAAAGAGGCTGACTATGAAAACTCAGTGAGGCAGCACCTTGCTTTAATTGATGAGCATGGGATGAACGAACCGGAAATTAAATTCAACCTGGCTTTAAGCTACCAAAACAATGGGCAGGATGAAGATGCAAAGAAAACCTATGAGGAGTTGTCCAATAATACTATTGGTGAAATCTCATCTTTTGCTTCTAACCAGCAAGGGGTAATGCTTGGAAATGAAAAAAAATACAAAGAGGCCTTGGCGCTCTTCAAAAAAGCTTTACTGAATGACCCTGGAAATGAAAAAGCCCGTTATAATTATGAGTTATTGAGTAGATGGTTGGATGGAAATGAAGAAAATCAGGAAAACGAAGAAGATCAAGAGCAAGAAGACAAACCGGAACCATCCAATTATGCAAAAAGGATGAAGGCACAAGCTGATGATCTAGTAAATAGATTTGAGTTTGAAGAGGCTATGAAAACGATGGAAAGCGCCTTGGAGATCGACGAAACAGTAGCTTCCTACCAAAAGTTTATGGATCACTTAAAGGATATCAATGAAATCAATCAATAAATATCAACTAATCGCACTTTTTGTAATCGTAATGATTCCTTTCATCGGAAAGGCTCAATCTCAAGATGATTACTTTAATAAAGCAGCGAAGCAATATGTAAATGATGACATC
The DNA here is from genome assembly GCF_054781075.1 of Cyclobacterium sediminis. Classification (NCBI taxonomy): domain Bacteria; kingdom Pseudomonadati; phylum Bacteroidota; class Cytophagia; order Cytophagales; family Cyclobacteriaceae; genus Cyclobacterium; species Cyclobacterium sediminis. The sequence goes on along the minus strand of NZ_BAAGVC010000022.1, from coordinate 214,890 downwards.
CAGGGCACCAGTCAATTACTGGCTGAGGGACTTGAAAAATACCCGGAGGATGCCAAGCTAAATGCGCTTTGGGAAAAGCTCAAAAATGACCAAGAGGATCAGGAGAAACAAGATCAAGAAAATCAAGACGAGCAAAACCAAGAGCAGCAAGAACAACAGGAACAAGATCAGCAAGAGCAACAGGACCAAGAAAGCCAGGAGCAAGAAAGTGGTGAAGGCGAAGAACAAACAGAGGAAGATGGTGCTGATGAGTCAGATGAGATGGAAGAACAGCGCGGAGAACAAACGGAAGAAAATGAAAATTCTGAGGAGCAAAGTGACATGGAAAGTGATCTAAGTGAGCGAGAAAAAGCCATGGAAGAACTGAAGCAAAGACTGGAGCAAATGAATATTACCCCTGAACAAGCAGCTCAGATATTGGACGCCATGAACAGCAATGAACTCCGGTATATACAACAAAACAGAAAGAAACCTACTCAACAACCGAAAAGAGGCCTTCCTGATTATTAAAATCGCTTAACCAAAATGAAAGAGGTATATATCGTAGCAGCTACAAGAACTCCCATCGGTGGATTTGGAGGGAAGTTATCTTCACTTTCAGCAAGTGAGTTGGGCGGTATTGCAATCAAATCGGTCTTGGAGAAGAGTGGTTTACAAAACCTCGAAGCCATAGACGAGGTATTGATGGGAAATGTACTTTCTGCAAACCTAGGTCAAGCTCCGGCAAGACAAGCGGCAATAAAAGCCGGACTCCCCAGTTCCATCCCATGCACCACAATTAATAAAGTTTGCGCTTCAGGCATGAAGGCAGTAATGCTGGGTGCTCAAGCCATAATGTGCGGCCAAGCAAACCTGGTAGTGGCCGGAGGAATGGAGAGCATGAGCAATGTCCCCTATTACCTACCCAAGGCTCGCTTTGGGTATAAATATGGGGATGGCAATTTGGTGGACGGCCTGCATAAAGATGGTCTACAGGAGGTTTATCACAACTTTCCAATGGGAAATTGTGCTGAAAACACCGCCAGCAAAATGAAAATAAGCCGTGAAGCTCAGGATAATTATGCTATTAAAAGCTATCAATTGGCAGCCCGGGCTTGGGAAAAAGGCTTGTTCGGAAATGAGGTAACCCCCATTACATTACCTGGCAGAGGGAATAGTTCAAATACCCTATCTGAAGACGAAGATTTCAGCAAGGTAAATTATGAGAAAATCCCTCAATTAAAACCGGTTTTTATGCCTGAGGGAACTGTTACTGCTGCCAATGCTTCTAATATAAGCGATGGTGCTTCTGCCGTATTACTGGTCGAAAAGAAAACTGCCTTAACTTTAAACCTACCTGTTGTTGGTAAAATCCTAGCTTTTGCCGATGCAGCAAGAGAGCCCTTGTGGTTTACCACAGCTCCTTCCTTGGCCATTCCTAAAGCTTTGAAAATCGCTGAACTCCAATTAAAAGACATTGACTATTTTGAAATCAATGAAGCTTTTTCTGCAGTCGCACTGGCCAATCGACAATTGCTCCAAATCCCTGAAAATAAATTGAATATTTATGGGGGAGCTGTGGCACTGGGACATCCATTGGGCTGTTCAGGAAGCCGAATCATCATTACTTTAGTATCTATTTTGCACCAAGAAGAGGGTAATTTAGGCGTGGCAGGGATTTGCAACGGCGGTGGTGGGGCTTCTGCCATTGTGATAGAAAAAACACAGGCAATAAATATTCGGTAGACTCACAAAGAAAATTGGAGATATGAAACTACTTACTTTTTACGCCCTGCTCCAAATTACTTGTTTCGCTGGTAAATCATTCGCCCAAGTTCACACTACCTATTATGATGCAGGAGAAACCATCCTAAAGGAAAAGTTTGAAACTACAGAGGGGGTGCCCAATGGCTCCTACATGTTATATGACCCGCAAGGCCATCTAATCCAAGTAGGACAGTATGAAAATGGTAATCTCTCAGGAATATTTTATGATTTACATCCAATTAGTCAAGATACGCTAAAAACCACCCCCTATAAAAACAACCAACCACACGGCAGTGCAAGATCTTACTATCCAAATGGCAAGGTTTCGCAAATGGCTTCTTACCATGAGGGGCGAATTGAGGGGGAGATCATTAGTTATTTTCCATCAGGAAAATTAAAAAGCAAGACCTTATTTGAAAAAGGAAAACCACATGGGCCTCACACTACTTATTTTGAAAATGGAGCTATTCATGAGAAGCAATCCTTTAGGAATGGGGTTTTAGATGGAATTCAATCCGGATTCAATTCCACAGGTCAATTGACACATGAAAAAAATTACCAAAATGGAAGTTTACAAGGACTTTCTATCACCTATTTCCCCGATGGTATCAAGGCTACAGAAATAAATTATCAAAATGGCATCAAACATGGGAGCTTTGTAAGCTATCATTCAAATGGTCAAATTTCTTTAGAAGGCCGTTATAAACGTGGTTTGAGAAATGGGAAATTCATTTGGAAAGACGAGTCCGGCATTATCACCAAAGAAAAAACTTATAAGGTTGGTAAGGAAGAAATCAAGTAAGCCTCTTGCTTCAAATTTACTGAGTTAATTTAGACTATCATGTAGGATTTAATACAGAGATTTTCAGGAACATTGAAAATTTAGAACAAGGATCAGATTATTTTCTATTTTTGTGTTTAAAATCAAAGGCACAATGAACCAAGGCATAAAAAATACACAATTCGAATTCCCGGGACAGCTTGACTTTTATAAAGGCAAAGTAAGGGATGTCTATATATTTGATCAAGTAATTGCGGTTGTTGCTACTGACAGGATATCAGCCTTTGATGTAGTTTTACCCAAGCCTATACCCTATAAAGGGCAAGTTCTTAACCAAATTGCTTCCTATTTTCTAGCATCTACGGCAGAGATTGTTCCCAACTGGGTCACTTCTACACCCGACCCAAATGTCACCATAGGTAAAAAATGTGTTCCCTTTAAAGTTGAAATGGTGATTAGGGGATACTTGGCAGGTCATGCATGGAGAGAGTATAGAGCAGGAAAACGCAGTATTTGCGGTGTAGCCCTTCCTGATGGTTTAAAAGAAAACGATCAACTTCCCACCCCTATCATTACCCCAACCACCAAAGCTGATCAAGGTCATGACGAGGACATTTCAAGAGAAAACATCCTGCGTGAAGGCATCGTCAGTGAAAAAGATTATTTGCAACTGGAACAGTATACAAGAGACTTGTTTCAGTCGGGAAGTAAAATGGCTCGGAGCAAAGGTTTGATCCTGGTGGACACCAAATATGAATTTGGTAAATTTGGAGATCAAATTCTTCTTATAGATGAGATACATACACCTGACTCTTCAAGGTACTTTTATCTGGAAGGCTATGAAAAACGTCAGCAAGAAGGATTGGAACAAAAACAATTGTCAAAGGAATTTGTAAGGCAGTGGCTGATTGAAAATGGCTTTCAGGGCAAGGATGGACAGGCCATCCCTGAAATGACTCCTGATATAATTGAGTCCATTTCCAATCGGTATATTGAATTATATGAACATATCACCGGCAAGAAATTTCAGCCGGCGAACAGTAATGACACCTCAAAAAGAATAAAAGAAGCTATATTGGCAAATATTTAATTGAATGGATCCCTTTGGCCCCATCAGTTTTTGAATTAATTTTAAATCCATATCTAAAATATATGCATGAATGGAACATTTTTCTTTCACTCATGTTCAAAATAGGTAAATACATAAAGAATAATGAAATACGCTGTAGATAAAAAAGAACAATTTGTTGTTTTCACCTTATTGGAAGAAAAGCTTGACAGCACACTTTCTCCACAATTAAAATCTGAATTGCTTACCGTTCATGCTGAAGGGTACAAAAACTTAATTTTGAATATGGAAAGTGTAAAATATGCAGACTCTAGTGGGTTAAGTGCATTATTGGTTGGAAATAGAGCTTTCAATGAAGTAGGTGGAGTTTTTGTATTGTCCTCACTCCAAGAGCATGTAATTAAATTATTGAAAATTTCTATGCTTGATAAAGTTTTTAAAGTAGTGGATGACAATGAAGCAGCTGCAGAAGCTATTTTCATTCATGAAATAGAAAGTGGTAGCGAGAAAGACGAAGAAGAATAACCCTATACGCCTTTGGATTTTAATATCACCATTCTAGGTTCCAATTCAGCTATTCCTGCGCATGGACGCAACCAAACATCTCAATTGATTTCCTGGGATGGTGAATCTTTTTTGATTGATTGTGGAGAATCAACACAACTACAACTCAGAAGTTTTAAAATTAAATACTCCAAAATCAATCACATCTTTATTTCCCATCTTCATGGTGACCATTATTTGGGATTAATGGGATTGATCAATACCTACAGTCTCAACAACAGAAAGTTGCCTTTACACTTATATGGTCCTAAAGGACTGGATGAAATTATTACCATTCAACTCAAGTACTCCGCAAGTACGCTAAACTTTCCATTAATTTTCCACCCTACTGTTCCGCAGGGAAAGATAAAATTAGCGGAAATCAGAGACCTTACAATTTACTCTTATCCTTTGGAGCACAGAATACCCTGCACAGGATTTAGTTTTGAAGAAAAGAAAGAAAGGGTACACCTGAATAAGGAGATGATGGCAAAATATAAGCCTGAGGTAGCAGCCATACACACCCTGCAAACCGGAAAAGATGTTCTTGACAAAGCTGGCAATGTGGTGTATAAAGCTGATGAATTCTGTGAGGTATCTTCTCCAAGAAAGTACAGTTACTGTTCCGACACTGCTTTTAATATAGACTTGGTTCCTCACATCAAAGGATCAGATTTACTTTATCATGAATCTACCTTTATGGAAGATGAAAAAAAACGAGCAAAAGTCACCAAGCATAGTACCGCCAAAGAAGCCGCTTTGATAGCCAAAGAAGCAAAGGTAAAGCAATTGCTATTGGGTCATTATTCAAGTAGGTATTCCAAATTAGACTTGCTACTGAAAGAAGCCAAAGAAATATTTGAAGAAAGTACATTAAGTGTAGAAGGCAATACTTATTCTATCAAATAAATATGAACATCGACGAGAAGGTTTATCAATCCAAAAAAACGAATTTATTTATAATTCTAGGAGGAGTCTTTCTCACCAATGCCATTTTAGCAGAAATTATTGGGGTTAAAATTTTTTCAGGGGAGCAAACTTTGGGCTTAAATCCCGTCAATTGGGCCTTTTTTGATGCGTACATTTTGGATTTTAACTTGACCGCAGGAGCGGTAATTTGGCCGGTGGTTTTTATCACCACTGATATTATCAATGAATACTTCGGAAAAAAAGGAGTACGTAAAATCAGCTTTATCACTGCTGCACTTATTGCCTATGTTTTTATAGTCATCTCCCTTGTCACCAAACTTCCTCCGGCAAATTTCTGGCTAGAGGTAAATCAAGTGGACAATCAAGGAAATCCTTTTAATATTGACTATGCCTTTAACACCATCTTTAGGCAAGGCTTAGGGATTATTATAGGTTCCCTTGTCGCCTTTTTAATTGGCCAGCTACTTGATGTCTATATTTTCCAGAAATTAAGACGCATAACCGGTGCAAAAATGATTTGGCTAAGGGCTACGGGTTCCACGCTGGTTTCTCAGTTTATCGACTCCTTTGTAGTGCTGGGTATTGCATTTTATGTGTTCGGAAATTGGTCCCTACAGCAGATCATAGCCGTAGGAATAATCAATTACATTTATAAGTTTTCTGTGGCCGTGGTGCTAACCCCTGTATTGTATGCAGGACATGGCTTAATCGATCGGTACCTGGGTAAAGAAATTGCTGAAAGATTAACCGCTGAAGCTTCAGGAGACCAATCGTTTACCTAAGCAAAAAGATTTTTTATCTCGCTTTGTGGTAATCTACTTCGGGATCTGGCGATTGATTATTTCCTATTCAATGGGTAGTGATACGAGCCTCTAGGTTTCACCCTTTCTCACCATTAATAGTCAATAGAAAGCTTTCCGCTTAAACCTGCTCACTGGTTTGCTGATGTGCCAGCCTTTCTGCCAACGCACTGCCTAGAATTAGCTGTAAGGTATGGTACAACATCAAGGGCAGCAATACCACCCCAAAAATGGTGGGATCAGGAAATAAAATCTTACCCATGACTGCTCCTTGCACCAAGGATTTTTTAGACCCGCAAAATAAAACGGTAATTTTGTCAGCCCTATTGAATGAAAGCAACCTCCCCAATAGAAACATTCCTAAAGCCATAAAAATAAAAAAGAGCAGCATCCAAAGACCCAAGCTTAAAATATTTTGGCCTTCAAACATATTGCCGCCAAATGAATGAGAAAAAGCAGAAAATACAATCAATAGGATTACAAGTTGATCAAAATTTTTGAGTAGTTTACCGTAGGTCTGCACCCAGAAATAAAGCCTTTTATGAAGCATAAAACCTATCACCACAGGAATAAAAATTTGCTGTACCAGTGCCCAAACAGTATTGAAAATTTCAAAATCGGCATTTTCGGCACTAAGGAAAACCCCCATCCATAAGGGAGTAATCAATATGCCTACAATACTGGATATACTGGCATTAAATATTGCGGCTGGAAGATTCCCTCCTGCAATTGACACCATTACAACAGAGGAGGAAACAGTGGAGGGTAAGGCCGCCAAATAAAAGGTTCCTAGCCAAAACAAATTGCCTTCAATCCCAAAAAGGCCATAAAGCAATAATATCAATAAAGGGAAAACCAGAAAAGTGGTCCCTTGAATAAGCAGATGTAACTTCCAATTAGACAAACCCAATTTTAAGGTGGATGGGCTAATCTTTACACCATAAAAGAAAAAAATCAGAGAGACCCCATAATAGGTCAACCTATCTATACTTAGGTCTCCCCTAGCTTCTCCCCAGTGGGGAAATAAGTAAGCCAATAATATGGTGCCCAGCAACAAAAAGAAAAAATTATTAATCCCGGCTTTAGCCAGTTGGGTTTTAAGTGAAGCCATGCCTATACAATAATGTAAATTTAAGTCTCCACAAATTAAGCAAAATGTAACAAGTTTAAACCCACCATTAAAATACGATTACAGTTTTTCCAATGGATTTCCCTGATTCTTGAAGCCTGTGTGCCTTTTTAAAATTGTCCACACTAAACCCATTGAAAATAGTATTTAGCGTAGTTTTTATCAGGCCTTGATCAATTAAACCGGCCAACTCATTAAGGATTTGCTGTTGCTTTAAAATATCTGAGGTGGTATACAGTGAACGAGTAAACATATATTCCCAAGAGAAGGTCACACTTTTTTCTTTCAGCAACATCAAGTTTAGTGGTTTTTCACTACCTGTAATGGTAACAATATGCCCTTGCGGCTTGACGATATCAACAAGCGTTTCCCAATATCCATTGATATCCACACAGTCGAGCACATAATCCACTTCCTTGAAGCCAACTTGCTTTAAACTGGTTTTTAACTCATGGTGATTTACCACATGGTCAGCTCCCATGGACTTGCACCAACGTTCAGTTTCATCACGAGAAGCCGTGGCGATCACTGTAAGCCCCGCTATTTGTTTTGCAATTTGTATGGCAATTGAGCCTACACCTCCGGCACCAGCAAGGATAAGGATGGACTTTCCCTTGTCTGCCTTAGGATCCACCTTCATGCGGTCAAATATAGCCTCCCAGGCAGTTAGGCCTGTCAATGGTAATGCCACCGCCTCTGCTGCTGACAAGGTCTTCGGCTTTTCCCCTACAATTCGCTCATCCATCAATTGGTACATTGCATTGCTCCCACTCCTACTGATATCACCCGCATAATACACCTCATCCCCAACTTCAAAATGGCTTACCTTATCTCCTACCTCCACAACGGTTCCCAGTCCATCATAACCTAGGATCTTTGGACTGTCTAGGACTATATCTTTTGCCGCATTTTGTCTGACTTTAAAGTCTACCGGATTCACAGCTACTGCAGCAACTTCTACTAGTATATCAAATCCCGACGGGCTGGGTTTGTCAGTGTCAAACGCAATAAAACTTTCTTCTTCAGTAATTGGAAGCGATCTTCTAAATCCTATGGCCTTCATCTTCATTCCTCTTTTTATATTTAACCGTTCACTATTCTTTTGTGGATAATCAGCTTTTCATAAAGCTAATCATTCCAATGCGTGTCGATTACCTTTTGGATATGAGGGTAATCTTTATCCGTCTCGTTTAATTCCTTCCTTAATTTTTTCAACTCTTGTTTCAATTCAGCTATGGTATCGGAATATGCGGGATCGCCATACAGATTATTCATTTCTTTAGGGTCTTTTTCTAAATCATAAAACTCCCAGGCGACCGGGGTATGGGTAGTAAAATCATTCCCCCAGCTGGCTTTATTCCAACTCGCATTGGGATCTCCTGTATCTACCCAATATTTCCCATAATAAAAAATCAATTTATAGCGTTTGGTTCTCACCCCAAAATGTGCAGGGTTTCCATGCCGATGAGCCAAATGCATCCAATACCTGTAATAAGTGGATTTTTGCCAATCTTCAGGTTCTTCATTTGTTTCCAGTATTTCCTTAAAACTATTGCCTTGCATATATTCAGGCTTTTCACCACCTGCCATTGCTATTAGCGTTGGAGCAAAATCCGTATTGTTTATAATTGCATCTGTTCTGGTATTTGCTTGAATTTTCTCAGGGTAACGAATAAAAAATGGCATTCTTAAAGATTCTTCATACATCCAGCGTTTGTCTATATAATCATGCTCCCCAAGCATAAAACCTTGATCACTGGTGTAAACAATAATCGTATTTTCTAACAATCCATTTTCTTTTAAATAAGCCAGAAAGCGCTTCATATTGTCATCTATTCCCTTGACACAGCGAAGGTATTTTTTCAAATAGCTTTGGTAAACTTTTGAAGTATAAGCCTTCTCATCCTCATCCATTTCCCATTTCACCAATTCACCTGGTAAAATATCCGCTGCATTTCTATAGTTTTTATGATTAGGCCCCTGCCAAATATTCATGGCCTGATTTCTTATCAAATTCCTATGTGAAACAGAAGAGCCTATGTATCTGGTCAAACTATCACCTTCACCCCTTGTCGCCACCGAACCATTGTTTGCATTGTCATATAAACTTTCCGGTTCAGGAATAAAAACCTCTTCCAAATAATCCTCATACCTTGGGGCATTTTCAAAATCATCATGAGGCGCTTTGAAATGGTACATGAGGAAGAATGGCTTATCCACTTCTTTCTCTTTTTCAAACCAATCTATTACTTGGTCAGTGATAACATCGGAAGAATGTCCTTCATATTGCACTTCATTTGAAGGCCAAGGCTTCTCCCCTTGCACCCTAAAAGTAGGATCAAAATAAGTCCCCTGCTGTTCAAGAACTTTATAATAGTCAAATGATGCCGGTTCTTCTTTCAAGTGCCACTTTCCTATAATGGCTGTTTGATAGCCAAGTTTTTTTAACTCCAAAGGTAAATATTGTTTTTCAGGGGCAAGACTTCCCTCCAGGTCAATCACTCCATTTGTTTGGGCACGCTGACCAGTTAAGACGGCAGCCCTACTGGGTACACAAATGGAATTATTGACAAAACAATTTTCAAATATCATACCCGATTTGGCCAAGCTATCCAAAGTAGGGCTGGGGTTTAAGCCTGCCAGCCTACTGCCATACACGCCAAATGCCTGACTGGTATGATCATCAGCCATTATGTATATAATATTTGGTCTGGGCCTCTCTTGAGATTGGTTATTGTTTTCTTTTCCGCATGAAATCAAGAACATCACTGCCCATAAAGAATTAATAAAGGCGAATTGCTTGAAAGTAGAAGTGACTGACCTATTAAATATCATAATCCGTTGCGTTTAAAACCAATGCATCATTTAATAGAATTTGTTTTTGCTGAAGTTCTGCAAATAAGGATTTAATTCTTTCTTGATATTCTGGCTGATCTGCTAAATCATTCATTTCAAAAGGGTCTTTTTTCATATCGAATAAAAGTATTTTTTTTGCCTTCGGATAGACAGTGAGCTTATAACCATCTTTTTTTATCATCCGTTGATTTTTCAAATAAGCCCCATAAATGTCTTCATAAATCTGCTCCTCATTTCCTTGAATTAGACCCAAAAGACTATTAAACTCCACATAATCCGGTTTTTCTACCCCCGCAATATCTAATATTGTGGCCATAGCATCTTGAATGTAGATGTCTTGTTCTAACCTTTGTCCTTTTGGTAGATTAGGTCCAGAAATAATAAAGGGTGCAGCCATGCTGTGGTCAAACATGGTTTGTTTCCCCATTAAGCCATGGCTCCCCATGGCTAAACCATGATCAGCTGTGAAAATTATATAGGTATTTTCCCGAAGGCCTTTTCTTTCCAGCTCATTTAATATTTCTCCTATCTGATGATCCATATGAGAAATGATGGCATAATATTCCTGAAGGTGCTTTTTAACGGAATAAGGCGTTCGGGGATAAGGTGCCAATGCTTCATCCCTTAATGCAGGACCATTTCCTATCTCATCTTTAAAAGGATATACAGGCATAAAGTTTTTAGGAATTTGTATATCATCCACAGCATAAAGATCTAAAAAGCTCCCTGGGGATTGTCTCGGGTCGTGAACAGCATTAAAAGCCAAATACATAAAAAATGGATTACTCGATTGAGAGGCACTGTCTAAAAAAGTGTAAGCATCATTTCTTAGTACCTCGCTCCAGTGCGTTCCTCCTTCCCAAAACCCACCAAAAGCCGGATCGGAAGGCGACCAATTATCTTGGTCTTCACTGAGGGGTCTATTATAGCCTATTGGCATGATAGTATGTGGTTCAGCTCCAATTTTGCTAATGGAATCAAACTTCGCTCCCATATTATTTCCTGACCAGGCATCCTTAGGCATTCCCGGTCGAATGTTGACAGCATGATTAAATATATCTGATGCAGGAACATCCACATGCCATTTACCTGTCATGTAAGTTTCATAGCCGGAGTTTTCTAGCAACTTGGGCAAAGTCAAATCTGTTTTATCTCCTTTCTTCCACTCCTCTTTAATATTAAATGCATTCCACACGCTCCTACCGGAAATCATCATGCTCCTGGAGGCTGTACATACGGCACCGGACCAACTGCCCATATTATAGGCTTTTGTAAATGATGTGCCCTCCGACATTAATTTATCGAGGTTTGGCGTGTATATTTCATTTTGTTCCAACTGGTCTAAGACTTCAAAAGTCATGTCATCAGCAAAAACAAATAGTATGTTTGGTTTCTTTTCTTGGCTTTCCTGTTGTACCTCGTTTGTTCCACAGCTGAGAAGAAATATGCTCAATAAAAAAAGACTGGGTTTAATTATTTTCATCAATAAATCGATTTAGTAAATGCCTGTTAAAAGGCAAAGAGGAAATAAATTAATGGTTATTTGCTATATTATTCTTGATTAAAATCACTCAACATTTGCTCTACCAATTCAATAAAAAACACAAATTAAAATAATGGTCCTTGTCATTCGTGCTATCAATTTGAAAGCAAATCTTTTCTCAAAATGTAAAAGATCTAGATTTGGAGGCCTCTTTTGTTGGGAAATCATTTGGAATAGGAATGGTAACTTTCCCCGTAGCAGCCCATTCCACGCCCCTTGTAAATGAGGTAATAAACCCTACTCCTTCAAGAGAACCTTGGTCATGACCAAGGGTGGTATGGAATACTTTTCCTTTCCCATAATTTATCACCATAAAGACCGGTTCATATCGGCCACCTCTATTTTTATTGGTGAGGTCTTCGCCTGTTGCCAGAATTGTCATGTTCTTGGCAGGGCCTCTAAGTCGTGCATAGCATTCGTCTTTAGCTGAAATCCAACTTTTAGGCATACCTGCGGTAATTGGATGGCTTTCATCCGTCAAATGTATGGTGAAGTTGTTTTTGGCTCCATGTGCTCCGGCAGGCCCCGGAGTATTGTCCCTGACCAATTTCCCATCGGAATCATAATATACATAAGGCCCATCTTTTTCATTTCGGTCTCCCCAGCCCCCTATGCCTATCATTTCATTGTATGCCTCCCATTCCGGAAATGAATTGTCTGCCGCATGCACACTCACAAAACCTCCACCTGAATGGACAAACTGCTCAAATTTCTTCATGGTTTCAGCAGGCCATGGAGCCGCATTCCAACCAAAATTGGAAACTACCACATCATAAGACATAAAGTCTGGGCTAAATTCAGGATCTGATTTTGGCTCCTTTAAATCTTCCGTTTTACCAGCCTCGGCCTTAGTTAAATAAGCACTGTTTTCAGCACCATTCCAGGTAAATTTGGTTCGCTCAATGGTCACTTCGAATAGACCGATTTCCTCTAACTGACTTTTCATCATCAAACTTGTTTTAGGCCAAGCTGAATGATTGTTTTGCCCATCCACGATTAATACCTTGATTTTATCGTTTTCTGGGTTGGCATAGGATAATTGAACCAAAAGGCTCAACACTATTAAAAATATAGATTTTAAATACATAATTATGACTTATTTTTTAGATATAAAGCTGTCATTGTCCGTCCAAAACAACTTAAATTGACACAATGATAAAACGTTTATTAAGTAAAATGGAATATACCCTAATCAAATTCCTACTTATCACAAAAACTAGAGACCTAAACTCATCCGAATCATCATTTTTTATAGCGTAGGACTCCAATGTACTAATCTAAAAAAATAAATTATAAATAACCTCCACTTTGGAAAAAAGGCTTGGCATTACCTATAATGAAAAAAGCTATGTTCAATTTCCTTTTTTAATAATTGATGAAAAATTATTAATCAAATACTCGAAAATAAGCATGCCCTGTCATGGCAATTATTCTTGTTTGGATATCTTGGTTAATATATTGGAAATTAAAGGATAAGCTAATCGATGGGCATAGCTTGCTTTAATTTTTCCACTTCATTTTGTAATTTCAAAAGCTCTTGAATCTGCTCTTCCTGATAAATGATATAAAGGGTAAGCTCCTCTATTTTCTCCAGTAATTTGGTGTTCATTTCACCTAAGTTGAGCCCATTCTTTTCCACTATAGCAGCTTTCGGTATTCCAGGCAAATGTCCATTTTCATTAATGAATGATTTAAGTTCACCCAAGCTCCTAAGCTTATAGCCCTCTTTAAAAACATAATCCGCCCATCCATCTAAGGAAATATTTACTTCTTCAGCCTGAACTTTTCCTTTAACCAATACTCCGCCCATATTGAATTCCGCTTGCAAATTATTGTTAGAATAACCTCGAATGATCCAACTCAAATTTGCTCCTCCTTTACCATATTGACGCATATAAGCACCACTATTGTTTGAATTGATTTCGGTGTAACTCGACTCCCCTCCCAAAAATTTACCTGAACCATTTATGGTGAGATTATGAGTGATCTCTTTTGTTCCTACACCTACCCCCTTATTTGAGATAGAAAAAATTGGAAGAGTAGACCCTCCAAAAAAGAAATCACTACCGCCCTGATCATACCAAATCTGATTATAAGCCCTCGATCCACCACTCCACCTTCTATACCTGGTCTTGAGCCCAAAATCATTTACTCCTAATGATACACCTCTTTTATCACTATCCTTCCCTTGTACAAATTGAACAAATTCATCTCCCATTATATATAGATCTCCACGCAATACCGTTCGCCCAACTACTTCTAATTTATCCTTAGGATTGAGGGTGCCTAGACCTATATTTCCTTTTGATTGAATTTTATTATCTGTCGATTGACCAATAACACTTTCACAGATCAATAAAAATGCAAAAACCATAGAATATCTCATCCTAGAATAAAATTAGAGTGCTACAAAATATTTTACTATCAATAAAAGTTTAATTAAAACAAACCATATCTTAACTATATAATTACCCCATTAAAAAATTAATATATCATGAATATAAAAAATTAATTAAAAAAAAGCAAGATTACCCCTTGATCAAATCATAAGTCATATATAAATAATAATTATAACAAAGGCTCTATAATCAATCAAACAACACCTACAACCACTTTCCACTCCCTCAGCTCCCAGCTTTCCACAAGTCCATTTTTCACGTAAGGGTCCGCTTTTATAAAATCCTTGGCATCATCTTCGCCTTCAGATCGGAAAATCAAAACAGCTTTATCTGCAGGTCTAGAAAGTGCTCCTCCCATTAATAACACTCCTTTTTTATAAAACTCATCTGCTAGTGCCAAGTGATCTTCTCTAAACTCACCTCTGTTTTCCATATAGCCTTCAGATAACAAATAAGTTAACATATAATATTTCATATCTAATTAAATAATTTATTGAAAGAACATCTTCAAAATAAACTTTATCAACGTAAAACTTTCTTGAATATTAATCTACGCATTAGTTTATATAATAATCGAAGCAGTAATCGTACCTAAATACATACACCAGGTATTTTTGACAGTTCAGGCCGCTTCTCGCTTTAATTCTGATCACAAATCAAATAATTGTCCACAAAATGAAAAACTTAAACATCATGTTTAAGCGAAATAAATCATTATATTTCTTTCTAACCCGTATTTTTTACTAAATTAGAGTAAAGACAACCACATTTTCTACCATTACCTTACTTTAACCCAAACCTTCACGTAATGGAAGAACAGAACTCCACCAAAAGCAATTCTTCTGATAAACCATTAAAAGATTTAATCCCCGATGGACAAGGGAACCATAAGCCTGGAAAGTTTCAGGCTTTTGCTGCTATTTTCAATGGATTAGGGATTGGCGCTTTTTTAGGCTTGCTATTGGGATTATCAGTCTCCCCAGTAGTGAGCGGCGTAATAGGTACCATTTCTTCTTTATTGGCTATTTTGGTGGGATTGAACGAAAAATTCTTGGATCCAATCAAAAGTTTGAGAATAGGATCATTCGGGCTATTTTCCGTAGTGGGCATTTTATTAGGTCTCTATATTCGCGCTAACAATCCCTTTGCACCTAGTCTGGCGGATAAAATGAATGACTATCTTGAAATTGGTTATTCAGATATTGAAGCCAGAAAATTTGTTACCGGATTTATCCGAGCAGACTCCACTATCGCCAAAAGAGAGGCCAATGTACTTTACTCCACTGAGTTTAAAATTGAAGCCTGCGATTTTTTGGTTTATGCCAATTCCGAAACGCCGGCTACTGAACTCTTCAATACTTTCAATACCGCAGGTGGAATATGGGAAAAACTTGTTACCCAACTCAAAAAGGACCTTAATGAAATTCAGAGCATGACAACCCTATTGATTTTAAGAGATAGTTTTTGCGGAGATAATTCAAGTGCCGAAGCCACCATAGTTGCGAGTCAGGAAATTACTCAACTCGATCAAAACAGTACCCTTAATGAAATGAGCCTTGCCTTTGAAAACTCCGGTACGCCTTGGCCTGAGATAATATTCAAGCTAAAAAATCAATTTAGCCAAGCTGAAAGGGAATTGATCCTTCATTCACTGATTAAAATTTTCAACCATGAATAAGATAATTTGGTGCCTCGTCCTGTCATTGCTACTCTCCTATAAAATTTCTGCCAGACAATTTGATCCTGACAATGTAAAAAATGCTTTGGTAAAGGTGGTTGTAGCTGTAAACAATAATTCATCAATTGCCCTTACAGGTTTTGTATGGAAAAGCCCAAACCAGATTGTCACTTCTCTTCATGGAATGAGCCGGACAGGAGACATACGAATCCTGTATCAAGGGCAAGCCTGGAGAAAGGCCAAAATTAAAAAAGTACTTCAAAAGGCCGATTTGGTTCTTTTGGAATTAATTGAAGGACAAGCCCCTCCCCCTTCAACAGTGGTACCCATTAGCCAATTTAATACTTCAAAGGTGAAATTTGGAACTGATGTGTTTGCGATTGGGTACAATGGGGGGGCGACAGGAAGTTCTTCTAGACAAATGAAAAAAGGATTTGTAAACCCTGAAACCCTCAGCCACCTGATACCTAAAAAGGACAAAGAAGCTTTGGCAAAAATCGGATTCCCAGCCCTTGACCTCAATATCCTTTACCTTGAGGGAAGCCTCTTACCCGGGTTTTCTGGGGCCCCGGTATTTGACCAGCAGAGCAAGCTCATAGGTATAGGAGATGGTGGACTTGAAAAAGGCGCCAGCAATGTGAGTTGGATAATTCCCGCCAGCTATTTGACCGAATTAGAGAACTCCTCTAATAATGATTTGCCAAGTGGTTTTGAAAACCTAACCCAGCTTTTTTCTGCTGCAGCCATTATTCAGTCCCCTAGCACTAACCCATCATCAATTGAATCGAATAAAATGATTTTGTCCGGATCGGGTTCCGCAACAACAAATATCTCTCCAGTCAAAGCCATTGGTTTTGAATTTCATCCTACAAAGAACAGATCCCTGACCGATATGATTGAGTCTTCTGATGACCCTGAAAACCTACTCATGCTTTCAGATGAATTTGAGCTCGATATGAATATTCAATTGGATTATGACGCCATGCGTTTTGATATTTATGAAGACATCAATACCGGAGTGGTCATTGCTGTACCCGAAGGGATCTCACTTATGTACAACCCTACCGAAGAAGCATTTCAAGCCATTAATCCGGATAATAATGACATGCAGCTTTACTTTTATGGTGTGCAAAATGATTTTTCACAAACCAACTTTGAAGACCTTTTGGTAGCTGTTGGTGAAATAATCAATCAAAACTTTGCGATGCGCTTCGGAGTAAGTGGTTTCACCATTGATACGGACTACTCTCTTTGGAATGAATTTGATGGAGGAAGGAAAATAGCGTGGATATTATCCTTAGGTAACGAATACCTTATGGGGCAAGATGGACTTCAATACGGACTTTATGTATACATGACCCTACTGATGACAGAAGAAAAGACTTTTATGTCAATTGCCACCATACCTATTCCGGCAGAGGTAGTTGCATTTGCGATATCATCCGGTATGGACTGCAATAATCCGGGGATGTTTGCTGAATATTGTGATTACTTCAATAAGGTATTTAAAACCTTTTCGGCAGCTCATTTGCTAAATTTCGCATATTAGGCTAATCTAGCCATCTAAGCAGCACTTTATCTTCCTAATCCCGAACGGGCTTAGGAAATACAGCAAGGCTTTCTTGTCCACCTTTACCAACGGCTTGAACAGCAAAAAAATAATTGTCTTTAGAATAAGGCAAATCGATAGCTGTTTCATTGGTATAAAATTTCTTTTCCCACATTGAGGAACTTGTTTCCCGAAGTAAAACATTGTATCCGGCTACCTGGCCATGTTTTGGTTCTCCCCAAACCAATTGAGTGCTGTTTGTAAGCTCGCTTATGCGTATCCCCACATTTTGAGGTACAGATGGCCCTCCTGCCAGATTGGCCAAAACCGCTAGGTTGGCAGCAGTATTTTTTCGCAGGTATTCAAAGTCAATATGCTCCACTTTGTCCCCATAGGCAATTCCATCCGCTACTCTTTGGTCCTGATGCTGCTGGGTATAATTTTCATTCATCTCGCAAAGCCGTACAGCGGTAAACCCTTCTCTGGAAAATGGAGTGTGGTCTCCTCCCCTTAAAAAACGATCATTTCTGTAAATCAATTTTATTTCCAAATGAGCAATATATCTTTCTGCCACCTCTTTGATATACCTGGCAAGTTGCCTTGACTTGCTGTCATTCTCTGCATTGGTCCGCCGTCTTAAGAGAGCCATTTCTTTTGTTTCATAAAGGGGCACTCCTTCACTAAAGACCCTTAACTTTGTATTGTCCCTGATTCCAGTACCACTTGATTGGCTGTTACCGATCATGTCATTATTGATCATTGCTACCAAATTCCAATGTTCTTCTTTGGCTTTTTTTGCCAAATGGCTGGCTCCTATCAAACCTTGTTCTTCTCCGGATACAGCCACAAAAACTATGGTGGCAGGGAAATTTCCTTCTGACATAATCCTAACCATCTCTATTAAAGCCACCACGCCAGATCCATCATCATTCGCACCGGGTGCATCACTCTCTTGATTCATGATATCTGAAACCCTGCTATCAATATGTCCACTCACCACAAAAACCCTGTCATCATCCGGATCACTTCCTTTGAGCGTGGCCATTACATTTCCCATTTTCACTTCCCGGTTTACCCGCTTTCCATCGGGATAAACAGTGAAATAATCGATTTTGGAACTGAGCCTGCCTTTGGATTGACTTTCAAATGACTTGAACTTTGACAAAACATAATTTCTGGCTGCCTCTATCCCTCTATTTTCAGCCTCTTCACTTAAAGAGTGACGGGTACCAAATGCAACCAATCCCTCCAAATAAAGAGCCAAGCTATCAGAAGAAACCAGCCCTGTCATTTCTTGAATTTCAGGGTTTCGTGTGATAGTCGTCACCTGAGAAAAACCAGGCAAAAACCAGAGAAAAAGAAATCCCAAAAATATAACCTTCATTTTAATAAAGTTTAAATGGATCAGGCCAATAAACCCGATATAGCTTTAATTTCACTAAGACTCAAAATGAACCTTCTCTGTGAGAAGTCTCACTAGCGAATCGGCTCAAAGATATAGGTCTTTAACTCAATTTTTCCTTAAAAAAATCAATGGTTCTTCCCCAGGCAAGTTTTGCTGCAGCTTCATCATATCGGGGAGTAGAATGGTTGTGAAAACCATGGTTAACCTCTGGATACATATAAGCAGTATACGTTTTATTATTCGCCTTTAATGCTTCCTCATAATCAGGCCACCCTTCATTAACTCGTTTATCCAATTCCGCAAAATGCAACATTAAAGGAGCTTGAATTTTTGCAGTTTCTTCAGCTGAGGGTTGGCCTCCATAAAATGGCACAGCAGCAGACAGATCAGGCACTCTCACTGCCATCATATTGGAAACCCATCCTCCAAAGCAAAATCCTACTACCCCTACTTTACCTGTGCAATTTTCATGGGCTTTCAGGGTTTCAAAACCCGCAATAAAATCCTGTAACATATCTTCTCTGTCCCTTTTTCTCTGCATTGTCCTGCCCTCATCATCCGTCCCGGGGTAACCTCCCATTGGTGACAAGGCATCGGGTGCTAGAGCAATGAAGCCATCCAAGGCAGCTTGTCTTGCGGTATCTTCAATATAGGGGTTAAGCCCTCTGTTTTCGTGCACCACCACTATCCCCGGCATTTTACCTTTTACTTCCTTTGGACGGACCAAAAGGGCTTTCATTTTTCCGGCGCCTTTTGGAGAATCATAGGTGATGATTTCTTCCACGAGGCGAGGATCCGCAGCAGAAAACCGACTTGTTTTGGCATAATTTGGCATTAAAAACCCCATTATTGCAGACACTGTTAGTCCCCCAACCGCAAATTTGGATAGCTTATTTACAAACTCTCTTCGCTCTATCCTACTGTGTGCATAATCGTCATATAGATCAAAAACTTCTTGGTCAAGGTCTTCCTTTTTTAAGTCTTTCATGGTTTGGTTTTTATAGGTTTAAAATGGAATCATCGTTAAAAGTTGTTTATTATATAAGATACTATAGGTAAGCTGAATTGATGTTGCTGCCCAACAAGCTGCTAGAAACCAACTCTCGATAATGTTATTCAATATAAAAAAATATAATAGATATCTATCTCTTTTCCACGCATTTCATTCCTTTTATAAGGTGAAACTGTCCATTCCAGCGTTTGAAACCAAGTGAGATTACCTTAAAGACTTGAAAATAAAACATGAAAAAATCCATCGCTTAATTTTCATTTAGCTGTTGCTATGAAAGAGAAACCTATCGATAATTATACCTAACGTTTATTTTTTAATGGGTAATAAAATGCGCAGAGCATTCAATTACCAAAGTTCAATCCCAGCTAGGTTAGGGTTCCCTAAAAAAAAATGGACTAACTGTCCTCGGAAACTAAAGTACAATTCTCAGTATCCAATTCTGTTTCAATAGTAAAATGTTTGAAATGGTATTTTTTCAAAAGGGCTTTAGCTTCATTTTTCACACCTACTATAATATCGAAAGAGTCAATTCTCTCCAGTTTCAAATGGGTAGAGAAAACATGATGCTCCCCCTCTAAAGACCAAATATGGGTGTGATGTAGGGATTGTACATGATCTATAGAAAGTAATTCTTTTTCAATTTTTACTAAATCAATTTCTTTGGGTACCCCTTGAAGAAACACATACAAAGTTTCCTTCAACCTCCCTACCACTCCCCATAGAATGTATGCCGTTATAAACAAAGAAAGAGCAGGATCTAAATAGGGTATATCCTTGAAGTACAAAACAATCGCTACAATCATAACTGCTACCCACCCTAAAACATCTTCAAGTAAATGCCAAGAAACCACTTTCTCATTTAGGGTTTTTCCTCCACTCATTTTCCATGCAGCATAACCATTGACAAGTATACCTAATATGGCAAAATAAAACATTCCTTCAGCATCTGATTGCTCCGGGTTTAGCAAGCGACCAACAGCCTCACTTATCACATACACAGAACCTCCAATCAACACCAGACTATTAATAAGTGCACCCAATAGCGAAAATCGAGAGTAGCCAAATGAAAATTTTGCATCTGATCTTTGCTCGGACTTTTTATCCAAATACCAAGCAGACCCTAAGGCAAGGCTATCTCCCAAGTCATGTACTGCATCTGAAATGATTGCAATACTATTTACATACAAACCACCTACAATTTCCAAAAGGGTAAATCCCAGATTTAAAAAAAATGCGATTTTCAGATTTTTCCCTGATTGATGGTGGTGATGATGGTGCGCTCCCATAATATAGTTTCAGCCAGTCTAAAACAATGATGCAATTACTGTTAAATCCGAAATATGCTATAGGACTTCTATTACATACTCCGGATTAAAATCTCAAAAAGGCATACTTTGAAAGCTATCTGCCTATTTTTACAAAACAATGGTTTACAAGATACTTATTAAAATGAATTGACCTTGAGCAAAATTTCATTTTTCCCCGGGGAAAGCCTTATGGAGCCAAAACTTGTATTTACCTTTTCTCCATTGAGGGAAATGGCATCACCTGTATTGTATTCCAATAGCAATTCCGCTGAAACATTTGCAGGCAAGTCAAAAACATAGCGTTGCAAACGGTTGTTAACTTTTTTGTAGGAAGCATTCACCTTTCCGGTAATAAATGGAACCGTTATCTCTGTAGCCGTCAAACTACCCAATTGGGGCTTGATTTCCAACAAGCCTGCTCCTGGTGTTTTAGGTACAATCCCCCACATTTTGCGGGCAACAATATTGCCGGGAACAGCTCCCCAGGCATGGTTCCAATCTGCATTGGGCTTGTACTTCATGTCCCATGCTTCCAAGGTGACGGTAGACCCAATGGCAATCATGTTCCACCAACTACGGTCATGGGTAGCAGTCATTAGTTCCAGTGCATAATCTGCTTCTCCTGCATTATACAGCCCATCCATCAGGTACTGAGAACCATAAACACTACAAGCCATCCCTCTGGATTTAATAAAATCCACTACAGAAGCTACCTTTTCTTCCGGCACCATATTAAAAGCCAAAGGCATCATATTGGCATGAAGAGAGGAATGTCCTGCACCTTCACCATCGAGATAAACTCCTTTATCAGGATCCATTAATTTTTCATTAACCGCCTTTTTTACTTTAACTGCCATCAATTCATATTCTCTGGCCTCATCATTCCTATTCAAAAGGCGTGCAAATTCACCCATAATCTCCAAATTACGGAAGTATAAGGCATTGATCACAGTATTAATAGGGGTAAACACAAAACCATCTCGCTCTCCTTCCGGAGTGGCCAGTTTCCAACCGGTATCTTTTTGAGCCGGTGGCCAGTCGACAATGTCCTTCAATTTGACTTTGGGGTCTTTAAACCCCAATTTTTTCATGAACTCGGGACTAGCCTTTTCAGAGCTTATCAACCCATCCTCACGCGCCAATTCCATTAGCGTTTTGTGCTTTAGTTCATCATAATATTTTTCTACAAGCTCTAGATTCCCGGTATACATATAGTCCTCATAAAACATCAAGGCCACATGCAGCTGCCATTCAGTGGGCCAAGTTGGGTTTTCCATGAAATACTCAATGGTCTTTCTCGCAATCGGGTACTCCCAATCGACCGCATAGTGGCTCAGTTGATTGATGTATGCATCTGCCTCATAGGGGATCCTTTCTCTATCACCATCGACATAGATTCCGGCAAAGGAAGTAGCTTTCATTGAATATTTGCAAAGATCCCATACCTGATTCAATATGGTATCTGAGCTTGAAAACTTACTCTCATCTTCATCAAAAAAGCCGAAATAGGCCTGCTGAGCTAACTTTTCAGGTTTTTTTTCTGCTATAATTTCAGCATACCTAAAAGGAAGCAGTACGGGGAAACTATCCGGAAGTGCTACAGCAGCAGGACCAGTATTTCGCTCATCTTTTGGCAAATCCAATGTGTATTTTATTTTACCCGGACTAACCTCAACGGCTACTTCCTCAAATCGAATATTACCTTGGGGGTCAGCATTAAGCCTTCCTTCTTTTAATTGCTCACCTATCCTTACTGTGATTGTTTCATTCTTTGTAGTTTTATATTCAAAGGACATATTGGCAAAGGCAGCTTTACCAAAATCTACAAGCCAGGTTTGCTTTGCTACTTCCTCAATAGAAGTAGGGGGGATTTCTTCCACTTCAAAAATATTACCTGTGGTAATAAATTCTTCTGCTGTCCCAATAGTAAAGCTTTGACTGGCTGAATATCGGCCGGTTCTATTGTCTTCATCCCAAATCCTGACCTTCCAGTAATAGGTTTTACCTTCATTTAACTCAGGGCCCTTGTACTGTATATTGGCCACATTTCCATCCATCACTTTCCCACTATTCCATACATCTCCAATGTTCTTTTTGCTCATTTCAGGGGTGCTACTAACCAATAATTGATAGGCCGATTGAAAATTGATTCCTTCCGGGACTTGCCAACCAAATTCAGGACTTTTATCAATAATTTTCTTTTCAGAAGATCGCCTTATCATTTCTACATGGTGGTTAATAGGTGCTGCGGTACTGTTATTGGACATTCTGGAGCCCATGGCATCCAATTTTTTGTCAAATGCAGCAACCTTGGAAGCATATTTGGGATCCTTTGCCAAATTATTAATCTCCATTGGATCCTTAGTCAAGTCATACAACTCTGCAATGGACTGGTCATTGATATAGCGAAAATACTTCCATCCTTTAGTTCTCAATCCTTCACTAGGAGGAATGTTCTCAAAATCCCATAAGTGTTCTACCAATACCGTATCTCTTTTTAATGGCGCTCCTTTGATTACAGGAAGCAAACTTTTCCCTTGGTAATCAGATGGAATTTCTACACCCGCCAAATCCAATATGGTAGAGGGAACATCTACATTTGCTGCCATCTCTTCAGCATCAACTTGTTTCTTTTGCCTAGGATCCATTACAATCAAGGGAACCCGAATGGAATTGTCATACAACAACCATTTCCCTGCCATTTGTCTTTCACCAAGAAAATAGCCATTGTCTCCCATCAGGATAATGACCGTATTCTTATCCATCCCCTTGGCTTTCAATTGCTGCCTGATCTTTGCGATTTCCAAGTCAATTCCAGAAATCATCCGGTAATAGCCTTTTACACTGTGTTGGTATTTTTCAGGTGTATCGTACCTCCAGGTCCATCGAAGTCGGTTAAATCCACTTTTTACAATTTCGGGTTGTGCTTCAAAATACTTGTCCTCAGAAATTTTGGCATCAGGAACTGTTACTCCTTCCAGCAAGGGAGCGGTTTCATCCTGCCAAAAATATTGTTTCTCTGCGTTATCATGTGCATGTGGTGCACTGAAAGAGAGTGAAAGGCAAAAGGGCTGATCAGCATCTGCTTCTTCTATGAAATCCAATGCCTGCTGTCCTGTATAACGAGTCAAATGCACCGTATCGGCTCCAAGGGTTTTGTAAAAATAGCCACGTCTATCCGGGAAGCTTCCCTTTCTATCATAGGATTCAAAAGAATCAAAAAGACCTTCCAAATTGCTATAGTTGACGCCAAATTTCCCAAAAAATCCGGTCTTATAGCCTGCCTCTTTTAGCAATTTAGGGTAGGATTTCTCCATATAGGCTGACTTAATCGGACCTGTTTGAAAAGTATAAGCATGACTACGCTCATAAAGTCCTGTAAAAATCGTAGCCCTACTGGCTGCACAAATAGGGGTGGTCACCAATGCATTTTTAAAATAGCTTCCCTCCTCGGCAAGTTTGTCCATCTCCGGAGTATGGATCAAATCATTGCCTGCATAACCAAGGGCATCATATCTTTGGTCATCAGTAAGAATAAAAATAATATTAGGTCGCTGATCTTGCGCTTTACTTTGAATGGAATTGAAAACATTGAGGGCTAACAGCAGTAGCACCAATCTTATTGAAATGGAATACATGGGATTATAATTAATGAAATATAAATGTACTATTATTCGATCAATTGACCGTACTGCACTTACCTGCCTGAAAGCAAGTTTACCTATTCCCTGTGCGGAGTATTTGTTCTGAACCCCATCTCATAGGCTCTAGTTTGTTTAAGGCACTATATAAGAAGTAAGTCCAATCATCACTAACAATACAATCCCTTGCTTTCAAACAAAGAGTTTTTCCTTTGACATACAGCAGAACTCACAAAAAAACAGTTCCTCTTAAAAATTATTTTTTTCGGAATAGGGAGTCAACAAACTCTTTGCGGTTAAAAACTTGTAAATCTGTCATTTTCTCACCCACACCTATGTATTTTACCGGGATTTTAAACTGGTCTGAAATTCCTATCACCACACCTCCTTTGGCAGTACCATCCAGCTTGGTGATGGCCAATGCACTAATTTCAGTGGCTCTGGTAAATTCTTTGGCTTGGATAAAAGCATTTTGTCCTGTGGATCCATCAAGAACCAATAAGATTTCATGAGGCGCATCAGGGATAAATTTCTGCATCACCCTTTTAATCTTCGTCAATTCATTCATTAGGTTTACCTTGGTATGTAACCTTCCTGCAGTGTCTACGATTACCACATCAGCATTCATGTCCACTGCTTTTTTTACGGTATCAAAGGCTACAGATGCCGGATCTGTATTCATACCATGCGAAATCACAGGAACATCCACACGTTCACCCCAAAGAATGAGTTGATCTACTGCAGCGGCCCTAAAGGTATCAGCCGCACCCAGAACTACCGACTTTCCAGCCAACTTGAACTGATGAGCCAATTTACCAATTGTGGTAGTTTTACCTACACCATTGACACCCACTACCATAATAACATAGGGCTTTTTATCTGCAGGTAGATCAAAGCTTCCAATATCCAGAGTATTATTCTCTTCCAAGAGGCCTGCGATTTCCTCTCTTAGTAAAACGTCTAGGTCAGCAGTA
Organism: Cyclobacterium sediminis; assembly: GCF_054781075.1. NCBI lineage: Bacteria > Pseudomonadati > Bacteroidota > Cytophagia > Cytophagales > Cyclobacteriaceae > Cyclobacterium > Cyclobacterium sediminis. The sequence continues at coordinate 189,528 of NZ_BAAGVC010000022.1, read as the reverse complement.
TTTATGTACTTGTCTCTGCTAACTCTTTCTTCAATTCGCTGGATAATCTTAATCGTTGTATCTACACCTACATCCGATGTAATGAGTATTTCTTCCAACTCATCTAAAATTTCATCATCTACCTTAGATTTGCCTACAATGGCCTTTCCAAGTTTAGAAAATAGATTTTCACTTGACTTTTCAAGTCCTTTGTCTAAACTTTCTTTTTTCTCTTTAGAAAAAAAATCAAATATTCCCATAATTATTTTTATATCTGAGCCGAATATACACAAAAATCCCTTTCGATTGGAATCGAAAGGGATAGTAAAAATCTTAGTAAGCCCTGAAGCCTTATTTTTTAAGCACTTCCTTAACGGTCTGGCTTGGCACCATTTCCTCCTTGAAGGTATAAGCTCCGGTTTTCTCAGATCTAACGGCCTTTATCACTTTGGCATAAGTGACGCCACCTTCTTTTTTCAGTGTTGCTACTACTTTCTTAGCCATAATATTATCGTTTTACCCCTAGGGTGTGTGATTATTTTATTTCTTTATGAACGGTCACCTTCTTCAAGATAGGGTTGAATTTTTTAAGTTCCAACCTCTCAGTAGTGTTTTTCCTGTTCTTGGTGGTGATGTACCGAGATGTCCCGGGCATTCCACTTGTTTTATGTTCAGTGCACTCTAAAATCACCTGAACTCTATTACCTTTCTTAGCCATTTCCTGTTAATTTAATATTGGTATGAGGCAAGTCTTATTTAATAATAATCTCTCCTTTTTTCTGCGCTTCTTTCAACACAGTGCTGATTCCTTTTTTATTTATCGTCCTCAAAGCGGAAGACGACACCTTTAAAGTGATCCATGCGTCTTCTTCAGGGATATAAAAGCTCTTCTTATGCAGGTTAGGGTAAAATCTACGCTTCGTTTTATTATTGGCGTGTGATACGTTATTTCCTACCTGAGGCCTTTTTCCAGTAATGTCACAAATTTTTGCCATGATATATGTATCCAGTAATGATTGACTTTTTTCAATTGGGTTTGCAAATATCGGAAGATTATATTAAATAACAAAAGTGTACCCCATAATTATTTAATAAATCCCTGCACTCCAAGTTTTTGGTTTTGATTCATGATTCCAAAACCCTTTTGCTATATTTGTCAAATTACGGCAATTACGCAGCCAACACCTATTTAAAAAGCAAAAAAAGAGATCCAGAATGAAGGATATCAAGACAAGTCAAGAAGCAATTCAATTAGAAAATAAATTTGGAGCTCACAATTATCACCCACTACCGGTAGTACTAAGCAAAGGTGAAGGGGTTTACCTCTGGGATGTAGAAGGGAAACGGTATTATGACTTTCTTTCTGCCTACTCGGCAGTTAACCAAGGTCATTGCCATCCTAAAATAAAGGATGCACTAGTGGAACAAGCCAACAGCTTAACCCTAACATCCAGGGCTTTTTTTAACGATATTTTAGGTCCCTACGAAGAATACATTACCTCCTATTTTGGCTTCGACAAGGTTCTCCCAATGAATACCGGAGCTGAAGCTGTGGAAACAGCTATTAAGATCGCTCGAAAATGGGGATATGATAAAAAGGAAGTAGCACCTCATCAGGCAAAGATCATAGTGGCCAGTGAAAACTTCCATGGAAGAACTACAACCATTGTCTCTTTTTCTACAGATGATGATGCCCGCAATAATTTCGGACCTTACACCCCCGGCTTTATACAAATTCCTTACGATGATCTTACTGCGCTAAATGCTGCATTGGTCAACAATCCTGATGTGGTTGGTTTCTTAATTGAGCCCATTCAAGGAGAAGCCGGAGTAATTACTCCGGAACATAACTATATAAGAGAAGCAAAAAAACTTTGTGAAACTCACAATGTTTTATTAATGGCAGACGAAATACAAACAGGTATTGCGAGAACAGGGTCTTTATTAGCTGTATGTGGTGATTGCACATGCAAAGAGCATTGCGAAAAGCAAGAAAGTTACGTAGCTCCTGATATACTTATTTTAGGCAAAGCACTTTCAGGAGGATTTTTCCCGGTTTCAGCCGTGCTTGCTAACGACCCTATTATGGAGGTCATCCATCCCGGACAGCATGGTTCTACCTTCGGAGGCAACCCATTGGGTGCAAGAGTAGCTATTGCTGCATTGGAAGTGGTGAAAGAGGAAAAGTTAGCACAAAATGCAAGACGTCTAGGTGTGCTTTTCAGAGAAAGAATGGAGAAGCTAATCTCAAAAACGGATCTGGTAAGCCTGGTTAGGGGACGAGGATTATTGAATGCAATAGTCATCAATGACCAACCGGAAAGCACTACTGCCTGGGATATTTGCGTAGGACTTAAGGAAAATGGCTTGCTCGCGAAACCCACACATGGAAATATTATCCGCTTTGCTCCTCCACTAGTGATGACTGAAGAAGAACTATATGATTGCTGTGACATCATTGAACATACTATCTTAAATTTTGAAAAACCTGCCAAATAAAAATGAAAAACCAAGCAGTAATCTTCGATATGGATGGGGTAATCTGCCACACCAACCCTTTTCACTCTGAAGCTTTTAAAGTGTTTTTTGGTAAAAGAGGCCTCACCCCTACCGAAGAGGAATTCGAAAAACACATGTATGGCAAAAGCAACAAATACATTTTCAAACATTTCTTGGGGAGAGAAATAGTCGGCGAAGAATTCATCAGTCTGGAAAACGAAAAAGAGGGGCTTTTCAGGGAGATTTATGCAGACAAAGTCATTACACTTCCCGATTTCCTTCCATTTTTGGATGCTTTAAAAGATGACGGTTTCAGAACAGGAGTTGCTACTTCTGCCCCAAGGGCCAATCTAGACTTAATAATGGGCACCCTCAAATTTGCCCCCAAAATGGAATCGATACTCGCTAGTGAAAATGTTCAAAACCATAAGCCAGACCCAGAAGTTTACCTTACGTCGGCAAAATTACTGAATGTGAATCCCGAAAACTGTTTGGTCTTTGAGGATTCTTTTTCAGGAGTTACTGCCGCAATAAATGCCGGAATGAAAGTGATAGGGGTACTTTCTTCACATAAGCAAGAAGAATTACCTCCATGCCAATTGTACATCAACGATTATTCTGAAATCAACCTTGAGACTGTGTGGGAACTCATGAATTAAAAATTGCTATTAAGCTTAGCACATTTAATATTAATATTATTTAAAAAAACAGCACCACTAATTATATAAAGCCATGTTAAGAAGACCAAGAAGAAATAGGAAGTCTCCTGCTATACGTGCTTTGGTGGAAGAAACAAGACTATCTGTCAAAGATTTAATTCTTCCACTATTTTTAATTGACGGAATCAACCAAAAGGTACCTGTAAAATCCATGCCGGGAATTTTCAGGTACTCTTTGGATCAAATGCTTCTAGAAATTGAAAGTTGCCTGAGATTAGGCATCACTACCTTTGATATATTCCCTGCTTATTCGGAAGAAAAAAAGGATCGTTGGGCAACCGAAAGCTATAATGAAGATACCTTTTACCTTAAAGCCCTTTTCACCATCAAGCAAACCTTCCCTGAGGCATGTGTAATGACAGACGTAGCCATGGACCCCTACAGTATTGATGGGCACGACGGACTGGTTGAAGATGGAAAAATACTCAATGACGAAACCCTTGAAGTTCTAGGAAAAATGAGCTTGGCACAAGCCAGAGCAGGAGCCGATATTATTGGCCCATCAGACATGATGGATGGACGAATCGGGTATTTAAGAAGATTACTTGATGAGAATGGCTTTCAAGATGTCTCCCTTATGTCTTATACAGCAAAATATGCAAGTGCTTTTTATAACCCGTTTAGAGATGCATTAGACTCTGCCCCAAAAGCCGGTGATAAAAAAACCTACCAAATGGATCCATCCAATAGCCAAGAAGCATTAATAGAGGGCCAATTGGATTTTGAAGAAGGGGCAGATTTCTTAATGGTCAAGCCTGCTTTGGCTTATTTGGACATAATCAAGCTCCTTCATGACAATTTCCCTTTACCGATAGCTGCTTATAATGTGAGTGGAGAATATGCAATGATCAAAGCATCTGCTGCCAATGGTTGGCTAAACGGAGAAAGAGCCATGACTGAATCATTACTTAGTATAAAAAGAGCCGGTGCTAAAGTTATACTAACTTACTTCGCAAAAGAATTCGCTCTTTTACAAGAATGAACGTCACTACAAAATCCTTAACAACTATCAATCTTTATTGCAAAACAAATCAAAATTCATTGTTTTTGATATTTAAAAGTTAATTTTCATATCTTTTTTATAAAAAAAATGAAAATAAATTAATTGTTGAAATAATACAATTATTTTTCTTCCTCCAAAAATTATTCAAGCCATCACTAATTTAAAATAAGTGATGGCTTTTTTTTATTTATATTGAATTTATACCTGATGTTTAGGGATAATTACAGAATATAAATTTACTTAAATCGATTAATGCAAATTTTTATTACTTATTTTAAAAGGATGTATTTTTAACCCTTTTATACATTTTTAAATACAATAATCCTGTTTTTAAGTGTTTATTACACCTGATTTTTGTGTTTTTTACACTTATCTTCGTTTTTATAGTTGTTTTTTTGACTATTAATTGCCTAAATTTGTCTCAAATAAAATTATAAGTGAAAGTTTAACCTGTAACCCTTTAATTCTAGGTTTCTTATGAAAAACATTTTACCTCCTTTATTACAAGTCAGTTCTAGTGGAATTGACTATGCCGATGCAATCACTCAGAATCTCCTTACAGCAAACAACGTATGGATGATGCTAGCCACGGCACTTGTATTCATTATGCACCTCGGTTTTGCTGGTGTAGAAGCTGGCTTTGGTCAAGCTAAAAACACAGTGAATATTCTTTTCAAAAACACTGTTACTCCTATAATAGGTGTATTGTCTTATGGCTTACTCGGATTTTTTCTAATGTATCCCGGATTTGACGTACCAGGTTGGTTTGGATTTGATGGGGCCGGTTGGAGCATGTTCTGGTTTAACCCCGGAAGTGTAGATGTAAGTGCTGACTATGCGGATGCCGGCTACACTTACTGGACGGATTTCCTTTTCCAAGCCATGTTTGCAGCTACTGCCGCTACTATCGTATCGGGAGCTATTGCTGAGAGGGTTAAACTTTGGTCTTATTTAATCTTCACGGTAATTTTTGTAGGTATAGTATACCCAATCATCGGAAGCTGGAAATGGGGCGGAGGCGCCTTAGATGCCATGGGCTTTTACGATTTCGCAGGCTCCACACTGGTTCACTCAGTAGGTGGATGGGGTGCTTTGGCAGGTGTGATTATGGTAGGACCTCGTATCGGTAAATATGTAAACGGTAAAACTATTGAAAAGCCTGGATCTAGTGTTCCTTTGGCAGTAATCGGTGTATTCTTGCTTTGGTTAGGTTGGTTTGGTTTTAATGGTGGATCTGTACTTTCTGCTGACCCGGGATTGGTATCATTTGTACTTGTTACTACATCGCTTGCAGCTTGTGCAGGCGGACTTGGTGGTTTCTTCGCTGCTTATATTGCCTTTAAGCGACTTGACCTAGGAATGGTATTGAATGGAATCTTGGCCGGATTGGTTGGTATCACGGCCGGAGCAGACGTGATCAACCCAATATTTGCACTTTTAGTAGGTTTTATTGCCGGTATATTGGTGGTATTGTCTGCCATACTTTTGGATAAATTAAAACTTGATGATGTAGTAGGTGCTGTATCTGTTCACCTAACCTGTGGGGTTTGGGGAACCTTAGCCGTAGGTATCTTTTCCACCAACCCAGAGCACTCCATACTAACACAATTGGCAGGAATCGCTATATGCGGTGTAGTCGCCTTCTTTTCTGCCCTTGCCATCTTCTTCGTATTGAAGAAAACCATTGGAGTAAGAGTATCTGAAGAACATGAAATATCTGGACTGGACAGTCACGAGCATGGTATCAGAGGTTACACCATCATCTACGACGAATAAATCAAATTAGGACTAGACTATATTAATTAAGGGTCCTGCCGTTTCTAAAAAATTGCAGGGCCCTTCAAACTATCCCATTTCCCAAATTTAATCAAAAACAAAATGAAAAAATTATTTACTATCTTAACTGTACTTTTTTTAATTCCTGTAACATTCATTCTTGCTCAAGAGGAACAAGAAATGCCATCAAAATTTTCTCTTTCAGGATCAGTTGACGCTTATTTCAGAAGCAATCTTAACGCACCCAACAAGGGAGATGCTGCCCAAGCACCAGCCACCTCATTTGCAAACCTTCCTGGCTTTTCCCTAGGAATGGCCAATATAATTGCCACTTATGAAGGTGAAAAGGTAGGATTTGTAGCCGACTTGGTATTTGGGCCAAGAGGCGAAGATGCCGTTTTTGGTTCTCCAATGTACACAGGAGGAATGGCAGGAAGTTCTCAGATCGTCAATCAACTCTACATGTATTACAATGTGAGTGATGCAGTAACGCTTACCATGGGAAACTTTAACACCTATTTGGGTTACGAGGTAATTTCTCCAACAGGAAACTTCAATTATTCCACATCTTATATGTTTTCATATGGACCATTCTCTCATACAGGTCTAAAAGCAGATTTTCAACTATCTGACAACTGGTCTTTTATGGCTGCTATAATGAACCCTACTGACATGACCGAATTTAACTTTAACGGATCATATACATTGGGTGGGCAATTGGCTTATGCTACTGACGCCGGAGGCACCTATCTAAATGTATTGTATGGAGATCAGGATGGCAAACTTGACATGAACACTTTATCAGCTTTTGGCAATAGTTCAATGGGAAACACCTTCCAAATAGACCTTACCGCTGGTTATGATGTTACAGAATCAATGTATATAGGACTAAACACCACTTATAACACTACCGCCGCCGGACAAATGTATAACGGCTCTTCAATTCAGGATGCCTCAGGAGATGGTTATGGTTTCTACGGTGTTGCCGGTTACCTACAATTCGCCACTTCTGATAAATTTTCCATTGGAGCAAGAGGGGAATATTTCAAAGTATTCAATGATGGACTGGATGGCGTAGTTGGTTTAAACGGCGTGGGTGATGGCAGAGTAGTAGCTGGCACCCTTTCAGGTAACATCAAGATTACCGACAACTTCACTATTATTCCAGAAACTAGGCTAGATATGATGTCTGATGATTTCTTTATCAACAATGATTATCAAAGCTCTAAAAATTTAGCTTCATTCTTGGTAGCTGGTGTCTTTTCGTTCTAAAAATTTACCATAATCAAAAATTAAAAAGCCATAGTGAAAAATTTCACTATGGCTTTTTTTAGCAGCAAAACTAAGAAGTAACTAATCCTTCTGTAAAAACACACTAAATGTAGTACCTACATTTTCTTCACTTTCTACCTCCACAGATCCACCGATACTTTCAATTTGGCTTTTAGTGATAAACAAACCTATACCCCTTGAATCTTCATGTCTATGAAAGGTTTTATACATCCCAAACAAGGCCTCTCCATTTTTTTCAAGATCAATACCCAACCCATTGTCTTCAAACCGAACCTCGACAGTATCATCATGTAACACTACTTGAACCTTCAGATAACTATCCCTCTCAGTCGACCTATATTTAATACCGTTGGTTATAAAATTTAGGACAATGCTTTCAACGTAAGCAGAAACACCACTTACATAAACTTCTGAAACAACCTCTTGGATCAACTCAACCCCTTCCTTCTTGGCAATCGGGTAAACACTTTCTATAGTTTTGCTTATAACGCTACTTAGGTCTACACGCTCTTTGTCTGCAGATTCATTTAAATTTATATTGACAATTTCGGTCAAATGTTCAATCGTTCCGGAAAGGTTTAACCCACCCTTTTTTAGCAAGGTCATGATTTCCATTTTAAACAAATCAGGATGTTCAAACTCGAGCAACTCTAATAACATATTCATCCCAGAAGAATGTGACCTTAAATTATGAGACACTATATGTGCGAAATTTTTTAATCGCTCATTCTGTTTTTGAGTTGTTTTTAACAACTTAGACACTTGATTCTTTGCTTGTTTGACAGCCGTAATATCAATAAGTTGAGAAATAAAATATAAAATCGTGTTTTTGGAATCCTTTACAACAGATACTGCCAAAATTGCAGACACCTCATGTCCATTTTTATGGATATACCTTTTTTCAATTTGGTAAGTTTGGCGTCTACCTGCTATGATCTCCTTCAAATACCCAAGATCTATGGCCAGATCATCAGGATGGGTAAGGTCTTGAAAAGTTAATTCATTAAACTCATCTTTTTCATAGCCCAACATTTCACAAATTTTATCATTGACATTGAGCCATTTACCCTCCTGAGAAACTATGGCCATACCAATACCCGCATTTTCAAAGTTTCTTTGAAATGCATCAATTGAGATATTTAATTTTTCCGCTACCAGCTTATGTTCGGTTAAGTCCTCAGTATACATAATGATTCCTCCAATGGTACCTGCTTCCTCATACCAGGGTTTCACTTCCCACCTGAGCCATTGAACTGAACCATCCTTTCTTACAAACCGATCCTCATTACTAGACCTAACAGCCCCTTCCAAACATTCTTTATGAATTTCTTTCCAAAATTCACCTATTTCAGGAAATACCTCATAATGATATTTACCTATAATTGATCGATTTTCTATATCATAATCTAGCAGCCACTTGGAAGATGCTGCAAGGTATCTCAATTCCCTATCAAACATGGCGATAGCCAAGGGAGCCTCAGAGATAAAAATAGCCTGCTTTTGAACTTTAGCTTTGGATTGATTGATATCTTCATGGGTTCCAAACATTAATTTAGGTGCTCCATTTTCTGTCCAAGCAACAACTTTCCCCCTGGCATGAATCCACTTTTTGGATCCATCTTTATGTTTCATCCTGAACTCACAATCATAAAAATCTGCATCTCCTTCAAAGCAACTTTTCAATTTGGAATTGGCCACCTTTAAATCCTCAGGATCCATGAGGTCTACCCAAGTTTGAAAATTTATTGGTTTCAATTCGCTTAACTTGTAACCGAGGATTTCAGCCCATCTCTCACTAAAAACTGTAGCACCTGATTGAATATCCCATTCCCATGTCCCAAGATTTGTACCTTGAATCGCATATTTCAATTTATTATGCTCTTCTTCCCATTTCAATTGGGCAATTTTTCTACTATGGATATCTTGGAAAGTACCATATACTCTGACAAGCTTTCCATCCACAAACTCTGCCTGCCCTACAGACCTCACCCATTTATCTTTTTGAGTATAGGTGGTAATTATTAAATCAAGCTCAAAAGATTCTCCTGTCTCAATCGTTTTATTAAAAGCTTTTTTGATAGATTCTCTACTCCACCCTTCCTTATAAAATTGTAGCGCTTCATCCATTGTTGGCTCATAGTCTTGGGGGACTTCATGAATCAGCCGGGTAACTTCGCTCCACTCCGGCTTGTTCTTTTCAAAATTTATGCTCCAATAACCAATTCCTGCAGCAAGGTTACATTGATATTGAAAATTCTCTTTATCTATCCTTTCTGTCAAGTCTTCGATAAAGAACACCAAACGCGTAGAACCTTCATCTACAGCTGTTTTTGCTACAAAACCAGTTAGTTTTAAAGTTAGCCGCCTACCTTGTGCTGACTGAATTTTTATATTTCTACTAAGCCTTGTTCCATGCTTAGACTGATTTCCGCTTTCCAGAAATTTTAAAAGAATTGCTTTTTCGCTCTCACCTACCAATTGAAATAGACCGGGAAAGGGCTTACCATTACTTGAAAACCCTAGGGTTTTAGTGAAAGATTCATCACACTCGCAATACCACTGCCCTATCTTTTCAAAAACGAGCATCCCATCATGAAAATGGTCTTGCAAAAATTTAAACAACTCGCTATTTTTAATACTATCTAAAAAAGATGAAGTAATCATTTCCTTTTATTAAATTAAAAAACATTCTTAAGGGCTATATAAACAATACCCTTCCGAACTTTCTGGTGATCAAGAAACAACGTAACTAAATTGTCAATCTCTGACAATCAACTAATCAAACTACAATTAATTTAGTTTAAAACACAATAAAGCTAATTATTTACACACAAAACTCAAAATAAAAACACAAAATGCATAAATTTATTAATAAAATCAATGATGACACCTGAAGATTTCTCCCACAAGAAAGGTCATTATAAGCATCAACTTATAATAATACATAATTGTTAAAAAAAAAGTGAACCTACTGTAAGTAAGTTCACTTTTTTTTTAATTTTTAAAACCTGAAATCAAAGTTCTTCTTCTCGCTCTAACATCAAAATAGCGCTTTGAGGAACGATATAATACTTTTCTCCTTCATAAATTACCTCATATGCTCCATTCAGTAAAAAAACAGCTAAATCCCCTTCTTTGGCCTGTAAGGGGATATATTTAACATCCTCACTAGGGTCTTTCCATGGCTCATCGTTTTCGACCGGTAGCGGAATCGGATACCCAGGACCGGCTTTAATAATATAACCTTGCTGAACTTTCTCTTTTTCCTGAACACCGGGAGGCAGGTAAAGTCCGCTGGAAGTTTTTTGATTGGGCTTCTTCAATTTAATAAGTAGCCGATCACCAACTATAATCAGATTTTTAAGTTTATTCTCAGATGTTAACTGCATACCCTAATAAATTAAAATGGAAAAAACCTCTTACTAATTGCTATTTTATGCAAATAAAGGGCGACAAAATGACTCCTTATCATAAAATCACAAACCCGACCTTTTGGTTAGGCTATAATGTTAGCTGCCAGTGAAAACCCTATGGCTTGATCAACTAGTTTAAACTTATGCAATTTTAAAAGTATTGAATCATTCTCCTTTTAAAAATAATGGCATCCCTGAATTTCAGGGACACCATTATTAATAGTTTATAAAAGAAATGGTGATTTACTATTTCTTATCTTCTTCGTTTACTTCTTCATAATCTACATCTGAAACGCCATCTCCGGCATCATCTGCTGCAGCAGCATCAGGTCCCGGCTGACCGGCAGCACCTTCAGCTCCTTGCGTTTGACTGTACATCTCCTGAGAAGCGGCACTCCAAGCAGTATTCAAGGCTTCCATTCCAGAATCAATGGCTGCTAAATCCTGACTTTGGTGAGCAGCTTTAAGTTGTTCCAATGCTCCGTTTACAGCTGTTTTGTTTCCTTCAGACAATTTATCTCCAAATTCTTTGAGTTGTTTCTCTGTCTGAAAAATTAAGCTGTCCGCTTGATTGATTTTATCGATTTTTTCTTTCTCTTCCTTATCTGTAGCAGCATTTGCTTCAGCTTCCTTCTTCATTCTTTCGATTTCCTCTTCAGTCAAGCCGGAAGAAGCTTCAATTTTAATCTTTTGCTCTTTACCAGTGCCTTTGTCTTTGGCAGACACATTAAGAATACCATTGGCATCGATATCAAAAGTAACCTCAATTTGAGGAACTCCTCTTGGAGATGGTGGGATATCTGACAACTGGAACCTACCAATGGTTCTGTTATCTTTAGCCATGGATCTTTCACCTTGAAGCACATGAATATCTACTGCCGGCTGATTGTCAGCTGCTGTTGAGAATACCTCAGACTTCTTCGTTGGAATGGTGGAGTTAGACTCGATTAACTTGGTAAACACTCCTCCCATTGTTTCAATACCCAAAGATAGAGGTGTTACGTCAAGTAATAACACATCTTTTACTTCACCTGTAAGTACCCCACCTTGGATGGCAGCACCTATGGCCACAACCTCATCAGGGTTTACACCTTTAGAAGGTTTTTTACCAAAGAACTTTTCTACTTCCTCTTGGATCTTAGGGATTCGAGTGGATCCACCCACAAGGATGACTTCGTCTATATCAGATGGAGATATTGAAGCATCTGCCATTGCTTTACGAACAGGCTCCATAGATCTTTTTACCAGACTATCTGAAAGTTGCTCGAACTTCGCTCTGGAAAGACTTCTAACCAAGTGCTTAGGCCCTGTCTGAGTAGCAGTAATATATGGCAAATTAATTTCTGTAGCTGAAGAACTAGAAAGTTCTATTTTAGCCTTTTCAGCCGCTTCTTTTAATCGCTGAAGCGCCATTGGATCATTTTTAAGATCAATGTCTTCTTCTGCTTTAAACTCTTCTGCAAGCCAGTCAATGATTACTTGATCAAAGTCATCTCCTCCAAGGTGAACATCACCATTCGTTGATTTTACTTCAAATACACCATCCCCTAGCTCTAATACAGAAATATCAAAAGTACCTCCACCAAGATCGAATACAGCGATTTTCATGTCTGCATTTTTCTTGTCAAGACCATAAGCTAGTGCCGCTGCAGTAGGCTCATTAATGATACGTTTTACATCAAGCCCGGCAATTTGACCTGCCTCTTTGGTGGCTTGCCTTTCAGAATCATTAAAATAAGCAGGTACGGTAATAACCGCTTCTGACACTTCCTGACCCAAGAAATCTTCAGCTGTTGATTTCATTTTTTGTAAAATCATAGCTGATAACTCCTGAGCAGTATACGACCTGTCGCCAATTTTAACTGCTACAGTGTCATTAGGTCCTTTTTCTACTTTATAAGAAGCATGCTTTTTGTCTTCTGAAATTTCAGAAAATTTCTTTCCCATAAACCTCTTAACAGAAGAAATTGTATTTGCAGGATTGGTAATCGCTTGACGTTTAGCCGGATCACCAACCTTTCTCTCTCCATTTCCATTATCCAAAAATGCCACTATTGAAGGTGTGGTCCTTCTTCCTTCACTGTTCTGAATGACAACAGGCTCATTCCCTTCCATTACAGCGACACATGAGTTGGTGGTCCCCAAATCAATACCGATAATTTTTCCCATAATTATATATATTTTGTCGTTTTCGTTTTAAATACAAAACTATTCTAACAACCAATGTGCCAAGTGAAATATTCAAAAAATTAATGCCACATTGTCATAAATCGTGACAGGTTAACTATAAAAATGTCAATATTTCTCATCGTTTTACCGCAAAAGAAGCCGATATTTACATGATAGGTCAATCGATTATTTAGAATGAAAGTTTCTCAAATCAATATCTTCCCCATCAAATCCTTAGGAGGAATAAACTTAACTGATGGCAAGGTGGAAACATCAGGTTTTCAATATGACAGAAATTGGATGCTGGTGGATGAAAATGGAAAATTCCTTACCCAACGAACCAAACCGGAAATGGCCTTGTTCCAGACAGAAATTCGAGAAAATATCCTGTATATTTACCATCAGTCTAATCCGCAAAACGGAATAGAAATACCTATAAACCAAAATTCCGGCAAAAAAATTAAAAGCCAAATATGGGATGACCCTGTGGAGGCCTTACATGTATCATCTACAGTCGACACCTGGTTTTCAAGGCAACTAAAAATGAGTTGCCAGCTTTTAAAAATGGATTTGGATAACAAAAGGTATATTGAAAGTGAGTACAAGGTAAACAATGAATACGTAAGCTTTGCAGACAGTATGCCGTTCCTAATTATCGGCCAGGCCTCTTTGGAGGATTTGAATGAACGCCTTGATAGCCCTGTACCTATGAGTAGGTTCCGACCCAATATTGTATTTACGGGAACAAATCCTTTTGAGGAAGACTCCTGGGATAAAATTCAAATTGGTAAAGTTGTATTTCAGGTCACCAAGCCCTGCGCCAGATGTGTGATGACAACGATCGATCAGTACACCGCTACCAAAGGTAAAGAACCCTTAAAGACCTTGGCTAAATATAGGAATGTCAATGGGAAAATTCTATTTGGACAAAACCTTATTGCATTAAACGAGGGGGAAATTGCTGTAGGAGATGAGGTTAAAGTACTATAATTCGGTTCAATAAAGCTTATTTCTTGACCTTTGCTATTTTAGCTTTTCGTTGTTTTTATGCCTATCCTTGTCCCGTAGATTCTTTTTCTCAAAATTTTTCTCAAAAGCTTGGGTAAGATCTACACCGGTTTGGTTGGCTAAACAAAGCAAGACCCATAATACATCCGCCATTTCATCTCCCAAATCCACCTCCTTATCACTTTCCTTAAATGATTGATCACCATATTTACGGGAAATAACCCGTGCCACCTCACCAACCTCCTCGGTTAGAATGGCCATATTTGTTAACTCACTGAAATACCGAACTCCAGTAGTCTTTATCCAATCATCTATTTTCTTTTGTGCCTCTTCTATGGTCATGATGTTTATTGTATTGCTTTTCCTGATACTAACTCAATGGTTTTTTCTATATTTTTAGGGATATCCTCCTCATAATGACTAATAAACAACATGGTCAGGTCTGTTTCATCACAAAAATATTCTATGATAGCCTTGAACCTATTTCTTTGTTCTTCATCCATTCCCTGAGAAGCTTCATCTAATACGAGTAAGGTGGGCGACTTGATCATCGCCCTGGCCAAAAGACAGAAACGTTGTTCTTCCAGGCTTATTTGCGTCAACCTCAGTTCACCTAAATGGGATAGCTGCAAGGCATCCATCCACCGATCTACCAATGCCTCCTGTTCCTCATTAAGTTTTCTAAACAAACCCATGGTATCAAATAAACCGGATGCCACCACTTTTTTACAGGTTTGGTTTACAGGAAAGTACCTGGCCAACTCCGCCGACACAAAACCTATGGGACCCTTGATGTCCCAAATGCTTTCACCGGTCCCTCTTTTTTTATCAAAAAGCACAATATCATTGGCATAGGCCTGAGGGTTTTCTCCTAACACCAAACTGATAAGGGTTGATTTTCCTGCGCCATTATGTCCTTTGATAAGCCATTTCTCTCCGGGCAAAACTTTCCAAGACACATTGTCAAGCAATATTTTATCTCCATACTTGATGGTGACATTATTCATAGCTATGATCACACGGGCTGCATTGGCAGAGACATTCTTCTCCAATAAACCTTCAAAAACTTCAGGTTTAAGGTTAAATAAAGCATTGGTCTCATTTTCTAAGGGAATGAGACTATCCCTGTCATCTACAACTGATAATCTTCCTCCGCCTATCCAAGCTATTTTATCAACGGATAAAGGGACTTCATTGGCAGATGAAGTCATGATGAGCTGAATTCCGGATTCTTGAATGGCTTTGAGTATACCCTCAAAACTATCCCTGGTTTGCACATCCAATCCTACCAAGGGCATGTCAATTAACAAAAGTTTTGGGTTTTTCATTAATGCTTCTGCCATGGCCAACTTTCTGGTTTCACCATTGGACAGTTTGATTAATGATTTGTTCCTCAATTTTTCTAGCCCAAATAGTTGGACAACCTTAGCAATATCCCAAACTCCTTCTTTCTTACTTTCAATGCCACCAAAAAACGCATCTACAGTGGCCGTATCTTCTGATTCTGCACTATTGAACCGTTGCTGGTAATAAAAATTTTGCTGGCTGGATTTATTGCGAAAGGTGTATTTCTGAGAAACCAGGGCTATCAAATCTCTATAACTATTGATCAAGCCAAGCTTGCGCTGTTTCTCTTGGTATTCCCTGGCAAAAGGCCAGGATATACTGCCATCGACCAAACTTGTTCTTCCTAAAATGGTCTCCAAAAACAAGGTGCGCTCTTTTCCGGACTGCCCTATTATGGCCCATGACTCGCCATTTTGAACCGTAAAGTTAAGCCATTTAAACACCGTTTTACCAAACGACTGAACTGTAGCATTATTTATTGTAAAGAAAACCTCTTCCTTTTTCATAGAATAGCCATTATACTTGATATGGGCACATTGGTCAGAATGGATTTACTTGTAGGTAAACTCTTTCTGAAAATCAGGCGTTGTGAATCAAACTTTATTTTTTGAATCTAAAATAATGGTAACCGGGCCATCATTTACTAATGAAACCTGCATATCTGCACCAAACTCACCCGTAGGTACAGGCTTTCGCAACAGACTGGAAATTTCCTTTACAAATTTTTCATAAAGAGGAATGGCTATTTCGGGCCTGGCAGCCTTTATATAAGACGGTCGGTTTCCTTTTTTTGTACTTGCATGAAGTGTAAATTGACTTACCACCAATACCTCTCCTCCGGTTTCTAGTACACTTTTATTCATCACTCCTTCATCGTCGGCAAATATCCTCATATTTATTATCTTTCTGCCTATCCAAGAAATGTCTTCATCATTGTCTGCAGATTCGATCCCAAGTAGAACCAGTATCCCTGCACCAATAGTAGCTTTTTCTTTTTCTGATATACTTACTGAAGCTTCTTTTACTCTTTGTAAAACTACAATCATTGTGTCATTTTATGCATTTCGGAAGAGGGGATGGTCTCATTCCCGGTGATCTTTAAATTCAAAGCCTTTTGCACCATGGCTTTAGCAACCTGATGATCATAAATAGGCTTGTATTTCTTAAATAGTCCCAAAAAAGCTACAAATTTCATCAGTACTTTTCCTATTTCTTCCCCCGGTCTGCTTTCTTTCCTCTCCCCCAATAATAAAGAGGGCTGGAATATCCCGACATAATCAAAGTCCATTCTCTTAAGGTCATTTTCCACTTCTCCTTTTACCTTATTATAGAAAATGGATGACTGGGCATCAGCCCCCAAAGCACTGACATAAAAAAACCTTTTGGCGCCATTCCTTAAAGAAAATCTGGCAAATTCTACCACAAAATCATGATCAATACGGTAAAAGCTTTCTTTGGAACCTGCTTTTTTGATGGTCGTGCCTAAGGCACTAAAAGCGCAAATGGTCGCTGAATTTTCTGACAATCCTTTGATTAGGGACTGTTTTTCCCCTCCCATATTTTGACTTCTTATCTCCTCTAGCAGGTCTACCTTATCCAATTGAGCAAAATCAACCTTCAGCTGAACCAGCTTTTGGTGTTTCAACGCAAGCTCCCTCCTCCCAAAGGATACCACCCAGTCAAAAGACTCATTTTTAAAAAGTTGATGCAATAACTGAATGCCTATCAGCCCTGAGGCTCCGGATACAAATGCTATTTGGCTCATAGATCCTGATTCTTTTCCCAATCTAAAAACTTCTCAATATCAGATTGAATGCTTTTAAAAACAGCTAATAAAACAGTGATGTCATCTACGTAGCCCACAAATGGGATAAAATCCGGCACCAAGTCAGTGGGCAGGGCGAAATAAAACAGACCTAAGACTATAAGTCCCAAAGACCTGTTGGATAAACCTGCATATTTTTTACTTAAATGAGCCTTTATCATTCTAATAAAAATCTCAATCTGAAATTTGACTTGAGCAAAGGTTGGGTTTTGAGAAAGCTCCTGCCATTTCTGGTTAACTTTTATAAGTAAAGCTTTTAATTTTTTCTCTGTACCGGCTATATGCTCTGCCCTGTTGAGGTAGATGGCTTTGACCTTTTCAAAGAGGTTCTGACCTGAAGAATAACTATTCATAAGTATTCGTAAAGTTAAATTTTTGAATCAATAGTAAACCCGTATTTCATCTTTGATTTTCCTTAAAGCAACCCCAATACTATCCTGCTCCACTTCCATTGCGAGCTGAAATATTTTTTTCGACAATTCAATACTCCTTTCTTCTCCACCTACTTGTTGGTAAGCATTGTTTATAAGGGAAATGGTTTGTTCTACTGCAGACCTTAAGGTTTCCCAGCTATCATCAGTGAAATACACCTGTTGGGATAAATTATGATTGAATTCACTCCTGATTTCCTGAATCAAAAGACCATGCAATTCCCCCGAAAGCATCTCCGGTCCATTTACCCGCCTCACCAGATTATTGGGTGAAATTCGCTCCAATAGAAGGCAAAGGCGTTCAGCAGCCTGAATACGCAAAGGGATAATTTGCTCTGAATTTTTGGATTTTATATCCAACCATTTTATCTCCCTTTCCTTCTTCAAAAATGATACCGTAATAATAAACATGCCATATATTGCCAGGCCGGCAGGAACAATTATTTTTAAGAGTTCAAAGAGGTAATCCATAGTCAAAGGTTTTAATTAGCAATATCTAAAATAATGTCATGTTTTACTATGCACCAAATGTTTTTCTGTTTTAATTTTGGAACCAATTATCATTCTCTGCCCTTAAGTTCACATGTTGACACCGATAAATATAACACCAAAGGCTCTTGAAGAGATAAAAACCATAATATCCACAAAGAATATCCCGCTGGAATATGCTTTAAGAGTAGGCGTGAAAGGTGGTGGCTGTGGTGGAGTATCTTATGCATTGGGCTTTGACTTAAAAAAGGACGAAGACCAAAGCTATGACATTGAAGGTTTAACTGTCTTGATTGAAAAAAAGCATGTGATGTTTTTGATGGGTATGCAGGTGGATTTCCATGAAAGCAATGAAGCCAGAGGTTTTGTATTCACCAATCCTGAGCTACCCAAAAGGCACGATGCAGACTAAGCCATTACGCTTTGCTAGTTGGTTTAAGTCAAACCCTCAAAGCCGTACTTCATATTGGCCCAAAAGGCATCTATGGCAATAATTCTTGGTTTTAGGAAGGAAATGATTTTTGGCCAATCATCCTTTTCCATCACATTGACACCTCCAAGTTTCTTTTCTACTTTACTTAAATTTCCCTCCCAATCGTTGGGGAGATTCGCCGTCCATTCCCATTCCTCATTTACTTCCTGCTGGAAAATGCCTTTGAAAGCCAACAATTGATCAAACAATAAACCTCGAATTTCACTGTCGGGATGCTGCACTTCAATGGAAATAGAAGCAAAATCTCGCTCTGCTTTCATCCTGAAATACATGTGCTTCACCCCTGTTTTATAATTTTTCCAGTTTATTTTTCTCCCCTCTGCATTGGGAACAGGTTTCATATACTGTCCAAAAGTGGTCCAAAACTCCTGTCTGGTTGTACTTAATTCATGCTTGGTATACATCAGTATCGACCGTTTACTTATAATCTCTGGGGTAAGCTACTTCTACCACCGAAAAATTTACCACTCCTCCAAGGGCAGGGTTGTGCTTCTTGATAATTACTTGAACCTCCTTACTATCCGGATACGCTTTGAGGATGTCTTTGATCATTAAATGACCGAGGTGCTCAAGCAATTTTACCGGCACCTGCATATGGGCTTTGGCGATTTGGTAAAGCTTGAAATAATCTACCGTATAATTGAGATCATCTGAATACATGGCTTGCTGAAAATCAGTATGCACATGCAAGTCCACTGTAAATCGATTTCCTAATTTTTTTTCTTCTGAAAAAACGCCATGGAAAGCATGAAACTCTATTCCTTCAAGTGATACCTTTCCCATTATTCAAATTGATCAAAAAATGAACCGTTCTGGTCTTGTTTATCCCCTTTGTCTTCAGGCGTTTTTTTCTTGTCCGCTTCCTTACTTTCTTGTTCTTTCACCTGCTCCGGAACGGCATTGATTTCAGAAGCCTCTTGCTGCTTTTCTTCCTTGGCTTCAGTGATGCTATTTTGTTCTACTGCATCTTGATTTTCCGGCTGTTCCCATGTGTAAGTGTTGGCAGAAAGACCAGGCTTGGATTCTTCCTTTTCCGGGGCATCATAGCTCTTTTCTTTTCTTTGAAGTTCCTTGACCAAGCGGGTATGAATCCCGGTATCTATTTCCGTAAACCCATCTTGGGCTGCTTTTACATTCTCCAAGGTTTCTGCAGCGGTCCTTTTCAGGTTTTTAAGTAGGTAATCTCTCTGATCCAGTAATTTTTCATAATTTTCTACCAAAACATTCACATCTTCTCTAAGGTCTTCGATGATGTTTTTAGATTGTGACTCTGCCTGATCGATCATATTGCGTGCCTTGCCTCTTGATTCAGCATGTAGGGCATCCGCATTCATTTGAGCCTCCTTAAGGATTAATTCTGCTGTTTTGTTGGCTTGCTCTATAATGCTCGCTCCTGTATCCTCTGCTGTTTTCAATGTTTTAAAAAGTGACTGCTCCACCTCTCTAAGCTTGGCCGCTTCTTTTTCGGCATGCTCGTATTTAATCTCTAGTGCATTTTTCTCTTCTACAAGCTTTTCCCATTCTTGAGACAAATAACTCAAAAAGGTTGAAACTTCATCTTTATCATAGCCCCTGAAATTTTTTTCGAAGGTCTTCTGACGGATATCCAATGGTGTAATTTTCATTTTTTCGTCATTTAGCCGATCTTTGACCGGAAGTTATTGACCAATAGTTATTTCCCAAACAGAAACAGTATGATCATCACTGATCGCCACTACTTGATCTTCATTCTTGGTCCACAAAACTTTGTTAATAGAAGTCCCATGCCCAACATACCTGGCTTTATCTATCACTTTCAATAGCTTGAACTCCTCCGGATCCCAGACCTTAATGGACTTATCCATGCTGCAAGTCACAAAATACTTGCCATCTTCCCGAAATGAAAGATAATTGATTGCATACATATGTGCAGCAATATTTTGTTGCATTTCAAATCTTTCAGTATCCCAAAACTTAAGTGTGGCATCCCTACCTCCACTTACAATAGTTTTACCGTCCGGGCTATAGGCCAGTGCAAATACGGAATTCAAATGCCCTTGCATCCTTGCTAGGGGTGACCAATCTTTGGTATCAAAAACTTTTACCAGGTGATCACTGGCCCCAATACCAATTTGACTTTTGTCCGGAGAAACTGCCAAAACCCGCAAAGATTGATCGCTAATCTTAATGTGCCGCACGGGAGAACGTTCTTCAATATCAATCACGACCAATACTCCATCTCCTGTGGCCACCAATAGTAAATGGCCAAGCACTTTGATATCAAAAATGGCTTGGGAGGTGATCTTTAATGACCAAATCTCCTTTTTACTCTCCAAATCAATGGCATGAATTCCCTCATTATTTTGGCCAATAAACAAGATATTTCTTTGCTTGTCAACTTCTAAGGCATACACAGAGCTAGGCAGTTTGGCCAATAAAAGGCCGTCTCCCAATTCGGAAAGGTTCCATTCAACAACCATCCCATCACCTGAACCGGTATATATTAGGCTTGGCAGGCAACCACCGGCAAGGGCAAATACAGAATGATTGTGCCCTCGTAATGTGTTAAGTTTACTTACTTGAATATTTGACATATATTGCAGAACCTAATTACTATACAGTTGCCTTAAAGTTACTATGTTAACAAAAATAGAAAAAATTAGTCCTTTATCTGCTTTTGCCATCAACAATATTAAATCCTCTGAAAATACGTCCATGGACTTTTTAAGTTTTAGAGAAAAGCTTTCACTTGCAAATATAGGGCATCCACAAAAAAGAGAAGAATGGAAAGCAGCCAGACTGGCCATCAAAAACACCTTAGACAGTTTATCTTTACCCTATCCTGGATTCTATAAAGACAATCATGGAAAATCCCACACCATGGATGAGTCAGGTCATGTATCCCTCACACACCATGGAGATTACGCTGCCGCTATTTTTCACAGGGAAATGTCTGTAGGCATAGATTTGGAACGGGTTAGAGACAAAACGGTTCCTCTGGGACCAAAATACCTGGATCCATCTGAAATGGAGTTTTTAGGTGCTGACCCTTTCTTGTACACTATGGCTTGGTCTGTAAAAGAAAGCATCTATAAATGTCAGGGTAAAAAAGGAATTAGCCTGCGGCAAAATATTATTTTAGAACCTTTTACAGCCAATGACAAAATAATAAAAGGTAAAATTTATGGATCTGATTTTTCGGATCATCATTACCAAGTCATGTCTTACTCTGAAAACGACATGATTCTTACTTATACGGTTTGGTGATTTTTCCTATATTTGTTATAAAACAACTAGCGATGAAGGTTTTTTTGGGGTGTTTTGTATTGAGTATATTTTGGACCTCGGCCGTATTTGGCCAGAAGATTTCCAATATTAAGATGGTAGACGCGGTTACCAATCAAGAATATACCCTTGAAAAAAACAAATCAGCTAAAGCGCAGGTTTTTATTTTTTACACCCTTAAATGTCCTTATTCTAAACTATACAATTCTAGGATAAAGGCATTAAAAGAGAAATATACTGCTGCAAACATCACCTTCGCTTTAGTTAATCCTCATGCAGGTCAAGAGAGCGAAACACAGGAAAAACTAAGCAACCTTTCCTTTGCCAAGGACAATAAGCTTCCCTACTTAATGGACGACCAACAAGTATTTACTAAAATGACTGAGGTAAAGAAAATACCTGAGGTAGTAATTATCACCTCGGGGCCTACAGGTTATAGTATTGCATACAGAGGGGCGATTGACAACAATGCTCAGGCAATGCAGAGTGCGACTGTACATCACCTTTCTGCTGCTCTGGATGATCTCATTAATAAGGACCGCCCGAGCCCCACGGTAACCAGAGCTGTTGGTTGCAATATAAAATATTAACAACCTTATGGTTGATTCACAATTTTCAGCAGTTGATTGACTTCTTTAGATTTATCTAAATCCCCAATTTTTTCAAAAGAGAAGATAAGGTTTCGGATTACTCTCCTGATAATTTCAATATTTTCGCAAGGCTCATAATATTCAGGTTTGGGATCCAGCTTTAGGTGGTCAAGATAATTATTGATATCCTGTTTGGTGAATATTAGGCCTTTATTGAATGCATTGATATAAAAGTTGAACTTACCGGACTGGTAAGTCAATACAAAG
The DNA here is from genome assembly GCF_054781075.1 of Cyclobacterium sediminis. Taxonomy (NCBI): domain Bacteria; kingdom Pseudomonadati; phylum Bacteroidota; class Cytophagia; order Cytophagales; family Cyclobacteriaceae; genus Cyclobacterium; species Cyclobacterium sediminis. The sequence continues at coordinate 166,963 of NZ_BAAGVC010000022.1, read as the reverse complement.
AGATTGGGTAGATTAACTCCATAAACCGGGAGTCCAAGTTTTTTGGCCACCAATAAGTAAACAGAGCAAAGGCTAATGGGATTGCCTTTTTTGGTTTCCAACACTGTTTTAAGCATGCTATTGGCCGGGCTATGAAAATTTTTGGTATTGGCAGAAAACTTCAAATCATTGAACATGACATTGTTGATCAATTTTATTTTATCGTAAACGGACAATTCATTTTTGAAGTTAGTCCACACATCAAAATAAATTTGCTGCATCAAAGCATTCAACTGGTCAAACTCCAAATCAGGATACAAGTAAGTATTGACAATCCACAGCCCTTCGAGCAATTCTCTTTCTTGAGAATTTTTCCAATTGCTCAACCTATCTTTCAGTAGGTTCAACTGCATGTCATGAACAATTTCCTCTATCTCTTTTTGAAGTTCCGGATTGAATGAACCTTCCCATTTATTCTCAAGAAAAGGGATGATTTGATTACCCAGAGAGAGTATTTTATCTCTAACATGTTCCTTTATTTCCTGATCACCGTCATCCAATAAAGATACAAGAGCATTTAATTCTTTATCAGTCATTTGAATATTCATCTCAGCTATCACTCACAATTTCAATTAACCAAATTTACCAAATTTTGGCAATAAAATACATGTGACCTTCAATTATAGGAGTATATTCTGTGATTATAAAAATTAACGCCAATCAAATGGCCTCCAATTCCTCTTTATAGGCTTTTATTGCCCTAAATATTCCGGAGGCCAAAAAAGTCTGTCCACTCTTACTATTTAGGTATTTTTCTTCTGATGGGTTAGACAAAAAACCTGTTTCAATCAAGACGCTAGGCATACTTGTGGTCCATAACACGTAGAATGGCGCTTGTTTGACCCCCCGGGAATGCCTGTTAACTCGAGTGGAAAAATCATTTTCAATTTTCCCCGCCAACGAAAGACTATTCGCGAAAAAGGCTTTTTGCATTAAATTGAACATCATATAGGATTCAGGCGATTTGGGGTCAAAACCTTCATAATTTTCTTGATAATCGTCCTCAAGTAAAATCACAGCATTTTCTCTTTTAACAATTTCAAAATTTGCATTAAAATTTTTATTCCCCATCACATAGGTTTCTGTACCAAAAGCCCTTGTCGAATTGATGGCATTGCAATGAATAGACACAAACAAATCAGCCCTATTTCTATTGGCAATATTAGCCCGCTCCTTAAGCTCAATAAAAACATCCGTTTTACGTGTATAGATCACTTCCACCTCCGGAAGTAACTCATTAATATAACCTCCAACCTTTAGCGCGATTGAAAGTGCTACATCTTTTTCCTGAGACATTCTCCCGAGTGTCCCTGGGTCTTTGCCTCCATGACCGGCATCTATTACAATTCTTCTTAACTTAAACTCTGATTCCTTTTCATTAGAAGGAATAAACCCTACTAAAACAACAGCCATTAAGAGCGATGAAATTAAAAGAATATTTTTCACTTTGGTTCGTTTCATAAACGTTAATAACCTTAACTTTACCGAAAATTTAATGATTTTTATAGCAAACAGAAATTATTGGTGCAGATAATTAAGAACGCTTTTCTTTCTCTCTGTATGCTCAGCTTCTTTGGGCATACTATATGGGCCCAAGGCATCGGCAAGGAAAGAACTTCTGAACTAGAACTCTCGACTCCTGATACATTAGGAAACCCTGAAGTCAGGCTTGACACCCTTCTACCTGTTCTTCCAGATAGCATTCTTACTATCAGCCCATCTGATTTAGACTCTACGCTAAATCAACCAAAAGGTGACATTCAAACCACTATCAATTACTACGCCGAAGACAGTATTGTCTCAGACTTTTCACAAAATAAAGTGTTTCTGTATAAAGGTGCATGGTTTGAGTATGGAAATATTCGTTTAGACGCTGATTATATCGCCATAGATTGGAAAAAGAATGAGCTCTACGCTTCCGGGCTTAAAGATAGTGTGGGGGTAATTCAAGGTACGCCCATGTTTAAAGAAGGCAATAGTGTATACGAAATCCGCAAAGAGATGCGCTATAACTTCAAAAGTCAGAAAGCCATAATTTCCGATGTAGTGACCCAACAAGATGAAGGACTTCTCAGGGGTGCCATTGTAAAGAAAGACAACGAAGGCTCTGTATACCTTAGTCAAGGCTTTTATACCACTTGCGACTTGGTGGAGCCTCATTGGCATATCTCTTCATCCAAAATAAAATCGGTGCGTGGAAAACACATTATTTCCGGTCCGTTTAATTTATATTTTAACAATATACCAACTCCATTAGGACTCCCTTTTGGTGTAATCCCTGATACTCCAGAAGAAAAAACATCAGGAATTATCTTTCCTTCCTATGGTGAGGAGCAATTGAGGGGTTTCTTTTTAAGGGATTTTGGATATTATTTCGCTTTTAATGATTATGTCCATACCAGGGTAACAGGCGAGGTCTATTCCAAAGGAGGCTATGGCTTAAAAACGGCATCAGTTTACAATAAAAGATACCGATTTAAAGGAGGATTAAATATTGACTATCAAAAGTTTAAAAGCCCCGAAACTGCAGAGGTACCCTTAGAGTACAATGCTTTTTGGTTTAGATGGAACCATACTCCTGAAACCAGAGGAAATTCCAGATTTTCTGCTTCGGCAAATTTTGGTACAAAATCATACAATGACAATATCCTAAATCAAGGTAACTTCGTACAAAATCAACAGTCTGATTTTTCTTCCAATATCTCTTACAGCAAAACCTTTACTGGTACACCCTTTAGCATGTCTGCAAACTTAAGGCATTCACAAAATCAGGTAACTGACGAAGTGAAACTACTCCTTCCGGACATCGCTATTAATATGAATCGACAAAATCCATTTAAAAACATCAAATTTGAACCCCTCAAAACCTTAAATGTTTCTTGGAATTTCAATGCCCAAAATTCAATTAATAATGAAATCACCACAGAACTCGGCGTAGATCCGGGTCTTCAACAGGAAATAGAAGAATTGGGAGAAATCTCCACTCCGGATGTGATCCCATTTTCATTTGCCAATTTACCTGAACTGCTGAGAAACGCTGACAATGGCTTCAGGAACACGGTGCCTATTTCTTCCAATTTTAGCCTTTTTCGGTTCTTTACAGGTACCGCCTCAATGAACTTCACAGAACTTTGGTACTTGGAGAGAATAAATTATTACTATAACCCCCAAGAAGACCGGTTGGATCAAATTCTGGAAAATGGTTTTAACCGAGTGAATTATTACAACAGTTCCTTTAATCTCTCAACGAATATTTATGGTTTCTATACTTTTAAAAATGGGTCTAAAATTGAAGCCATCCGACACCATATGCAACCTTCGTTTGGATTTTCTAGTACGCCTGATTTTTCAGACCCTAAATACGGGTATTACCAAGAAGTTCAAACAGATGCCAGCGGAACCTTACGCCGCCTATCCAGGTATTCAGGATTTATTTACGGAGGCGCTCCTTTGGGGGAGTCAAAATCGCTAAATGTAAACATCAGAAATGTCCTGGAAGCAAAAATTAAAACTGAGAGCGACACCGCAGAAGCTACTACTAAAAAAGTACCTTTACTGCAATCTTTAAATATTTCTACCAATTACAACTTTGCTGCGGATTCATTTAATCTGGCTCCTATTAGTTTTAACACCAGAACCTCATTATTTGACAAGAAACTCTCGGTAAACTTTAGCACAACTCTCGATCCTTATGCCACAAGAACTTACACCAATGGGGAGGAAGTGACCACAGCAAAAATAAACGAATTTGCATGGAAAAATGGACAGGGTTTAGGGACGATTAGAAGGGCATCCCTAAATATCAATGGAAGTTTCAACCCAAGTAAAACCGAGAAATCACCCGGAGAAGTTAGGGATGAACTCACCAATGATTTCTTAAACCAGGGTGGGCAAATGAATGATTTTGTAGAAAATGAAATTAATCGAATAGCGAATGACCCTAGTCAGTATATCGATTGGTCCATCCCCTGGAATATGACTTATAGTTATAACTTGAGTTACAGCAAAGCAACCTCTGGTACTAAAAATGTTACACAAGCCATAAATATTTCCGGAGATATCAGTCTATCGGATAAATGGAAAATAAACTTTAGCAGTGGCTACGATCTTTCTACAGCAGAAATCACCCAAACCATGATTGGCATGGCCAGAGATTTGCATTGCTGGCAAATGAATGTCAACTGGGTGCCTTTTGGCAGGTTTACTTCTTATAATATAGACATTCGAGTGAAATCAAATATTTTACGGGACTTAAAAGTTTCCAGAAGACGGTCTTTCTTTGACAGTTTTTAGGAATCACTAGGCCTTCAAAGTCTTTATCAATCCTCAGACCTTGCGATAGGCAAACTCATACACCTAGGTCCTCCAAGACCTCTGGAAAGCTCCGAAGATGGCATTTCAAACACCTCAATGCCATAATCTCTCAGCGCCTGATTGGTGTGCTTGTTTCGGTTGTAAGAAATGACCTGACCCGGCCCAATGGTAAATACATTGGCCCCATCAAACCACTGTTCTCTTAATGCATATTCTTGATTTACCTTATCGGTACCTATTATTTCCAAATTGTCGATTTCCTTTTTGAGCACTTCCCGTAAGGTACTTTTTAAAACCTTCCGTTTTATGTTTACAACTTCACTTTTATCCTCTTTTCTGGTATAAACAGAAATATGTTGAACTGCCTGCAGTGCATCCGGGTAGGTTAGCACCCTGTTTTTATCTAAAATGGTGAAAACGGTATCCAAATGCATGAAATTTCTCTTTTTAGGGAGATGAACCTCATAAACTCTTTCAATCGGCCCATCAGCAATCAGGCTTTTGGCCACATGATATACCGCTTTTTCATCCGTCCTTTCTGAGCAGCCTATGGCTGCTGCTTTGTCTGAAAGAATGATTACATCCCCTCCCTCTATCGAATGGTTGTGGTTATTAGAAGATCCAGGATAAATTTGATGAATTTTGCTTTTAAAAAGAGAATGATTTTCGAAAATTTTACGCACCATATTGGCTTCCCTTTGACGCTCAGCCAAACGCATACTTGAAAAAACAATCCCTCCGGGCAATATGGCAGCTGTATCACGTTGAAAATACAAATTGGGACAAGGTGGGATTAAAAAAGCCAGGTCCAATAAATCTGCCAAAGCATTGGAACTTACACTGCCCCTTACCTCATGAACTTTAATACCGGCAATTAAAGCTTGCACACACTGTACTTTGGTGAGCACACCCAATAATTCATCCGTAAGGTGATCAAGTCTTGAAACTGCCAAAGCCTCCCTTATCAGTTCATTTCTTAACTTGTCATCGGAAAGGATATCCCCTAATAATGTATCGAAATAATAAACTTCTGCCCCGCATTTTTCACGGATCAGCTTGGTAAAGACATCATGCTCCCTTTGCATTTCTTCCAGGTAGGGAACATCTTCAAATAATAACAAGTGTTTGTTATAGGGTGTCAATCGATCAATTTCTCGCCCCGGTCTATGGACAATTACTTCTTTTAAGGTCGCGAATTCAGAATTTATGGTCAAATGCATATGCACCAATTTACAACAAAACCACAATTAATAAACAATTAATCCAATTCTTTCAGCTTATTCTGTGAAATTCAGAATATTTCTTATTTTATTAGCAGCTAACATCTCTTCTTTTAAACCCTGAATATCATCTGCTGCTATCTTGTCTCTGAATGCTACCAGGTGATCTATATAACTATTGAGGGCTTCTAGCACATTGGTTTTGTTTTCTAAAAAAATAGGGCCCCACATTTCGGGGGAGCTTTTGGCCAGCCTAACAGTGGAGGTAAAACCACTCCCGCCCATGTCCAGAATATTTCTTTCATCAGCGGTTTTATCAATCACGGTTTTTCCCAAAACGAAAGAAGTTGCGTGAGATAGGTGGGAAACAAAGGCCAGATGAAGATCATGGTCTTTCGGATCCATAAAGCGCAACCTGAGGTTTAGGGCGTCAAAAATATCATAGGCCATTCCCTTTAGGTGTACATCTGTCTTTTCCATCTCACAAATGATCATCACATTCCCATCAAAAAGGTCTTCCTTTGCAGCTTTGGGTCCGGAATTTTCGGTCCCTGCAATTGGATGCACTGCCAGGTATTGAGCTCTTTTGGGGTGCGCACTCATTTGTTGGCACAGTTGGTCTTTTGTAGATCCAAAATCCATCACAAGGGTATGCGTAGCAACCTGACCTAAGGTTTTGTCCAATAGGTCAAATAAAGTATCTACCGGTGTTGCCAAAATCACCAAATCTGTATCCTGATCGGGAACAGGAAGAGATTTAGAAATAAGGCCCATTTCCAAGGCAATAGCTATATTTCGCTCATCCCTATCAAAACCTGTGATCTCCAGTTCAGGTTTTGCTTTTTTTGTTGCCAAGGCAAAAGAACCTCCCAACAATCCCAATCCTATGATATGTATTTTTTTCATAGCGTTTTGTGTTTTTTTAACCTAGCAATGGCTTCTTTAATTTTATCTTCATCTATGCACAAAGAAAATCGCACATAGGAAGCCCCATTGCTTCCAAATATTAAACCCGGGGTAATAAAAATATCATAATCATAAAGCAATTGATCCACTATTTCTGTTGCTTTTTTACCATCAGGCACTTTACCCCATACAAACATACCTACAGCTTCTTCATCAACTTGAAGATGCAATAAAGCTGCCATTTCTAATACCAATGCTTTCCTGCGGGCATATATGGCATTCATTCCGTTGATCCAAGATTGATCAAGGTTAAGGGCAGCAACAGCCCCGGCCTGTAAGCCCAAGAACATTCCTGAATCCATATTGCTCTTCACTCTTAAAACCGCTTCCAAGTAATCTTTTCTACCCACTAGCATGCCTACTCTCCATCCGGGTATATTAAAGGTTTTGCTCAAGGAGTTTAACTCCAAAGCATGATCCTTTGCCTCTGGAATTGCCAATAAACTCTGTGGGGTATCATTTAAAATAAAGCTATAGGGGTTGTCTTGTACCAAAAGTATATCATGCCTTTTAGCAAAATCAATCAACTCCCCAAACAAAGCTTCATTGCCATTGGCACCTGAAGGCATATGGGGGTAATTCACCCACATCAACTTCACTTTTGAAAGGTCCATTTTCTCCAATGCTTTCCAGTCAGGTGCCCAATTTTCTGTCTCATTCAGAGAATAAAAAACCGGAATGGCATTGAGTAATTTGGTCACTGAAGTGTAAGTCGGGTATCCCGGATTGGGAACGAGCACCTCATCGCCTTCATTTAAGAAAGCCATTGAAATATGCATAATCCCTTCTTTTGATCCCATTAAAGGCAAAACTTCAGAATCAGGATCTAGTGACACTTGATAATTTCGGTTATAAAAGGCAGCAATCGCATTCCTCAATTCCGGTGTTCCTTGGTAAGACTGATACCCATGCCCGGAAGAAGTATCAGCGGTCTGCTTTAATGCATCAATGACACTTTTATCCGGAGGAAGGTCAGGACTACCTATTCCCATATTAATAATGGGCTTCCCACTTTGCCTGAGTTGGTGAACTTCTTTAAGTTTCTTGGAGAAATAGTATTCCTGAACCTCTCCGAGTCTGTCCGAAAATCCTTTCATTATTTTCTACTTTGATAAGTTCCGAAAATTTTCACTGCCCCATAGTTAGCGGCAATTGATTCCATGGCCTTATTAAACTTAGCTTCATCAGCAATAAGTGTATCGATAAAAAAGGAATATTCCCATGGCTTACTCATCACCGGTATGGATTGTATTTTTGTCAAATCAAGGTCATTGTCACTCAATACGGTAAGCAATTTGGCAAGTCCTCCTTTTTGGTTTTTTATGGTAATTTTTAAGCTTGCTTTGGTAGGTGTAGTTACAGATTGGGGCTTGTCCTTTTGCAAGATAATAAACCTTGTAAAATTATTTTTTATGGTTTGAATATCTTCAGCCAACAATTCCAAGCCATAAAACTCTGCCGCTTTTACGCTGGCTACTGCAGCCAATCCTTTTATTTTCTGTTCAGAAATGACCTTTGCAATATAGGCGGTATCTACATCATCGATAGGTTTAATGCCAGGGTGTTTAGCGAAAAAATTCTTACACTGTAGCAGAGCCATTGGATGGGACCTGGCCTCCGTAATATCAGCAAGTTGCTGCCCCGGAAGGGCCATTAAATTATGAGAGATGGGTAAATAATATTCATCGACCACATATAGCTCATGCCGGTCAATGATGTCATAGTTGGGCAATATGGCACCTGCAATTGAATTCTCTATTGCCATCACGGCCACATCTACAGCATCAGACTCCACACTTTTGGCTACCTCCTCAAACGTATTGAAACCAAATACTTCGATATCTTTCCCAAAATATTGCTGGGCAACCTGGTGGTGAAAAGAGCCTAAAACGCCCTGTATTGCTATTTTCATTTTCGTTCTCAAAATTTAGATATAAAATGGACTGATCAAAAACACTAGGCCATATGGAGACCAGCCAACATAACCCGTATTGTCAACAGCAACACTTACCATGTGTTATTCATTGCTGAACCTTGGCTGAATCCCCAATAAACCACAATGTTTCCAGAAACTTGGATAAGATTTATTGACCACTTCAGGATCCTCAATTTCCAGTTCAGTTCTCGTCATTAGGGGCATAAATGCCATGGCCATCCGATGGTCATCATAGGTAGCCACCTTTACCTTATCCGGTATTTCTGAGGCGGGAACAAGAGTAAAAACCCCTGCTTTTCGTTCTTCCAACAAAGCTCCGATTTTGGATAATTCTTTTTGCAAAGCATCAATTCGATCTGTTTCTTTAATCCTTAAGCTTTCCAGACCCGAAAACTCAGATGTCTGTCCTATAAGTGCACATGTGACAGCTACTGTCTGCGCCAAGTCCGGGCAGTGGGTGAAATCAAAGCTTGGCAATCCAAGAACTTCTTTTTTCTTAAGCGATATGCCTGTTTCTTGAAATTCACTTTGTACGCCCAACTTGTCCATTATTTCCACAATCATGGCATCACCCTGCAAACTTTCGGCCTTAAGTCCCTTAAGAAAAAGCTCACCTTCCTCAGCACAGGCCAATAGGCTAAACCAATAGCTAGCACCTGACCAATCGCTTTCAACAGCAAAGGTGGTAGGAACATAAGCAGCAGGCTTTATTTCAATGCGGCTTCCTTCAAATTTATAATCAACACCAAAAGCCTTCATAAGGGATAAGGTCATGGTGATATAAGTTCTTGAACCAATTTTACCTGTAAGGTTTAAAATCAAGCCCTGAGGTAATAAGGGCGCATTCATCAACAAAGCAGAAATATATTGACTACTAACATCCCCTCTAATTTCTATTTGATTGGTTTTCTGGCCTGAAAAGCCTTCTATTGACAATGGGGGATACCCCTCTTTTTTGAGGTATTTTATATTGGCACCGAGTTCTCTCAGAGCATCAACCAAAATACCTATGGGCCGCTCACACATACGCGGAGTACCCGTCATGATCTTCTTCTTGTTATTTAAGGCTGCATATGCTGTCAAAAAACGCATAGTAGTCCCTGCATCCAAGACATCCAGTGTTTCCGGATCATCTTGAAGCAGTCGGATCATGGTTTGCGTATCTCTGGCCTCTGCAAGGTTTGAAAGCTTATTTTCTCCTTGGGTAAGGGCATCAATGATTAATACCCTGTTGCTTTCACTTTTTGAGGATGGTAATGGTATTTGGATTTGACCAAATGCTTCTTTTTTAGGCAGTACAATAGTATTCATGAACTTTATAAAGCTTGAAATTTAAAGGTTTAGCACAACGGTGGGAAAAAGTCCCCCAATCAATTGGATAATTGATTGTAATAATCCAAGGCTTCTGCAACTGCCTCTCTCCCTACTACTATATTGAAATCACATTCTCCAATTCTTTTGAGCAAAGAAAAATTCAACACATTTCCCTCGTTTTTCTTGTCTTGAAAACACAGGTCAATGATGGTATCAAAACCTTGTTTATCAATTTGTATTTTCCCAAACACTGACAAGAGATTCTCTTGTATGATCGCAAGTTCTTCTTTAGGCAATCGTAAAAATTTGTGGGAAAGGTAAGCTTCTGCGATCATGCCGATGGCTATGGCCTCCCCATGCAATAAATGAAATGGCGTGTCCAGATAGTAGGATTCTACAGCATGCCCAATGGTATGTCCAAAATTTAATATTTTTCTTAAACCATCTTCTTTTGGATCCTTCTCTACAACATCTCTTTTGATCCCTACAGATACTGATATGATGTCTTTCCAGGCTTGTGCCTGCCAATTTTCGGTTTTTAGGCTATTGAAATAGTTTTCATTTCTGATCAGGCCATGCTTGATCACCTCAGCATATCCGGACCGCAACTCAGGTTCAGGAAGGGTATCCAAAAACTCTTCACCTATCAAAACCCCTTCTGGCTGATTGAATACACCTATATGGTTTTTGAAACCCTTGAAGTCAACGCCTAATTTCCCTCCAACACTGGCATCCACCTGAGACAATAGGGTAGTTGGCAGGTTAATAAAGCGTATCCCCCTTTTATAGGTACTGGCACAAAAGCCTCCCATATCTCCTGTCACTCCACCTCCAATATTCAGAATCAAGGTTTTACGATCAAAGCTATTTTCAGTCATCCAATCCCAAATCTTTACACAAGTATCTAGGGTTTTGTGCACCTCCCCTGCTTCAAAAGTAAAGCTTGTGTGCTCCGGAAGATGGCTAGAGACCAAAGGGTAGCAGTGTTTGACCGTATTGCTGTCCATGATGACCCCAAGCTTGGAGTACTTTTTCGATTCAAGGAATCGGATCAAATCCTGCGCTATTCGGGAAGAAAATATTATTGTTTCCAAAATCTGTTTTTTTGTAAAGGTAAAAATTAAACCCGTTTTTATCCCTTAAAAACAAACCGAATGAACAAGGATATTTAACGCTTGACATCCAATCTCTGATAACGAATCCCAAAACCTCCAATAGTACAATACTCCTATTTAGATATAAATCACTTTCCTTTTCCTAAAGTTTAAGAATGGAATCTTTTGGAAATTTTATCAGATTTTATTTAAGAATAAAAACGGGCTTAAGCATCAAACTGATTTCTTCTCAGAAACGTCTTCTCTCAATTTTTTTTCTTGACGCTTTACAGACTCTTCATGAATGCAATAAAGTAATTCTTTCATGAATTTTTCGCTTAGATTTTTATCCACACCATTCTTGGTTCTGGATTCCATCACTTGCTTCCAGCGATCTGCCTGAAAAACAGTTAGATTATTTTCACGCTTGTGTGAACCAATTTGATCAATAATGGCAAATCTCTCAGCCAATAGATCTAGCAATTGATCATCCAGGTGGTCAACGGCGTTTCTTAAGTCTTGTAGTTTTTCTGACGGGTGCTCATTTTCTACAGGATTTTTGAAATTAATTTGATCTAAAATATCCCTAAGTTGTTGAGGAGTAACTTGTTGTTTGGCATCACTCCATGCATTATCAGGATCATGGTGTGTTTCAATCATTAAACCGTCTAAGCCGAAATTAATCGCACGCTGAGATGTTTCAAGGATCCCTTTTCTGTTACCTACAATGTGACTAGGATCATTGATTACCTGCATACCTTTCCATAACCTTTTCAAGTGAATTGGCATCGACCAATTTGGCTTATTACGGAATTTCTTGTCATAGGCATCACTGAAACCTCTGTGAATTGCAGCAAGCTTATTTACACCTACTGCTTGAAGTCTTTCCAATGCACCTCTCCATAGTTCAAGGTCAGGATTCATTGGATTTTTCACCATCACTGGAATATCCACACCTTTTAGGGCATCGGCAATCTCCTGAACAGCAAATGGGTTTACAGTTGTCCTTGCTCCTATCCATAAGATATCTACCTCATGCTTTAAGGCCAATTCTACGTGCGCTGCATTTCCTACCTCTGTAGTGATGGGTATATTGAGTTTTTCACGTACGATTTCCATCCATTTCAACCCATCTTCTCCGATACCTTCAAAACTTCCCGGCCTAGTTCTTGGCTTCCAAATACCAGCCCTGAATACATCAGGAATAACTTTGGCGGTGATCATGTCTTGGCAAACCTTTTCGATCTGCTCAGGAGTCTCGGCACTACATGGTCCTGCAATAATCAGGTGCTCATTGTCAAGGCCTAAACCCCAGTCTTTTGTTTGTAAGTGATTTTCCATTTCCTTATTCTTCGGTTTAATATTAAAATAAAAAAGCCCGACTCTCTCGAATCGGGCTTCTATGTTTTTTATCTTTTTCTATTTTTTTTCAAGACAATACGCAGCTCCGATTCGACCTTGGGGACGAAAGTAAAAGTAAAAGAAGCTAAAATACGTAGCTGCGAAATTTTTCATGCGTCAAATGTAACCCTTCCACCTTTAAAAATCAAATAGTTAATGACTTTTTTAATTTTTATTCTGCTATTCATTAGAAATGGATGCCCCTTGAGTAACGCATATAAAACCTCAAACAATTGTATTACAATTACTTACCACGTAAGCTAGGGTATACTAAGACAGCCTAAAAAATCTATTGAGCCTTACAGTCAAGCCTTTATAATTATCGATAACGCATTTAATAAAAACAATTTTACAGGGTCACTTTCCTGCCATCCTTCTGAATGCTGCAAGTGGGCATGCAACAGAAGTAAGGTAAACCGGATTTTGAGTTCCTCCACTCTTATCAAAACATTCATATGGAGCACCAAAAGATTCTCCTTTTCGGAAATCATTTGCTTTAAGCTCAGCCAGGTATTCCATTGCTAATTTCTGTGCCAATTGAGGATTACTAAAATGTATAGCGAATGCCACCCAACCGGTAGGCGTCCCCCAATATGCTCCATTTTGATAGGTGTTTTTTGCCGCAAGGGACTTTTCCCATACATGGGTTTCATCAAAATCATGGTCCAAGGGTACATGTCTAATATTGCCCCGATGGCTAATGGTACCTTTTTCATAGGCAGTAGCCAAGACCTCGCTTACATGAGCAAGACTTTCACCATCTAATACACCCAAATAAACAGCCAAAGAAGTCCCCCAAACATCGGGTTGAGAACTTTGCCGGGTAGAAGCTTTTAAAAAACCGCTATCATCATTAAATACTTTTGGGATTGCCTCCTTTATCCTTTCTGCCATTTGTTGGTACCTGAAACGTTCTTTTGGATCTTCTATCAACGAATAAAGCTCAGCAAGCTCTTTGGCTGCCCTGTACTTAAGCAAGGAGGGAAACAATAATTTTCCAGTCATTTGAATTGCATCCCTAAAACCAAAATCCACTCCTCTAAATTTCTCGGAAGCAAAAACCAAATGGTCTATCGGTTCTGCAGGAGGAACCTGAAAAGACAAGGCCAATCTGTCCATCAAAGAAAGCCCATTGATTTTTTCGTTAAGGATAGACAGGTCCCCAACCTCTTTAATATAGGTGTATGCCATATGTACAAACAAAAACTGATCTCCATAGGGAGGCAATGTCCCCCATTTTTCTGTTCCCTGATCATTAAAACTGTAGGTTCCCGGAAAATAAATTGGCTGACTATCATCTATTCTGATATGATCTGCAACCGCTCCCACCGGCACCATACTCCCACCTTTGGTGATCCATGTATTGCCGGCTTGAGTTGATGCAGTGAGTATCAACATGTGCTTTTGTTCTGCAGCTGGAATCATTCCTGTTTCTAAGGCCATGGCATAATCTCTGATCCAGAAGCTGGGGTAGGCATTTCTTCCTCCGGGCCTGATCAATACTCCTCCGGTATTATTTGCACCAAATTTTTCAGAAATGAATTGCTTGGGGTAAATGCGAGAGGCTTCCAGCACTGAAGCAGTAAGTTCTTCCAAAAACTGAAATTGATCCTCAGTCAGGACTGTAGCATTTTGCCCAAAAACAAAAGAAGGAAAAAACCAGAACAAAAGACCTATTAATAAGTTAAACCTTGGATTCATTTGAGTTTATTATTTAGCGGTTGGTTAGCAATGAAGGTATTTAAGGTTTTAGCAAGGGACTTATCACTCCCTTGCTTTTGTATTATAAAATGGTGGAGCGGGTTAACTTCGGTGGTCACCCAGCGACTCCCCTGCCCCAATTCAAATGTAAGCGCCCCGGGAGCTAATTCTTCAAAATACTGATCCGGCCCCATGACTGCATAATACACTGTAGCAAGGCCCCAGCTGGGTCTTTGATCTATTAATGTTTTCTTCTCCATATTCCAGAGCCAATCCCTATAGGCAGTTCTTACGATATTACCGGCATTCAATGTTTCCAAAGATCCCCCTGTAAAAACCTTTGCCCCTGCATCCACAAAGTAAGCTGGTTTTGGAAATTGGTCTATTAAATAATCTGTGTAGACGGCAGTATTATTCTTGTAAAAATTCCAATCTTTCACTCCTCCTACCTTCTTATTGGAGGCACCCAATGCCCCTAATGCTACCCAACGTTTAATTTTCTTACTTACCAGATCAAAACCATTCAAAGGGGATATATTATCCGGAATAGACCTTAACAATTCATACAAAGCCTTGGTATGTCCAATGGTAATATAGGTGACGGAATTATCGGGAGCTTTAGCAAGCAATCTCCTGTTCAATATGGTTTGTTCGTAAGCATCATGATTATGAATCAATGTATTTTTATAAGCTATAGTATCTTTGGCTAGCTTTTCAGCCTGCATTTTATCCTTTGGATCTCCAAAACTCAAATCATGGCTGGCTCCTACAGGTATACGGCTTCTCCCGTAATAGACATTGATCGCATCAATTATCCCCACTCCATAAGGTATTTTACCAGAGCTATAAATAACCCCAAGGATTTCCACTTTATCCTGATCAGCAAAATGATGCAACAGTGCCATGGCCCCAACATCATCACAATCGGATCCCATATCTGTATCCAGAATAACTTTCTCAGTTTGGGCCATTGCAATTTCCACCGCGAAATAAAAAGCAAGAAAAAGAAGCCCAAAAACAAACCTGCCTGATGAAGAATTTCTCAAATTTATTTTATACATAAAGGTCAATTTTAAAGAATGATTGAAACATTCCCACAAGTGGCTTTCGGAAAAGCATGTTTAAATTGTATATTTGAGTGTACATCAAATACTTGGAATATTTTTAAAATTAGGCATTCTGAAATAAAAATCTAGGAGGGAAAAGCTTTAGTTTGTCGATAAATCAAACTTTAAACCCTGTCATTAGTTGTTTTTTTAATATCTTTGCGCACTGAAAATGGGAATAAAACTTGGATTTTCTTTTGACAATCTAAAAGTAGCTTTTGCTCACCTCAGCATCAAGGATCTGAAGAGAATGCGAATGCTCTACAGATTGATGAGATACCCTTTTATAGTAAGGCTAGGGATTTTCTTTACCAAAATCTCTTTCAACCTTGGATTACCTATAAAAGCACCACTAAAACGAACCATTTTTGAGCAGTTTTGTGGAGGAGAGAGTTTTGAAACTTCACAAAAAACTGTGAAAAAACTAGGCAACTACAGGGTAAGTTCTGTGTTGGATTATTCAGTTGAGGGGAAAGAGGAGGAGCACATTCTGGAAGCAACGATGGAAGAAATTCTAAATTCAATCCATAAGGCCAAAGGCAATGTTTTGATACCTTTTGCCGTGTTCAAAGTTTCGGGCATAGCTCCTACTTCAATTTTGACGAAGGTTCAAAGCAAGGAAGTGCTTTTACCGCGAGAGAAAAAAAGATTTGAATTGGCCAAGCAAAGGGTATTTAAACTCTGTGAAACAGCTGCCAATTCCGGTGTAAAGTTAATGGTGGATGGTGAAGAAAGCTGGTTTCAAGCAGTTACCGACAACTGGATACTCGAGGCCATGAAACTTTACAATAAGGAAGAGGCGATCATTTACAACACCTTCCAAATGTATAGAAAAGCCATGAGCAGAAGGTTAAAAGATGCACACCATGAAGCAGTTGCCAACAGTTTTTACCTTGGGGTAAAACTTGTAAGGGGAGCATATATGGAAAAGGAGAGGGAGATTGCAAAAAAAGAAGGCTATCCTGACCCCATCCATGCGACAAAAGAGGCAACAGATGATGCTTTTAACAAAGCCTTGCAATTTTGCATCAATAATAAACAGAGAATATACCTAGTCAATGGTTCCCACAATGAACTGAGCAATATCATACTGACAGAGCTAATGGAGCTGCACGGTTTGAAAAGGGAAGACAGGAGGTTTTACTTCTCCCAGCTATATGGAATGAGCGATCACATAAGTTTCAACTTGGCCAATGCTGGTTTTAACGTGGTCAAGTATGTACCCTATGGGCCGGTAAAGGAGGTACTCCCCTACCTTGGTAGAAGGATAAAAGAAAATTCAGGAATTTCCGACCAAGTCCTTAAAGAACAGACGATGGTCGAAAATGAAATCTTGAGAAGAAAAAATCTAAAAATAGCATAACAAATATTTACCCATGCAATTACTGAACGAACAGGAGATAGAAAGAAGAAAAGACCGGGAGGCATTACTGAATTTGGGCATTGACCCCTATCCGGCACTCTCCTTTCCGATCAATGCCACGGCAGCAGACATCCATCAAAATTACAACAATCGTAAAAACGATTATAAGGGAATTACTATTGCCGGAAGACTAATGACCAGGAGAATCATGGGTTCTGCCAGTTTTGCTGAAATTCAAGACAGTACAGGCCGGCTTCAAATTTACGTTAGAAGAGATGACCTATGCCCGGATGAAGACAAAACACTTTACAATAAAGTGTTTAAGAAACTTTTGGGAATAGGAGATTTTATAGGCCTTAAAGGCTTTATTTTCACTACTCAGACCGGTGAAATTTCATTACATGTTCAGGAATTTACCTTGCTATCGAAATCAGTAAAACCTCTCCCTGTGGTAAAGCGGGACGAGGAAGGCAATGTATTTGATGGCTTTACAGACCCTGAACTTAGGTACAGGCAACGTTATGTAGACCTTATTGTTAATCCTGAGGTAAAAGAAACTTTCGTCACCAGGTCCAAAATCATTTCCACCATGAGAAATTATTTTGACGATCATGGCTGGATGGAAGTTGAGACTCCTATTTTACAACAGGTACATGGAGGAGCTGCTGCCAAACCTTTTGAAACTCATCACAATGCGCTTGACACTCCTCTATTCCTTAGAATAGCCAATGAATTGTACCTGAAGCGACTAATAGTAGGCGGTTTTGAAGGTGTTTATGAAATCGGCAAAATGTTCCGAAATGAGGGCATGGACAGAACCCACAATCCGGAATTTACATCCATGGAAATTTATGTGGCTTATAAGGACTACATCTGGATGATGGAAATGGTCGAAGACTTAATTGCTAAAATTGCAAACCGTGTATTAGGCACTTCAAAAGCAAAGGTTGGGGACAATGTGATAGACTTTGAAGGGCCTTATAAAAGATTGTCTATGTTTGAATCTATTCAGGAATATACCGGAATAGATGTAAGCCAAATGGACGAGAACGAACTCAGAGCGCTGTGTGGCGAAATGGGTATAGAGGTAGATGACAGCATGGGGAAAGGCAAGTTGATCGATGAAATCTTCGGAGAGAAGGTAGAGGAGCACCTTATCCAGCCTACCTATATTACCGACTACCCAATTGAAATGACACCGCTTGCCAAAAAACATAGAAGCAAACCGGGGCTTGTGGAAAGGTTCGAATTATTTGTCAATGGTAAGGAGATAGCCAATGCTTATACTGAATTGAATGACCCCATAGACCAAAGAGAGCGATTTGAAGACCAACTCAAATTGGCACAAAGAGGAGATGATGAGGCCATGGCCATGGACGAAGATTTTCTTCGCGCCCTAGAATACGGCATGCCCCCAACATCCGGCCTGGGTATCGGAATAGACCGACTTTGCATGATGCTTACAGATCAAAGCACCATTCAGGAAGTTCTATTTTTCCCTCAAATGAAGCCGGAGAAAAAAGTAAAAATAGCATCCGATGAAGACTTTATTGAATTGGGAATAAACCCAGGTCTTATTCCGGCTATCAGAGAATTAAACATCCATACCATTGAGCAATTGAAAGGGTTAAACCCTAACAAGCTATTCAATGATGTATGCGGGAAAAAGAAAAAACTAAAACTAGATGTACCCAACCCCAGCAAGGAAGAGGTAGCAAACTGGATTAACGCGTAAAAACGTAACAAAATCGTATCAAAAACCCCCTATGTAAACTATACTTAGGGGGTTTTTATTTAAAAGCTAGCCTTTGCTATCACCTGATTTTTTATTCAATTCACCAGTATTAGTGCTCCCAAAAATAGGGAGGCTCCAAGCCCAAGGCCCGAAGGTAAACATAGCCTTGCCCCCTGTGATGGATCTCATTGTCAATAAAATACATCAAAGTGCAATAAATTTTATTTTCATACTGTCCAAAAGCCACTACAGTCTCTTGAAAATCATCCGTTGTAAGCTTTGGAAACCATTCGTCTATTTCAACAGTAGCTTGGTCCCAAAGCTCCAACAATCTTTCTTTACTATTTTCCACCGCAAACGCTTCTTTAAGAGGCTCCCATTCACGCGTCACCAAGCCCTTGATACCGGGGCCTGCAATACCTAACAGCTCTTGGACCATTTCTCCAAACGGCCTCATTTCCCCAACTGTAAAATTAAAAAGTTGCTCTTCGGGAAAAGTTTCAATCACCCTGCGGGTGAGCCCACGATGCCCCTGCCAGTGTTTCAATAATTGCTCTTGTGAAATGATCATTTGCTGTGCTTTCGTTTCCATCTTGATGTTTATTTTAAGTGAATATTTAATTTTGAAACAAACTTACCTACAGCAAGTGACAACCCTATGTCAGTAGTTTTATGAAAATTAAGGCCTTGAAGAAATATTTTTTATCAAAGAAAATATCATTAGTTTTATTCGATATAGCCTCCCATGAACAGATTAAATCGACTTACCGCCATTTTGACCCAACTGCAGAGCAAAAGACATATCTCTGCGGAAGAAATCGCCAATAGGTTTGAAATAAGTCTACGTACCGTATACCGAGATATGCGGGCACTTGAGGAAGCCGGTGTCCCAATAACAGGTGAAGCAGGGAAAGGGTACACTTTGGTAGAAGGCTATCGGTTACCACCGGTTATGTTTGATGAAAAAGAGGCCTTTTCTTTATTATTGGCAGAAAAAATAATCGAAAAATTCAGTGATCGGGAAATTGGCCAACACTTCCAATCTGCTCTGATCAAAATTAAATCTGTACTGAAAGACCAGCAAAAATCAGCCATTGATCAATTGGATGAACAAGTAATCTATTATAAACGTGAATTGGATAGCCCTTCAAAAAATGAAAAAGCCATTCAGCGCATCATGTCTGCCCTAGCAACGAATAAGGTTCTGCAATTTAATTACACCTCCTTTATAAAAGAAGAAAATACGAGCCGATCAGTTGAACCTATAGGCATGTACTTTTCATTGGGAAACTGTTACCTTATTGCCTTTTGTAAACTAAGAAATGACTATAGAACTTTTCGGATTGATCGCATACAAAAAATAAATATTACCGAGGAACATTTCACCACCAACCACCCCTCTTTAAAGTCCTACCTAAAAAAGATGGAGGAGGGCAATCAATTAAAAAAAGTAATCATTCAGATGGATCCCTCTCATGTCAAGTATATTGACAACCACAAATACAATCAAGGTTTCGTCTTGCAAGAAAAGATAGACAATAAAGTCCAACTCACTTTTATGGTTGATTCTATCGAGTTTTTTGTCCGATGGATTATTTCTATAGGGGATATTGTCACGGTTATCTCTCCTAAGGCCCTTTCAGAAAGAATGTCAGCATTGCTGAATACCATGACGAGCAAACTACAAGAATCAAATTCGCGGTAAAAAGCCTAAGGATATATTCCGAGCTTTGGCCAGTTAACCTATATGTTGGTCAACAAGGATAATATTTCCATCCGGATCTTTAATAACAAAATTATCAGGGCCTTTACCATTTTCATCGGCTTCCCTTTCAAATTTTAGGCCTTGAGTTTTTAAATCTTGTTGAATTTCTCTAACATCTTGGTAATCTTCAATCACATTGGCATCGGCATCCCAGCCGGGGTTAAAGGTCAAAATATTTTCTTCAAACATTCCTTCAAATAGACCAATTAAGGTGTCACCATTTTTCATGATCAAGTAATGATGTTCTAAGGAACCTGCAAAGGGGCTGAAGCCCAGCTTCTCATAAAATTCTTTGGAAGCTTTTAAGTTTTTTACAGCTAGACTTACTGAGAACGCACCAAGTTTCATAATTAAGGGGTTTAAATTACACTCAATCAAAGCTCCGATTTATTCTAAATCGAATGAAATAAGATTAGGAGAGGATTTACTTAAAATTTGTAAACCCTCCCTATCATTTTTTCTACTTAGGCCAGAGACCTTCTACAATATTCAAGACAGTTCTGAACTTCTTTAACAGCATCCGAACCTTCCGGAATTTTATATTCAAGTTCAATGGTAGCCGGGAATTTGTATTTTTTACTTTGTATTTCACTTAGCAACTCCACAATAGGCGTATCACCCTCTCCCCAAGGTAGATTACCTTTTCCGTTTGCCGGGGTTTGTCGGTCCTTGGTATGCATGCTTAAAATGCGCTTGTGCTTTTTCTGAAGTAGTTCAAAAATATCCTTGTAACCGGCAGCAATATAGTGGCCGGCATCGAGATTCAGTGCATTTCGGGGACTTTGCTCCAAGGCAGTGTCCCAAAAGGTTGGGGTTTGTTGGGTATGCCCATGGTAACCCACTGACATTTTATTCTTTTCTCCCATTTTTCCCAACTTTAATGTCCGCGCATCATTTGCAGGATGTTCTAATGTAACATGGCTGGCACCCAAAGCCCTTGCTGCTTTCATCCCGTAAGCAATTTCAGCATCTGTATTGTTCATCCCAAAAGCTCCTGGTTTAAACGCATAAATACTGACACCTGCATCCTTATACATTTTTCTGAATTTCTCGAATTTTTTGAAATCAGTTTTCGCACGCCAAGCGGCCACACTTGCAGCATGGTCTTCCGCCTCTTTTTGCAGCTCCATAAACTCCTTGGTTTCATCTGCAGACAACTGGCCTCCATCTCTTTTCTTTCGACGCAAGTTGTTGAATCTGCCTCTATCCATAGTAGACTCAGGAATGCCTGCAAAGGATTCCGCAGGGCCACCCATCAACTCTATGGCACTGATCCCGCTGTCTGTAACATATTTGAGGGTTGCTTCGGCACTTTGGTCCGGCAGTGATCGGAAAGAATAAGTGATACATCCGATCTGTACACCATTTATTTTCGAATCAGGTTTATTATAGTTTTTAATTATTGCAGGAGCACCTTTGATCAAGGATGTTGATGCCAAAGCAATGCCTGCAGTACCAAAAAGGGATTTAATTAAAAACGCTCTTCTATTATTCATTGGAATGGAAATTTAGGTTTAAGTTGTAATATAAGAATTGACTGAATAAATATTATTCTTTTTAAGTCAAAAAGGCCAAATAACTAACAGATTCTCTGAAAAAGATGGGTAATCAAGCAAAAAACTCAAAACATGGCCTTGGGTATGCGCTTATATAATTAACCCAATGGTAATGAACAATCCATTATTTTACTAAACACGTAGTATAAATTGAGCTTTAAAAAGTATCTCTAAGAACCAATGTTTTAATTTGCCTCCTGCTTAATCTATGACCAGATAAAGTAGATACAATTTTAAAAAAATGAAAACCCCTTTTTTACTTGCCCCCCTTTTAGCTTTAAGTTTCTTTTTTTCAACCCTTTACCTAGCTCCTGCACAGACTGCTAAACCTGAACATATTGTGTTAACTTGGAAGAACGATCCTTCTCAGTCACAAAGTGTAACCTGGAGAACGAGTTCAAGGCTTGCGCACCCAATTGCCCAGTTATCCTTAGCAAGTGCTGCAGGTAAAATAACGGACCGTGACCAAAGCTACCAAGCCGAAATGCAAGAGATCGAAAGCCTTGAGGGCAACACCTATTTCTATTATTCTGTTACCTTCGAGGGGCGCAAACCAGGTGGTATTTACCGGTATAGGGTTGGAGAAGCTGGCAATGAAATGAGCGAATGGAATCAGTTTACTACAGCTGATAAAACAGAGGATTCCTACTCCTTTATTTATTTAGGGGACATCCAAAATGAGATATTGGCTTGGGGAAGCAGAACTGTAAGGGCCGCCTATGCCAAAGCACCCAAGGCAGGGTTTATGTTATTTGCTGGAGATTTAATTAATGATGGGCATCAAGATAGTCAATGGATAGAATGGTTTGAATCTTTAGGCCATATTCGAACGATGAAATCCATAGTTCCTGTCATAGGAAATCATGAATACGATACTTATCCTAACAATCCGGATGAAGAGAAAATATCCATGTATTGGCGGCCTCAGTTTGAACTTCCGCTAAATGGTCCGGAGGGCCTGGAAGAAAGTGTTTATTATATGGACTATAAGAACATGAGACTGGTTGTGTTGAACAGTTTAGCCGCATTAAAATCACCTGAAAATCTACAAATTCAAAGTGATTATCTCGAAAAAGTTTTGACAGATAACCCCCAAAAATGGACTGTAGTTTCATTCCATCATCCTTTTTTTACTGCCAGAGATGGCAGGCACGGTAATTATCCGGAACTCCGTGAAGCTTGGCAGCCTATCTTAGAAAGACATAAGGTGGATCTTGTACTTAAAGGTCATGACCATGTATATGCCAGAGGAGCTCATCAAACCAAAACCATCGAAGTGCCGAAAGGACAAGTGGGGCCTGTATATGTTGTCTCAGTGGCCGGCCCTAAAATGTATGGTATTGTTCCTGAAAAACGCTGGATGGACAGAGCAGGTGTGAACACCCAATTGTACCAGGTGATTACCATTGATGGGGATTTACTTCAATATCGAGCCTATACAGTTTTGGATGAGCTATATGACGCTTTTGACTTACAAAAGCAGAAAAACAACTATAATTTATTTACTGAGCATATCTCCACACCAAAATATCCGGAAAACAGTTTTCCAAATGGTTCAACCCTGCGCTCAAAATAAAAAGCCAGGTCAGAAGCTGGAGGAACAAAATTAAACTACCCTGCTTCTGACCTGATTTTCAACCTGTTATTTTTTCACCTTTTCTTTTAAGTCGTTGATTATTTTTTCTATTACAAAACGATTGCTTTCGAGATCTATGCCCACTTCTTCAGCCAAAGCCTCCAAATCAGGTTCCCTTTCAGAAGTTATGGCTGTAACAGCCAATCTTGCCAACTCATCCAGTTTTTTCAGTTCTTGATTGGATTCTTCCTCAGCTTCCGGTTCAAATAGAAGTTCAAGGGGCATTAATTCTATTTCCTTCCTTAAAATTTCTTGGGCTGTATTTTGCATGGAGGGTCGCAAATAAATATCTGCTATTTTATCCATTCCTAATCCAAATTTATTCAAGGCGTCAATGATTGCCTCAAATCCTTTCTCAGTTAAAGCCGTCGCCTGTATATTCTCTTCTTTCTCATTATAATAAGCAACTGCAAAATGGGGTGACATTTCCCAATCCTGCAAGCCAAGTCTATAAACACCGCCGGTATAGGAAATATTGAAGTCCCCTTCCATTTCTTGTACCTGTGGGATGGAAGCCTTTTCTTCGGTAATCACCATCACCAAGGACTCGCCTTCATGCACCACAGTCGGTTGGGTAGAACCTGCAAACAACATCATATATGGCACCGGATTCTTTTGTACATCCTCCATAAGGGCGCCTTCATCCTCAATCATTGGATTGACCTCGGTTGCGTAAAAATAAATATCATCAGGACTAAAGCTTGCATAGCCTGATAGGGGACCATAAGTTTGCCAGCAAGAACCATTGAAGCCTATCAGGTTAAACCATAATTCTTTTTCTCCGTCCCGATCTATAATATCTTTTATAGAAGGTGAATACAATAAATAATTTTCACCTGTAAAAACATCTTCCATTCGGTAAAAATGTTTTTCAGTCTGTTCTTTAATTTCAGCAAAGCTAAATCGCCAAGGATTGGCAGATTGAAAAACCATCCAATCAAACTGTTCTTTCTCAAGATTACTAATGGCAGAATGTTTCAGGTATTTGGTAATGAGTCCTCCGTTTTTCATCAACCGATGGATAATGTATTGGGACTTAAGCATATCATACCATTGTCTACCAAACTTATCCGTGATGTGCCGATAGGCTTGTAGCTTTTGATCTGCCTCTTTTCCTAGCTTATCTTTTTCTGTAGCATAAGACAAAAGAAATCTGTCCAAAATGGCTACGCTTAAGGCTGTATTTTGTTCACAAGCCTGCTTTATCTTAAGAAAATCTTCCATGGCTAAAAGATAAGAGGAAATTAACTTTTCATCAAATGATTTTATTCCGGCAGACAAAGAATCTGCTTATCAAAGGCATTCCTTCCAATAAGACCGGACTTTATCTGTTCTTTCAGCTTACTAAAAAAAAAAATCCCGGAAACATAAGTTTACGGGATGAAAGATTGATTGGCCTAACCGATAAATAAGGCTACCCTACCCAAACAAGTCAGTACTTAAATACCTATCACCACGGTCGCAGGTTATGCAAACTATAGTTCCGGAGGTTAAAGTCTTGGCAAGCTCAATAGCGGCATGTAAAGCCCCCCCACTACTCATACCACCTAAGATACCTTCTTCTTTGGCCATTCTTCTTGTCATCTGCGTGGCTTGTTCTTGGCTCACGTCAATGACTTGATCTACCCTTTCGGGTTCAAATATTTTAGGTAAAAACTCAGGAGACCACCTTCTAATTCCGGGAATACTAGAACCTTCAGTAGGCTGGGTACCCACTATTTGTATGGCTGAATTTTGCTCTTTCAAATACCTGGACACTCCCATAATGGTACCTGTGGTTCCCATTGCTGAAACAAAATGAGTTATTTCTCCATTAGTTGCCTCATAAATCTCCGGCCCGGTAGTATGGTAATGCGCCAAATAATTATCAGGGTTAGCGAATTGATTGAGCATAAAATAGCCTTGGTCCTTAGCCATTTCTTCAGCCAAGGTTCTGGAGTATTCAATGGACTTTTCTGCAGGGGTTAAAATAACTTTCGCCCCATAAGCTTCCATGGCCAACACCCTTTCTCTTGTAGCATTGTCAGGCATTATCAATGTCATTTCAACACCCAATAGATTGGCAACCATGGCCAAGGCAATTCCGGTATTCCCTGAGGTGGCCTCAACCAATTTGTCTCCTTTTGCAATCTCACCTCGGTCTAGTGCAGACTGAATCATATGATAGGCTGCACGGTCTTTTACTGAACCTCCGGGATTTTGCCCTTCCAGCTTGCAATAAATTTTAACCTTAGGGTTTACGGGGATATTTTCAAGTTCAATTAAAGGGGTATTCCCTATTAATTCAAATAGCTTCATAGTTGTGATTATCAGGCTTCACTTTTCAACACATAAAAATCTGTGAGATTGGAGGCGTCATCAAGTAATTTGGTTTGATAATAAATTTTACTTTTTGCAGGGATGCTTTTCGTCAGCCAAACATTTCCACCAACCACACTGCCTTTACCAATTACCGTATCGCCTCCCAAAATGGTAGCTCCGGCATAGATCACCACATCATCCTCAATGGTTGGATGTCTTTTCTTATCCGCATCTTCTTTCTTCACACTTAAGGCTCCAAGTGTTACGCCTTGATAAATTTTAACCCTGTCCCCTACAATAGTTGTTTCACCTATCACTATTCCTGTAGCATGATCAATGCAGAAAAACCTTCCTATACTTGCACCGGGATGAATATCCACACCGGTCTTGCTATGCGCGTGTTCCGTGATCATTCGAGGAATTAAGGCAACCCCCAAGCGATGTAACAAATGCGCTACTCTATAGGCCGAAATCGCATAAAACCCTGGGTAACAACGAATAATTTCAGTTTTTGACTTAGCTGCCGGGTCACCTTTAAACATGGCATCCAGGTCTTCGTGTAATTTATCATAAACCTCATTCTCAAGTTCATCGAAAAATTGGCTAGCCAATGCCTCTCCATCAGACTGATGAAGTGCAACGTTCTTTCTTAAAATTGCACCAAGTTGCAAGTTTAATTCGGAGAATTTTGCCTGCAAGCTAGCCTTATCTTTCAATACTTCATTTGCATGTTCAGGAAACATGAGTCCTAAAACTTCACCAAAAAAACGATTGATGACCTTGGGAGAAGGACAGCCCGGGCATAGGCTGTGGGCCTTTTGTAATCGGCTTAAGAATGGGTCCATACTACATTTCTACTTTAGAATACAAAACCGACACGGAAAACATATGGTTCATTATAATTTGACCTTTTGTTGTCATAACTGAAATTATACAAGGCCATGATATTCATTCCACCTCTATCTCCGAAAGGAACAAAATAACCTGCCCCTCCAAATAATCCAGGTACCCACTCTCTATAATAAGTCACTTCGTTGTTTTCGCCTAGATAGGGTACTTCCAAATTCAAAGATTCGTATTCAGCATGTAGAAATATCTGTCGAAAGATATTGTAACGGTTAAACACCCTGCCCCCATAAACATGAGAAACACCATCTATATAGTTTTTATTGTTGTAATACTGATAGGTGGCACCTATGCCTGCAGAATACTTTTCAGTAATCATGGCTCCGACCAAAGGGGAAATGTCTATATAAGTAATCCTTCCAAGCTGCAGGCTAAAGTTTCCTCCAAAATACAGTCTTTCTGACAAAGGTGGGTTTTCCTCCTCGTAGATAACACGCTGCGCACGAACCTCGTTATTAAGGCAACAAGCAAAAAATACCGCTAACAAAGCGGATAGCACAAATTTATTCTTCCTTAATGACATACAAGTCTTCCGTTTTTCTTTTCATCAAATAGCGTTCACGAGCAAATTTCTCAAGCAACTCAAAATTGCTTAGCAATTCCTCTCGTTCAATTTGGATTTTCTCCTTTCGTTCTTGATAAAATTCCTTTTGCTTCTCAAGTTCATTTAACTTTGAACGAAGTTTGAAATGGCTGATGATATCATTGCTATCAATAAAAACCATCCAAGTAATGAATAAAACGGTAAAAACGAAGTAGAAGTTTTTGGTATACTTTAAATATTTGGCCATAATCTGCTTCAATGTTTGTACAAATATATCAAAAGAAATACAATCCTGTCTTCAAGGTACTCGAAAATAAAGGAGAATCCATTTTTTAGGTTTGCCAATACCCTCGCTAATTCCATTCCCCTTGAATACAACGGGACACTACCGTTTTATTGATTAATGTTTATTTGGCTCAATCATTGGAATAAAAATCAAAGCAAAAAAAAACCTTTTCAGGAAATTCCCGAAAAGGTTTTTTATTTATTTTTGGCAAGGGATTAAAATTTTAACCCTGGGAAGTAAGCTGAATCCCCTAATTGCTCCTCAATTCTTAACAATTGATTGTACTTGGCCATTCTATCAGACCTGGAAGCAGAACCGGTTTTGATTTGTCCGGTATTCAATGCTACAGCAAGGTCAGCAATGGTAGAATCTTCAGTTTCACCGGAACGGTGAGACATCACAGATTTGTATTTGTTTCTATGGCAAAGATCCACTGCATTGATGGTTTCTGTCAAAGAACCGATTTGATTTACTTTCACCAAAAGTGCATTGGCAATGTTTTCATCAATTCCTTTTTGCAATCTATCCACATTGGTTACAAACAAGTCATCACCAACGATCTGAATTTTGTCACCGACATATTCAGTCATTAATTTCCAACCTTCCCAATCATCTTCTTGCATTCCATCTTCAATGGACTTGATAGGGTATTTGCTTACCCAATCCTTCCAGTAATCCGCCATTTGAGCAGAGGTCAATTCATCACCGGTAGATTTTTTGAATACATAAAGTCCTTTTTCTTCATCGTAAAATTCAGAAGAAGCCGCGTCCATGGCGATAAAAACATCTTCACCTGGTCTAAAACCTGCTTTTTCAATGGCTTGAAGTACCACTTCTACAGCTTCCACATTGGAGCGTAAGTTAGGAGCAAATCCACCCTCATCTCCAACGTTTGTACTTAAACCTTTGGCTTTCAATACGGCTTTAAGGTTATGGAAAATCTGGGTTCCCATTCTCAAAGATTCAGAGAAAGAAGAAGCACCAGCAGGCATTACCATAAATTCTTGAAAATCGATGGCATTATCCGCATGAGAACCTCCATTTAGAATGTTCATCATTGGCACAGGAAGTGTATTGGCATTCACTCCTCCAATGTATCTGTAAAGCGGCTGTCCGGACTCCATGGCTGCAGCCTTAGCAACGGCTAGGGAAACACCCAAGATAGCGTTAGCGCCAAGCTTTGACTTGTTGTTGGTCCCATCCAGGCTCAACATGATGTCGTCAATTTGATTTTGCTCAAAAATATCAAATCCGATAAGTTCTGGAGCAATAACATCATTTACATTAGCAACGGCTTTTAGCACACCTTTGCCCATATAAATATCCTTGTCATTGTCTCTAAGTTCTACAGCTTCGTGAACGCCTGTTGAAGCGCCACTAGGTACAGCTGCTCTTCCAAAAGCACCGGTTTCAGTAAAAACATCTACTTCTACAGTAGGATTACCACGGGAGTCTAAAATTTGTCTTGCGTGGATCGATTGAATTAATGTCATATCAATATAAAGGTTAATGAATTATTTCTGAATTTGTGAAATAAATTGATCAAATAAATACCTTGAATCTTGTGGCCCGGGAGAACTCTCCGGGTGATACTGAACAGAAAATGCCGGTTTATTGGTAAGTTTAATACCTGCAACCGTACCATCATTTAAGTGGTAATGAGTTATTTCCAATTCTTTATTGTTATCAATATCATCTTTATTCACCACAAAACCATGATTCTGAGAGGTAATTTCGCTTTTACCTGTCAAAATATTTTTGATTGGGTGGTTGAGGCCTCGATGACCATGATGCATTTTGTAAGTTCCTACACCACAAGCTCTAGCCAGAATCTGGTGGCCAAGACAAATGCCAAAGAGTGGTTTACCCAAAGTTAAAATTTCTTTGGTGGTATCTACAGCATATTCCATTACTGCAGGATCCCCAGGCCCATTGGAAAGGAAGTAAGCATCCGGATTCCATTTTTCCATTTCCTGCAGACTGGTTTTGGCAGGATAAACCTGACAATAGACACCTCTGTCTACAAGGCAACGTAAAATATTACGTTTGATCCCATAATCTACACAAGCGACTTTAAGGGGCGCATCAGGTTCCCCTATAAAGTAAGGGCTTTTGGTAGAGACGGTTGAAGAAAGTTCAAGCCCATTCATATCCGGCACCTTGGCCAATTCGGCCTTTAGGCTTTCTACATCTTCATATTCTGAACTAATGATGGCATTCATTGCTCCTTTAGACCGAATATGCCTTACCAATTTCCGTGTATCTACATCAGCAATACCGGTAATATTATGATGTTCTAGATATTCTTGAAGAGAGGATTTAGCATCTACTCTACTGTAAATATTGGAGAAGTCATTGACCACAATTCCTGCAATCAAAGGCGCTTCAGACTCTGATTCTTCATCAATCACACCGTAATTTCCTATGTGAGGTGTGGTATTGACAATAATTTGCCCAGTATAGGATGGGTCTGTATAAATCTCTTGATAGCCGGTCATCCCTGTATTGAAACAGATTTCACCTCCATTGGTGCCATGGCTACCAACAAGGCTTCCGGTAAACACAGTACCATCAGCTAAAAGAAGTATTGCTTTTTTCTTTTTCATATCAAATTTTGCTATGCAAATTTAAGAATTTTCTAATTTGTAGAAAGCTTTCGGCCAAAAGGATATAAAAAAAGGGACTGAACAAAAAGTCCAATCCCTATTAAATATTAAAGAAAGAATCGCATAGATTAAATTACTCTGCTTTTTTATCTTCATCCTTATTTTCAGTCGTTTCATCCGAAACATCTGCAGAAGCGTCTGCTTCAGGTGTTTTTTCAGCTTCAGGACTTTCTTTAGCTTCAGTAGTAGTAGCAGCTTCAGCTGTTCCTTTTCCAGAACCTCTTCTACTTCTTCTACTTGCTTTCTTAACAGGTTTGTCCTCTTTCAACATTAATTCGTTGAAATCCACCAATTCAATGATACACATTTCAGCGTTATCACCCAATCTAAAACCAGTTTTGATAATCCTTGTATATCCACCTGGACGGTTACCAACTTTCTCTACTACTTCTCCGAAAAGAAGTTTGATGGCTTCCTTGTTTCTAAGGTAGCTAAATGTTATCCTTCTATTGTGAGTAGTATCTTCTTTGGCCTTAGTGATCAAAGGTTCGATATATTTCCTCAACTCTTTGGCTTTGGCAAGGGTGGTACTGATACGCTTGTGTTCCAAAAGAGACTTGGCCATATTCGAAAGCATGGCCTTTCTATGTGAGGCGGTTCTACCCAAATGGTTAAATTTCTTACCGTGTCTCATTTTTAATTATTCTTCATCAAGTTTATACTTAGACAGATCCATACCGAAGGTCAAGCCTTTTTCCTGGATTAGTTGTTCCAATTCTGCCAAAGATTTCTTACCAAAGTTCCTGAATTTCATCATGTCAGAAATTTCAAGTTTGGCCAGATCTCCAAGACTCTTTACATCAGCAGCTTTCAAACAGTTGTAAGCTCTGACAGAAAGATCCAAATCGCTCAAAGAAGTTTTAAGCAGTTTCCTCATGTGAAGGTATTCTTCATCAATTGGTTCGATGGCACCACTTCCGGGAGCATCGATAACCATTGTTTGATCAGAAAACAACATGAAGTGTTGAATCAATATCTTGGCAGATTCTTGTAGGGCTTTTTCAGGATGTATAGATCCGTCAGTGCTAACTTCCATGATCAATTGCTCATAGTCAGTCTTTTGCTCCACCCTGGTATTTTCGATCCTGTATTTTACATTCTTAATAGGTGTAAAAACAGCATCTACAGAAATAGTACCATAAATCTGTTCTTTAGGCTTGGATTCTTCTGCTGGAAGGTATCCTCTACCTTTATCAATGGTAAGTTCTATTTCAAGGTTTTTTGATTTATCCAAGTGACATATGACCAAATCAGGATTCAAAACTTCAAAAGAGGTTGTGTATTTGGCAATATCACCTGCTGTAAAAACATCCTGATTTTTTACTTCCACTGTAATTTTATTATCAATGGCATCATGGATCTTTTTAAATCTAACCTGCTTAAGGTTAAGGATAATATCTGTAACGTCTTCAACCACTCCCTCAATACTGGAGAATTCATGTACTACACCGGGTAATTTAACGGCTGTAATAGCATATCCTTCCAGTGAAGACAAAAGAATCCTTCTGAGGGCATTTCCGATGGTAACCCCGTACCCTTTTTCAAGTGGCTTAAAGGTAAACAGTCCGTGAAAATCGTCTGCTTTTTCCATTACCACTTTCTCTGGCATTTGAAATGCTAATATGGACATATCTTTTATTCTTTTTATAGGAATGTAAATGATTACTTAGAGTACAATTCAACGATAAGTTGTTCTTTAATGTTCTCAGGAATATCTTCTCTTAAGGGAACACTTACAAACTTACCACTTAGGGACCCATTGTCCCATTCCAACCAACTGTATCTGGTTGTTCCTTTGCCTCTTAAACTTTCGGTTATTGCTTCCAAAGATTTAGATTTCTCTCTAACAGCAACAACATCACCTGGCTTCAATTGGAATGAAGGAATGTTAACAACAGTACCATTTACAAGAATATGCTTATGGGATACCAATTGACGAGCTCCTCTTCTGGTTGGAGCAATTCCAAGTCTATAAACCGAGTTATCCAAACGACCTTCCAACAACTGCAACAAGTTTTCACCGGTAACTCCTTTTTTCCTGGAAGCGGTATCAAACATTTTAGCAAATTGTCTTTCCAATACACCATAGATGTATTTGGCCTTTTGTTTCTCCATCAATTGAATGGCGAATTCAGACTGTTTTTTACGTCTTCCTCTGCCATGCATTCCCGGAGGATAATTTTTCTTTTGAAGCACTTTGCTTTGCCCTTCAATGGGCTCGCCAAATTTTCTGGCAATTTTTGCTTTTGGACCTCTATATCTAGCCATGCTATATTTTCTTTAAATTAAACTCTTCTGCGTTTTGGAGGACGACAACCGTTGTGAGGTAGTGGAGTAACATCAGTTATAGTAGTTACATCCAATCCTACATTTTGTAGGGTTCTGATAGCAGATTCTCTACCCGCTCCAGGACCTTTCACAAATACTTCGATCTTTCTCAGACCGAGGTCATACGCAACCTGCCCACAGTTTTGAGCAGCCATTTGAGCAGCATAAGGAGTATTCTTCTTAGAACCCCTGAATCCCATCTTACCAGCAGAAGCCCAAGAAATCACTTGTCCTGAATTGTTGGTAATGGAAATAATGATATTGTTGAAAGAAGCTTTGATATGGGCCTGTCCCACAGCTTCAACTTTAACAACCCGCTTCTTAGCCTTTGTCTTTTCGTTTCTTTTCTGAGCCATAATCTATGTCAGGATTTATTTAGTCGCTTTCTTCTTGTTGGCAACAGTTTTTCTCTTACCTTTTCTGGTTCTGGCGTTGTTTTTAGTTTTTTGGCCACGAACGGGAAGTCCCTTTCTGTGTCTCAAACCTCTATAACAACCAATATCCATCAACCTCTTGATACTCAACTGTACTTCAGATTTAAGTACACCTTCAGTCTTGAATTCTTCAGAAATGATATTCCTGATAGCAGTAGATTCATCATCTGTCCACTCTCCGGCTTTCTTGTCTAAAGAAATACCTGCTTTATCTAGTATGGCTTTAGCCGTACTTCTGCCGATACCAAAAATATAGGTAAGGCCTATTACACCACGTTTATTGTCCGGTATATCGACACCTGCAATTCTAGCCATAGTATTTAACCTTGTCTTTGTTTAAACTTCGGATTCTTTTTGTTGATGACATAAAGCTTTCCTTTTCTTCGGATCACTTTGCAGTCAGCACTTCTTTTCTTAATAGATGCTTTAACTTTCATATCAATACTAATTTTCCTATTTGATACTCCTTAATCGCTCCCTATCACCTTACTTGTATCGATAGACAATTCTACCTTTGGTAAGATCATAAGGGGACATTTCTAACTTAACCTTATCTCCGGGCAAAATTTTGATGTAGTTCATCCGCATCTTTCCGGAAATATGTGCAATCAATTGGTGACCATTCTCAAGTTCCACCTTAAACATTGCATTAGACAATGCTTCAACGATGGTACCGTCCTGTTCAATAGATGCTTGTTTAGCCATAATTAAAATTTATAATTCTCTTCTATAAAACGATGTGTTGTCAAGATTTCGGTTCTATCCTCTAGTATCGCTACAGTGTGTTCATAATGAGCAGAAGGCTTTCTGTCAGCAGTCCTGATCGTCCAGCCATCTCGTTCTTGAACCACATTACGGGTACCCAGGTTAACCATTGGCTCTATTGCTATCACCATCCCTCCTTTAAGTTTGGCCCCACTCCCTCTTTTTCCCCAATTGGGAACTTCAGGTGATTCGTGCAGCTGCTTACCAACTCCATGACCTACTAATTCTCTAACAACAGTATATCCTTTTGCTTCTACAAATTTTTGTATTGCATTACCGATATCACCAACACGGTTACCAAAAACCGCTTTTTCTATCCCTAAATAAAGGGATTCCTTTGTAGCTTTTAAAAGTGCAATCGTTTTGGGAGAAACTTCACCAACAGGGTAAGTATAAGCGGAATCGCTATGAAAACCTTGGTGAAAGACTCCACAATCTATTGAGATTATATCGCCATCTTTCAATTGATATTGACTTGGAAATCCGTGAACAACAACTTCGTTCACAGAAATACAAAGTGAAGCCGGGAAACCATTGTATCCTTTAAAGGAAGGAATGGCCTTGTTATCCCGGATGTATTCTTCAGCAATTTTATCTAAATAAGAGGTCTTTACCCCTTCTTTCACGTTTTTGGCTACTTCACCGTGCGCTTTTCCTAAGATCAGCGCACTTTCTTTAATTATTTCAATTTCTTCTTCAGACTTAAACTGTATCATATTTAAGCCACTGCATAACTTGAAGGATCATTTTTCATGTTTCCACTTTTCATCATGCCTTCGTAATGTCTCATCAACAAGTAACTTTCTATCTGTCGAAGTGTATCCAAGATAACTCCTACCATAATCAACAATGAGGTACCTCCATAAAATTGGGCAAACTCACTACTAACTCCTGCAATGATGGCGAATGCCGGCATAATCGCTACAAGGGCTAGCAAGATAGATCCTGGTAAAGTAATTCTAGAAATTATATTGTCAATGAAATCAGCTGTTGGTCCACCAGGCTTAATTCCTGGAACAAAACCGCCATTTCTTTTCATATCTTCTGCAATTTGTTCCGGGTTAACGGTAATAGCAGTATAGAAAAAGGTGAAAAGAATAATCATTACAGCAAAGACAAGATTGTATTGCCAAGAGGTGAAATCACTAAAGGTAGTTCCTATATAGGAGGCTATATCACTGTCTTCTGCCCAAATTTGAGCAATCAAAGCCGGCAAAAACATCAAGGATTGGGCAAAGATAATGGGCATCACACCAGAAGCATTCACTTTGATAGGAATGTACTGACGTTGTCCGCCATATACTTTGCCTCCAACAACTTGCTTGGCATACTGCACAGGAATTCTTCTGACTGCTTCTGTGAGTGCTACGACTCCTACTACAACGAAGAATAGAATGACAGCTTCTAGAAGCAATAACAAGATACCTCCGCCACCTTTGGATAAACTCTCAGAGATAATCGCTCCGGGAAGGGCGGATATGATACCAATCATGATCAACATGGAAATACCATTTCCTATTCCTTTTTCAGTAATCTTCTCGCCTATCCACATACAGAACATTGTTCCGGCGGTCAATAAGACAAGAGCAGAGGTCATGAAAAGGGTTTTATTAATAACGATGGCTTCATCAGGAATGGTGGCAGTAATATAGCCAACACCTTGAGCTAAGGTTATTAGAATGGTTAGCACTCTGGTAATCTGATTGATTCTCTTCCTACCGGACTCACCTTCTTTTTGTAATTTTTGAAAATAGGGTACGCCAACAGTCAGCAATTGCAATACAATTGAAGCAGATATATAGGGCATGATACCCAAGCCAAAGATGGACGCCCTACTGAAAGAACCACCTAAAAAGGTATCAATCAATCCGAATATACCAGAGGCAGCCTCTCCAAGGCGACTTGGATCAACACCTGGTAAGACGACAAAGGATCCTATTCTAAAAACAATTAGCAAACCAATTGTATTTAAGATTCTGATTCTTAAATCCTCAATCGAAAAGATGTTCTTTACTGTTGTAATAAACTTTTTCATGTATTAAATCTTATTTACAGATCCTCCAACTTTTTCAATCGCCGCTATGGCACTAGCAGAGAAACTGTGGGCACTTACATTTAATTTTGAAGTAAGTTCGCCTCTTCCTAGGACTTTTACAAGATCTTTTTTGGAAACTAAGCCATTTTCATGTAAAACATCAAAATCTATACTATCAATATTAAGCTTTTCAGCCAATTCTTGGATAGTATCAAGATTTACGGCTTGATAGGCAACCCTATTGTGATTAGTAAATCCAAATTTTGGTACCCTACGTTGAAGAGGCATTTGCCCACCTTCAAAACCTAGTTTGGTTTTGTAACCAGACCTGGATTTCGCACCTTTATGACCTTTAGTGGATGTACCTCCTCTTCCAGATCCTTGACCTCTACCGATCCTTTTTCTGGTTTTTGTGGAGCCTTCCGCTGGTTTTAATGTATGTAATTTCATTTTACTTAGATTTTCGATTGGTTTAAAAATTGAACAACTTCAAAGCCGGTCAATTTTAAACTTCTTGTACCTTAACTAGATGGCTAATTTTTTGGATCATACCTTGTAACTGTGGAGTATTTTCTTTTTCTACAGTTTTGTTGATCTTGCCTAATCCTAAAGCAGTAATGGTAGCTTTTTGGGATTTTGGTCTATTGATTGTACTCCGTATTTGAGTAATTTGTAGTTTTGCCATTTTCCTAACCGTTAAAAACTTTAGAAATTTTAACCCTTCTCTGTTGAGAAACAGCAATAGCATCTCTCAATTTCATAAGCGCTTCGATTGTCGCTTTAACCACATTGTGTGGGTTGGAAGAACCTTTAGATTTGGCAAGAATGTCTGTATATCCAGCACTTTCCAATACGGCACGCATAGAACCACCGGCCAATACTCCAGTACCAGGGGCAGCAGGTTTAATCAAAACCAGTCCGCCACCATACTTACCCAACTGTTCGTGAGGGATCGTACCTTTAAGCAATGGAACTTTAATCAAATTCTTCTTAGCATCTTCTATACCTTTGGTTATGGCATCTGTTACCTCATTGGCTTTACCTAAGCCATAACCAACGACTCCATTACCATCACCAACAACAACGATTGCAGAAAAGGAGAATCTACGTCCACCTTTCACAACCTTTGCTACACGATTGATGGCAACAACTTTTTCGGTTAATTCTGTATCTGTAGCCCTGATGGGTCTTTTACTTACTTGGGACATAATGATTAAAATTTAAGGCCTCCTTCTCTGGCACCTTCTGCCAAAGCTTTTACATTTCCATGATAAAGATATCCACTTCTGTCAAAAACAACTTCGTTCAACCCATTGGAAACAGCTTTCTCAGCTAATTTTTTACCAACTTCTTTAGAAACAGATACATTTACATTCTTTTTAGCACCCAATTCTTTGGATGAAGCTGCTGCAAGAGTTTGACCTTTCAAATCGTCAATCAATTGTGCGTATATTCCTGTGTTACTTTTGAACACAGAAAGTCTTGGCCTGGCATCAGTACCTGAAATTTTCCTTCGGATACCTCTCTTAATTCTCAGTCTTCTAGTTTTTTTCTTGAAAGCCATCTTCTAATTATTTTTTAGCGGCAGTTTTACCAGCTTTACGTCTAATATTTTCACCTACAAACCTTACACCTTTACCTTTGAAAGGTTCAACTTTACGTAGTGATCTTATTTTAGCAGCTACCTGACCTATTAATTCTTTGTCGATACTCTCTAAAGTAACCAAAGGGTTTTTACCTTTAGGGGTTTCTGTTTTGACAGCAACTTCTTCAGGGACCATCAAAAAGATGTTATGTGAATATCCCAGAGAAAGCTCAAGAATTTGACCTTGATTTGTGGCTTTATAACCCACACCTACCAGTTCCAATTCTTTTTTGTAACCTTCGCTTACACCTATTACCATATTATTTAGCAATGAACGATATAGTCCATGCAATGATTTATGGCG
Source organism: Cyclobacterium sediminis (assembly GCF_054781075.1). Taxonomy (NCBI): domain Bacteria; kingdom Pseudomonadati; phylum Bacteroidota; class Cytophagia; order Cytophagales; family Cyclobacteriaceae; genus Cyclobacterium; species Cyclobacterium sediminis. The sequence continues at coordinate 129,603 of NZ_BAAGVC010000022.1, read as the reverse complement.
TTTAGAGTCCGTTGGTCTTTTAATGACCAAGTTACCTTCTTCATTTCCTACTGCAAAATCAGGATGTACATCCTGAGTCAGCGTACCTTTGGGACCTTTAACAGTTATCTGATTATGATCAGCAACGTCTACAGTCACACCCGCAGGTAGATTTATCGGTTTTTTACCTATTCTAGACATATCAATTTATTAGTAAACGTAACAAAGCACTTCGCCACCAATTCCTTCAACTCGGGCTTCTTTGTCAGTCATCACTCCTTTTGACGTAGAAAGAATTGCAATTCCCAAACCATTGATTACTCTAGGAAGAGATTCTTTATCTACATATTTTCTTAAACCTGGCTTACTTACTCTTGTAAGGTTTACAATGGAATTAACTTTTGTTTGAGGATTGTACTTTAGGGCTATTTTGATAGTTCCCTGTGGTCCATCTTCAACAAATTTATAATTCTGAATGTACCCTTTATCATGAAGAACTTTAGTAAGTTCTTTTTTCATGTTAGAAGCAGGTATTTCTACTATCCGGTGAGTTGCCTTAATGGCATTCCTCAACCTGGTTAGATAATCAGCTATTGGATCAGTCATATTTGTATTAGTCTAACTACAAAACCCTAACGGGCCTGCAAAGTTACACAATGAAATTAAGAATAAAAACTATTATATAATTTTTACCAGCTAGACTTGGTTACACCCGGAATTTTACCAGCAGAAGCCATTTCTCTAAAAGTAACCCGATTGATTCCAAATTTTCTCATATATCCTTTCGGACGGCCGGTAAGTTTGCAACGATTGTGAAGTCTTACTGGTGAAGCATTTTTTGGAAGTTTATCCAATGCTTCGTAATCACCTGCTGCTTTAAGTTCCGCGCGCTTCTGGGCGTACTTGGCCACCATGCGTTCTCTTTTTCTTTCGCGGGCTTTTATCGATTCTCTTGCCATGATTATGCTTCTTTATTGTTATTTACGAATGGCATTCCCAGAGACTTCAACAATGCATGTGCCTCTTCATCAGTTTTTGCGGTAGTCACCAAAGTGATGTCCATACCAGAAATCCTGTTGACTTTCTCAATACTGATTTCAGGGAAAATAATTTGTTCTGTTACGCCCAAAGTATAATTTCCTCTTCCATCAAAACCTTTGTCAGAAATGCCTTTAAAGTCCCTTACTCTTGGAAGTGCGATACTTACCAAACGATCAAGGAATTCATACATTTTATATCCTCTAAGTGTCACTTTTGCACCGATAGGCATTCCATCTCTCAACTTAAAGTTAGAGATAGAATTTTTTGCTTTGGTTGCAACAGCTCTCTGACCGGTAATCAAAGTAAGTTCTTCAACACCTTGATCTACGAGTTTTTTGTCTGCTACAGCTGCACCAATACCTTTGTTCAATACAATTTTGGTCAACTTAGGAACTTCCATCACACTCTGAAATTGAAATTTATCTTTCAATTCAGATTTGATTTCGCTATCGAATTTTTCTTTTAATCTAGGTTTAGCCATTGATCACCTCCCCGGTTTTCTTAGAGTACCTTACTAATTTTCCGTCCTCATCCTTTTTTCTACCTATTCTAGTAGCTTCTCCACTTTTAGGATCCACTAACTTAAGGTTACTGATATGGATGGGAGCCTCTTTCTTTTCTATACCGCCTTGAGGAGAGTTGGTGGTTGGTTTGATATGTTTGGTTACCATATTCAAACCTTCTACGATTGCTCTTCTTTTGGCTCGGTCAACAGAAAGGATCTTACCTTTGTTGCCTTTATCATCTCCTGCGATTACCAATACGGTATCTCCGGTTTTGATATGCAATTTGGGTTGTTTATTAAATTTTCTTTCCATGATTACAATACTTCAGGGGCTAACGATACAATTTTCATAAACTGCTTTTCCCTAAGTTCCCTGGCAACTGGGCCGAAAATACGGGTTCCTCTAGGTTCGTCATTGTTATTTAAAAGCACAGCCGCATTGTCTTCAAATCGAATATACGAACCATCTTTTCTGCGGACTTCTTTTTTAGTCCTTACAATTACCGCTTTAGAAACGGTACCTTTTTTCATATTACTGGATGATAGGGCTGATTTCACAGTGACTACAACCTTGTCTCCAATAGAGGCATACCTTCTTTTGGTACCTCCCAAAACACGGATTACAAGTACTTCTTTTGCACCTGAATTATCCGCTACACTTAATCTGGATTCTTGCTGTATCATGATTTATAATGCCCTTTCTATTATTTCAACCAATCTCCAACGTTTGCTCTTACTCAGCGGACGAGTCTCACTGATTTTCACCAAGTCTCCTTGCTTACAATCATTGTTTTCGTCATGAGCCATGAATTTGGTAGTTTTACCAACAAATTTACCGTAAATAGGGTGTTTTACTCTACGCTCTACCGCTACGGTTATGGACTTATCCATTTTGTTGCTAACTACCTTTCCTATTCTTTCTTTACGAAGGTTTCTATCTGTAGTAGCCATTTTGTTTCTTATTTAGCTAGTTGTTTGGCTCGTAAAAATGTATTCAACCTAGCAACCAAACGCCTTGATTCTCTTATTCTATTTGGATTCTCTATAGGGGATATGGCATGAGCAAAACGTAATTTTGTCAAGTTCTCCCTCTCCGCTTCAATGCGGGTCTTTATTTCGCTCTCATTAAGAGCGTTGATTTCAGAATTTTTCATCAGCTTATGATCCAACGTAATCTCTACGTACGATAAATTTTGTGCTTACAGGAAGCTTTTGTTGTGCTAATCTAAGGGCTTCCTGTGCAACTTCCACAGAAACACCAGTAGCTTCAAAAAGGATTGTTCCCGGCTTGATAACTGCTACCCAGTACTCCGGAGCTCCTTTACCTTTACCCATCCTTACCTCTGCAGGCTTTTTAGTGATCGGTTTATCTGGAAATATTCGGATCCAAACTTGTCCTTCCCTTTTCATTGCTCTTGTCATTGCAATACGGGCAGCTTCTATTTGTCTCGAAGTGATCCATCCAGGCTCAAGGGATTTGATGCCGAAATTACCAAAGGCCAAAGTATGACCTCTTTGGGCAATTCCTTTGATCCTCCCTTTATGCATTTTTCTAAATTTCGTTCTTCTTGGCTGTAACATGATTGCTCAGTTAAGGATTTTTAGTTGTTTCTTTTTCTTCTCTTAGGCCCACCTTCTCTTCTTCTTCTGTTGCCTGAAGGAGCATTTCCTTTGGAATCATTGCTTAGCCCGGCGTTTGGAGACAAGTCTCTTTTACCGTATACTTCACCTTTGAAAATCCAAACTTTGATACCTATTTTACCATAGACAGTTTGTGCTTCAGAAAGCGCATAATCCACATCTGCACGAATAGTGTGCAAAGGAATTCTACCTTCTTTGTACATTTCAGACCTGGCCATTTCAGCACCACCTAATCTTCCGGAAAGTTTTACTTTGATTCCTTCAGCGCCTACTCTCATGGTAGCAGCAATAGATTGCTTCATCGCTCTCCTAAAAGAAATCCTGGCTTCCAATTGCTGTGCAATGGACTCGCCAACTAACTTAGCATCTAATTCAGGACGTTTGATTTCAAATATGTTGATTTGAATATCTTTATCTGTAATTTTCTTAAGTTCTTCCTTAAGCTTGTCTACCTCAGATCCACCTTTACCAATAACTACACCCGGACGGGCCGTTTGGATGGTTAGGGTAATCCTCTTTAGAGTCCTTTCAATAATTACCTTGGAAATACCTCCTTTGGGTATTCTGGCAAAGACGTACTTTCTGATATTCTGGTCTTCATAAAGCTTATCAGCGAAATCGCGTCCTCCATACCAGTTAGAGTCCCACCCCTTAATGATACCAAGCCTTAAACCAATTGGGTTAACTTTTTGTCCCATATTTTAGTTTACTTTTTCATTTGATTCAACAATATCAGCGGTAACATCTCCTTCAACGGAGTCTACTACTAGCGTTACATGATTTGATCTTTTACGGATTCTATGAGCTCTACCCTGAGGTGCAGGTCTAAGCCTTTTTAACATCCTACCTCCATCTACAGAGATGGTCTTTATATACAAATCGGCATCTTCAAGCTTTTCATCAGGGTTTTTCGCTTGCCAGTTGGCAATAGCGGATAACAATAATTTTTCGAGCCTGATAGATCCGTGATTAGGCGTAAATTTCAAGATGCTTAATGCCTGACCAACTTTTTTTCCCCTTACTAGATCCGCAACCAGACGCATCTTTCTGGGAGAGGTAGGAACATTGTTTAATTTTGCTATAGCTTCCATGATTATCTCTTTCCTTTATCTTTTTTGGCAATGTGTCCACGGAAATTCCTAGTAGGTGCAAATTCACCTAGTTTATGTCCGACCATATTGTCAGTCACAAATACAGGGATAAACTTGTTTCCATTATGCACTGCAAAGGTTAGTCCTACAAAATCTGGAGAAATCATCGACCTCCTGGACCAGGTTTTGATCACAGATTTCTTCCCGGATTCGTTCATGCCATCCACTTTCTTTAACAAATGGTGCTCTATATATGGGCCTTTTTTTAACGAACGTGCCATGTTTACTTAGTTCTTCTGCTAATGATAAATTTATTGGAGTACTTTTTAGGCGAACGAGTCTTCTTGCCTTTAGACAACAAGCCTGTTCTAGATCGTGGGTGACCTCCTGAAGAACGGCCTTCACCACCACCCATTGGGTGATCTACAGGGTTCATCGCCACACCTCTGGTACGAGGTCTTCTTCCCAGCCATCTCTTACGACCGGCTTTTCCTAATACTACATTCATATGGTCACCATTAGAAACAGTACCAATTGTAGCTTTACATGCACCCAAAACCACTCTCATTTCGCCAGAAGGTAATTTTAGGGTAACGTATTTTCCTTCTCTAGCCAAAAGTTGGGCATATCCGCCGGCACTTCTAGCCATCGCTCCACCTTTACCAGGCTTAAGCTCAATGTTATGAATGATAGTACCCAAAGGAATATCTCTCAAATACAGGGTATTGCCTACTTCCGGACTTGCGCCTTCGCCAGTAAGTACTGTCTGGCCAACTTCAAGTCCTTCAGGAGCAATCATATATGCTTTAGAACCATCCTTGTAAAACAACAAAGCTATCCTTGCCGTTCTGTTTGGATCGTATTCTATAGTTTTAACTACTGCAGGAATGCCTTCTTTATTTCTTTTGAAATCAACAATCCTAAGTCTCTTTTTATGTCCGCCTCCCAGATACCTGGAGGTCATTTTACCACTATGATTCCTGCCACCGCTTTTCTTCAAAGGTGCCAAAAGGCTTTTCTCCGGTTTAGATGTGGTGATTTCATCAAATGAAGGCGCCACTCTAAAACGGGTACCAGGAGTTACAGGTTTTAATTTTTTAACTGCCATTGCTCTGATTCAATTAAATTTCTCCGTAAAAATCAATGATTTCTCCTTCTGCTACCTGTACCATTGCCTTTTTGAAAGTGTTGGTATAACCAGAAACAATCTTTGCTTTGGTGTACCTCGTCTTTTTCTTTGCAGCATAGCGCATGGTGCGTACTTCAACCACCTTGACACCGTACATTTTCTCTACAGCATCTTTTATTTGAGGCTTATTTGCAGTTTTTTCAACCACAAATCCATATACCCCACGTTCGTTCATGGCTGAGATCTTTTCTGTAATTAAAGGTCTTTTTAAAATATCCATGATTTTACTTCGATAAAAGGGTTTCTAACTTACTTACTGCACCTTCGCAAAGAACTAAACTATCAGCATCAAGAAGTTCGTAAGTGTTTAACTCACTGAATACCCTTACTTTTGCTTTTTGTACATTCCTTGAAGACAAATAAACATTTGGATTATTTTCACCAACTACTAATAATGTCTTTTTATCAGATAAAGATAATTTAGACAATAGATTGATATAATCTTTGGTCTTAGGTGCATCAAAAACCAAATCTTCTAAAACTACCAAGCCGTTTTCTTTGGCTTTGTAAGTCAAGGCAGATTTTCTGGCAACCTGCTTCATTTTCTTATTTAACTTAAAAGAATAGTCTCTAGGCTTTGGCCCAAATACTCTTCCTCCTCCTCTGAATATCGGAGATTTGATAGACCCTGCTCGAGCACTACCCGTACCTTTTTGCTTTTTAATCTTTTTGGTAGAACCTGCAATTTCAGCTCTCTCCTTAGATTTATGCGTTCCTTGTCTTCTATTGGCCAAATACTGTTTTACATCCAAGTATATGGCATGATCATTCGGCTCTACAGCGAAAATATCATCAGAGAGCGTGATCTTCCTGCCGGTATCTTCACCGGTTTGTTTTAATATTGCTAATTCCATCTTATTACTTCTCTAGAATCACAAAAGAATTTTTGGCTCCCGGTATAGAACCACTAACTAATAGCAAGTTCTTTTCAGGATATATTTTAAGTACTTTTAAGTTAAGTACTTTGACCCTGTTACCACCGGTTCTTCCTGCCATTCTCATGCCTTTAAAAACCCTTGAGGGCCAAGAGCAAGCACCGATAGAACCTGGATGACGTTGTCTGTTGTGCTGACCGTGAGTTGCCCCACCAACACCAGCAAAACCATGACGCTTAACCACACCCTGGAAACCTTTTCCTTTAGATGTTCCTATAGCATCAATAAAATCGCCCTCAACAAAGATCTTGTCAGATACCACAGTTTTACCCATGTCAACCTGACCTTCGAATTCCACTCTGAAATCCCTAAACTCAACAACTTTCTGCTTAGGTGTCGTACCGGCCTTCTTGAAATGGCCGATTAATGGCTTAGGCGTATTTTTTTCTTTACGCTCACCATAAGACAACTGTACAGCGTTGTACCCGTCTGTTTCTACATTTTTTACTTGCGTAACTACGCAAGGACCAGCTTCTATTAACGTGCATGCGACATTTCGTCCATCGGCACTAAAAATACTAGTCATTCCGATTTTCTTACCTATTATTCCAGACATCTTTGGATATATGATATACAATGATTCACAAGTGTATACACACCTGTCCCCTTTAAAGGATTGCAAAGTTAGCAATTTAATTTCAGGTAACAAATTGCAACATGAATATTTTCAAACAATTAGCTTAGTAAAGCCCCATGAACAGTCGAAAATTTCAAGCCCTGAGAAAAACAAAACAAAAAATTTGCTCAAAAAAAAACCTATACCGGTAACGGTATAGGTTTTTACTCGTGCGAAGCAGGAAGATCACACCTTGATTTCTACATCCACTCCACTTGGAAGTTCGATTTTCATCAAGGCATCTACTGTTTTGGAACTATTAGAGTAGATATCTACCAATCTCTTATAAGTACACAACTGAAATTGCTCTCTCGCTTTTTTGTTTACGTGAGGAGATTTCAAAACAGTGAATTTTTCTTTCTTCGTTGGAAGTGGAATAGGACCCACAACTACTGCACCTGTAGATTTTACAGCTTTAACGATTTTCTCTGATGACTTGTCCACCAGACTATGATCGTATGACTTTAATTTTATTCTGATTTTTTGATTCATGTTCGATTATTTTAAGCCTTCTCCCCTTTTACTTTAGCAATAATAGCCTCGGCAATATTGTTAGGAACAGGGTCATAATGTGAGAAAGTAAGTGAGGCGGATGCCCTACCGGATGAAATGGTTCTCAAATCTGTTACATAGCCAAACAGTTCTGACAAAGGAACGGATGACTTGATAACAGAAGAAACACCTTTGGTATCCATTCCTTTCATCAAACCTCTTCGTCGGTTTAAGTCACCTGTAACAGGTCCTGTATACTCTTCAGGAGTAACTACTTCCACTGCCATAATTGGCTCTAACAATTGAGGCTTACATTTTTTGGCTGCTTCTTTGAAACCTAATCTTGCTGCCATTTCAAATGACACCGCATCTGAATCCACATCATGGAAAGAACCATGGAACAACCTTACTTTCATCGCTTCAACAGGATATCCGGCCAATGGTCCATTTTTCATCGACTCTGCAAAACCCTTCTGAATTGAAGGAATAAATTCTCTAGGAATTACCCCCCCAACGATTCCATTCACAAACTCCAATCCAGGCTTGACTTCTCCGGTTTCTTCATCTGCTTCTTTTGGTCCAATCTCGAACACAATGTCTGCAAATTTACCTTTACCACCTGTCTGCTTTTTGTACACTTCTTTGTGCTCAACACTTGCAAAAAGCGCTTCTTTGTATGCTACCTGAGGAGCACCTTGGTTAATCTCAACTTTAAACTCACGCTTAAGTCTGTCAATGATGATTTCTAAGTGAAGTTCACCCATACCTCTCAAAATAACCTGACCTGTTTCATGGTCCGTATTTACATGAAGGGTAGGATCTTCCTCAACAAGCTTGGCAATCGCCATACCTAATTTATCAACATCGGCTTGCGTTTTTGGCTCAATTGCATAACCAATTACAGGCTCAGGGAAAGTCATTTCCTCAAGAATAACTTTGCTCTTTTCATCACAAAGGGTATCTCCTGTTTTTATATCTTTAAAACCAACACCAGCACAAATGTCTCCAGCTTCAACCTTATCAATAGGGTTTTGCTTGTTAGAGTGCATTTGTAGCAATCTTGATATTCTTTCTTTTTTACCTGTTCTGGAGTTGTAAACGTAAGAACCTGAGTCCAGCTTACCCGAATACACTCGCATAAATGCCAAACGACCTACAAATGGGTCAGTAGCAATCTTAAATGCTAAAGCAGCAAAAGGTTCATCACTATCCGCGTGTCTCAATACAGCCTCTTCAGAGTCAGGATTAGTACCTTTCACCGGAGGCAAATCCAAGGGTGAAGGTAAATAGGCCATCACTGCATCCAATAAAGCCTGAACTCCTTTATTTTTAAAGGCAGAACCACATAAAACAGGAGAGAAATCCATATTGATCACAGCCTTTCTAATGGCATCCATCATTTCTTCTTTGGTGATGGAATCTTCATCCTCAAAGAATTTCTCCATCAACTCATCATCATAAGAAGCTACCTGCTCTATTAGGCTTTGTCTGTATTCAGAAACGGTTTCTTTAAGGTCCTCAGGAATATCAATGACTTTGTAAGTCATTCCCTGATCTTCCTCATTCCACACGATGGCCTGATTGGTAATAAGATCAACTACACCCTTGAAGGTATCTTCAGCTCCAATAGGAATCTGAAGGGGAACAGGTTTAGCACCTAATTTATCTTTAATTTCATTTACGGCATTAAAAAAATCAGCTCCCGCACGATCCATTTTGTTTACAAAGCAGATTCTTGGAACGTGGTATTTGTCAGCTTGTCTCCAAACTGTTTCGGACTGAGGTTCAACACCTGACACTGCACAAAATAAAGCGACAGCACCATCCAAAACACGAAGGGATCTTTCTACCTCTACGGTAAAATCCACGTGACCGGGAGTATCAATCAAATTGACCTGATAGTCCTTGGTGTTAGGTAATGCCTGGCCCTGAAGGGTTGGATATTTCCACGTAGTGGTAGTAGCAGCAGAAGTAATAGTAATCCCCCTTTCCTGCTCTTGTTCCATCCAGTCCATAGTGGCAGCTCCATCGTGTACTTCACCAATTTTGTGAGACAAACCGGTATAATACAAGATACGCTCGGAAGTAGTTGTTTTTCCGGCGTCAATGTGAGCCATTATACCTATATTTCTTAAATATTTTAAGTCTTTCTTAGCCATTGCCTATTAAAATCTAAAATGCGAGAATGCTTTATTGGCTTCCGCCATTCTATGCGTGTCGTCTTTTTTCTTTACAGCTGCTCCTTCACCCTTGGAAGCCGAGATGATCTCTCCAGCTAACCTATCCATCATGGTTTTTTCACCTCTTTTTCTAGCAAAAGTGATCATCCACTTTATACCTAAGGAAATTTTTCGATCAGGCCTTACTTCCAAAGGTACCTGGAAAGTTGCACCCCCAACCCTACGACTCTTTACCTCTACAGCAGGAGTAATATTGTTAAGCGCTTTTTTCCAAACCTCAAGACCATTCTCACCTACTTTCTCTTCTACTTTGCCTATGGCATCATAAAATATCCTGTAAGCAATACTTTTCTTACCATCCACCATTAGACAATTGACAAACCTGGTGACCAAAGTGTCATTGAATTTGGGGTCAGGAAGAATATACCTCTTTTTTGGTTTCGCTTTTCTCATTTTATTCTGTTATTAAATTATGTTATTTTTTAGCGGCCTTTGGTCGCTTAGCCCCATATTTAGAGCGTCCCTGCTTACGGTCTTTTACACCCGCAGTATCCAATGCTCCTCGAATAATGTGGTATCGAACTCCCGGTAAATCTTTCACCCTTCCACCTCGGATCAACACAATTGAGTGTTCCTGTAGGTTGTGTCCTTCTCCTGGGATGTAAGCGTTGACTTCTTTACCATTGGTCAATCTAACCCTAGCCACTTTTCTCATGGCAGAATTAGGCTTCTTTGGCGTAGTAGTGTACACACGGGTACACACACCTCTCCTTTGAGGACATGCATCCAGAGCCCTTGACTTGGACGTGCTCTCTAGAGTGGTTCTACCTTTTCTAACTAACTGTTGTATAGTAGGCATTAATAGATAAATTAATTAATCTGCTTTAAACTTATAAAATTTGGATTGCAAAGGTAACCAAATCAATAAAACAAACAAAATTAAGGAGTTATAATTTCTATGACTCAAATCAACTATCTTTTCGATTTATTGAATTATGGAATCTCTTTCTCTAAGCCTCTCCTAATGTTCCTCCAAAGTTCATTGGAAATTGAGGCGCATCTTTGCCTCCTTCAATCTTTCCAAAGGCTTTTTCATATTTCTCGATATTGTCTTTCAGTGCCTGCAAAAGACGTAAAGCATGATCGGGAGTCATAATAATCCTAGATTTTACCTTAGCCTTAGGTATTCCGGGCATCAATCGAATAAAATCCACTACAAACTCAGAGTTTGAATGGGCAATCATCGCCAAATTGGAATATATACCTTCAGCTATCTCATCAGTAAGCTCTATATTGATTTGCTGCTTTTGTTGTTGCTCTGCTTTTTTATCATCTTCCATCTCAAATGTCAATTAAGATAAAAAAAGGTCTGCTCTACTAAGCAGACCTTTTGTATTTAGGAATTATTTATTTATTTAATTGTCTCACGAACTTTCTTGTTACCTACCTCTTTCTCTGCAGTCAACACTTCATATTCTTCCTTCGATCCTACAATCAAATTGTTGAATTTTCGCTGTCCTGTCCCTGCTGGAATTAGGTGACCAACAATTACATTCTCTTTAAGTCCTAGCAACTCATCTCTTTTACCCCTTATGGCAGCTTCACTAAGTACTTTAGTGGTCTCCTGGAAAGAGGCGGCAGAAATAAAGCTTTCTGTTCCCAAAGAGGAAGCAGTAATACCTTGCAAAGTAGGTCTGGATACTGCTGTTTGGGCATCTCTCACTTGTACCAACTTAAGATCTTTTCTCTTAAGGCTGGAATTTTCATCTCTCAATCTTCTTGCGTTAATGATCATTCCCGGTTTTAAGGTATTTGAATCTCCAATTTCAACCACCACCTTCTTGTCAAGAATCATGTCGTTTTCCTCACGGAAAGCCCATTTGTCAACAATCTGGTTTTGAAGGAATCCTGTATCACCTGCATCAAGGATTTCTACTTTCTGCATCATTTGGCTAACGATCACCTCAATGTGTTTGTCATTGATTTTTACACCTTGTAAACGATAAACCTCCTGGATCTCATTCACCAAATATTCTTGGACAGCTGTTGGCCCTTTGATGGACAATATGTCATTTGGAGTAATAGCACCATCAGAAAGTGGCTCACCGGCTCTGATAAAGTCATTTTCTTGAACCAAGATATGCTTGGATAGAGATACCATGTATCTTTTCTTAACGCCATCTTTGGATTCAATAAAGATTTCTCGATTACCTCTTTTGATCCCTCCGTATTGTACAACACCATCAATCTCAGATACTACTGCAGGATTGGAAGGGTTCCTTGCTTCAAAAAGCTCGGTAACTCTTGGTAGACCACCGGTAATATCTCTGGTTTTACCAACAGATCTAGGAATTTTTACAAGAATTTGGCCCGCTTTCACCTCTTCACCCTTTTCAACAGAAAGGTGAGCGCCAACAGGAATATTGTAAGCCTTGGACTCATCCCCATGTTCTACCACTACAGCAGGGTTTTTCGTTTTGTCCTTGGTATCAATAATTACTTTTTCTCTATAGCCCGTTTGATCATCAGCTACTTCCTTATAGGTAATTCCTTCAAGGATTGCCTCAAAATCCACCTTACCGTCAAACTCAGAAAGAATAACGGCATTGTAGGGATCCCAAGTACATAGGGAATCACCTTTGGCTATCTTCTGACCATCTTTTACATTAAGGATGGCTCCGTATGGAACATGATTTGAAACCAAAGTTTTTCCTGATTTCACATCATTGATCTTTATTTCTCCGGATCTACCCATTACAATGGAAACATCGTCTCCATCTTTGTTGGTAGTTTTGATCCAACGTAGCTCTTCTTCAAACTCTACAATCCCTTCAAATTTAGAGTTGATATTTGCTTCTACTGAAATATTGGAAGCCGTACCACCTACGTGGAAGGTTCTTAAGGTCAACTGAGTACCCGGCTCACCAATTGATTGAGCGGCAATTACACCTACAGATTCTCCTACTTGAACAATATTTCCGGTGGTAAGGTTACGGCCATAACATTTACAGCATACCCCTCTTCTGGTCTCACAAGTCAATACAGAGCGTATCTCTACCTCCTCTACTGCAGACTCATCAACTTTTTTGGCAATATCATCAGTAATTTCCTCACCGGATTCAATGATCATCTCATCTGTCAATGGATCGATAACATCGTGAACAGCAATTCTACCAACAATACGTTCTGATAACGGCTCAACGATTTCGTCATTGTCCTTCAAAGCTTGTACCACAAGCCCCCTTAAAGTACCACAATCCTCTTCAGATACGATCATGTCCTGGGCTACATCTACCAGCCTCCTGGTTAAGTAACCGGCATCTGCTGTTTTAAGTGCGGTATCAGCAAGACCCTTACGAGCACCGTGGGTAGAGATAAAGTATTCCAATACATCCAAGCCTTCTTTAAAGTTAGAAAGAATTGGGTTTTCAATAATCTCACCAACTGATCCTTGAAGGTTTTTCTGCGGTTTGGCCATCAGACCACGCATACCACCAAGCTGCCTGATTTGCTCTCTGGAACCACGAGCCCCTGAGTGCATCATCATATAGATAGCGTTAAAACCTTGGTTGTCTTCCTCCATCTGACGCATTAAAATATTGGTCAGATTAGAGTTGGTTCTTGTCCAAATATCGATTACCTGGTTGTACCGCTCATTATCAGTGATCAATCCCATCAAATAGTTGTTCCAAACCTGATCTACTTCAGAAGTAGCCTTGGAAATCAATGGATCTTTATCATCAGGAATAATTACATCATCAAGCCCCATGGACAAGCCTCCTTTAAAGGCAGTTTGGAAACCTAAGTGTTTGATATCATCCAAGAATTGCGCTGAACGAGCAATTCCACATATTTTAACCACTTCAGCAATAATTTGTTGAAGTTTTTTCTTAGTCAATAATTCATTTACAAATCCAACCTCTTCCGGTACAAACTGGTTGAAGATAAGTCGACCGGCAACAGTCTCGATTAACTCTTCAACAAGCGAACCGTCTTCTTTTCTTACCTTGACTTTACATTTAATGTAAGCATGTTTAGAAATGGCTTGTTCATTAAGGGCAATCAATACTTCTTCCAGACCATAAAAGGTCATGCCTTCTCCTGCAACCTTATTTTCTTCGGTTGACCTCATTCCTTTGGTTACATAGTACAATCCCAAAACCATATCCTGAGAAGGTACGGTAATTGGCGCACCATTGGCCGGGTTGAGGATATTATGTGAGGAAAGCATCAATGTAGAAGCTTCTAAAATGGCTTCATGCCCTAGAGGCACGTGAACAGCCATCTGATCACCATCAAAATCCGCATTAAAGGCTGTACATACCAATGGATGCAGCTGAATAGCTTTACCTTCAATCAATTTAGGTTGGAAAGCCTGAATACCTAACCTGTGCAGAGTTGGGGCACGGTTTAGCAATACAGGATGGCCTTTCAGCACGTTTTCCAAAATATCCCAAACAACCGGATCTTTTCTGTCTACAATTTTCTTCGCAGATTTTACGGTCTTAACTATACCTCTTTCTATCAGTTTTCTGATAATAAAAGGTTTGAAAAGTTCGGCCGCCATATTTTTCGGTAATCCACATTCATGTAGTTTTAGCTCAGGCCCTACCACAATCACTGATCTTCCGGAGTAATCAACCCTTTTCCCTAAAAGGTTTTGGCGAAACCTACCTTGCTTACCTTTCAACATATCTGAAAGGGATTTCAAGGCCCTGTTTCCATCTGATCTTACCGCATTGACTTTCCTAGAATTATCAAACAAGGAATCAACCGCTTCCTGAAGCATTCTTTTTTCGTTCCTAAGAATTACTTCCGGAGCTTTAATATCGATCAGTCGTTTAAGTCTATTGTTTCTGATAATAACCCTTCTGTAAAGGTCATTCAAATCAGAAGTTGCAAACCTACCACCATCAAGAGGCACCAAAGGTCTAAGCTCAGGTGGAATAACAGGCACCATGCGCACAATCATCCATTCAGGCCTGTTCTCAATTCTTGTTCTGGCATCTCTAAAGGCTTCAACAACCTTCAATCGCTTCAATGCTTCAGCTTTCCTTTGCTGAGATGTATCAGTAGCAGCTTGGTGCCTTAAACTGTATGAAAGGTCATCTAAATCCAATCTTGCCAAAAGCATTTCAAGGGCTTCAGCCCCCATCTTGGCAATAAATTTATTAGGATCTTCATCATCCATCATTTGGTTTTCCTTAGGAAGCTTGTCCATAATATCGAGGTATTCATCCTCTGTAAGGAAATCCAAGTATTGTAAACCATCATCGGCTTTGATACCGGCATTGATGACTACATACCTTTCATAATAAACGATTTGATCCAGTTTTTTAGTAGGCAATCCCAATAGGTAACCAATCTTATTGGGAAGGGACTTGAAATACCATATATGGGCAACAGGAACAACCAATTCAATATGGCCCATGCGCTCCCTACGAACTTTCTTTTCGGTAACTTCTACTCCACACCGGTCGCAGATAATTCCTTTATACCTAATGCGCTTGTATTTCCCACAATGACATTCCCAGTCTTTTACCGGCCCAAAAATTCGCTCACAAAACAATCCACCCATTTCAGGCTTGTAGGTTCTGTAATTGATCGTTTCAGGTTGTGTAACCTCACCATGAGAACTGTCCAAGATGGACTCAGGTGAAGCCAAACTAATGGTGACTCTGGAAAAGTCGTTGTTTAGTTTTTTATTTTTTCTGAACGCCATAGTTTTTATATGTAATTGAAGACCTCTAAGGCCTAATGGTTTCTAAGTTAGTCAAGCGTAATTTCCAATGCAAGGCCTCTAAGCTCAT
Organism: Cyclobacterium sediminis; assembly: GCF_054781075.1. Taxonomy (NCBI): domain Bacteria; kingdom Pseudomonadati; phylum Bacteroidota; class Cytophagia; order Cytophagales; family Cyclobacteriaceae; genus Cyclobacterium; species Cyclobacterium sediminis. Next base: position 114,124 of record NZ_BAAGVC010000022.1, on the reverse strand, counting down.
GTACAAGTACGTTAAAGGACTCCGGAATGTTAGCTTTTGGCAAATTCTCCCCTTTTACAATGGATTCATATGCCTTGGCTCTTCCGATAACATCATCAGACTTAACTGTCAAAATTTCTCTAAGTACATGGGAAGCACCAAATGCCTCCAATGCCCAAACTTCCATCTCTCCAAAACGCTGTCCACCAAACTGGGCTTTACCACCCAACGGTTGTTGTGTTATTAGGGAGTATGGACCGATTGACCTGGCGTGCATCTTATCATCTACCAAGTGCCCCAGTTTAAGCATATAAGAAATACCTACCGTTACAGGCTGGTCAAATTTCTTACCCGTCAGTCCGTCATATAGATAAGTTCTACCAAATGAAGGAAGACCAGCTTTTCCTAGCTCTTCGGCAACTTGCTCTGTAGAAGCACCGTCAAAAATAGGCGTTGCATATTTCTTACCTAGGATTCTACCTGCCCATGCTAATACGGTCTCATAAATTTGTCCAATATTCATCCTTGAAGGTACACCGAGTGGATTCAACACAATGTCCATAGGTGAACCATCTTCCAAGAACGGCATATCTTCATCTCTTACAATCCTTGCAACGATACCCTTATTCCCGTGTCTACCTGCCATCTTATCTCCAACTTTCAGTTTTCGCTTCTTGGCAACATAAACTTTGGCCATTTGAACAATACCTGCAGGCAACTCATCACCTACTTCTAAAGTAAACTTGTCTCTTTTGAATACACCGGAAATTTCATTTCTGGTATTGGTATAGTTTTTAACCAATTGCTGAACCAAATAATTGGCGTGCTCATCATCTGTCCAATCGTCCAAAATAATGTCAGATATGAGATTTACTTCCTCAGGAACATTATAATTGCTCTCGTCTCTGTATGGATTCTTGGCAGGGAAAAGATTATTTTCAATATTTTGATAATTGAACTTAACCCCTTTGCTGATGATCTCATCTCCAAATTTATGCTTAACACCTTTGGATACTTTGTCTTCAAGAATGGTAACCAGTTTTTGGATCATTCTAGACCTTACGGCCAACAAATCTTTTGTGTATTGTTGCTTAAGTTTGTCTACATCCGCTTTGGCTTTTGCACGAAGATCCTTGTCTTTTTTCGGCCTTGAGAACAATTTGGTGTTTATTACGACCCCGTTTAACGAAGGAGAGGCTTTTAGAGAGGCATCTTTAACATCTCCGGCTTTGTCTCCAAAAATGGCCCGCAATAACTTTTCTTCAGGAGTGGGGTCAGTTTCACCTTTGGGTGTAATTTTACCAATAATAATATCTCCTTCCTTAAGCTCTGAGCCAACTCTGATGATACCATTTTCATCAAGATTTTTTACTGCATCTTCAGATACGTTGGGAATCTCAGAAGTAAGTTCTTCTTCTCCACGTTTGGTATCTCTAACTTCCAGCTGAAATTCCTCAATGTGAATGGAAGTAAATATATCTTCTCTTACCACTCTTTCAGAAATCACAATGGCATCCTCAAAATTGTATCCTTGCCATGGCATATAAGCCACAAGTAAGTTTTTACCAAGTGCTAATTCCCCATCGTTGGTGGAGTATCCTTCTACCAAAACCTGCCCCTTAACCACTTTTTGTCCTTGCAAGACAATAGGTGTCAAGTTAATAGTAGTGTCCTGGTTGGTTCTTCTAAATTTAATTAGATCATAACTTTTGTATTCATCACTAAAATTAACCAACAATTCATCGTCGGACAATTCATATTTGACAGTGATTTTTTCAGCATCTACATAGTCAATCACACCATCAGCTTCTGCTAAAATAAGTGATCTTGAATCGATTGCTGCTTTTCCTTCAAGGCCGGTACCAACAATTGGCGCCTCAGCTTTTAATAAAGGAACTGCCTGACGCTGCATGTTAGATCCCATTAGTGCACGGTTGGCATCATCATGCTCCAAGAATGGAATTAATGAAGCCGCTACCGATACAATTTGATTAGGTGCTACATCCATGTAGGAAATTTCCTTTGGTTCTAAAACAGGAAAATCCCCTTCAAATCGGGCTTTTACTTTATCGTTTATAAACACACCATTGTCATCAAGTGGTGCATTTGCTTGTGCTATATTATTGTCATCTTCTTCTTCAGCAGTAAGGAAAACGACATCTTCTGAACTCATACTAACCTTACCTTCATTAACTTTTCGATAAGGTGTTTCCAAGAATCCCATGCCGTTCACCTTGGCATGCACACATAGAGAAGAAATCAAACCAATATTTGGTCCCTCGGGAGTTTCAATGGTACAAAGTCGACCATAGTGCGTATAATGAACATCACGTACCTCAAACCCTGCACGTTCCCTTGATAATCCACCTGGACCTAGTGCTGAAAGTTTTCTTTTATGAGTCAATTCCGCTAATGGATTTGTTTGATCCATAAATTGACTTAGTTGGTTGGTACCAAAGAAGGAATTGATAACAGAAGAAAGCGTCCTGGCGTTGATAAGATCAACAGGTTTAAAGTCTTCATTATCCCTTACATTCATTCGCTCACGGATGGTTCTGGCCATTCTTGCCAAACCAACCCCAAATTGACTGTAAAGTTGCTCTCCTACAGTTCTCACCCTTCTGTTGCTCAGGTGATCTATATCATCAACTACTGCTTTAGAGTTAATTAATCCAATAAGGTATTTAACTATTGAGATAATGTCTTGAGTAGTGAGAACTATTTTCTCTGCATCTATTTCTAATCCTAATTTCTTATTGATTCTATACCTTCCAACTTCTCCCAGATCATAACGCTTATCAGAGAAGAACAAACCATGAATAACGTCTCTGGCAGTTGCCTCATCAGGAGCCTCTGTATTTCTAAGCTGTCTGTAGATTACCTCTACAGCTTCTTTTTCAGAGTTTGAATTATCCTTTTGTAGGGTATTATATATAATGGAATAGTCTGCAATATTGACATCTTCCCTATGAAGAATAACACTTTTTGCACCGGATTCTTGGATTAACTCAATATCCTCATCAGTTAAAATGCTATCTCTTTCCAATAAAACTTCGTTTCTATCAATAGAAACTACCTCTCCGGTATCCTCATCTACAAAGTCTTCTACCCAAGTACGAAGCACCCTGGCAGCCAACTTTCTTCCGATTATCTTTTTTAAATTGGATTTATTGGATTCTACCTCTTCAGAAAGCCCGAAAAGATCGAGAATTTGCTTATCAGATCCATAACCTATGGCTCTCAAAAGAGTAGTTACAGGAAATTTCTTTTTCCTGTCGATGTAGGCATACATCACATTATTGATATCGGTAGCAAATTCTATCCAAGAACCTTTGAAAGGTATAATCCTGGCAGAATATAACTTGGTACCATTGGTATGCTTACTTTGTGCAAAGAATACACCTGGTGAACGGTGCAATTGAGAAACAATTACCCTTTCGGCACCATTGATTACAAAGGAACCTTTTTCGGTCATATATGGAAGATTCCCTAAGAATACTTCTTGTTCAATGGTTTCAAAGTCTTCATTGTCCTCATCAGAGCAAAGCAACCTTAATTTTGCTTTCAGCGGGACAGAATAAGTAAGACCACGGTCAATACTTTGTGAGACATTGTATTTTGGAGGATCTACGGTATAGTCGATAAATTCAAGGGTGAAATTTTCCCTGGAGTCACTGATGGGAAAATTTTCGGAGAAAACCTTGAAAAGACCATCCTGCCTTCTTTTCTCTGCAGGAGTATCCAACTGAAAGAAATCTTTAAAAGATTGCAGTTGAATATCTAAGAAATCCGGATAGTCTTTGACTACCTTAATGGATGAGAAACTTTTCCTTCCGGTTTGATTCTGGATAGCCAAGGCAGTATATAGTTTTAGTGAAAATTTATATTGTTTTTATTCAATCGCCACTTAAAAAAGTGCAATTGTTTTGATGTCCATAAACAGGAAAAGACCTGACTGTATAGTCAGGTCTAATTCTGCTTAACCAATCCAAAGTGGAGTTGGCTATTCAATTCTATTTAAGCTCAACTTCAGCTCCAGCTTCTTCAAGTTGTTTTTTAAGGGCTTCAGCTTCTTCCTTGCTTACACCTTCTTTAACAGCTTTAGGAGCACTGTCTACTACTTCTTTGGCATCTTTTAGTCCAAGACCTGTCAATTCTTTAACAAGTTTAACTACTGCCAATTTTTGTCCACCTGCAGCTTTCAAGACAACATCAAAAGAAGTTTGTTCTTCTTCAGCAGCACCATCGCCAGCGGCTCCACCAGCAGCTACTACAGTAGCAGCAGCAGCAGCAGGTTCGATACCATATTCATCTTTCAAAATTTCGGCTAACTCATTTACCTCTTTTACAGTTAAGTTAACTAACTGCTCAGCGAATGCTTTAAGATCTGCCATTGTATTAAATATTTAAATTGATTATTATTTACTAATTTGAATGTATTATTTATGCTTCTTCTTTTTCGGCAAGGGTTTTTACCAAGCCTGCAAGAATATTTTTTCCGCTTTGAAGCGCTGAAACCACATTTGTAGCAGGAGATTGAAGAAGAGTAATAACCTCTCCCAACAATTCTTCTTTGGATTTCAGTTTAGAAAGTGATTCAAGATGACTTTCTCCTAGAAATTGTGCTCCTTCGATTGAAGCACCTTTAAACAAGGGCTTTTTATCTTGGGTAGCAACCTTTTTCCTGTAATCTAAAATTACTTTAGCAGGAAGGTTTCCAACTTCTGGTGAGAAAAGGATTCCTGAGAAACCTTTCAATGCATTCTCTGCGAATTCAGAATAATCTGCGTCGAGATTTTCCAAGGCTTTTTTAATAAGGGTATTTTTATACACCTTATACTCCAAACCTTTGTCGAAACATAATTTTCTGAAACCATTTACCTGAGCTACACTAAATCCTGATGCATCGGAAATATAAAAATGCGGAGTAGATTTTAGCTTTTCGGTAAGTTCGTCAATTATGCTTTTTTTATTTTCTCTAGTCATAATTTATAAACCTTGAATACTACTCTTATCAATTACGATACCTGAAGACATAGTGCTAGACATATGAATACTTTTGAAATAAGTACCTTTAGCAGCGGTTGGTTTCAACTTGGAAATCGTTTGAATTAATTCCTCCGCATTTTCCTTGATTTTTTCGGCAGAGAAAGAAGCCTTACCCACACTAGCATGGATAATTCCAAACTTATCTACCTTAAAATCGATTTTACCAGCCTTTACTTCATTTACTGCTTTCCCAACATCCAGGGTTACAGTTCCAGACTTCGGATTTGGCATCAGACCACGAGGACCCAATACTCTACCTAGTCTACCTACTTTTGCCATCACATTAGGAGTAGTGATTATTACATCAATATCTGTCCAACCACCCTCAATCTTTGCAATGTACTCATCCAAACCAACAAAATCAGCTCCCGCTTCTTTGGCTTCTTCTTCCTTATCAGGACTACAAAGTACTAATACTTTCACTTCTTTACCTATTCCATGAGGCAAGGCCACCACACCTCTAACCATTTGGTCAGCTTTGCGTGGATCCACACCTAAACGAATATCCAGGTCTATAGAAGCGTCAAATTTAGTTGTTGTTATGTCCTTAACAATGCTAGAAGCCTCCGCCAAGGAATATTGTTGGCTAGGGTCGTATTTAGAAAGAGCTTCTTTTTTCTTTTTTGTTAACTTAGCCATTTTTTACGTATTATTCCTCCCAAGGAGCTTTTCCTGAAACAGTGATTCCCATACTTCTTGCCGTACCGGCTACCATTCTCATGGCAGATGGAACTTCAAATGCATTCAAATCGGGCATTTTCACTTCTGCAATTTCTTTTACCTGATCCCAAGATACAGAGCCTACCTTTTTCCTGTTTGGTTCTGATGAACCACTTTTTAATTTTGCTGCTTCCAAAAGCATTACTGCTGCCGGAGGCGTTTTTACTACAAAATCAAAAGACTTGTCCGAATAAATCGTAACAAGAACTGGAAGAACTTGGCCCATTTTGTCCTGAGTTCTGGCATTAAACTGCTTACAGAACTCCATAATGTTCAGCCCTTTTGAACCAAGAGCCGGACCAACTGGAGGAGATGGGTTAGCCTGGCCACCCTTTACCTGTAGTTTCAGATAACCAGAGATTTCTTTAGCCATTTCCTAATCTAGTTTTTCTACTTGAATAAAGTTTAATTCAACAGGGGTATTCCGACCGAATATCTTAACCATAACATTAAGCTTCTTCTTGTCATCAAATACCTCTTCAATCATACCCGAGAATCCACTAAAGGGACCGTCCATTACCTTCACGGTCTCTCCAACTATAAATGGTGTATCCAGTTTTTCTGCAAACTCATCAATCTCTTCAACACGACCTAAAATCCTATTGATTTCTGACTGACGTAATGGCTCGGGGGTTTTGGAAGCCCCCCCTTGGTTTGACCCTAAAAAACCGATTACTCCCGGTATACTTGTTATGACGTGATTGGCTTCTCCATGACTGAGATCCGCATTGACCAATACATATCCAGGAAAGAAGTTTCTCTCCCGAACACGCTTTTTGCCATTACGCATTTCATATACTTTCTCAGAAGGTATCAAAACTTCAGGAATATAGTCTTCAAGCTTTTGTCGGGCAATTTCATTGTCCAAATAAGTCTTTGCTTTCTTTTCCTGACCTGCTACTACTCTGAGTACGTACCAATTGTGATCTGCCATCCCGTTATTTAATATTCTTAGAATAAATCATAAAACCATGTCATGATATTTTCGAAGGTTAAATCGATGAAACCGATAACCAAAGCGAAAATTAATGAAGCCACTAGCACCAATACGGCACTATTTTGAAGTGTAGAATATTTAGGCCATGTGACCTTATTCTTCATCTCATCAATGGACTCAATTACAAAATTTTTAACATTCATCCTTGTACAATTAGTTTTTCAAAAGTTTCTTTTGCCTATAAAGGCTTACCAAAACCTCTGACTATAACATGGAAAGATTGGGCATTTACGCCTTACTCTTCATGGTTTTATCTTCCTTAGATTGCACGGGCGGAGAGATTCGAACTCCCATCAACGGTTTTGGAGACCGCTATTCTGCCATTGAACTACGCCCGTAAATTATTTGTGCTACCGATTAGGGAACGCAAAATTAGTGAATCTATGCCTAAGAAACAAATGCGATCCCGAAAAATTCAAGATCGCATTTGTAATATAGTCTATTATATAGATTATTAGTCCAAGATTTCAGTAACCTGACCAGCACCCACAGTTCTACCACCTTCTCTGATAGCAAATCTAAGTCCTTTTTCCAAAGCGACAGGGTTGATCAAATTCACCTCAATAGTGATGTTATCACCTGGCATTACCATCTCAACATTTTCAGGAAGAGTGATTTCTCCAGTTACATCAGTTGTTCTTAAGTAGAACTGAGGTCTGTATCTGTTGAAGAATGGAGTGTGTCTTCCACCTTCTTCTTTGCTTAGTACGTAAACTTCAGCTTTGAAGTGAGCGTGAGGAGTTACAGATCCAGGCTTACAAATGATCATTCCACGTTTGATCTGAGCCTTTTCAATACCTCTTAGCAACAAACCTACGTTGTCACCAGCTTCACCTCTGTCTAGAATCTTACGGAACATCTCTACACCAGTAACGGTAGATTTAAGTCCTTCAGCTCCCATACCAATGATGTCTACTGCTTCTCCAGAGTTTACAACTCCTCTTTCAATTCTACCTGTTGCTACAGTACCTCTACCAGTAATAGAGAATACGTCTTCAACCGGCATCAAGAAATCCTTGTCGATAGCTCTTTCTGGAAGTGGGATATAAGAATCCACAGCTGCCATAAGTTCCATTACAGTGTCTTCCCATTTGGCTTCACCGTTAAGTGCACCAAGAGCAGAACCTGAAATTACAGGAATATTATCTCCATCAAACTCATAGAATGAAAGAAGTTCTCTTACTTCCATTTCTACCAACTCAAGTAATTCGGGGTCATCCACCAAATCTACTTTGTTCATGAATACTACCAAAGCTGGTACACCTACCTGACGTGCAAGAAGGATGTGCTCTCTAGTTTGTGGCATTGGACCATCAGTGGCCGCAACTACAAGAATTGCACCGTCCATCTGAGCAGCACCAGTTACCATGTTTTTTACGTAGTCAGCGTGACCTGGGCAATCAACGTGGGCATAGTGTCTAGCCTCCGTTTGATACTCTACGTGTGAGGTATTAATTGTGATACCCCTCTCCTTTTCTTCCGGTGCGTTATCGATGGAAGCAAAGTCTCTTAATTCAGAAAGACCCTTTCTGGCCAACACAGTAGTAATGGCAGCAGTCAAAGTAGTCTTACCATGATCGACGTGACCAATCGTACCTATGTTTACGTGTGGTTTGGAACGGTCAAAGGTTGCTTTTGCCATGCGTGAAAATCCTCTGTTTAGTTAAAGATTAAATTTCGTTTAAATTGATAAATGTTCAGAGCCAACGACGGGATTTGAACCCGTGACCTCTTCCTTACCAAGGAAGCACTCTACCCCTGAGCTACGTCGGCTTTTTACATCCAGTTATGCTCCTAAAAGCATAGAGCGGGAGACGAGGCTCGAACCCGCGACCTGCAGCTTGGAAGGCTGCCGCTCTACCAACTGAGCTACTCCCGCTTATAAATATTTGCCAATTTTCTAATTGGCCCCCAAATTCTTTAATTAATTTTTAGAATCCAAAAAATTCCAGCTTTATAACAAAAAAATTGTTCAATACTAGAATATCTTAGTCTCTAATTAACGTTAATTACTCAACTAAAGATTTTGTGGGGGAAACAGGATTCGAACCTGTGAAGACATAAGTCAACGGATTTACAGTCCGTCCCAGTTGGCCGCTTTGGTATTCCCCCAAAACTCTACATTTGTTACTCCCGAAACCCTCTTTTAAGTTTCTTTGTTGTCGTAACGGATGGCAAAATTATACCCTTTTGTCAAAGATTCAAAATATTATAAAAAAAAATCTTGAGTTTTTTTTATAATAAAAAGTATCTCACTAATCATCAGCATTTTAATTCCCTTCTAAATAGGGAGAAAGATAATACTCCTCATACTCGCGAACCATTTCATCCGTTTCTTTCTCCTGAATGGCCATGGCTAATTCAAGCACACCCGGATCGTCTATAAATCCAAACAGAGATTGGTAAGCCGCCAACCTTACATAGTTTAACTTGTGCGTGGAAGCAATCTCACCTAAACTGGAAACCGCTTCCTCGGTAGCTACTCCCTCCACACTCGCAAAAAAGTCTCCGTAGTACCCTAGGAAATAATACAAGGATTCTCCACTTAGGGACACTAACTTCTCATGCATCCACTTTGCCCCTGCTACTTTTTTCTCTTGGGTCAAATAATCTGCAAGGGGAGCGATGATACGAATATTCTCAGCTTCTTTTAACCGTCCAAACAATTCCTCTTTATTGGCTAGATTCCCTTCTATATCCAAATAGGCAGTCAAAGCAGCCCCTGATACCTGATAAGAAGGCGCATTGATAAGCCTATAAAACAACTGCTGATACTTGCTGCCCCCTATTCCGGCCAATGCTTCCAAGGCTGCTGCCCTTACTGCATTGTCAGGGTCTTCTTCTACCAATTTCAGAACCTTATTCTCCAAACTGCTTTTGTCAGCTTCAGAAGCATCCAATCGATTCATGCGGTGCAAAGCCAACTCACGAACTACATGGAATGAATCCTCCAAAGCCCGCTCAATGGTGGGCAAATAATTCAACTGTTCGCTATAATTACTCGTCAAACTATCCAAGGCCTCTACTCTTGCCAAACCTGAAGTAGACAAAAGGAACTGCTTTTCTAAATTCTCAAATCCCCTGGATTCAAAGTCCAAGCTCAATAACTCACTGTATTCATCGAATAGGGCAAGTTGAGTGCCTGCACCATTTTGTAAAGGAAATTCCTGCACCGCCTGATCCAAAACAAAAGATTTCTCTATCCGCTGACCTTCCTTGTAAATACTCACCTTAAATGGGATCTTAAAAAGGGGAAATTGAGTTAAGTCTTGCTGTTGCTCCAGCTTAAGCACTATATTCTCAGGATCTGTATCATCCCAACTTATTTTAAGCTGCGGATGACCGGAAGAAAGAAACCATTGATTGAAAAACCAATTCAAATCCAAGCCTGAGGCTTTTTCTAAGGCCAGCCTTAAATCATGCACTTCTACACTGCTTAAGGCATTTTGCTTGAGATATGACCTCAGCCCATCAAAAAACACCTCATCTCCCAATAGCTTCCTGAGCATATGCAAAATCCTTCCTCCTTTGGCATAGGTGTGGTTATCAAACATGTCCTCACTGTCCTCATAATAAAAGCGGATCAAGTCCAATTGCTTCTCTTCTGACTCTGCCAGGTATTGTTCTATGGCATTGAAATGATGCATATCTGCCTGATCTCTTCCCTCCTTGTATTCAAACCACAGGTATTCTGAATAATCGGCAAAAGCTTCGTTCAAGGCTAAATTGGCCCAGGACTCAGTGGTCACATAATTTCCAAACCACTGATGGAAGAGTTCATGAGCAATGATATAATCCCATTCACTATCCAATGCCTCTCTTTCATTTAAATTTAATGCATCCATAAAAATGGAAAGAGTGGTATTTTCCATCGCTCCGGAGACAAAGTCTCTTACAACCACTTGGTCATACTTTTGCCATGGAAAGGGCATGTCAAGCAAATCCGAGAAAAATCTTACCATCTCAGGTGTATTACCAAACACCCCTTTTGCCCCCGCTTCGTACTTTGGTTCCACAAAATACCGCAATTTCAATCCATTGACATTTTCTTCAATGGTGGAAAATTCACCCACCACAATGGCTGACAAATAAGGCGCATGGGGAATGCCCATCTGCCAATGATCTGTCCTGGTACCATCAGCATTCTCCTTACTTCCAAGCATTTCACCATTGCTAAGACTTAGGTATTGCGCAGGTACAATTAAATAAAAATCGTGGGTTTGCCTTTCATTGGGACTATCAATGGTGGGAAACCATTTTGAACTAAATACAGTCTCTCCCTGGGTCCAAATTTGAACGGGCTTATCCTTGTCATTCTCATCAGGGTTAATATAATACAGCCCTTTGGTATCTGTAATTGCAGTGCTTCCTTCCTTGTCTCCTTTCTCCGGAAAGGCCGTATAGGTTATGGCTATTTGCAAGGTATCTCCTTTCCCCAATTTCTCCGGTAATTTCAAGGTTAATTTCTCTTGGTCATAGTCAAAGCTTAATGGCTGGTCTATTCCATTTTCTAATAGGCTAGTCCTATGTATGTCAAAATCTTTGGCATCCAAAACCAATTCCTTTTGAGGATAGGCATAAGGTTTTAATGTTAAAATTGCCTTTCCTTCTACCGCCCGATTCTTATAATCGAAGGCAAGCTCCAAGTTGGTATGCAGCAAGTCAAAAGCCCTGGGTCGACTAGCTCTGTATTCCTTCATTGCTAGTTCATGGGCTAGGATGTGCTCACGGTTATCTACAGGCCTTGGTGCCACCAATGAATCATTGGCTGCTTCCTCTGTAACAATTGACACCGGGTTAACAGTGGATGCACTCTTGCAGGAAAAAGCCAAAAGAAGTACCATAAAATAGTAAATTGAAGTGCTATGGGTAGGCCGCATATTTAGCATAGGAATTATATATTCAATTTTTAAACAATATCAATTTTAACAGAAGCAAACAGTGTGAAACATGGAAGTAGCCATCTGGTTTTCAAAAATAAGTAAACCCGTAAAGCTAAACCAAACAATTCGTTTTATTATCTATTCTAATACCCATTTTATTTAAGGCAAACGTTTGTCCAGGTCAAGTAGTTTACAATTGTTTCCAGGCCAACCAAAAGCCTACCGCTACCTAGCCAAAAGAACGCTTCAAGACAAAACCGTCTATCCCTCCTTCAAGACTCAATAGTAAGAATTAAAAATACCATCCAATTAGCCAAACAAATCTAGCAACTAGCTTTTTGGAATATTTCCAAACAATACCTTACCTTGTCAATGTTTAAGCTTGACAAAACCATGATAATCCATATATATCTTTAATAGGGTACTTTTATAAATTTTGAATTAACAATGATCAGGTCATAAAATCTGGTGGGCTACCAAAATTTAAACATAAAATTCACAAGTATTCTACCATTTTTAGCTTTAAGATTTAGTTTTCTAAAAACAAGGATTTATATTTGTCGGGCTTATTGAGATCAAGAAATTTTTAATAGTCCTAATCAAGGCCTTTCACTAGTAAAACTGAAAACAATTCGGAAGATGAAATACAAACGAATACTCCTTAAGCTTAGCGGAGAAGCCCTGATGGGAGACAATAGCTATGGCATTGATTCCAAAAGACTTCAAGAATATGCCACTCAGATTAAAAATGTTCATGATCTTGGCGTGGAAATTGCCATTGTCATAGGGGGAGGCAATATCTTTAGAGGTGTACAGGCAGGAAAAGTTGGAATAGATCGGGTTCAAGGAGATTACATGGGAATGTTAGCTACCTTAATTAATGCGATGGCACTTCAGAGTTCACTTGAGCAAAACGGCATGTATACACGCCTTATGTCCGGTATTAAAGTGGAAAGTGTTTGCGAACCTTTTATTAGAAGGAGAGCCATTCGTCATTTAGAAAAAGGGAGAATTGTAATTTTTGGTGCCGGAATTGGCAATCCATATTTCACTACCGACTCTACAGCCAGCTTAAGAGCCATAGAAATTGAAGCTGAGGTGGTACTTAAAGGTACAAGAGTGGATGGGGTATATACAGCAGACCCAGAAAAAAACCCTACTGCCACAAGGTATTCTAACATTACATTTCAAGAGGTTTATGAGAAAAACCTTAATGTAATGGACATGACAGCTTTTACATTATGTCAAGAAAACAATCTCCCAATCATTGTTTTTGATATGAACAAAACGGATAACCTTTTGGACCTTATCAATGGCAAGGAAGTTGGTACGTTGATAACATCTAAATAAATTAACTCATGGAAGAGATTCAGCTATACTTAGAAGAGGCAAAGTCTTTGATGGACAAAGCTGTCCAGCATACTATTGCCGAATTAATAAAAATAAGAGCAGGCAAGGCCATGCCTAATTTCTTGGATGGAATAATGGTGGTCTATTATGGTAACCCAACTCCATTACAGCAAGTAGCCTCTATTACTACTCCCGATGCCAGGACCTTGGCCATCAAACCTTGGGAGCAAAAGTTAATTCCGGAAGTAGAAAAAGCAATCATCAACTCCGACCTAGGTTTAAATCCTCAGAACAATGGAGAAATGGTATTGTTGACCGTACCACCATTAACTGAAGAGCGTAGAAAGAACTTGGTGAAACAGGTGAAAAATGAGTGTGAGAACGGAAAAATAAGTATACGAAACGTTAGAAAAGACACCAACGATGGCCTGCGAAAGCTTCAAAAAGAAGGAGTAGCCGAAGATGATGTTAAAAGAGCCGAAGATACTGTTCAGAAAATGACTGATCAGCATTCTGCTAAAATAGATGAGCTATACGCTAAGAAAGAAGCTGAAATAATGACGATATAAGCCAATATATCCCATTGAACACCAAGCCCTGCATTTTTAATGTCAGGGCTTTTTTTATCCAGAAGGTTAAAAAACCTGGTTCAACCTCTCAATATAAAAAGAATCGTAATGCCTTTGAGGTAGCGATGTAATCAAATGAAAATTAGTATTTTTGGATTTTAGTACAATATGGCAAAAGTAAAATTCCTAAAAACAGCAATTGGAAGATTTTGAAGCGATTCCACCACCAAATTAGTTGATTGTTTACATTTTAAAGAAATCAGGAGAGGTGAATTCATAGGGTTCCTCACAAATACAATTAAATCGCCCTGAAAGGTGTTCTTCCTCTACAAAAAAAATAAAGAACAGACAGCCATAAGCTGACCATTCTTTTCTGTATTAAACCTTATCCTACAAATATAGGTAAATACAAATAGATAAAAAATTTCTTATATCTAGGAAAACACTTTAACTACATGGTTCAACACCAAATCCATCCTTCTATTCTTAAGGCCCTTGGACAAACTAAAACCTATTATTATCCCCAACACTTTAATTACAAAAATCAAATTTCAATATAAAAAATTAAATGGAACAAGCCCAAGCTAAAGAAATCCTTAATTGATTCTATTTTTTATTAAAATCTCATTTTTTTCCGACTTTTTATTTTAATAATAAAACACTAGTTTTTTTACAAAAACATAAAATTTTCAATTGTTTTTTTAACACTTTAATTGATTAACTAAACATATTTAAGCTGTAAAATAATTAGGTAGTTTTATGTTACAATTACCTTATTGTTTATTATAAAAATTACCAGCAACTTTAAGTGTTATTTCAACAATAACACCTAAATAATTATTAACCTAATTCAATAAAGAATGCAAAACTATTTACCCAGAACAAAATTGTTTTTGTTGGGTCTGGCCTTGCTTTTGTCAAGCAGTCTAACATTACATGCCCAGTCCAGGGAAGTAACCGGGACAGTCATATCCGGGGAGGATGATTTGCCTTTACCGGGTGTATCGGTATTGGTTAAGGGCACCACCCGAGGTGCAGTTACTGATATTGATGGTAACTATTCCATCAACCTACAGGAATCCGATCAAACCATCGTTTTCTCATTCGTAGGTTTTGTAAGTCAAGAAGTTACGGTAGACAACCAAAGCACTATCGACATCACCTTAAACCCTGACATGCAATCCCTTGGAGAGGTTGTAGTCGTAGGATATGGTGAACAAAAGAAGGAAACCATTACAGGTTCCGTTGCTACAGTAAAAGGTGGCGATTTGGTAAAATCTCCGGCGATGAATTTATCCAATTCCATCGCAGGTAGGATGTCAGGTGTGATCGCTGTTAACAGAAGCGGTGAGCCCGGTTATGACGGTGCAGGCATTAGGATTCGTGGTTCCAACACCCTTGGAAACAATGATGCCCTGATTGTAATTGACGGTATCCCTGCCAGAGCAGGAGGAATTGACCGATTAAACCCTAACGACATTGAAAACATATCCGTCCTAAAGGATGCATCTGCTGCCATTTATGGAGCAAGAGCTGCCAATGGTGTGATTTTGGTTACCACAAAAAGAGGGAAAGAAGGAAAGCCTGAACTTACCTATCAATTTAACCAAGGCTTTGCCCAACCCACAACCATCCCTAAGCTGGCTGATGCAGCACAGTACGGAGAAATGTTGAATGACTTAAATGTCTATGAGCTCCCTACCAATGAGTGGAGAGCTGCCACCGATGCTTATCGATCTACTGGTACCTACATCACTCAGGCAGGTCAGGAGAGAACAGCTCCATTTAGCCCTGAAGCTTTGGCTTTGCACCGCGCAGGAACAGATCCTTGGAATTACCCAAATACCGATTGGTATGGGGAAACCTTAAAAACCTGGTCTCCACAGTCTAGGCACAACTTACAACTGAATGGAGGTTCTGAAAGTTTGAGGTACATGGCATCAATAGGGTACCAAAACCAAGATGCCTATTATAAAAACTCTGCTACCGGATTCAAACAATACGATATGCGAATCAACCTTGATGCCAAGATCAATGAGTACATTGATCTACAGCTGGGTGTTTTGGCCCGTCAGGAATATCGTTTTTTCCCGACCAGAGGTGCCGGAGCAATTTTTAGGATGCAGATGAGAGGAAAACCACATGAGCCGGCTTATTGGCCTGACGGTAGACCCGGTCCGGATATTGAAAATGGAGAAAATCCGGTAGTGATCACCACGAATGCAACCGGGTACGACAGAGATACTAGAAATTATTTCCAAACCAATGGTGCTTTAAATATCAAAATCCCAGGAGTGGAAGGCTTGAAATTCCAAGGTACTGCTGCCATTGATAACTTAAGCAGGTTACAAAAAAGATGGGAAACCCCATGGATTCTATACCAAAGAGGTAATGGTTTTGAGGCAGATGGCGTAACTCCTATCTTAGTCCCAAGTCAAAGAGGTCCTGCTGAACCTAGGTTAAGACAAACAAATATCAACCAGTTAAATATCTTATTGGGAGGTGTATTTACCTATGAAAGGCAATTTGGTGATCATGGTTTCAATGCCTTGGCCGGTGTAAATAAGGAAACGGTAGAAGGCAATGACTTTTTTGCTTACAGAAGGTATTTCATTTCTCCTGCCATTGATCAAATGTTTGCCGGTGGAGATGCAGAAAAAAACAATGGCGGTGGAGCTTTCACTAGAGGTAGGCTAAACTACTTCGGAAGGGTTGCCTATAATTATCAGGAAAAATATTTGTTCGAATTCCTATGGAGATATGATGGATCCTATATTTTCCCTGAAGCTTCCAGGTTTGGTTTCTTCCCGGGCGTAATGGCCGGTTGGGTGATTTCGGAAGAGAACTTCTGGAAAAACAATATAACTGCCATGGACTTCTTCAAAATTAGAGGGTCTTGGGGACAAATGGGGAATGATCAGATTTATTATGATGGATCTTTACAAGAATATCAATTCCTAGCCACCTATGGTTTCAGTAGCCAAATCTTGCAAAACACTGAAGCCAAGACCTTGTATGAAACCAGGGTACCGAACAATGCCATTACTTGGGAAGTTGCAAACAATTCCAACATTGGTATAGAAGGACAATTGCTTCAAGGGAAAATCTTTTTTGAATTTGATTACTTCTATAATAAACGTACCAATATCCTATGGAGGAAAAATGCTTCCGTACCACAATCAAGTGGCTTGGCATCCTTGCTTCCTGCGGAGAATATCGGAGAAGTAGAAAACAAGGGTTTTGATATCAATATTGGCTACAGGGGACAATCAGGAGACATCTCTTATAGTGTAAGTGCCAATGGCGGTTATGCCAAAAACAAGATTCTATTTTGGGATGAACCACCGGGAGCCCCTTCTTGGCAACTGTCTACAGGCAGCCCCATGAATACTCCTAATCCTGTATATTTATATGATGGTGTCTTCCCAAATCAAGCAGCAATTGATGCGGAAACACTGGATTATTCTGACATCACCAATAACTTACGTCCCGGTGACATGAAGTTTAAAGATTATGACGGCGATGGAGCCATTACACCACTCGATAGAGTGAGACTGGACAGAAACAGTATCCCAAGATTTCAAGGGGGTGTCAATCTTAATGCTTCTTTTAGAAACTGGGATTTAGCCATCTTATTCCAAGGTGCTGCAGGAGCTATCGCTCAAGTTAGTCTTGGAGAGTCCGGTAACATCGGTAATTACCTATTAGAATTTTACGAAAACAGGTGGACTGTAGACAACGAAAGCTCAGTTTATCCTAGAATTGCCAACAGAAGTGACCAATACTATTCCAATGGAAATGACTTCTGGTACAGAAGTTCAGATTACATTCGATTGAAAAACTTTGAGGTCGGTTATACCGTACCACAGCAGTTTGGCGAAAGGTTTGGCATTAGCAACTTGAGGTTTTATGCCAATGGTTTGAATCTCCTTACTTGGGATAAATTAAAAGTATATGATCCTGAATCAGACAATGCAACAGGACAATACTATCCACAAGCTAGGGTAATCAATGCTGGTCTATCCGTAACATTCTAAATCCTAAAACATTGAATATGATGAAAAATATAAAATATCTAGGGTTGGCATTGACGATCTCTTTTCTCAATTTTTCTTGTGATGAAGAGTTTTTGAATGCACCACCCCAAGGAGAAGTATCGGAATCTGCAGTATGGACAGATCCGGGACTTGCAGAAGCTTTTGTGACCGACTTATACAAAGGTTTGGGACAAGGCGGATTTAGTGAGCAGGCTTTGGCATCTTTGACGGATGAGGCCATTTTCACTCACCCCGGTAGAAATATTACTACCGTAACAGAAGCAAGATCCAACCCTCAAGAACCGGGATGGATGGATTACACAAGAAACTGGCCTTCCCTTTATAGTAATTTGAGGGCAACCAATATCGCCATAGATAACCTGACAGATCCTTCTTTTTCCAATGAAGGAGGAATAGCAGACAGATTGCTTGGTGAGGCTACTTTCATGAGAGCTTACTTCCACCATCAATTGTTAAGAAATTTTGGAGGGATACCTATTGCGAATAAAACCTTTACTTTAGATGAAGAAACCTATGAACTTCCAAGGAATACCTATGAAGAAGTAGTAGATTTTATCATCGCAGACTTAGACAAAGCAGCTACCTTATTGGCAGGCAAAGACCTTACCGGCGGTAGGGCAAGTGAGCTTGCCGCTTTGGCCTTGAAGTCAAGAGTATTGATCTATGCAGCATCTGATTTGCATGATATGCCAACGGCTTCTGCAAAATCTTCTGTAATATCAGGTTACCAAAATAAGGAACTGATCGGCTATACCAGCGGCAGCCAAGCTGACCGCTACCAACAAGCCGCTGCTGCTGCCAAGGCTGTTCTTGATAAAGCCAGTGGAAACATGCTGGATCTATCTGAGCCTCTTTCACAGGAAGAAGCGATTCAGACCTATATAAATAACTCGCTTTCAAGAAATGGTGGAGAGAGCGAAATGATTTTCGGAAGGTATTTCTTGTCTCAAAAGCCAGAAACAGGTGGACGTCATGGACTTCACAATGGACCCAATGGTTACAACAACTGGGCAGGAAACACGCCTGTACAGCTTCTAATTGATGATTATCAAATGATGGATGGTTCTGATTTTGATTGGGAGGAAGAAGATCACGCAAGTGCCCCTTACGAAGGCCGTGAACCAAGATTCTATGCAACTTTCCTATATGAAGGAGCACCGTGGAAACCAAGGTCTTCTGCCAATCAAGCTAGAGACCCACTTGGTCAAATTCAAACAGGTACTTATGAGGTAATCAATGGTGAAGGCCAAAAAGTAACCCATTTTGGATTGGATACAAGAAACAGCCCCATTGAGGACTGGAATGGTAGCTATACCGGCTATTATATTCGGAAATTCATTGAACCGGATCCTAATTTTGTGGATCAAAACACCTGGCAAGAAATTCCTTGGCCACACTTAAGGTTTACTGAAGCCGTCTTTAATTATGCTGAAGCAAATATTGCCCTGGGTAATGATGAAGAAGCAAGAACCTGGTTAAATAAAATCAGATATAGAGCCGGATTGCCAGCGCTTACTGCTTCCGGAGAAGAGCTAATGGAAGCCTTGATCAATGAAAAACGCAAGGAGATGGTCCATGAAGAACAACGCTTTTACGATGCCAGACGCTGGATGATTGCCCCAGAAACCTTGGGTAGACAACCCAATGGGATCAATATCGTGGGGACCCTTAAAGCAGGAAAAGACGTGACTATATACAGTTATAATACTGAAAACTACGACTATTCCTATGAGGTAATCGACATAGATCCCGGTAAAGAAAACCGACTCTGGTTAGATAAAATGTATTTCATGCCAATTAATTTTGATGAGATGCAACGAAACCGAGAGCTTATTCAGAACCCGGGATATGAAGATTAATTAATATCTATACAAACATTAAAAAAGAGCGATCAAATGGTCGCTCTTTTTTTTGTAGAAAGGGTTAAAAAACCCAACCAATAAATTACTTGGTAGAAAGCAAACAACGTCTTAAACATATTAAGATTAATAAAAGAAAAGGTAAGCATTCCAATGAGTATCAGCTCAATTCAAGATAAGCCCTAGGAATACAAGGAGAAACTGTTAAAACTCACTATATTTACACTTTCATATTTTCCTCTCTATGTCCAATAATTTACTCAATAAAATCCAGTTCGTTCTCTCCCTATTGGTCTTGTTTGGTTGCCAGAAAGAGTCGGTCAAAAGGGACGAATTAAAGCAATTTACCCTTCTTACACCCGAAGAAACAGGGATTATGTTTGAAAATACCCTTACAGAGGGATTGAACACAAACATACTGATGTATGAATATTTTTACAATGGTGGCGGAGTAGCCATTGGTGACCTCAATGGTGATGGCCTAGATGATCTGTATTTTACCGGAAACATGGTTGAAAACCGGCTGTATCTCAACAAAGGTGATTTTAAATTTGAAGACATCACCCAGCAAGCGGGTGTAGCAACCAGAGCGGCGCCTTGGAAAACGGGTACTGCCATGGCTGATGTCAATGGGGACGGACTGTTGGATATTTATGTTTGCTTCTCGGGAAGTCTTCCCCCGGATAAAAGGAAAAATCAACTCTTCATCAACCAAGGTAACAGTGAGAAAAATATCCCTCAATTTAAAGAAATGGCTGCGGAATATGGGATTGACAGTGAGACAACCAGCACCCAAGCAAGTTTTTTTGATTTTGACAATGATGGTGACCTGGACCTCTTTCTACTCAACCATAATCCAAAATCCATTCCGGTACTGGATGAATCCAGTACACTAGCCCTATTAAATGAAACAGACCCCGCAGGTCCACAGCTTTATAGAAATGATGGGGAAACTTTTACCGAAATCACCCAAGAGGCCGGAATTTTGAAAGTTGCCTTATCCTATGGTTTGGGTGCAGGCATTGCAGACATTAACAATGACGGCTCGCAAGACATCTACATAAGCAATGACTACACTGCGCCTGATTACCTTTACTTGAACAATGGGGATGGGACTTTTACAAATCGCATCAACGAAATGTTGGATCATACCTCCCATTTCTCCATGGGAAATGATATTGCAGACGTCAACAATGATGGCCTGATGGACATTTTTACCTTAGACATGCTGCCGGAAGACAATAAAAGGCAAAAATTACTAATGGCTCCCGATAATTATGAAAAGTTTGAGTTTGGGCTAAAAATGGGATTCCACCATCAATACATGCGGAACATGCTTCACCTCAACCATGGCAATGGAAGCTTTAGTGAAACAGGTCAAATGTCCGGGGTTTCCAATACAGATTGGAGCTGGGCAGCTTTATTAGCCGATTTTGACAATGATGGGTTAAAAGATCTGTTTATTACCAACGGGTATGCCAGGGACTATACCAATCAGGATTTTCTAAAATACATGGCTGATTATCTTAAAAACAATAAGAACGGCCTCAGAAGAGATAATATTTTGGATTTGGTTCACCAAATGCCCTCTTCAGACCTGAACAATTACATCTACAAAAACACCAATGGTTGGATTTTTGAAGAAAAAATAAAAGACTGGGGTTTGGAGCAAAAGGTCAACTCAAACGGTGCGGCCTATGCAGATTTAGACAATGATGGGGATTTAGATTTGGTTACCAATAATGTAAACCATGTCGCTTCTATATACAGAAACAATACTGACAGTCTTTCACCAAACAATAATTTCTTAAAAATTCAGCTGCAAGGAAGTGGCCTAAACCATTTTGGTATAGGTGCCAAAATAAAAAGCTATGCAGGTGGGGAATTACAGCAAATCGAGCAAATGCCTATCAGAGGTTATCAGTCCAGTGTGTCTCCTGTATTACATTTGGGGTTGGGCAAGCATACCACCATTGATTCATTGGAAGTGTTATGGTCGGGTGGTAAAGTAGAGCGCCGATACAAGATCAAAAGCAATCAAACCATTGTATTTTCTCAAGCTGAAGCAGTGGACGCCGTCCGTAACCAAGAGGTAACAAAACCTTTATTAAGCGAAATCCCATCCCCTATTGCCTATAAGCCTTTTAAAAAATCGATCAATGACTTCAAAAGGCAGCCACTTTTGGTCAATCCACTGTCCTTTTCCGGGCCTGTTCTAACTAAAGCGGATGTCAATGGAGATGGACTGGAAGATATATTTATAGGTGGAGAAGCAGGGCAAGCTGCGGCATTATGGCTTCAAAACAAAGCTGGTGCTTTTTCTAAAAAGAATACTCCTGCCTTTGAAGTGGATAAAGACTACCAGGACACCAATGCATCTTGGGCTGACTTTAATGGAGACGGCTCATTGGATCTCTATGTGGCTAGCGGGGGCTATGGTGAATTCATGCCCAAAGATAAAAGATTACAAGACAGGGTTTACTTCAATGATGGCAAGGGAAATTTAACCCGATCCATCCATTCCATACCTGAAATGCTTATCAGTACGGGGGCCATAGCCGTACATGATGTCAATAAGGATGGTTTCCCCGATATTTTTATTGGAGCTCGCGTAATACCCGGAAGATATCCCGAAACACCCGGTAGCCTGCTCCTTATCAATGATGGCAAGGGTGGATTTCTGGATAAAACCGCAGAATGGTTCCCTGAGCTTTCTAATTTAGGTCTAATTACCGATGCCCAATGGGCAGACCTTGACTTGGATGGTATAGCCGAATTGATCGTCATTGGAGAATGGCTACCCATTAGTGTTTATAAAATTGAGGGGCAAAAATTACAAAATGTGAGTCAAGCGTTTTTCGCTGAAGAATTAAGTGGCTGGTGGAATTCTCTTCATATTTCCGATTTAAATGCTGATGGAAGACCGGACTTGGTTGTTGGCAATCTAGGGTTAAATAGCCAGGTTAAAGTAAGCCCTGAACAACCTGCAGAGATGCACTACAAAGACTTTGACAACAATGGGGCGGTGGATCCAATTTTAAGTTTTTACATTCAAGGCAAAAGTTACCCTTACCTTACTCGTGACGAACTATTGCATCAAATGGCAGGTATGCGTACAAGATTTACTGACTATGAAACTTTTGCCGAAGCAGGTCTGGAGAATATTTTTTCTAAAGAGGATATCGCAAGTGCCGCTCATCTCAAGGCCAACCACTTGGAGACAAGCCTATTTATCAATGGAAAAGAAGGTATGAAATACGTCCCTTTACCTCTTGAAACTCAAATTTCGCCTGTTTTCGCCATTAAAAGTTTAGATATTAATCAAGATGATTACCAAGATTTAATATTGACGGGGAACATTCACCAAGCCAGACTTCGTTTTGGTAAATATGATGCCAATCACGGTCTTGTATTATTGGGTGACGGGCAGGGAAATTTTAATTATTTGCCTCAAATAAAATCCGGTCTAAATGTAAAAGGAGATGTAAGAAGTATTTTGCAAATTGAGGACCAACTTTTATTTGGCATCAATCAAGGTACTTTGAAAACATACAAGTTGCCAAAAAGTGAATAATTAATAAAATGACAATTTTAAAAGAAAATAGCCNCCCCCCAGTGGAAAAGCGTCCGATTCCGGCTGCCAGCATTGGTCTAGCAACTGAAAAAATGACAGAGCTGATGGTTCACGACATTACCAACCCACCTTTAGCTGCCAGATTTTATGCCTATGCATGCCTTTCGGCTTATGAAACCATTGCCATTTCCAATGAGGAATATCCGTCTTTTACCGGCTTCTTAAACAAGTTCCCCTCTATTACAGAACCAAGCTTAGAGAGTCCGTCACCTGAAATAAGTGCTCTTTTTGCCATGCTACATACTGCCGCTGCCATGCAGCCATCCGGTGCAGAATTAGATGCATACAGATTAAGCTTGGCCGATTCATGTAAATCTTGGGGATATACTGAACAGGAAATTTCGGAAGCGAGCCGGTATGCAAAGGAGATAAGCGAACAGATCTTAAATTACGCCCAAAATGACCAATACAGGGAGATTAGCAACTATCCAAGGTATCAGCCCTCTGAAGGTGCCGGAAAATGGTACCCTACTCCACCCGGTTATTTTGCACCGGTAGAACCTTATTTTAATACCGTTCGCCCTTTTACTTTGAAGGCTGCTGATCAATTCAAACCACTTCCTCCGATAGCTTTTTCTACCGACCCCGAATCGGAGTTTTATGCTTTAATGGAAGAAGTTTACAGCCTTGAAATGAATAAAGAACAACGTGAAATTGCGGCATTTTGGGACTGCAATCCATTTGCTTTAGAAGAGACCGGCCATCTGATGGTAGGAATCAAGCAAATTTCTCCGGGCGGCCATTGGATGGGAATCACCGCAATTGCTTGTGAGCAATCCAATTTAAGTTTCGAAGAAACCATAAAAATTAATAGCTTGGTAAGTATTGGGCTTATGGATGGATTTATTAGTTGCTGGGATGAAAAATTCAGGAGTGACAGA
This sequence comes from Cyclobacterium sediminis, assembly GCF_054781075.1. Classification (NCBI taxonomy): domain Bacteria; kingdom Pseudomonadati; phylum Bacteroidota; class Cytophagia; order Cytophagales; family Cyclobacteriaceae; genus Cyclobacterium; species Cyclobacterium sediminis. The sequence continues at coordinate 90,145 of NZ_BAAGVC010000022.1, read as the reverse complement.
ATTCGTCCAGAAACGGCCATTCGCAAAATAATTGATCCCACCTACAAGCCCATGTTACAAACGCCTCCTTTTCCGGAATACCTTAGTGGGCACTCCACCATTTCCACCACTGCAGCTGTAATGCTTACCCATTTTTTTGGAGATGATTATAAATATACAGATACCGTAGAAGAACAATATGGGCTGGGTAGTAGGGCATATAGTTCGTTTATGCACGCTTCCGAAGAAGCTAGCATCTCAAGATTATATGGAGGTATTCATTATATGGACGCCATTACCAGAGGGCAAGACCAAGGCAAAAAAGTGGGAAACTGGATACTCGAATCTTATCAAAAACACCTTAATCAAACCAAACTTCACTAATAACTACTATTCATCACCTTTATCTTTTCAAATCATGTTATCAAATCAATTAAAGCTTCTTTTCACGCCCTATTTCCTAGGTTTGGGACTGCTTCTCTTCTTAGGCTCTTGTGGTAAAAATGATCAATACAAGCAACTTTTAACAGACAATTATTACCTGATAGAAGCCAATGAGAGCTTAACAGAAACACTTGTACATGACATTTTTTCTCCTCCTGTAGCAAGTAGGATTTATGCTTACCCTTCCATTGCAGCCTACGAAATAGTCGCCCTGACCGCTCCGGATAAATATGTCTCATTGATGGGACAATTGAACAAATCCCAAGCGCTTTCGGTAGATCCCTCTTCCTATGCACAGGCTAATTTTCAATTGGCCAGCCTTGCTGCGTATTATAAAGTAGCTCTTCAACTGATATTTACCGAGCAATTTCTAACTGAAAACAGAGATAATTTATTTGAAGCTATAAAAAGTGCCGGTATGCCGGACGAAGAATTTGATGCCTCAATCGCCTTAGGAGAAGCTGTGGCTGAGGAGATCCTTGCCTATGCTTCAGAGGACAATTACCATCAGAGCAGATCTTTTGGCAAATACACCCCAACGGAAGACTTCGGTTCTTGGACGCCCACTCCACCTGCTTATATAGAGGCCATTGAACCTCATTGGAATAAGATCAGACCATTCTTTTTAGATTCTGCCAGTCAATTTGCTCCTGAGCCTCCCCCTGCATTTGATACCATTCCTGAAAGCACTTTCTACCAAGATGCAAAGGCTGTGATGGATGCAGGAAATAACATTGAGGATGAACAAGAAGAAATTGCCTTTTTCTGGGATTGTAACCCTTATAAAATGAATGTAAAAGGCCATGTCATGTTTGCTGAAAAAAAAATAACCCCCGGAGGTCACTGGATGGGTATTGCAGGCATTGCAGCAAAAACCAAAAAACTTGATTGGAAAGCCACTGCAGAAACAATGGCCACTACCGCTATTTATTTATTTGATGGTTTCATTTCCTGTTGGGATGAGAAATACCGAAGTGTATTGATTAGGCCCGAAACATACATCAATATATACATGGACAAAAACTGGTTGCCCTTGTTACAAACACCTCCTTTTCCCGAGTATACCAGTGGTCACAGTGTAGTCTCTACAGCTGCAGCAGAAGCATTGACAAAGCTATTGGGGGAACCTTTTCATTTTGTAGATTCAACTGAAGTACAATTTGGTTTAGGGGTTAGGGAATTTGATTCTTTCCGTATGGCATCTACTGAGGCTGCCATTAGTCGCTTTTTTGGAGGCATTCATTACCTCCCTGCCATTGATAACGGCGTAGAACAAGGAAAAGGAATCGCAAACCTTATCAATCAGAAAATAAAAACAAGGATAGATTAAATCCTGAAAAAAGATACAATGGTAAATTTCTGTTGCAGGCCTAACCTGTAACAGAAATTTACCTTTTCTTCACATAAGAGGCACTAGCTATCAGTAAACTTTTACTTGAAGGTAAATCAAAATACCAGCGCAACTTTGTAACCGTTAAAGGTGTAAATTTGAGCGAGGAATAGAGCGTTTAAATGGCTGAAAAATATGGCAAAAGCCTTAAACCTAAACTTCTAAATAAAGAATTTTTTGTCCCGAATATAATCCATCACATGGGGATGCAATAAGTACCTTACCGAGCCTCCTTTATGAATCATTTTGCGAATAAAAGTCGCCGAAATATCAAGAAGCGGGGCATCTACAAAGTAAATATTTTCGTGGGTTACCTTTTTATTTTTCCCCGGACGAGGATACACAAATAACTTGTATTGTTTTAATAATTCCTCACTATTTTTCCATTTATGAAAATGATTGAGGTTATCACTTCCTAGGATCAAGGAAAACTCGTGGGTCGGATATTGCTCAGTAAGGTAGGTAAGGGTATCTATGGTGTAACTGGGCCTTGGCATATGAAACTCAACATCCTTTACTTTAAACCTAAAATGGTCTGCTGTGGCCAATTCCACCATTTTGAGTCTATCAAACTCATGCAACAAGGACTTACTTGACTTCATTGGGTTTTGTGGAGAAACAATAAACCAGACCTCGTCCAACTCCGTCTGATCTTGCATGGTATCGGCAATAATCAAGTGCCCCACATGAATAGGGTTGAATGATCCAAAATAAAGCCCTACTTTCAAATCAATTATTTTTTAATAAAATCAGCAACCAATTTCTCTGCTTCCTTGAAGGAGCGATCCAAGTCTTCATTGACAAGGACGACGTCAAACTTTTTCTCAAACCCCAACTCAAACTTAGCCTTGTAGATTCTCCTGGACAGGCTCTCTTCAGATTCTGTTCCTCTGTCTCGGAGCCTTTGGGCTAAATCTTCCATTGAGGGTACTTTAACAAAAATGGAAAGGGCCTTGTCACCAAAATATTCTTTTAGGTTTATCCCCCCTTTTACATCTACGTCAAATATTACATGTCTACCTTGGTCCCAAATTCTTTTGATCTCTTCCTTGAGGGTGCCGTAAAAGTTGCCGGCATAAACTTCTTCCCATTCAATAAAAGCATCTTGATTTATTTTTTCGCGAAACTCCTCTGGAGTCAAAAAATAATAATCTTTCCCATTTTCTTCTTCTCTGCCCCTCTTGTCTCTGGTACAAGCAGATATTGAAAAGCCCAATAAAGGCTCATGTGCTAATAGGTGTTTGACAATAGTGGTTTTACCAGATCCGGAAGGAGCTGAAAAAATAATTACTTTTCCTTGAGACATAATCCTTACTTTAAATCTTGGATTTTTTGCCTAATGGTAGCAGCTAATTCGGAGGGCACCATGTGTTTGGTGCATTTATTTTGCAAAATCTCTTTGATCACTTTTTCCAAATGATAATGCTCAAAACATGGCTGACATTTAGCGATTTTCTCATTTAGGATTTCTTTTGAATCAGCCGTGCCTTCCCCATCCAAAATGCTTTCCAAAAGTTCAAAGCACTTGTTTTCATCACTACAGTTTTCCTTTCTTTTGTTGGATGTATTTTGATTCTTGTCCATTTTAAGTGTTTTCGATGCTATTTTTATTCTTCTTCAGTATCATACCCCATGTTTCCAGCATAGGAACGAAGTTTATCCTTTAAAAGGTTCCTTGCGCGATGAAGTCTTGACCTGACCGTGCCTATAGGGATATCCAAAATCTTTGCCATTTCCTCATAAGTAAAACCTTCCAAGTCACAAAGAATAATCACGGTCCTGAAGTCGACAGCAAGGCTATTCAATGCATTTGAAATCTCATCACCTAGCATATCTTTAACCGCATCCACCCTCAAATCAGAGGTCATATTATAATCAACATTCTCTGAGTTATAATAAGTTTCAACCTCTTGATAATCTACCTTTGCGGGTTGCTTGCTTTTCTTGCGGTATTCATTGATAAAACTGTTTTTTAATATCCTGAATAACCAAGCTTTGGCATTGGTGCCTTTCTCAAAAGAGTTGATAAATCGGTAAGCCTTGAGATAAGTATCCTGCACCAAGTCTTTGGCATCATCCTCATCGAAAGTCAACCTGTACGCGAAATTGTACATGGAATCTATATGAGGCATGAATTCATGATCAAAAATGTTGTTTTTATCTTTATCTGAATATTTTTTTCTTTGAGCTTCGGACATAGACCATAAAATTACTAATTGGGTTTATTTATAACTAATTTTCCTCAAGAAAGTCACTAATATTTCATTATTTTGACCCGGGATGATTTCTCATTAAACCTCGCAAAAAGTAATATGCTCTTATTTCGGCTGTTTTCCAAACTACCACTGATAGTCCTGTTTATTTTTTCGGACCTCTTTTACCTTTTAGCCTATTATGTAATTGGGTATAGAAAAAAAGTAGTCCTGAACAATATCAAAAATGGTTTCCCCGAAAAAAGTGATGCGGAAGTAAAAGCTATAGCTAGGAAATTTTATAGAAACTTTACTGACTCCATGGCAGAAACGATCAAACTGCTGACCATGGGTAAAAAAGAACTCCATCGAAGGTTTGTTACCAAAAATTCAAACTTGGTGACTGACAATGTAGACAATGGAGAAATTGTGATAGGGATGTGTGGGCATTTTTTTAACTGGGAAGGACACCTTTTAACGGCTTCTTCCAATATGGGTGAAAAGTGCGAAACAGTTTACACAAAGTTGAGTGCTCCATTTTTTGAAAAACTAATGAAGTCCATGCGCTGCCGTTTTGGAGCAATTCTTACTGAAAGAAAATCCTTTCAACGTACTTTTTTGAGAAATCGAAATAAGCCTAGGCTCATCGTTTTGGCTGCCGATCAGCGCCCCAATTTATCTGACATCAGGTATTGGACTCCATTTATGAATCGGGAAACTGCTTTTTTTGAAGGAGGAGAAAAACTGGCCAAAAAATTCAACACTAAAGTTATTTATGCACATACAAGCAAACCCAAAAGAGGACATTATATTTTTGAATATCAGGTTTTAAGCCAACCTCCTTACCTGGATCATGAGCAGCATTCCATTACTGATAAATTTATCAACCTATTAGAAAAAAATATACGAGATGAACCCTCTCTTTATTTATGGTCACACAATAGGTGGAAGCAAAAAAAACCATAATTAATAACTACCTTGACCTATTACCTTTCAAACAACCTTATCTAAGGTAGTTTTTTTTAAGGTAGTAGTTGACTGTATAAAAGCATTCATAAAGAAAACAGAACCAATTAAACATCCTTTTCAGTTTTATAATCATTGACAATTAAATTGTATCTGAACGTAAGCTGAAAAAGAATTGATAACTTTGAACCGGCTACAATCACTTAGCTGGAAAAAAGTAAATTGAATAGAATATGGAATATTTAGCCACCCTTAATCCTCCTCAACTTGAAGCTGTAAAAAAAACTGAAGGCCCGGTAATGATTATTGCAGGCGCAGGTTCAGGAAAAACCAGAGTGCTAACTTACAGAATTGCCCATTTAATTCACGAAAAAAAGGTAGATGCTTTTCAGATCCTCTCCTTAACCTTTACCAATAAGGCTGCCAGTGAAATGAAGCAGCGTATTGAGAAGCTGATAGGCTTGGAGGCGAGAAACACCTGGATGGGAACATTTCACTCTGTCTTTGCTAAAATCCTACGTGTGGAAGCTCAAAAATTAGGTTATCCGAGCAATTTCACGATATATGACAGTGACGACAGCAAATCACTTATCAGATCCATTGTTAAAGAGATGAAATTGGACGATAAGGTTTACAAGGCCAATACGGTACTTTCCAGAATTTCCGGGGCTAAGAATAGGCTGATCGGCTGGCAGGCATACCTTAACGACCCTTATATTATCGCTGATGATGAAGCTGCCATGAAACCAAAAATGGGAGAAATCTATAAGGCCTACCAAAACAGGCTATTTAGGTCCTCAGCCATGGATTTTGACGACTTGCTTTTCAATACCAACATCTTGTTTCGGGACCATCCTGATGTATTGAACAAATACCAGCAAAGGTTTCGATATGTGATGGTGGATGAGTTTCAAGACACCAACCTTTCCCAATACCTGATCACTAAAAAACTTGCTGCCGTTCATCAGAACATATGCGTGGTGGGAGATGATGCGCAAAGTATTTATGCCTTTAGGGGGGCTGACATTCAGAACATTCTGAATTTTGAAAAAGATTATCCAGACCTTTTGGTCGTTAAGCTGGAGCAAAACTACAGGTCAACCAAGAACATTGTAGAAACCGCCAACTCTATCATTGCCAAAAACAAATCACAACTCAAAAAAAATGTTTGGACTCAAAATGATTCCGGAGATTTAATTGAATTGATGAAAGCCTCTTCAGACAATGAAGAAGGCAGAATGGTGGCAGCGACTATTTTTGAAGAAAAAAATAACAAGCAATTAAGCAATAGTGATTTTGCCATTTTGTACCGGACAAACTCCCAGTCCAGGTCTATGGAGGAAGCCCTGAGAAAGTCAGGAATCGCTTATAGAATTATTGGCGGACTTTCATTTTACCAGAGGAAAGAGATCAAAGACCTCATGGGCTACTTTAGGTTTGTGGTCAACCATGAAGATGAAGAAGCTTTTAAAAGAATCATTAATTACCCCAAAAGAGGTATAGGAAACACCAGTGTTGAAAAACTTATGGTGGGCGCCTATGAACATGATATTTCATTGTGGAAAGTGCTTAACAATAGCCAGAGTTTCTTATCGGGCAGAGGTGCAAATGCAGTCACAGATTTTTGCACCATGATCAAAAGCTTCAAAATGGAAGTGGAAAGAAAAGATGCATTTGAAGCGGCCACATCTATCGCCAAGCAATCGGGGCTTTTGCGAGATTTGTATGAAGACAAAACCATTGAAGGACTCAACAGGTATGAGAACGTTCAGGAATTGCTCAACGCCATCAAGGAGTATGTAGACAATCCGGAAAATGAAGACAAATCATTAGGTGCTTTTCTTCAGGAAATTGCCCTACTGACAGATGAAGACCAAAACAAAAACAATCAGGATACCGTTACCATGATGACCATTCACTCCTCCAAGGGTCTCGAATTTAAGTATGTGTTTGTGGTAGGAATGGAAGAAGATCTTTTTCCTTCCCAGATGATGATGCAAAGCAGAGAAGACCTGGAAGAAGAAAGGCGATTGTTTTATGTAGCTACAACCAGGGCCATGGAGAAGTTGTACTTCAGTTATGCCCTGACGAGGTACCGTTATGGAAGATTGCTTAATTGTGAGCCCAGTAGGTTTTTGGAAGAAATTGACCCAACATTTATCAAGGTCAATAAAAAACTAAGCAGTAAACTTTCCAGTAGTTTTAGGGAAAGTGAGGGAAAACAAGGCTTTGTTGGGCTTAAGAAAAAGCCGGCCATTAGAAATACAACGAGCAAATTACATGACCCCGGACCTAACTTTAAACCCTCCAACACCAATAATTTGAAAGAAGGAATGAAGGTGGAGCACCCTAAGTTTGGCTTTGGAAAAGTACATGGCATTGAAACCGAGGGTACCAATAGAAAAGCACATATTCATTTCGAGCATTTTGGAGATAAAACATTATTACTTAGCTTTGCAAAGCTTCGCATAGTAGAATAGCAAATGATCATAGATACCGGAAGCACCTGAGACTTAACTAATGCATTTTTTTTTAGTATATTGAGAAAAGTTCAGGAAACTTAAAAGCAGGTATCATGGTAAATAATGAAAAGCCTAAAAACAAAGTTATTTTGAAAGAATACGGAAAAAACATCCAGAAATTAGTGGATTATGTAAAAACTGTTCCCGATCAAGAGAAACGGACAGAATACGCATACGCATTGGTGGAGTTGATGAAACAACTCAATCCATTATTAAAAACCGAAAGTGATCAAAAGCTTTGGGACGATATGTACATTATGTCAGATTTCTCACTCGAAGTGGATTCTCCTTTCCCAATGCCGGAAAAAGAACTGCTGGGTAAAAAACCGCTTCCGATTGGTTATCCTAAAGGAGAAGTTCGATACAAGCACTATGGAAGAAATATTGAAAAGTTAATAGCAAAAGCTATTGAAATAGAAGATGATCAGGAGCAAGAAACCGCTTTGATTTATATCGGACAATTGATGCGAAGCTTTCACTCTACCTGGAATCGTGAAAACTTTGATGATGCCATCATTATTGATGACATCAAATCCCTCTCCAAAGGTAAACTCCACATTGACCTCGAAAAAGTCAAAGAAAACGGACTTTTTGAAACCAGCATGCGTAGGGATTTCAAAAGCAATGTTCCAAATAATTCGGGAAACAACTCCAACAGTGGTGGAAGAAGGAATTATTCCGGAGGAAAAAGAAGAAATAACGGTTCTAATAGCAAAAAAAGAAGAAATTAATGGCATCATTTCGGGTAAATGGAGGGACGAAACTTAAAGGTGAAATCACTCCCCAAGGCGCTAAAAACGAAGCCTTGCAAATCCTCTGTGCCGTATTGCTTACATCTGAGGAGGTTATCATCAATAAAATCCCTAACATCAGGGATGTAAATAAACTAATTGAACTGCTCTCAGACATGGGAGTGGTCGTCAAAAAACAAGGACCGGAAAGCTACTCCTTTACAGCCAAAAACATCAAGCTTGATTACTTAGAAACAGAAACATATCTTGAAAAAGCCTCAAGCCTTAGAGGATCAGTTATGCTTCTTGGTCCCTTGCTTTCCAGATTCGGGAGCGGAAAAATTTCTAAACCGGGAGGGGACAAAATTGGCAGACGAAGAATGGACACTCATTTTACGGGTTTCCAAAAACTTGGGGCAAAATTCCATTATGATGCCAAAAAGGAACTATATAAGATAGATGGAAGCCAACTGAAAGGCACCTATATGTTACTTGATGAGGCTTCCGTAACCGGAACTGCCAATATCATCATGGCAGCAGCCATGGCTGAAGGAAAAACTACCATTTATAATGCAGCCTGTGAACCCTATATTCAGCAGCTATGCCTGATGATAAACAGCATGGGTGGTAAAATAACCGGGGTAGGCTCAAACCTTTTGGAAATCACAGGTGTAAAAAGCCTTCAAGGTACAGAACATACCCTATTGCCTGACATGATTGAGATTGGATCTTTTATAGGGCTGGCAGCCATGACCCAATCAGAGATTACAATCAAAGATGCCAAAGTAGACAAACTCGGGATAATACCCGACACCTTTAGGAGATTAGGCATTAAGCTTGAAATTAAAGGGGACGATATATACATCCCTGCAAGAAAGCATTTTGAAATCGAAACTTTTATAGATGGGTCTATTTTAACGGTTTCGGATGCCATATGGCCGGGTTTTACCCCGGATTTGCTGAGCATAGTCTTGGTGGTGGCAACACAAGCGAAAGGAACCGTACTGGTTCATCAGAAGATGTTTGAAAGCAGGTTGTTTTTTGTGGACAAGTTGATCGACATGGGGGCTCAAATCATCCTCTGTGATCCTCATAGGGCTACGGTTATCGGTTTGGACCGAAAGTATCCGCTGAAGGGTATTCGAATGACTTCTCCCGACATAAGGGCAGGGGTCTCTCTCTTGATAGCAGCCCTGTCTGCTGAGGGCGTATCCATTATTGACAATGTGGAACAAATCGATAGGGGTTATCAGTACATTGATCAACGGCTCAATGCATTGGGAGCAGACATTGTAAGATTTAATTAAGGCCGAAATAAAAATAGAAAAGCCCTTGTCAAATTCAACAGTATGAATTGGGCAAGGGCTTTTTAATTTATTAAATAATGCTTGCGATTATTAATGCCTAGGTAGTATAAAATGAATATTATGTCAGAAAAGCATAAAGCTATATACGATGGAATGTACACTTAAACACTGAACAATTTTACTCTTCCACACCTATTTCTTCAAGGAGGGCTGCATACCATTCTTCTCCATATTTCCTTACAAGAGCCCCTTTCAAAAATCTATATAATGGAACGCCTAAGGAATTACCCAATGAACAAGCAGGGTCACATATTTCCCAGCGGTCGTAGTTCAATGCTTCATACTCATCATATTTGGTGATTCGGATCGGATACAAATGACAGCTAATGGGTTTTTTAAAGGAAGTTTTCCCTTGATTATAAGCTTCTTCAATACCACATTTTAATATCCCTCTCTCATCGGTAATGGCAAAAGCACAAGCTCCATTTTCACCAATTGTGGTGGTTCCTTTTTCATTTTCCTGATCGATCACCCAGGTTCCTTTTTCGGAAATGGCTTCCCTACCCTCATCTGTAAGAAAAGGAGCGATGGAAGGGTAATCTTTTTCGAGGACTTCAATTTCATCGTCCAGCAGTGGTGCTCCGGCATCTCCTTCTACGCAACATGCTCCTTTGCATTTCCCCAAGTCACAAACAAAAAATTGCTCCTTAATATCATCGCTGATAACCGCATTCTCAACTAATATCATATGCTCCTATTTTTTTACAAAGGTATCGTTTTCTTAAATAGGTTAAAAATAAATTTTAACCTATGTTTTTTTGAAATTGAACCCTTTTCATTGGATTCATAATTCAGGTACATTGCCCCAATAAAAACCAAAGCAAAATAAAAATCAAGACGGTGCTAAAACAGCCCCCGCCCAATTTATAGGCGCCATATCCGGCAATTAATCCTTTAAATAAACTTCTCATAATCCTCGTAGTCAACTAAATAATTGTATCCCTATTAGAAATATAACCAATAAATTTGAATAGGGAAACAGAATCATTGGATATGATCCTTGTAAACAATCAATTAAAAACCAATATCATTGTGAATTATGGGTTTATTTGATTTATTTTTGTGGTGTGCAGGCTGGTTTGTCGCTGTTCTTAATGTTCACATTGAGAAGAGAGGAAAGTCCGGGCAACATAGAGTACCATACTTCCTAACGGGAAGGTGTTTAGGCAGGAATGCCAAAACAACAGAAAGTGCCACAGAAAAAAAACCGCCCTGGCAGTATTACCTAAAGGGGTAAGGGTGAAAAGGTAGGGTAAGAGCCTACCGGGTACCGGGTGACCGATATCGCAAGGCAAACCTTATGGGTTGAAAGACCAAATAGGCTCCGGTCATTGGGCTACTCGTCCAAATCTACTTAGATAACCGGAGTGGGTAGGTCGTTGGACCTTTTCTGTGAAGAAAAGGCTAGATAAATGGCAAACACTTTGAAAAGAGAAACAGAACCCGGCTTATAAGCCTGCACTTTTAATTTTACTAAAAAAACGGATAGCTGTAAACATGCCGAAAATCTTGATAATTGATGATGAAAAAGTCATCAGGTCCACACTGAAAGAAATTCTTGAGTACGAAAAGTACGAAATATATGAAGCCGAAGATGGCGTAAAAGGTCTCGAAATGCTAAATAACGAGGATTTTGATTTGGTTCTTTGCGATATCAAAATGCCCAAAATGGATGGCATGGAAGTCCTTTCCAAAGCAGCCGAGCTAAGCAAGCAACCTCAGTTTATCATGATTTCAGCCCATGGATCAATAGAAACTGCCGTGGAAGCTACCAAGAAAGGTGCTTTCGACTTTATCCCCAAACCTCCGGATTTAAACCGACTGTTGCTTACAGTGAGGAATGCTTTGGACAAAAAAGAATTGGTACAAGAAACCAAAGTGCTTAAGAAAAAGCTTTCTAAGAAGCTAGACATGGTGGGTGAATCCAAAGCTATTTCTATTGTAAAAGAAACCATAGAAAAGGTAGCTCCAACAGATGCCAGAGTTTTGATTACCGGACCCAATGGCACAGGTAAGGAATTGGTGTCCCACTGGATTCATCAAAAAAGCAACCGAGAAAAAGCACCCTTCATTGCTGTCAACTGTGCCGCAATACCTGCCGAATTAATTGAAAGTGAATTGTTTGGCCATGAGAAAGGTGCCTTTACCTCCGCCAATAAACAGCGCCAAGGGAAATTTGAACAAGCCAATGGAGGGACGCTCTTCCTGGATGAAATTGGTGACATGAGTCTTTCTGCCCAAGCAAAAGTACTCAGGGCTTTACAAGAACACAAAATCACTCGTGTAGGTGGTGACAAAGACATTAAAGTGAATGTCCGGGTATTGGCAGCTACCAATAAAAACCTAAAGCAAGAAATTTCTGATGGCAATTTCAGAGAAGACCTTTACCATAGAATTAGCGTCATACTCATCCAAGTCCCTCCACTGAAGGACAGAAGTGAAGACATACCAATGCTAGTAGACAAATTCTTGGGAGATATTGCCGCAGAATATGGTACCACTAAAAAAGAGATAGATAAAGAAGCCATTCAAAAGCTACAGGAATTCCCTTGGACAGGAAATATCCGGGAGCTTAGAAATGTAATTGAAAGATTGGTAATTCTCGGCGGCAAGAGTATCTCTGCAGATGATATTAAAAAGTATGCAGATTATTAAACAACCGCTTAGCTCTTAACCATTTGCTTCTACACTCCCTGTCTTTGCATATGCAGGACAGGGTTTGCTTGAGGCGCATGAAGACAATACCAAAATCGCACAAGCCACCAAAATTGTCATTAAAGTTTTCATAATTTTTAAGAGATTAAAGTCAAATATGTACAAATACTAAATAAATACAAAATTAATTGATCATTAAATTACAGCCTCTGGTTTCACTATTGTCCATCCTACCTAAAACTGTGAAGCTGCCATCTTTGTTTTTGACACCCAGGTCTTCGGTTTCAATAAAGGAACAAGAGTGGAAATTGGCCAAATCTATAACATTAATGGCTCCTGAAGTTCCTGAGGTATATGCAAAAGGATCGTAAACATCCCGTATCAAAACCCTCATAAATGGAGAACACCAAAATTTACCTTCCCCGGGAGAATAAGCCTGAGACATAAGCTCCGTCATTCCATATTCCGAATGGATATGCTTTACATTTAATGTCCTTTTAAGAACCTCGTGCACTTCCTCTCTAATCATTTCCTTTCTCCTGCCTTTCATCCCTCCAGTCTCCATAACGATCAAGTTGCCAAAATCTGCATGATCATTTATCTTTTCGGCCAAATCCAAGAGAGCAAAAGTCACACCAAGTAACAAGGTTTGTCTTCCATCTTTTTTTAACTCATCCATTTTGTTCAACAAAGCCTCATGTTCGTACAAGTAAAAACCTGAATGAATGGATTTGCTTTTTTGAATAAAATGCGCTGCCATATCCACCAAGGAACTGCCCTCTCTCTCCAAATAAGAAGGGAGCAAAGCCAAAACATGAAAGTTTTCTAATGAACCATAGGCTGATTCAAAATTATTAACACAGTGTTCCAAATAAAAGTCTTTAGAATATATATAATGGCGACTGTTTTCCTGACCCGACGTACCGCTACTCGAATAACATCCGTTAAATAACCCTTCAGGTCCTGAAATCACTTTAGCTGTCTTGAACATTCCTATTGGGAGAAAGGGGATAGCATTGACTTCCGTAATTTCTTGAGGCCTAACCCCCCTAGCTTCCAGGTACCTTTGGTAAACTTTATTATGGGTCGACTGAAACAAAAATGAATCCATCGCCAGGGCCTCAAAATCATCAATTTTCCCTGTTTTAATTTTTTCACTAAAACTTTTAAAAGAATTCATCGTTATTTTATGGTAAAACCCAAATTTTGATCATTTTTACATTCAAAGAGGCGGAAGTGTAAAATTACGGATTACCTATGAAGTTAAAAAATCACACCATCATTACCCTACTCCTACTTTCAGTTTGGGTTGGATGCATTTCCCCACCGGAAGATTTTCCTACGGTGCCACAGATTGATTTTAATAATCTGGAATTTATCCAAACCTCAGGGTCCGATTCTTTGATTATTACACTGGATTTCCGAGATGCGGAAGGGGATTTGGGGCTCAATGCCACAGATATTTTCCCTCCTTTTAACGAACTCAACTACATTACAGATGATGCCGGGCAATTCATTACTTATAGTGAACGCCCGGAAGATGCACCGGATTTCAACAATAGAGATTGGGTAATTTTCCCTTTAATTAACAACCAAGAAATCAAAGACACCTTATGGGTCGCTGAAAACGAGGACTATTACAATATATTAGTTAAATTTTTTATAAAAAGAGGAGGCAATTATACTGAATTCAATTGGTCAGACCCTCCTTATTTTACCACTTTCAACGGGCGCTTTCCTCGCTTGCTTGAAGAAGAACAACAACGTGCCATTGAAGGAGAAATTAGGTATTCTATGTTGTCTTTAGGTTGGAATAGTGTTTTTAGAAACGACACTTTAAAACTGGAAATAAAAGTAAAAGACAGGGCATTGAATGAAAGTAACGTGGTTTCCACCCCTGACTTTACCCTTTCACAGATAGAACGCTAATTACCATTTCACTCTTATTGTAGTGGATTTTCTGGAAGGACTGAGTTAATAATGCAAGGCCATCTCCACAGAAAAACCTGAACTCACTTAGTGTTAATTTATAATTATAAAAGATTGATCAATAGATCTCCGGGAATTTTTTGGGGTCTGATTCACTCATGACAGAATAAACCTTTTCGACTACATCATCAACGCTTGGTTTAGAAAAATAATCCCCATCAGATGAATAGGCAGGTCGATGCTCTTTTGCTGAGATGGTGATGGGTTGAGAATCGAGATAATAATACGCATTTTGTTTTTCCAAAACCTGCTGCATCATGTATGCAGAAGCTCCTCCGGGAACATCTTCATCTGCGAAAACAACCCGATTGGTTTTCTTAATAGAATTTAAAACCACCTCATCCAAATCAAATGGCACCAAGGTTTGAGCATCAATCACTTCCACCTGTATCCCTATCTTGAAAAGTTGCTTTGCCGCATCCATCACAATCCTACACATGGACCCATAGGTTACCACAGTAATATCCTTCCCTTCTTGTAAAATTTCCGCCTTACCCAAGGCCACTTTAAATGTCCCGATATTGGAAGGCATCTTTTCTTTTAACCGGTATCCATTCAGGGATTCGATGACTATTGCAGGTTGATCTGCCTCTAGCAAGGTATTGTACATTCCCGCTGCTTGCGTCATATTTCTTGGTACACACAACAATATACCTCTAAGGCTTCCTAAAATCATACTTATGGGAGACCCGGAATGCCATACCCCTTCAAGTCTGTGTCCTCTGGTCCGTATTATTAGCGGAGCTTTTTGCCCTCCTTTGGTTCTGTAGTGTAAACAAGCCAAATCATCAGAAAGGGTCATTAGGGCATAAACAAGATAATCCAAGTACTGAATTTCCGTGATTGGTCTTAATCCCCTCAAGGCGGCACCAATCCCCTGACCTATAATGCTTACTTCCCGAATACCTGTATCGGTCACCCGTAGCGATCCATGTTTGGCCTGCAAACCGGCAAAGGCCTGGTTCACATCTCCAATCTTTCCAACATCTTCTCCGATAACAAAAACCCTGGGGTCTCTGCTGAGTATGGCATCAAAGCATGCTTTCAATACCTCGCGCCCATCCAAAAGTTCGGGTTTATTCGGATAACTTAGCTCCTCAGTAGTAACAGCCTCTACTCTGAAAGCTGACTCACTATACTGATGACTAGAGTACCTGTCTTCATTTAGTTCCTGCTGTTTTTTATACCAGGCCTGAAGCCTTACTTTAACCTCCAAAGGTTCATCCCTCACCAATAACAAGGCTTTTCGAACTGTACTTATCACATCCATTCTCACTGGATTTAAAGTACGTTTAAGGTCCCCAGTCATTTGGATAAGTTGGCTACTTTCCTTTATTTTTTTCGCCAAATCGGTTAGCAAGCCAACAGCTTCTTCTAATTCCGTTCGAATGCTTGCAGTAAAGGCCTTCCATGCTTTATCTTTACTCTCTTTGACCAGTTGCTTGGCCTCATTTTCTATTTGATCCAGCTCCTCTACAGAAGCAATCTTATTTTCTAATATATATTCTTTGAACTTTACAACGCAGTCATGTCCTGCTTCCCAAGCGAGCCTCTCTTTGCTTTTGTACCGCTCATGCGAACCAGAGGTAGAGTGCCCTTGAGGCTGGGTCATTTCTTTAACATGTACCAGTACGGGAATATGCTCTTCTCGCGCCAATTTATTGGCCTTACCATAAGCATTTACCAACCCTACATAATCCCAGCCATTCACGACCAAAATCTCGTAGCCTTTTTCTTTGTTATCTCTTTTAAATCCTTCTAATGCAGCGGAAATGCTCGCCTTTGTTACCTGCAAATCATTTGTTACAGAAATACCATAATCATCATCCCATACAGAAATTACCATGGGGACTTGTAATACCCCCCCTGCATTAAAGGTTTCAAAAAACATTCCTTCAGCAGTAGATGCATTCCCTATAGTGCCCCATGCCACTTCGTTTCCCTTATCAGAAAAAGTACTCATGCCATGAAGGGCTGGGTTTTCCCTATAAAGTTTGGAAGCATAGGCAAGCCCCAACAATTTAGGCATTTGGGCCGCTGTTGGGGATATATCGGCTGTGGAATTTTTCATTTTCATCAGGTTCTTCCACGACCCATCTTCATTCAATGACCTTGTAGCAAAATGGGCGTTCATTAAACGGCCTCCACTCGCAGGTTCAGCATGAATGTCCGTATGCGCATATAGTTGAGCAAAATACTCCTGTATACTCAATTCTTCCATGGCAAATAACAGGGTTTGGTCTCTATAATAACCTGACCTAAAATCTCCCATCTTAAAAAACTTAGCCATAGCTACCTGTGCCAATTCTTTGCCGTCCCCATAGACGCCAAATTTGGCCTTTCCCATAAACACCTCTTTTCTTACTGTCAAGGAAGCATGCCTACTGATCATGACCATGCTGTAGTCATTCAAGACGCTTTGCACATCCAAAGTAGATGCATTTTCTTTTGTAAGAGAAGGTAGATATACAGTGTTCATTAATTACGCCATTTTCTTCATATGAAAATCCAAGGATTTCAAAAATACACATTTTTTGGTGTTATCCCAATTTATAAGAGGAGCCAAAATCAATTAAAAACAATATTATTCTGAATAATATAATCTTTAATGCATGAAAACGAATTTTATTTTGATATAGTAATGAAAATATCTTCATTTAATAGCTTGTCGACTAAATTTTAATTACCTAATACCCAAACAAAGACTATAAAGCATTCAATTATCAAAATAGGATGAAAACAATATTTAATTTATTTCTTCAATCATTTCCCTTGCAAGCAATCCCTGATTATATTTGATTAGTTCGTTCACTTTAAAGCTACTATTATGCGCATCGCTGTTCCTAAAGAGATAAAAAACAATGAAAACAGAGTGGCACTAACCCCTGCAGGTGCTCAAGAATTTACTAAAAATGGGCATCAAGTATTTATTCAGGAATCAGCAGGGCTTGGAAGTGGGTTTCCGGATCAGGCCTACCAAAATGCCGGTGCAAAAATTATTCCTACCATTGAAGAAACTTATAGCAAAGGGGAAATGATCATGAAAGTCAAAGAACCCATTGAACCTGAATACTCCCTTATCAAGGAAAACCAGTTGCTCTTCACCTACTTCCATTTTGCTTCAAATAAACCCCTCACCGAAGCAATGATCAAAAGTAAAGCCATCTGTTTGGCTTACGAAACCGTAGAAAAGGAAGACAAAACACTTCCCTTACTTATTCCAATGTCAGAAGTCGCAGGAAGGATGTCCGTCCAAAAAGGTGCCAATTATTTGGAAAAACCGCTAGGAGGTAGGGGAATACTATTGGGAGGTGTTCCCGGAACTTTACCTGCCAAAGTATTGATATTAGGAGGGGGAATTGTGGGCACTCAAGCCGCTTGGATGGCTTCGGGGCTTGGAGCAGATGTTGTCATTTTAGACGTATCCCTACCAAGAATGCGTTACCTTTCCACAGTAATGCCTAAAAATGTAAAGACAATGATGTCCAATGAATTTAACATTAGACATTTGATCAAAAATGCAGACCTCATTATTGGTGCAGTATTGATCCCCGGAGCAAAAGCACCACACCTGATCACAAGAGACATGCTTAAGGAAATGCTTCCCGGAACGGTTCTCGTAGACGTGGCTGTGGACCAAGGCGGTTGTATTGAAACCTGCAAACCCACTACCCATGAAGAACCCACCTATACCATCGATGGGGTGCTGCATTATTGCGTGGCCAATATGCCGGGAGCTGTCCCCTACACCTCCACCCTGGCACTGACCAATGCCACTTTACCTTATGCCATGGAATTGGCACAAAAAGGTTGGCAAGAAGCCTGTGATAAATACCCTGAACTCCACCATGGTTTCAATATTATAAAAGGAGATATTGTCTATGAAGCCGTTGCAGAAACTTTTAACCTTCCTTATGTTCCGGTAAGCTACTACCTAAATCACCATTAGCAGAAACAACGGTTTTAAAAAAAACATGACTTTAATCAGTATCCTTGCTTTTTGTCATCATTTTATCTTGGCCGAAGTATGAGGAATTTTGTGCCATCAATCAACTTTATGTGGCAATGACAAATCCCTCTCTTATTCAAAAGTACAATGTCCCTGCTCCAAGGTACACTTCCTACCCAACCGTTCCACATTGGGAAAACGATGTTCACTCCTCAAACTGGGCAGCATTATTTACCAAGGCTTATAAGAATTTCGGACCTGATGAAGGCATAAGCCTATATATCCACCTGCCCTATTGTGAAAGCCTATGTACCTATTGTGGCTGCAATAAAAGAATTACAAAAAACCATAATGTAGAACTCCCTTATATAACCGCAGTAATGAAAGAGTGGGACATGTATGTTGACCTACTAGATGAAAAGCCAAAGCTCGCCGGCATTCACTTGGGAGGTGGGACTCCTACATTCTTTTCTCCTTCTTCTCTATGGATTTTAATCGACCATATTACCAAAAATTCCAGCCAAATGGGTAATTATGAATTCAGCTTTGAAGGACATCCCAACAATACAAGTAAGGAACATTTAGAGACCTTGGCAGGCCTTGGTTTCGACAGGGTAAGTTTTGGTATTCAGGACTTCGATTGTAAAGTTCAAAGAGCCATTCATAGATTTCAACCCTATGAAAAGGTAAAACAAGTAACCGAAGCAAGCAGGAAATCCGGTTATAAATCCATTAATTTTGACCTTATTTATGGTCTCCCTCATCAAACTTTGGAAACATTAAAAGACACTTTCGAAAAAACGAAAGCACTCATGCCGGATCGAATTGCTTTTTATAGTTACGCACATTTACCAACAGTTTTTCCAGCCCAAAAATCATTTGAAGAGCACCTCCCAAACGAAGAAGAAAAAAGAAAGTTATATGAGCAAGGTAAAATTTGGCTCAAAGATATGGGCTATGAAGAAATCGGCATGGACCATTTTGCTTTAATAGGAGATCCACTTCTTGAAGCCAAATCAAACCGGACATTGCACAGAAATTTTATGGGCTATACCACTTCACCATCAAAGATTCTATTAGGTTTGGGCTGTAGCGCCATCTCTGACATCAATTATGCCTATGGACAGAATGAAAAAAAGATAGAAGCTTACACCAAAACAATATGGGAAAATGAATTCCCTATCATAAAAGGCCATATTCAGAAAGAAAGCGATCTGCGTTCTAAATCCTTTATAATGAGCTTGATTTGCAACCATACGGCACCTTGGAAGCAAGGGAGCGAGATCCCTGATCACTTACTAACCTTTCTTAATGAAGGTTTGATCTCTTTTGACAAAGGAAAAATTAACATCACCGAAGAAGGAAAACCATTTGTAAGGAACATCTGCATGGCATTGGATCCTTACAGTCAAAATACAGAAAAATCCAGCCCTGTTTTTAGTAAAGCCATTTGATTGTTTATCTTCGCATCAAAAATTCAATCAATGAAAATAAGCGCTATTTGCACCGACATAGACGGCACACTTTTGGATAAACGCCGACAACTTTCAGAGAGAACCTTAACAGCCTTTGCAGCTTTACCTGCAGATTTCCCTGTAATCTTGGCCTCCTCTAGAATGCCCGGTGCAATGACTCATTTGCTGGAAGAATTTAAAAGGACGGACAACCCTTTGATTTGCTATAATGGAGGCTATGTCATCCGCTCCCCGCACAAGGGTTCAGAAATGGTGGATTCTACCTATATCAAGCCGGCCACATGCCGCAAAATAATTGAAGTGGCAGCGAAGACTGAGGTGCATATAAGCCTATATTCCGCAGACGATTGGTATGCACCAACCATGGATAAATGGACTGAAAAGGAAGAGATGGTTACCAAAGTAAAAGCCAAATTAGGTAAACAACATGGAGTAATAGAAAATTGGGAAAGCGCTAAAATGGGGGCACATAAGGTAATGTGCATGGGACAGGTTGATGAAATTCAATGGCTATACGATCAATTGTTCAATAGCCATGATTCCTCTTTACACCTTTACAGGTCCAAAGACACTTATATTGAGATTGCACCCAAGGCTATCTCCAAGGCATCAGGCCTGCGACGAATCTTGGCTGATTACAATATCCCTATGAGTGAAGTCCTGGCCTTTGGCGACAATTACAATGACATCCCTTTATTGGATGAAGCAGGTTATGGGGTGGCTGTTGCCAATGCTCGTGAGGAAGTAAAAGCAGTAGCAAATGAAGTTACCAGCTCAAATATCACGGATGGTGTAGCCAAAAGCATTGAGAAGCTTCTTCTTTAAAGCAATAAATCTTCCTCATCTGTGGTATAAATTGCTCGTGCAAGAAAAGTCTGAAAAGGCCTCATCTTTTCATAGGCCTCTAAGGCCAACCCCACATAGGCACCTGAGTGAATATCCTTATCTGAAACAGGCCGGGAAAGAACAAAACTTTTGTACCTCAAATATTCAATATAAGGATGATCTTTTTCAAAACCTTTGGGAGAGGTTTTGAGCTTTTCCCCTTGCATTGCTCCAAATGTACCTTTTATCTCAGGGGCTGATAGTATTTGATTTAGCTCTTGACCTGAATAGTCAATTTCTTGTCTGATTTTCTTAAGTACGGGAGCCTGCGGCATCCAAACCCCTCCTCCAACCATAGAAGCTCCGGGCTGTACGTGCAGATAATATCCGGGACCTTCCGCTTTTTTTCCTCCAATCGAAAAATAAGCAGCCATATTGGTTTTGTAAGGCGCTTTATTAGCGCTAAACCTTATGTCTCTGTTTTGTCTAAACATACAATCTTTTGGCCGCAACTCTGAAAACCCGGGCTCAATCTTACTTAAAGCAGCCAAAATTTCAGCAACTATTTCAAGAAAAGATGTCCTCTCCTGCTCATACCATTTTCGATTTTCGTCCATCCACTCTTTGCTATTGTTGGCAGACAGCTCCGTAAGAAAAGTCAGAAGTTCTTTATTTGACATGAGATTAAAGGTAAGTGAATAGATGATTTCGTTTTGGTAAATTGCCTATACTTTAGTCAAAATCAAAAGTCCGCAGATAATATATTGTTAATTTTCAAAATTTAAGCATTAAAGAAAACCGTTCCATATTAAACTATAATTATAAAATTATAATCAAATGTAACCCCGGTTTTTAGCTTGCAAAGGAATTAATAGCTAATTTTAAAATGCCTTTTTAGTCCTTCACCCCTTACTAAATACACCGGTTTAAGGTAGGGATAAATCTCTCCTTACCGGAATCATTAAAGAGATCAACCAAGAAAAGGGTTAAACATCGGGAATACAAAAATTATTATTTCCAAATAAACCAATTTACTAAATAATTGTTTTTCCCCGCATATACTTTAATCAGCATTTTATGAAAATCCGCATCCACAACAATTCCATTCGTCTCCGGCTTTCGATGTCTGAAGTTAAAAAATTGTCTGAGACAAATGAGATCAAAGAGGAATTGAAATTTCCTAACCCTTATCCTTCATTCATTTATATTTTAAAAGCCTCAGAAGATGGAAATTCCTTTAACATTATTTTTGAGAAGGGACAGATTAGCATAAGCTTACCCTCCGCAGAGATAAAGGCGTGGGCAAATACTGCACAAGTTGGAATAGCCAAAAAACAAGCTTTGGCTGAGGGTACCGACCTTCAATTGTTGATTGAAAAAGATTTCCAATGTTTACACAAAAGGCCTGGAGAAAACGAAAC
Organism: Cyclobacterium sediminis; assembly: GCF_054781075.1. Classification (NCBI taxonomy): domain Bacteria; kingdom Pseudomonadati; phylum Bacteroidota; class Cytophagia; order Cytophagales; family Cyclobacteriaceae; genus Cyclobacterium; species Cyclobacterium sediminis. The sequence goes on along the minus strand of NZ_BAAGVC010000022.1, from coordinate 68,240 downwards.
GGATAACTTTCCTAATCCGCAAGCTTAAGACTTATTCTTTTGTAAAAGTAAATATTACTTTCACCTGATCACTTAAAGTTTGTTCGTCAGGCTGAATTGTTGGCGCTGTTCTTTGGTTGTCAGCACTTAACATCATGGCCTCGTTTCTATACCCCTTTGGTTGAAAAGAATTCCCTCCGGAGCCGTAGATCACCTGATGAACTGCTATATCTCCTAGTTCAAGCGTGTTGGCTATCAACATGGCTTTACTTTTGGCGTCCTGCAAAGCCATACGCAGTAATTCTTCTTGATATTCTTTCCTTTTGCTATCTGAAAGCTGGAAACTCAATTGGAAGCCCATATCTATAGTGTCATGCAACGCTTGCATGATTTTGACCAATTCCTGTGCTGTATCTTTGACCAATATCCTCAAATTTTGGCTGGCCACATAACCACTGTCTTTAGAGGTTCCTTTCGTATAGACCCTGTTAATATTGACAAAATAATTATCCGCTTTTAGTTCATAGTTTTTTACCCCACTTTTCTCCAGCGCCTTGGTCACTTCAGCAGCTTTTTGGTTCAGTCCTTCAGTAGCCGAAGCCGTTTTTAATGCCTTCTCTTTAAGTGACACATTGATCAGGGCCTCATCGGGCAAAATTTTAATCTCACTATTCCCTTCGACGCTTATTTTCGTGGTTTCCTGTGCCACAGAAAACATTTGAATACCAACCACTAAGCACACAATCGCCAATATACTTTTCATACCCCTAAGTCCTTTTGTTAATAATTTAAACTACTATCTGTTCACTTCCCTACACAAAACACAGGCCAAAAATTTAAATGCCTATTTTAAATCATTCGACATAAAAGCTTAACGTTAACTTAAAAATAAATTTGATAGAAAACCGGATATTATTGTGATTGGCAGGAAAAAAATGCATCCTAAACTTTGTTTTAAAATTTGACGAAAGCTTAAGGAAAAGCAGCTATTTAATTCAGCCTCTTAGTTTATCCAATAGGTGATTTAATTGTTCCACCTCAACTTCATCAAGATGAATTGTATCCATATTCAATTGCTTCACCTCTTTGTCAAGCAACTCTAGTAGGTCCAGTCCCTTTTCAGTGATTACCACATCCACTTGTCGCCGATCTTTGGGACATTCAGTACGCCTCACCATTTCTTTCTGCTTGAGTTTTTCCACAAGTCTGGAGGCATTACTCATTTTATTGAGCATTCTCTCCTGAATGGAGGATACAGTAATTGGTTTAGGAGACCTACCTCTCAAAATTCTAAGCACATTGTACTGCTCTGCAGAGATGTCGTGAGGCTTAAAAATCCTGCTTTGACGACTAACCAAATAACTCTGTGTAAACAATAAATTTACAACTGCTTTGGTGTACTCGTCTTTGAATGGACTTTGCTTTATTTCCTCTTCAATTTTCATTTCCTTTACATGTATCTAATGTAGAGACACATAATTAAGTCAAAAGGTTCCTTTATTATTTTTGATGACTTAAACCACTCCGTATTAAGTCCTTAAAATATCCATTGTCTTTGCTTTTAAGATAGTCAAACTATTTACATAACCTAGGAAGACGGTAAGGGCGGTAATCAATCCAAACACGATTACCAAGGGCTGCCAAGCCAAGGAAAAAGCAATTTCAAAGACAAAATAACTCAGCAAAAAGGAAGCAAGAATGGATAAAATCAATCCACCTCCTGCAGCCAAACTGCCTAGGAATAGGTATTCCAGAATATTGATCTTTATCAATACTTTCCTTTCAGCACCTATGGTTCTTAATAAAATATTCTCCCTAACCCGCTGGAATTTACTAATGAGCAAAGAGCTGATCAGCACCAGAATCCCAGTCAAAATACTGAAGAATGCCATAAATTGAATAACAAACCCAATTTTTCCCAAAAGATCCTCAAGGGTTTCCACAATCATGCTCAAATTCACCACCGACACATTGGGGAACTGTCTCACAATCGTATTTTGGATATCAGCAGAAGCTTTATCGTCTTTTGTCTTTGTGATCAAGACATGAAATTTCGGTGCATTGTCTAGCACTTTATCCGGGAAAACAACCAGAAAGTTGGTGGACACTCTTCTAAAGTTGACCTTCCTTATGCTACCGACATACGTAGTCAAAGGTCTTCCTTGCACATTAAAGACAATCTCATCTCCTATCTTCATGTGATTCCGCTCTGCATAGCCTTCTTCCATGGATACAAAGATACTATCTGCTGAAGCAGCGTATGGTATAAGTTCTCCCTCCACCAGTTCTTCGGTGCTTATAAGGCTATCTCTGTAAGTAACCCTAAACTCTCTGTTATAAAAGGATCTTGACCTTCTTTCTTCATCCTCTAGCTCTTCATTTTCCTTTTTGGTGAGCCCATTTACCTCCGATACTCCCATCGTGATGATGGGTACATGTTGCAAGATGGGTAAGTCTTCGGCCTCAAGCACGGCTTTCATACTATCTACCTGACTGGATTGAATATCAAAAAACAACATATTGGGCTGGTCTTCCTTGTCGGCAAACCTTACCTCATCCAGCAGTTGATCCTGAATAAAAAACAAGGTGCCAATCATGGCTGTCCCTAAGCCAATGGTCGCCAAAAGAGAAACCGTTTGGTTGTTAGGCCGGTATAAATTTGACAGGGCTTGCCTTACAGGATAGTTTAGGGAAATGGGCAAAAAGGTCCGGATGGCTTTCATTACGCCCATTGCCAAAAGCCACAGTGCACCAAAAGACAATACCACAAAACCGGTAAACCATAAGGTTTGATCCCATTCACCCAACAAAAAGAAACTGAACAAAAGTATAAATACCACAATAGCTGCCAACACAAATAACCTTATAGGGTCCTTTCCTATATTGGTTGATTGATCATCCGGTCTTAAAGTCATCATTGGAGAAACTTTACGGATCTTAAGCAATGGTATTAAAGCAAACAGGATGGATATCATCACCCCTGTGACTATTCCCATACCAATGGCTCCCCATGCCAATTGCACCGTAACTTCTACCGGAAGGAAATCACTAAAAACAATAGGTAACAGAAATTGGAGCAAGGCTCCGGCTGTGGCCCCAATAATGGAACCTATCAAACCCATAAAGAAAATCTGTACCAAATACACGATTATAATATCCAGTGCTTTTACCCCCAAGCACCTTAGCACGGCCACTGAAGGAAGTTTTTCTTTTACAAAGACATTGACAGCACTCCCCACGCCCACGCAACCCAACAATACAGCAATAAATGCAACCAAGGTAAGGAAGTTGGAAAGGTTTTCGAAAGACCTCCCTGTGGACTCTTTTTGTGATTGGACGGTATCAAAATTGACGCGATCTTCACCCCAAAGCTCTTTATTCTCGTCAATTAAAGTTTGTAACTCAAAGGATTCAGGAAACAAGAAATAATGATTGTAATTTACCCGGCTTCCATATTGCACCAATCCTGAAGCCTCAAGCTGATCCATGGGAATATAGACCGCCGGAGCCACTGTTGCCGTGATACCGGTTTGCCCCGGCACCTTTTGTAAGGCACCGATAATTTCCAGACTGACATTCCCCACCTTGATAAAATCTCCAACCGCAGCATCAAATTGAGCCATTAAGGTTTTTTCAACCAGAGCTTTTTTACCTCCGGATCTAAAATCACTTTCGGCGTTTACCGGGATGGTCTCCAATGTACCATAAAAAGGGTAATCTCCTTCCAAAGCCCTAACTTGAGTCAATCTGCTGTCTCCGGCTTTAGGAAAATACACCATGGAAGCAAAGTTTATTTCTAAGGCATGCTTGCTAGCCATCTCCTCTATTTCCGGAAATTCTATCGGTTGATTTTTCTTAAGCAGCAAATCTGCCCCCAACAATTCCTTGGCTTGCTCATCTATGTCTTTACTTAAGTTATCTCCAAAAGAAGTGACTGCAACCAAGGCTGCGATTCCAGTAACGATTGCTGAAACAAACAGAATTAATTTGACCCCTGTTTTTCTAAATTCTCTTCTGGCCATTTTAATAGACCAAGCCCAATCAATCATGTATAGCCTCCTGTATTTTACCCCCTTTGATATGTAAAGATTGATGTGTTTTTGCTGCCAATTCCAGATCGTGGGTAACCAAAATTAAAGTGGTCCCTTGCTCTTCGTTCAACTTAAAAATAAGGTTTTCTACCAACTCTCCGGTTTCGGTATCTAAGTTGCCTGTAGGTTCATCTGCAAACAATATTTTAGGCTCATTTGCAAATGCTCTGGCAATTGAAACCCTTTGTTGTTCCCCTCCAGATAATTGATTGGGGTAATGGGTCAACCTGTCACCCAGCCCAACTTTTACCAAAAGCTCTTTGGCTTTTTCTTTGGCATCTTTTCGTTTCTTTAGCTCCAAAGGAACCATTACATTTTCCAATGCTGTTAAAGTTTGTAAAAGTTGAAAATTTTGGAATATAAAACCCACCAATTGATTTCTAATGCCGGCCCGTTGGTCTTCACTCATGTTTTCAAGTGCTTTACCATCCATGCGAACGCTGCCGGCACTTGCCACATCCAAACCGGCACAAAGGCCCAAAAGGGTGGTTTTTCCGCTCCCGGAGGGACCGACGATGGACAAGGTTTTCCCTTGTTCCACTTCAAAACTTACTTGATCTAATACAGTGAGTTTCCTGTTTCCACTACGGTAGGTTTTACTCAGATTTTCAACGCTTAGTATGTTCATATCTTTCAAAGAAAAAAACTTATCCCTTTTGAACAAAACCAATAGTGGATTAAGTTTAGTAATTTTGATAATTGATTGTAAAAATATTTCAAATGTTAAAATTGATAAAAACAATAGCTCCTGTAATGCTGCTCTTTGTAGCAACTACCTTTTTTACTGTCTCCTGTAATCAAAAACAGGAAACAGAGAAAAAGGTTACACCAACAGCAGATAAAAAGCCTGAGAAGCAAAAGAAAAAAAATATTTTATTCTATGGCAATAGTCTGACAGCGGGCTATGGCTTGGATGAAGACGAATCATTCCCTTCTTTAATCCAAAATAAAATAGATAGCCTAAACTTAAACTATCGTGTGATCAATGGTGGTTTAAGTGGCGAAACAACTGCCAGTGGCTTGAGTAGGCTCGATTGGTTTTTGGAAGACCGACCTGAAGTGTTCATTCTTGAACTGGGAGGAAACGACGGATTGAGAGGAATCCCTTTAGCGGAAACCAGAAAAAACCTCAATGCGATCATTTCTTCCGTATCAAGTAGGTTTCCGGATACCAAGATTCTGTTGGCAGGAATGCAAATCCCACCCAATATGGGACAGGAATATTCGGAAGAGTTTAGGGAAATGTACGCAGAGATTGCTACTAAGCAAGAGGTAGAAATGATCCCGTTTTTGCTGGAGGGAGTTGCGGGAAATCCTGATTTAAACCTACCGGATGGCATTCACCCGACAAGTGAAGGGCAAAGGATTGTCGCACAAACAGTTTGGAAACATTTACGACCGCTACTATAAAAAATAGCCTATTTTTGGTAATAGTGGTATCCTTCTTTAAAAATGTTTCTTTTTATTATCAGAAAATTATCTTAATTTTTCAAAGTAATTAATAAAAAACAAAGAATGAGTATTCAAATACAGACCGCCGGAGATGCTTACGACGTAATCATCGTAGGATCTGGAGCAGGTGGTGGAATGTCTTCCAAAATCTTGGCGGAAGCCGGATTGAAGGTAGCAGTAGTAGAAGCTGGGGCTGATTTTGACCCGGCCATAGAGGAGCACAGAACCCAATTAAGGCCACCATGGGAATCCCCCAGAAGAGGCGCCGGTACTGTGCGTCCATTCGGAGATTTTGATGCTGCCATAGGTGGTTGGGAAATTGACGGAGAGCCTTATACCCGAGGTGAAGGAAGTGAATTTGATTGGTTTAGATCCAGAATGCTGGGTGGGAGAACCAATCACTGGGGAAGAATTTCTTTGAGATTTGGTCCTTTAGATTTTAAGCGAAAGGATTTTGATGGCTTGGGCGAAAACTGGCCCATCAGTTATGATGACATAGCTCCTTATTATGACAAGGTGGACAAACTGATCGGTGTGTTTGGTTCCAAAGAGGGAATCAACAATGAGCCGGATGGCAATTTCCTTCCTCCTCCCAAACCTCGTTTGCATGAATTGTTCATCAAAAAAGGTGCGGACAAGGTCAATGTTCCTGTTATACCCTCTCGCCTTTCCATCCTTACAAGACCGGTAAACAATGACAGGGGAACCTGTTTCTTCTGTAGCCAATGCAACAGGGCTTGTCAAGTTTATGCAGATTTTTCTGCAGGAACTTGCTTGGTAAAACCGGCAATGAAAAAAGGACAAGTAGACCTTTTCACCATGGCCATGGTCAGAAAAGTAATTACCAATGATAAAGGTGAAGCTACCGGGGTTACTTACATAAGTAAGCTTGACATGCAAGAATACAAACTTTCTGCAAGGGTGGTTGTACTGGGAGCTTCTGCTTGTGAATCGGCAAGGATCATGTTGAACTCCAAGTCTGCACAACACCCTGATGGGTTAGGAAATAGTTCCGGGCATGTAGGCCATTACCTGCATGACTCCACAGGAGCAGATAGGATGGGAATTCTCCCTGACCTGATGGACAGAGAAAGATACAATGAAGATGGCGTAGGTGGAATGCACGTTTATACGCCTTGGTGGCTTAATGAAAAAAACCTGGATTTTGCCAGAGGTTACCATATAGAATATTGGGGTGGTATGGGAATGCCTTCCTATGGTTTTGGTGGCGGAATGGACACCATGAGACAATATGTCAAAGATGAATTTGGTAATCCAGGAGTAAACGGAGGCTATGGTGCCGGCTTGAAAAAAGATATTAGAAGATTTTTCGGTAGTACTGTAGGTATGTCAGGTAGAGGGGAAAGTATTCCACGTTATGAAAACTACTGTGAAATAGATGATCAGGTGGTGGATAAATATGGTATACCGGTATTGAAATTCCATTACAAATGGAGTGATCAAGAACTGAACCAAGCCAAGCACATGCATGATACGTTTGAAGAAATTTTGACCAGCATGGGAGCAGTTATCTTGGGAGAAAAACCTGGAAGGGACAGAGAGTTTGGGTTGCATAAACCTGGAAGAATTATACATGAAGTTGGGACTACACGTATGGGAAATGATCCAAAAACATCTGTATTGAACAAATATTCGCAGGCACATGATTGCAAAAATTTGTTTGTAGTAGATGGTGGAGCTTTTGTTTCTCAAGCGGATAAAAACCCAACTTGGACCATCCTGGCCAACTCTTGGAGAACTTCCGAATACATTATCGATCAACTGAACAAGAAAAATATCTAAAGCAATGAACAGAAGAGAAAACCTAAAACTTTTATTTACCGGTTCCCTGGCTTCAGGTATGCTGTTTACAGGATGCGGGCCAGAATCACCGGAAACGGTGGAAATTCCTCACAATCCTAAAATAGGAGAATTTGGTAGTTATGGTAGAACTCCGGAAGAGATTATCCATAACGAAAACCTAAAATCTGCCACCTTCTTCACAGAGGAAGAGCGCCAAAAGCTAGACCTACTTGTAGACATGATTATTCCTGCAGATGAAACTTCAGGGAGTGCCACGGATGCAGGGGTGCCGGACTTTATTGAATTTATGGTGAAGGATATCCCTAGTTATCAAACTCCATTGAGGGGAGGCTTGTTATGGCTTGATCACAAATCAGATGAACTATTTGGAAGCAAATTCTTAGAAATCTCTGAAGACCAACGCACGCAAGTAATTGATTTGATCGCTTATCCAGATACAGCAAAACCTGAAAACCTTAGCGGTGTTAAGTTTTTCAACAACCTCAGAAACTTAACTGCTACAGGATTCTTTACAAGCGAAGAAGGTTTCAAAGACTTGGGATATGTAGGTAACCGCCCTAACGCTTGGGACGGCGTGCCTGACGAAGTGTTGGCCAAACATGGTCTTGAAAACGATCCCAAATACAAAGACGTATATCTTGACATCAGTACAAGGGGAACCATTGCCCAATGGGATGACAATGGCAATTTGATCGGATAAGCTTATTCCATCGACCCATCATCCTTACAGGGGAACGTCTACGCAGGTGTTCCCCTGTTTGTTTATAACCTTAACCAATAAAACCCTATACCATGAAGCCAAAAGCTTTGCTACTCTCCTTGCTATCTTTGATGCTGCTAAGTCCTTTGATGGCACAGAAAACACCTTTATTTAACGGAAAGGATTTGTCCGGCTGGCATGTGGATGTACCGGATCAAGATGAAAACCCCAATATTAGCCCTTCGTTCGTAGTGAAAGATGGGCTATTGATAAGCATGGGCACTCCTCAAGGTCACCTGATCTCCAATGAAGAATACGAAAACTACAGGATTACTGCAGAATACCGCTTTCCTGAAGCCACCGGCAATTGTGGAATATTGATACATGCCTCTACCCCCAGATCTTTGTACAAAATGTTCCCCAAATCAATTGAGGTTCAAATGTACCACGAAAATGCAGGGGATTTCTGGTGCATAGTAGAAAATATAGAAGTAGACAATATGGTGGAAAGAAGGGGACCTAAAGAAGAATGGGGAGTGACTGAAGGTAAAAAAAGAAGAATTCTCAACCTTACCGATGGCTCAGAAAATACTCCCGGTCTTTGGAACAGGATGGTAATCGAGTGCTTGGGGGATAAAGTAAAGGTTTGGGTTAATGGTGACTTGGTCAACGAAGGATACAATGCTACCGCCACCAAAGGGCAAGTCGCCGTTCAGGCAGAGGGCGCCAAAGTAGAGTTTAGAAAACTCGAGCTTGAACCGATCACCGAACTTTCAAAATAAATTTAAAGCAAAAAAAGCCCGATGATGGGCTTTTTTTGCTTAGGTATATCAACCATAAAAATCTGAAAGTCTCGCCAAGCCTTTTCGATTTAGTAATATTATTTTCTTTCCCTGTAAATCTATAAGTTTATCCTTCTTAAACTCAGAAAGAAGCCTAATCACTGTCTCCGTAGCCGTACCAACAAGACCTGCGATTTCCTCCCTGGTGAGGGTTATATCAAGCCGCTGCCTATCGCCACCATCCACACCATAACTGTCTCCCAGCTGTAGTAATGTCAAGGCCAACCGCTCCCTGATAGATTTCTGAGTAGCATCTGTTAACTGGCTCTCCATTAAACCCATATCATGACAAAGTGCCTGTGTCAGGCGTTGATGAAAATTATCATCCTCTTTCATCACTTTTAGAAAAACCTCTTTAGGTACAAAGCAAATGCCTGCATCCTCCACGATTGTGGCGGTAGTGGTATAAGCCTCTTCTCCAATCAATGAAGCGTACCCCACCAGATCTCCCTTCTGAGCCAATCGTATGATCTGATCCTTTCCATTGGAAGCGGTTTTAAAAATTTTAACCACCCCACTATTGACACAGAATACCCCTAAAGGCTTGGTGCTTTCATAATAAAGGATTTGTCCCTTCTTGTGAGAAATAAAATTTTTCCCTTCAGAAACATTGCATAAATGCTCTTCTCCTAGTCCTGCAAATAAGGATAGTTTTCTACTCAAACACAGTTCACAAGGCGTACTTTTAACTTTATTCATCTTATTCAGCCTTTATTTTTTTGAAAGATACTGGACAAATTTAGCAAATAACATGACTAAGGTCACATTAATTTTTATAAATCAATTGTTTAAATCGCTGGATTTTCGTCAAATTTCGGGAAATGATTAATTTGGGAATACCTTCCCGTTTTTAAGTCTTTTTTTAAGCAATAATGCATCCGTCCATTGCTTATACAAATATATGGGGCGTTGAATTTATTGTTGTAGACACAAACTTGCTCAACGGTTTTCTGGCTCAATTTTACTTCCGGTGCTTTGCATTCAATTAAAAAAAAAGATGCTCCAGACCTGTCCAATACCAATATATCAAAGCGCTTTTGTAAAGCATTGTATTTTAAGCCTTTTTCTAAAGCAATCAAACTACCGGGATAATTCATGTGCTCAACCAAATAATGAGTAATGTGTTGCCTTACCCATTCTTCAGGAGTTAATAGTAATTTCTTCTTCCTAATGGGGTCAAAAACAAAGTATCTACCCTGATCACCTTTTTCTATATCCATGGTGTAAGTGGGTAAATTCAACGAAACTTCAGCCAATTGGGCAACCAAATCTTTCATGACACAAATTTCCCACAAAAAATCAGAAGGCAAAACACAAAGACAATAATAAAATCAGAAACTAAGATAGGGAGCTACCCTATCCACCCAAGGCCGATTAAAAATCTTGATCTTTAATAAATCCTCTGCCGACCCAAATGCTCCATGCTGATTTCGATAGGCCAAAATGACTTTGGTAGCCCCATAATCTATGTATGGATGCTGAATCAACTGTTTAAAATCAGCTTGATTGATATTAATTTTGCTGGTTATTCTTGGCTCAAAAACGAAAGTTGAATAAATTTTTTCAGCCAGTGCTTCATCAACTCCATACACTTCTAAAAGTTGCTCAGGCCTATGAAATCCGCCTAAATTCGCTCGGTACTCACTGATTCTCGCTGACAACACCGGCCCTACGCCCTGCACCATTTGTAATTCTATGGCCGAAACTTCAGGAAAGCTTAATTGATTAAATACTGGTTGGGAAGGCTTTGTAAGCCTAGGGCCAGCAACATTGGCGCCTTCTTTCCTCTCCTCTTTTTGGGGTTGTTTTGACTTTTCTTCCTGTGAAACTTGAGAAAAAGTGGATTTCGAAGAAAAAAAGGCCTTATTCTCAGCGATGTATTTCATGTACATCGCTCGTGAAACTGAACGATTATACCTTTCAATAAAATAAGGTACCGCATACAGTAAGCCGAGAGTAGGTATTACAAAAACGAAGCCCCGCATTTCCCTTCGCGTGAATCCCAAATAAGATTTAAGCCGATAAAACCATTTTTCTAGCATCTTCTATGTCTTTGTCAACATAAATTAACAATTATGGAATGTTATTCCAAAAAAATGCATTGTTGTATGAGGAGTGAAAAAATGGCGCATTTTATTTAGAAGCATTATAAATTAAATTCCCTTTGATGAATTAATTCATTTCGTCCCAATTCTATAATAAATTTGTAGCTGAAAGTTGTTGCTATGCAGTCAAAGTTTAAAGCTTTAAGTCTCTCATTTAAAAATGCCCCTGTAGCAATCCGGGAATTAGTTTCTTTGGATGAAGGAGCAGTACGCTCGCTTTTGGGTAAATTGAGAGAGTTTTTCAGTTTGACAGACACCTTAATTTTATCTACCTGTAATCGAACCGAGATCTATTACAGTCACGAGCTAGACCTATCCACAGAAATCATTAAACTGGTAGGCCTTGAAAAAGGCTTGGTAGACACCATCTCTTATCTGGAGTATTTTGACATCTACCAAGATGACAAATCCGCTATTTCCCATTTATTCAGGGTGGCCATGGGATTAGAAGCCCAGGTAATCGGTGATATGCAAATATCAAATCAGGTAAAACGTTCCTACCAGACAGCGGTAGACATGGACATGGCCGGACCTTTCCTTCACCGATTGATGCACACCATTTTCTTTACCAACAAAAAAGTCGTTCAAGAAACGGCTTTTAGGGATGGGGCTGCCTCTGTTTCCTATGCAGCAGTGGAATTAATCGAAGAACTCACTTCCAATACCCACCAACCCAGAGTACTTTTGGTTGGTTTGGGAGAAATTGGAGAGGATGTTGCCAAGAACCTGGTTTACTTAGGAGATGCTCAGATTAAAATCGCCAATCGTACTTTCTCTAAAGCCAAGGAACTGGCTACTGAGTATAATTTTGAAGCCATTCCCTTCGAAAAATGCTTTGAAGCTATGGAAGATGCTGATGTAATTATTTCTTCAGTAGCTATGCCGGAACCATTAATAAGCAAAGCCTTAATCAGCCAATTCAATATAAAAAGTTATAAATTACTTGTGGATCTTTCTGTTCCAAGAAGTATAGAAACAGCTGTAGAAGATCTTCCCGGAGTCTTGTTATACAATGTGGACAATATTCGAAGCAAGGCCACAGAAACTTTAAGCAAAAGAAAAGCCGCCATTCCTCAGGTGGAAAACATCATCGTAGAAAGCATCAAAGAATTTTACGATTGGAAAAAAGAAATGATGGTTTCACCTACCATCAATAAGCTTAAGAATAGCTTGGAGCAAATCCGAAAAGAAGAGCTAGAAAGATACCTTAAAAAGGTTGATGCTGATGGTCAACAATTTGAGATTATTGATAAGATTACCAAAAGCATGATGCAGAAAATCCTAAAAGTACCTGTGGTACAACTGAGAGCCGCCTGCAAACGCGATCAAGCGGAGGAAATGATTGATATCATCAATGATCTTTTTGACTTAGAAAAAGAAGAAGCTAAAAAAGCCAATCATTAAATACATCCCTTCTCAATAGAATATTTACTTTTTTAAAAGGCAGACTAAATGCCTTATTCCTTTTATTGTGAAAGCTGCAATTTCTTTTTACTTTCACCCATAAATTGAGTTAAAATGCGCAAATTACACCTATTGAAATTTTTTATTCCTTTCCTGTTTACCTTATTAAATTTAAGCTGGGCTTATTCCCAAACCTGGGAAGTTTTTGACAACAACTTTCATTTGGAAAAAAAACTTGCTGAAGGTGAAATATTCCTACTTGGTAACAGCCTTAGAATCAATGTTTCCGAAAACAACTTGGCTTTTTTAGATGCAAATTATGAACCCTTTACAAATATTGAAGGTGCTTCGCTTTACCAATTTCTAGAACCATGGATTATCATTGAAAATAATGAAAAATATGGAGCTTTACACGAATATGGCGAACAGGTTTTACCAGCTGTCTACGATGAAATCCAATCTTATTATACATTATTACTCGGAAGGAAAGGGGAGGAGTTTTTTGTTTATAACAGAGGCAAAAGAGCTACCAATTCTATTGGAAAATTCAGCTCAGCCAGGATTGCAAAAAACGGACAAGTAATCGCAAAAAATAGTGACGGGACATATAGCTTACCCCTTTCAGAGAATCCTGACCACAGGTTTATCTCTCTTACAGATCCTTCCACGGATGTAATTGTAGCTAAGGAAGCATCCGGGTTTGGCTTAATAAACACGGAAGGAAAGTACATCCTAAAGCCGGTAATAGATGAATTGACCCATCTAGAAGAAAACTATTTCTACGCCAAAAACAGCAATGAATACTTACTGATCAACGCCTTGTCTACAAGTGCTGACATTCGTTACAATAGCTTTCACCGAATCAGCATAGAAAACGAGGTGATGGTAGAATACATTCATGGTAAGTTAAGGCGGATAATGAAAAATGACGGTATCCTGCTGGATATTGTAGGGATGGATTCCGTAAGGAAATCGGGAAGTTACTTCAATGTGCATTTTAGGGATGGAACTACCGGTCTATTGAATAAAGAAGGACAATGGGAAGTAAAACCCAATAAAACCGCCACGGGGATATTCCCGGGAAATGAAGGTGCCTATGGTGCCAAAATCGGAGATGGATTTGGTTTTATCAATGCCAGTGGTGACACACTAGTGGCCCCAAAGTTTGACCAAGTTTCAGTTTTCTCTGAGGGCATGGCCAGTGTAAAAATGGGCACCAAATGGGGGTATATCGATCATCATCAAGCATTGGTCATTCCATATGCTTATAACTCCGCAGGAGCCTTCAAAGACGGGGTAGCAATTGTCCAGGCGGAGGGTAAATATGACCTGATCAATGTAAATGGAACTTCAATGCTTGAAGAAGGTCCTTGTCAAAGAATTAGCAGAACTACGAATGGCTATTACCTTCTGGAGAACAATGGTCTCTTTGGGCTAGCTAAACCTGACGGAACCATCATTAGCAATCCTATTTATGAGGAAATTAGAAGAGAAGCAAAAGACAAAATACTTGTTCGAAAAGGAGATAAATACGGAGTGATAAAAGAAAATGGTGATTTTGAGCTGCCCCTCTTTTATAACACAATTCTCTTTGATGAGAAAAACAACAAGGTTTTGGCAAAAAGTAAGACAGAGAAGGTACCTGAAATATTGAGTAAAAAAGAATTGAAAAAAAGAAGAAAACAAAAAAAAGGGGCATGATGCCCCCTTTTTTTATTTGTTTTTATCATTACCCCGGGATCTATCCGAGGATTTGTTTTCATCGGATTTGGCTATTGAATCCCTCATACTGGTATCCGACTTCACATTTTCCATTTTATAATAATCCATTACACCTAGATTACCTGTTCTGAAGGCATCGGCAATCGCTTTTGGAACTTCAGATTCAGCTTCAGTAACTTTGGCTCTCATTTCCACATTTTTGGCTTTCATCTCCTGCTCCAAAGCCACGGCCATTGCTCTTCTTTCTTCGGCCCGTGCTTCGGCAACTTTAAGATCTGCAGTGGCCTGGTCAATTTGAAGTTTCGCTCCAATATTTGAACCCACATCTATATCAGCAATATCGATCGATAAAATTTCAAAAGCCGTCCCTGCATCCAGACCTCTCTCCAATACAAGTTTTGAGATCTTATCAGGATTTTCCAATACACTTTTATGGTTCTGAGCAGAACCGATAGAGGTAACTATTCCCTCACCTACCCTTGCCAAGATGGTTTCCTCTCCTGCTCCACCTACAAGCTGCGCGATATTTGCCCGCACCGTAACTCGTGCTTTGGCGATAAGCTGGATTCCATCAGCAGCAACAGCCGCTACATTGGGGGTATTAATCACTTTCGGGTTAACAGAAATTTGTACCGCCTCAAAAACATCTCTACCTGCCAGGTCTATGGCCGTAGCTTGTTTAAATGAAAGACTGATATTGGCTTTGTCTGCAGAGATCAAAGCCCTTATCACATTGGGTACATTACCTCCGGCAAGAAAGTGTGTTTCCAGATCATTGGTGGTAAGGTTTAAGCCAGCTTTGGTAGCTGTAATCAAAGAATTGACAATCACACCCGGTGGCACTTTCCTAATGCGCATGCCTACTAATTCCAAAAGGCCAACCTTCACATTTGAAAAGATGGCTGTAATCCAAAGATTTACAGGAACAAAATAGAGGAAAATAAAGAATATTATTAGCCCGCCAAAAGCTGCAACCAATATTAATACTGAATTTGAAATATCCATGATTTAAGGTTTTATGATGATTTTATTGTTTTCAATTTTAGTAATGGTAATGTTTGTCTTAGAGGAAATAAAGCCTCCTTGAGATTTGGCCTCATATATTTTATCCCCAATCATTATTTTTCCATAAGGTTTACAGTCTGAAATCGTTTCTCCTTGTTGACCAACTTCAAGACCAAGTAAACGGTCATCATATGTTCTTCCTTCAACCGTATTCTTCAAGGCAAACCGATCCCAAACACCGGATTTAAACCCGTATATAATGAAACCGGTATTTATGATCCCTGAGGCAAAAAGTACGCCGTAAGCAATGGTGACCGAAAAATTACTGAATGCGTGATAAATGCCAAGTGCAGTAAAGACCAAGCCTAATATGCCAACGATTGTTGTTCCGGGAACAAAAATAACTTCCAGCATTATCAAAAGTGCGCCGAAAACAATTAAACTTATTAGTATCAACCAATCCATGAATTACATTTTAACAAGCCAAACCCTACTTGTTTCGGTAAGCTTTCTGTAAAATTACAAGATTTCACAACAATAGAAAGCCTTATGAAATGAATCATTTGCCTTTCCGTAGTTTTAACCAAAAAAGTTCATGGTTAATTGTAGATGAGTAATTATTAATGGTTAATTATTAATGGTTAATTGTTAATTTCGAATTGATAATTAATAATTGTTAATTAATAATTGTTAATTGATAATTATAAATGGTTAATTAATAATTTATTGAGGAAGTTTAATGTAGCGCAGGGGATAAAATAATGGGTTTTGACAAAATAGCTGATGGTTGCACTTTTGTCAAAACCCTGTAAAATAAAGCCAATCTTTAAAGATCAACTAAAATCTTATCTTTATTTAATACCTCAATAAGCTTTGGCGAATAACACCCGGCCTTTAGAAGGTTTTCCCGTGAGTATACACTCCCCATCTTCTGCCACCTGGTCTAGAGGTATGCATCGAATGGTAGCTTTTGTCTTTTCTTTAATTTTTTCTTCAGTTTCAGCTGTACCATCCCAGTGAGCAGAAACAAACCCTCCTTTATTGTTCAAGGTTTCAACAAAATCATCCCAACTGTCTACTTCCGTTGTTTTTTCCTCTGTGAAAGTTTTGGCTTTTTGATAAATACCGGATTGAATTTCATCGAGTGTTTCTTTGATTTTACCAATCAAATCCTCTTTCTCAAAATTCACCAAGGTTTTAGAAAAATCGTCCCTACGGGCCATTTCTACTGTTTTATTTTTGAGATCCCTTGGACCAATACCCAGCCTCAAAGGCACTCCTTTAAGCTCGTATTCCGCAAACTTCCACCCGGGCTTGTAAGTATCCCTATCGTCAAACTTCACTGAAATTCCAATTTCATCCAGTTGATCCACTATTTCCAGTGCTTTTGCCCTAATCTCGGCAAGTTCTTCCTCACTCTTAAAAATAGGAACGATTACTACTTGGATAGGCGCCAACTTTGGAGGCAATACCAAACCCCTGTCATCGGAGTGAGCCATGATTAAGGCTCCCATCAATCGGGTACTCACCCCCCAACTTGTACCCCAAACATGATCCAGGCCACCTTCTTTAGTAGCAAACTTTACATCAAAAGCCTTCGCGAAATTTTGTCCAAGAAAATGGGATGTACCTGCCTGAAGGGCTTTTCCATCCTGCATCATGGCCTCAATACAATAAGTCGATTCAGCACCTGCAAATTTTTCGCTTTCACTTTTCACTCCTTTGATTACAGGCATGGCCATGAACCGCTCTGCAAAATCTGCATACACGTTCATCATCTGCAATGTCTCCTGCTCGGCTTCTTTCTTGGTAGCATGGGCTGTATGTCCTTCTTGCCACAAAAACTCTGCAGTCCTAAGAAACAGTCGTGTTCTCATTTCCCACCGAACCACATTGGCCCACTGATTTATAAGTAAAGGCAGATCTCTGTACGATTGAATCCAGTTTTTATAAGTACTCCAAATTACCGTCTCGGAGGTAGGCCTCACGATTAATTCTTCCTCAAGTTTGGCCTCTGGATCTACAATAACCCCTTTGCCTGACTCATCTGTTTTCAAGCGATAATGAGTGACCACTGCGCACTCCTTGGCAAAACCCTCTACATGACTCGCCTCCTTGGATAGATACGATTTGGGTATAAACAATGGAAAATAAGCATTGGTGTGTCCGGTTTTTTTAAACATTCGATCCAACTCTGCCTGCATTTTTTCCCATATGCTAAACCCGTATGGTTTAATCACCATACAGCCCCTGACGGCACTATTTTCAGCCAAGTCTGCTCTTTTAACCAATTCATTGTACCACAGGGAATAATCCTCACTACGTTTCGGTAAACCTTTACTCATTATTATTTCTTTGTTGTAATAAAAAAACTCTTTATCTTAGAATCGTGATTTGTGACAAATATAAATTAAAAAATGATAACCCTCTTGCAATATCCCCGTATATAGTAGGTGAGGAATAAACTAAATATCAATATGATTAATTTTAATCCAATTCGGACAGTGGGTGCATTTGCGATTTTAGGCCTAGCAGCCTGTAGCACCAGCTACCAAGCCAGCAATATGGGTGGGGAAGTCGACAACTTGTACTTTATGGCATCAGATGCAAGAATTGCAACTGAATATGCTGTAAGTAATAATAATCCGGAAAACTTTAAGGAAATTGAACAAATCCGTGATATTGACGGTGAAGTGCAAAATTTTTCCGCCAAAAATGTAAACCCGGAATACATAGCTAAATATCAAAGTTCAGCTGTACCAGCTGCAGAGGAATCAACTGTATATTTTGATGATTCGGAAGGACAATCTGAATTTGGTACGGATGATCCCAATATAAATGCATACGACAATTATTCCAACTTCAATGGAAGTGGGTCTGTTACCAATAATTATTTTATGAACCCAATGATGGGATTTGGAATTTCTTCCATGATGATGAGAAGCATGTACAACCCCTATTACGGTTTTGGAGGGTTAGGTATGTATGATCCTTTCTTTGGTCCTGGATTTGGTTTCAACTCAGGCTTTGGTTTGATGCCAAGGTTTGGTATGTCTTTGGGATTTGGTTTCGGAAGGCCCTTCTATGGCAATGGTTTTGGCTTTTATGATCCTTACATGGCTTACGGACTACGTTCTGGATTTGGCTATTATGGACGTGGTTTGGGTTATTACCCAACAGTAGTCGTTTTACCTGGAGGAGCTGAAGGCAATAGGAGAAATATTGTACAGGGAGCAAGACCTTATAGATCTTCTTCACTTTCCAATGCTACAACCTCTAGTAGAAGTAGGAGCATTGCTAACCCAAGTGCTTCCAGAGCCTCTGCAAGAAGAGATGCCATGTCAAATAGCTCAAGCGCTATTTCTAGAAACAGATCAAATGCTACTAGGAACGCTTTTAGCAGGTCTCAGAACGACTATTATAACGCAGCATCTGCAGCTCCTTCAAGGAGAAATATCAATAGCCCTGCCATGAACAGGTCAGGAAACACTTCTTCTAGAAGCAGCTACGGTACAAGCAGAAATACAAACAGCACTTATAGGTCTACAGCACCTTCTAACAGCAGATCAAGAACTTACAGTGGCTCGTCTAGTAGTAGCAGGTCTCAGTACGGAACTTCAAGGTCTAATTCAAGAAGTTCTTCGCCTTCTTATAACAGAACCAGAAGTACGAGGACTAATTCTTCAACCTATCGAAGGTCTACCAGTCCTAGCAGATCAAGCACCTATTCTTCACCATCACGTTCTTCATCTTCCTATAGCGCTCCAAGAAGCTCAGGAGGATCATCTAGAAGTGTTGGTAGTAGTAGCAGTAGCAGAAGAGGGAATTAATTCCCTCTTTTTTTACATTTGCAATTCCCCATTTTCATTCAATTATTTTTTATTCTTTGAATTCCACCTTATGATTCAAAGTCATTTTCATCTATACCCAATCACCTAAATACTTGCACTTGAAATAACGTTTTACCTAACCTAATTGTGGCAATTTCCGTTTGGATAGTATCGCTACATAATTCAATACCTACTTGGAGATTTGGTAGCCTCATGACATGCTACTAGATCTAATTAGGATTAAAACAAAAACAAGCATTTAATAGAATTGACATGAAAGGATTTAAATTGATTTTATCTTTATCTGCTTTGCTTGCCTTACATATTAGTGAGACAAAGGCCCAAAGCGGATATGCTGAAGACGCTTTGCGATTTAGCCAATTCGGGTCCACCGGAACGGCAAGAATTAGTGCGCTCGGAGGAACAAGTAATTCCCTTGGTGGTGATATAAGCAATATACATAACAATCCTGCAGGATTAGGATTTTACCAAAATTCAGAGTTCAGTTTCACCGCTGCTTATAGTGATTGGAATGCAGCCACATCATTACTGAACCAGTCAGAAAACTTTAATGCAACCAATTTTTCCATACCAAATCTTGGGGTAGTCATCAGCAAGGCTAAAGCCCCCCTTGAAGTAGGGGACTGGAGAGGAGGTTCTTTTGGTATCAGCATCAATAGACAAGCTACTTATAATAATGATTTTGGTTATTTCTCAAATCAACTGGATCAAGGCTCTATCCTTGATTATTACGTAGAGGACTACAATAATTTTGGCGTTCCGGGTGGAACAGACGGTTTGTTTTTTGAAGCCTTTCTTATCAACCCGGTAGATGACGGTTATGATTATGTGCCCAACGCTACCCTGGCTTTAGAGAAAATGGAAAAGGTAGAAAATGAAGGATCCATGTCCGAGATTAATTTTTCCTACGGTGGTAATTATAAGAACAAATTGTTTGTCGGAGCTTCACTTGGAATCAACTCCGTAACCTTCAGGTCCACCAAGACCTACAATGAGGAATTTTTTGACGATAATAACCAGACTTCTCTTTTCAGTTCTTTACAAGAAAACTTATACTTGAGTGGAACAGGTGTTAATGTTGGGCTGGGCGTAATCTACAAGCCCGTGGACCAGCTAAATGTAGGACTGAATTTCAAGTCACCAACTTGGTATCAAATCAATGAAGAATACGATGCCGATATTTTTGCGAATTTTTACCCCGCTTATCAGGATCCGGAATTTGGAAGCATTTCTGAATCTGATGCGCAAACTGATCTTTTTGTAAGTAGCTATAACTTAAGAAGCCCAATGCGATTGGGTGGTGGTCTCACCTACTTCTTTGGTAAAAATGGTTTTATAACCGCCGATGTAAATTACTTGGACTATAGCTCCGCTAACATCCGGTCCAATGTATTTAACCCGGAAATGGACAACCAGGATATCAATGATTTATACGGTCAAACGATCAACTATAGCTTGGGAGGAGAGTTTAGGTTTGACATATTCAGGCTAAGAGCAGGCTATGCTTATTATGGCGACCCATTAGCTAACCCGGGTAACACTGACCGAAGCACCAGCCAAATTTCTGGAGGAGTGGGTGTAAAATTGTCCGGTTTCAGCATAGATTTCGGATTGGTTAACAGTAAGTTTAATGGCTATTATTCCTCTTATCCGGGGGCTGATCTTGCGGTCATTGACAACAATAGAACTACAGGTATGCTTACTCTAGGATTTAGTTTCTAACAAGGGTAACCAATTTGCTATCAACAACTCAGGGGAACTGTCTTCTCCCCTGAGTTTTATTTTTGCCTTTTCATAATAGGCATTTCTCTGAGAATGCATGTCTTTGAGTTTGAGTATAATCTGGGGAGTATCCAGACTGGCAAACAAAGGTCTTATGGCTACTTGAGTGTTGGTTAACCGTTCTAAAATAGTATTTAAAGGAACATCCAAATACACAGAAACTCCTTTTTTATTGATCAGGGCCATGTTTTCATTATAACAAGGTGCCCCGCCTCCTGTTGCCAAAACAAATGTCTCCTTTTTATCAAGAACTTCTTCCAAAACTGCAGTCTCCAATTTCCTAAAGTACCCTTCCCCTTTAGAGGAAAAGATTTCAGAAATTGCTTTCCCTGCCTTGGCTTCAATTAAATCATCCAAATCATAAAAAGGCCAATTTAACTTTAGCGCGAGGGAATTTCCCAAAGTAGACTTCCCACTCCCGGGCATTCCTACCAATACAATTTTCTTTGCATCCATTATTTGGAAAATATAGTTTTAGCTATTTCAGGTGTTGGAGCATTTCGGTAATGAAACTTTTTAAGAACAGTTCCTTCCTGGAGAAAAACCAAGCCGGGATTGGACCTAATAATGGTTTTGACTACCGTAGCATCAGCCATATAGGAGCTTACCCTAAGGCCTTTTTCCTGCAAATATTCATTCATCTTTTCTTCAGAAGATGCGGCTATCCAATGTACATTCACGTCTGTTCCCTGAAAAGAATTAATCAAGGCACTAATTCTATCCAGTTCACTTACTGTTAATGCCATTTTATCAATATTACTAGACAAAATCAACAGTTGTTTTCCTTGAAGTATTTCTTCTGTATGATCACCAGCCTCATTCCATATGGCAAAATCTGATATCTTTGGTAAAACTTCGGGGTTCTTCAAAGTCATTTCGACGAAAGTAAAACTTTCATCACTGGGATATTCATCAAATACAAGCTGCTCCCCATCTTTTTCCATTAAGTAAGAATATTCCAAAGCTGCTGAAGGTTGCATGGCTTTGGAGATATTTACGCCTTCTTTAAAGGCCCTGAAATCAATAAAGGGAAGATTTCTTATGGCATAAATAGCCAATACCAAAGACAGCACAAAAGCACCTATAGTAAGCCATTTTCCAAATACATTGTATTCCATGGGCAAATGCTTTCTAAAGACCAGCATAAACACAATCATCACTAGCAATACAATGTCCTTATAAAAGGATTCCCAAGGAGTAAGTTTGATCGCATCACCAAAGCAGCCACAATCTGTTACTTTATTGAAATAAGCAGAATAAAAAGTGAGAAAAGTAAAGAAAAGAATCATTACCAGTAAAAGAAAAATGGCACGTTTTAATCTCCATCCAACCAAAAGCATTACGCCTAAAGCCACTTCCACCACAACCAAAAAAACGGATATTGGTAAAGAAATTGCTTTCAGGTGTTCAAAAATTGGAGCTATATCCGTGGCGAATACATCAAAATATTCCTCCATCTTAATGGAAGTCCCCACGGGATCATTTACTTTGATAAGACCTGAAAAAATAAAAAGCCCACCAACAATTATTCTAGAGATTAAGACTAATGTTTTAATTATCATTTTGATTTAATTTTATCATACAGAAAACAGCATAATTTAGCATGTCTTGATAATTGGCCACTACTCCTTCAGAAACAATTGTTTGTCCCTGATTGTCCTCAATCTGTTTTACCCTGTACAGCTTCATTAAGATGATATCTGTAATTGACGAAACCCGCATACTTCTCCAAGCTTCTCCGTAATCGTGGTTTTTATTGGCCAAAAGATCTTTGGTTTCCTTTACCCATTTATCATAAATTGGCTCTAGTTCATCAAAGGACAATTCCATCCTTGGATCAGTAAGCAAATCATTTTGCAAAAGCGCTATGAGACAATAGTTAATAATCCCAATAAATTCATCCTTTATTGGGTCCATTACCTTCTGTGTACCCTTCTCCTGAATGGATCTTATCCGTTGTGCTTTAATAAAAATTTGATCTGTCAGGGAAGGTAGTCTCAAAATCCTCCATGCCGTACCATAATCCTGAGTTTTCTTCTTAAAAAGTTCTTTACAAAGGCCAATAACTTCATTATATTCGCTTGCGGTTTGCGTTTCCAAAGCACCGGTGTTTTATGTTAGAAAATTCACATTCAATATATAAATTCGAAGATACTTTATTTCCCCCAAAAATAACACTTCAAATCAAAGGAAAGCTTTATACTTTGGACAAGCCGTGGATTATGGGGATTATCAACAGTACTCCTGATTCTTTTTATGGCAAAAGCAGAACGACAGGGCAATCGCAGGAAGTTTTAAAAAAGGCAGCCAGAATGATTGAGGAAGGCGCAGCTATTTTAGACATCGGAGGCTATAGTTCCAGACCCGGGGCAGCTGCTGTTTCAGAGAAAGAGGAACTTAATAGAGTAATTCACGTTATTAGAAATATAAAAGGTAGGTTTCCGGGCATTTTGATTTCTATTGATACTTTTAGAGCCAAAGTAGCCAAGGAAGCTGTCAATGCAGGGGCTGACATGGTGAATGACATCTCTGGAGGTGGATTAGATTCGGAGATGTTTGATACAGTAGGTGGTTTAGGAGTTCCTTACATTTGCATGCATATGAAAGGAGATCCTCAAACGATGCAAAACTTTTCCAAATATGCTGACATAGAAAGAGATATTGGGTATTTTTTTTCAAAAAAAATTGAAAAGTGCCATAAAGCTGGCATAAAAGATGTAATACTTGATATTGGACTTGGTTTTTCTAAGACATTGGAACAAAACTACAGGCTTGTTCAAAATTTTTCTTATTTTAAATCATTGAAGCTACCACTATTGATCGGAGCATCGAGAAAATCGATGATATATAAATTATTGAAAACCAGCCCTGAAGAGGCGTTAAATGGGACTACAGCCGTACATATGGCTGCCCTCATGAACGGAGCCAAAATTTTAAGGGTACATGATGTAAAAGAAGCAAACGAAACTTTAAAAATATATAAACAAATCTATACTTGAATTTACTATTTAAAATAGGTTTTCTAGACATTTCTCTGGTCAATCTTATAGACATCACACTGGTAAGTATACTGATTTATCAGGTTTATAAATTGATGAGGGGAAGTGTGGCCATTAAGATTTTTTTAGGCTTTCTTTCCATTTATCTGATTTATTTGGTTGTAAGTGCCGCTCAAATGGAGCTACTTACCATTATTTTAGGCCAATTTATGGGAGTCGGTGTATTGGCCGCAATCATTTTGTTCCAGCAGGAAATCAGGAAATTTCTCCTCATTGTGGGTAAATCTTCCATATTTTCTAATGAAAATTTATGGCAAGAATTATTATTCTGGCGGAAAAGAGAAAGCCAGGCATTCAATGTTACTCCAATTATTGAAGCTTCCAAAACTTTATCTGGAAGTAGTACCGGAGCCTTAATTGTGCTTTCAAAAAATTCTGAAATGAAATTTTATGCAGAAAGCGGCGATTTAATTGATGCAGTAGTTTCAAAGCGCTTATTGGTCTCTATTTTCAACAAATACAGCCCCCTTCACGATGGTGGTGTAATAATTTTTAACGGTAGGGTAAAAGCGGCGAGGTGTATTCTCCCGGTTACAGAAAGAGAAGTACCTGCACAATTTGGACTTCGCCATAGGGCAGCTATAGGTATGTCCGAAGCCACAGATTCATTGATCCTTATCGTCTCCGAAGAAACCGGACAAGTCTCATTGGCAAAAAACGGAAAAATCTTGCACAACCTCTCTTTCCAGGAAGTTAGGGAAATGATCAACAATTACTTAACCGGAGAGGAAATTGACGATAAGTTTGAACCCTTGACAAAATCGGAAAAAATGGCTGAATTGAAACGCATCTCTGAACTTTAAACTTTTTTTATTCAATAACTCCCAGAGATTTCCCTACCTCACTAAATGCTTCAATAGCCCGGTCAAGATCCGCTATCTCATGAGCGGCTGACAACTGCACCCTGATTCTTGCTTGTCCCTTTGGCACTACAGGATAATAAAAACCAATGACATAAATACCCTTATCCAGCAATTCACTGGCCATTTTCTGAGCCATTGGCGCATCGTATAGCATAATGGGGACAATCGGATGTGTCCCTTCTTTGATAGCAAACCCAACCTTTTGAATTCCCTCCCTAAAATACATCGTATTTTCTTCCAGCTTATCCCTTAAAGCGGTGGTTTCTGATAATAAATCAAAAATAGCTATAGAAGCACCAGTAATGGCAGGTGCCAAGGTATTGGAAAATAAATAAGGTCTGGATTTTTGACGTAGGGTTGCAATTATTTCTTTTCTACCTGAGGTAAAACCTCCCGAGGCTCCGCCCAAAGCCTTACCCAAGGTTCCTGTAATGATGTCTACCTTGCCCATTACTCCCTTAAGTTCATGTACCCCTCTACCAGATTGCCCAATAAAACCAGTTGAATGACACTCATCAGACATTACCAAGGCTTTGTATTTCTCTGCAAGTTCAACAATTTCATCCAGCTGAGCGATTGTCCCATCCATTGAAAAAGCGCCATCTGTTACGATTATTTTATGCTTGGCTCCTTTAAGATCAGCCGATTTGAGTTGCTCTTCCAGATCCTCCATATCGTTGTGTTTGTACCTAAAGCGCATGGCTTTACACAATCTCACCCCATCTATAATGGATGCATGATTTAAAGCATCTGAAATAATCGCATCTTCAGCTCCCAAAATTGGTTCAAACACTCCCCCATTCGCATCAAAAGCAGCAGCATACAGAATGGTATCTTCTGTGCCTAAAAATTTTGAGATCTTATCTTCCAACATTTTATGGATATCCTGCGTGCCACAAATGAATCGGACAGAAGACATTCCATAACCATGACTATCAATGGCAGCCTTGGCTGCTTCGATCACCTTGGGATGACTAGAAAGTCCAAGGTAATTATTGGCACAAAAATTCAATACTTCACTCCCGTCTTCTAAGGTAATCTTTGCCCCTTGTGGAGACTTAATGATCCTTTCACTTTTGTATAACCCTTCATTTTTTAGGTTATTCAGGTCTTTTTGAAGTTTATCTCTTAAAGTGTCAAACATACGCCAAAATGGGTTTAATGAGGCAATTAGGTAGTGGGTTTAAATTATACTTAAACTTACGATTTTTAGCTAATAATGTGTCATTATTGTAATAAAATTCTGAAATTGGCAATTGAGACATAGCAAATCAAAATAAACCCTATGAATAAAATACTGGTAACAGGGGCTGCAGGCCAACTGGGAACTGAATTGACACAGAAACTTTGTGAAATCCATGGGTCTGAGGCCATCATTGCTTCCGATATTAATCAAAATTCATCCGCAAAATTTTCATTTTGCCAATTCATGGTGCTGGATGTTATGGACAAAAACAGTCTAAGAAATGCCATCATCAATGAAAAAATAACTCAGGTCTATCACCTTGCCGCTATTTTATCCGCTACCGCCGAACAAAAACCACTTTTGGCCTGGAAATTGAACATTGACAGCTTATTGATATTATTGGACTTGGCCAAAGAGCTAAAATTAGATAGGGTTTTTTGGCCTTCATCTATTGCCGTATTTGGTAAAGAAAGCCCCAAAATAAATACAGCTCAAGATGCCGTCCAAACAGCCAATACCGTTTATGGAATTTCAAAAATGGCTGGTGAAAGGTGGTGCGATTATTATTACAGCCACCACAATGTGGATGTGCGAAGCCTAAGGTTTCCAGGGCTTATCGGGTACAAAGCAAAACCCGGAGGAGGCACCACGGATTATGCCGTAGACATCTTTCATAAAGCCTTGTCCGGACAAGTTTTTCGGTCTTTTTTAGAAAAAGACACGCGATTACCAATGATGTATATGCCGGATGCCATAAAGGCCGCCATAGATCTGATGCAAGCCCCCAGTGATCACATCACAGTTCGGTCTAGCTATAATCTGACAGCGATGAGCTTTACTCCGGAAGAAATATACCAGGAATTGAAAATGTATTTCCCGGACTTTAAAATAAAATATCAGCCGGATTACCGGCAAGAAATAGCTTCCAATTGGCCACAAACCATTGACGATCAATATGCCAGAAATGATTGGAACTGGCAACAGGAATATGACCTACCTAAAATGACTAAAGACATCATTAAAAATTTACCTTACTGGATAGACAAAATATAGCCTCATGAAAAACCAAGTTATTTTTATTCTCGCCCTATTTGCCTTTGCCTGCGACAGCCCTTCCGAAGAGAAAAAATATGACGGAGAACCAACCGATAACAATACCAAAGAAATTGTACTTGAAAGCACCGGGTCCACCTGGATGAATTACTCAGGAGTACTCCCCTGTGCAGATTGCTCCGGCATTAAGACGGATTTGAAACTTGAAAACAGTCCGGAAAAAATAGAACGATCTTTTGAACTATCAGAAACCTACCTAGAGACCAAAGATGGTGACAGAAACTACAAAACCACAGGTCTATATGAGGTAATCTATGGTCTGGAGGACAACCCGGGTGCCATGGCAATTAGACTTTTGGATGACAATAACTTGCCTTTTAAAAGCTTTCAGCAAGAAAAAAACGGTAAACTAACCTTACTCGATCAGGAAGAAAAGCCCATTCGATCCAAGCTCAATTACTCATTAGAAATGGTCGATCCAAAATCCAAATAGGCCTTTAATTAATCCAATACATTCAGATTAAAATTTCATCCATATGTTCTGTCGGTTTATTATTTCGTTTTCAATGGCATTAATTTTGGCCTCCTGTGCCAAATCTGCGCATACAAGTCTATCCATCCCATTTTCTGCGAAGGAGATCAATATGGACGCCATTTCTGAGGAAGAAGAATGGATGCAAGCCATATACTTAAATAATCTGATTGCCCCCTGGGAAAATGATAGCCCTGATCAGACAAAGTTTAAGGCATTTGTTTCCCAAGACTATTTTAACTTTATTTTTCAGGTGGAAGACCATTCGTTGGTCACATTACCTTTTGAAAAGGAATTGTCTGTTGCCGGTGGTGATCGGGTAGAACTGTTTTTTGCAAGCGATAGCAGCTTGACCAAGTATTACTGCGTAGAGATGGATCCCCAGGGTAATATCCTCGATTATTCAGCAGAGCATTATCGTAAATTCAATGATCAATGGGATTTTGATAGCATTGAAGTGACCACAACAACGACAGATAAAGGTTATGTGGTGGAAGGCAGAATTTCTTTACGTGAACTAGAGAGCTTAGAAATTAGCAAGTCTTTTTACCTTGGCGTTTTCCGAGCAGATTTTAAAAGCAGTAAAACCAAAGAAGTCAGCTGGTATTCATGGATAAAACCCCGTAAATCCAGCCCTGACTTTCATATTCCTTCCGCTTTTGGAAAAGCAAGTTTTGTGAAATAAACCGGTAAACACCTACTATTGTGCTATTTTTTGACCTTTGACCTTCACTTCTCTATCTAAGGTTTTTATTAATCTTAGCTCCATAAAAACTTTTTATCAAAAAGAATTTTCAATGAGCAAAATCAGTTTAAGGATTGACCAAAAACAATCTTTACCCCTTGATTTACAATTAATAAATAATGGTTGGCATCGAAGAGGCATTCAGCTCACCATACCTTTGCAACGGTTGTTTTTTTAAATTATATTGAAAGCTAAAGGGAAGATCATTCCAAACATAAGGGCGTTTAGCATGCTAATCATGGCAACGGCCCTATTGGGCGACTGACAACTTCTAATTTTATTCCTGCGTAAATAAACCCGTTATAAACCAGCACTACTACCTGATCTCTTAATGAAAAACTCGAAGATGAATTATCACAATTTGTCAACTTCAGAAGTCTACAAAAAATTGAATACTTCCAAGGATGGTTTGGATCGTACAGAAGTAGAAAAGAGGCAGTTAAAATATGGAAAAAACGAACTGGTTCAAAAAAAGAAGATTTCTGTTTTTGGCGTGATATTGCATCAATTTAAAGATGTAATGATCTTTATTTTATTTTTGGCCGCAGCCATTTCCTATTTTGTAGGAGACAGCAAGGACACCATTGTAATCTTAATCATCGTTTTACTGAATGCCCTTATCGGCTTTGTGCAGGAATATCGAGCAGAAAAAGCCATGGAGGCATTGAATAAAATGTCCTCCTTGCATGCCACTATCCGAAGAGCAGGACACATTACTCAGGTGGCCGCAACAGAAGTAATTCCAGGGGACATTATAATCCTTGAGGCAGGGATGCTCGTACCAGCAGACCTAAGACTCACAGCATCAAATGCTTTGAAGGTGGAGGAGGCTTCTCTCACAGGAGAATCTCATGCTGTCAACAAATCCCCGAAAAAAATCACCCTAGAAAACCCCTCTTTAGGGGACAGGGTAAATATGGCCTATAAAAGCACCGTCATTACCACCGGCAGAGGAGAAGGTGTGGTGGTGGCCACCGGAATGAATACCGAGATAGGCAGAATTGCTCAACTCTTACAAGAAGAGAAAGTCCGGACACCCTTGCAAAAGCGGTTGGCCAATTTTGCCAAAAAGTTATCTTTCGCCGTTATTGGTATCTGCGTTGCCCTATTTATTGCCGGTTGGTTACGTGGAGAGGAGCCTGTGCAAATGTTACTCACTGCTATTTCAGTAGCCGTAGCAGCCATTCCTGAAGCTTTACCGGCAGTTATTACCATTGCTTTGGCTTTAGGAGCAAAGCGCATGGTACAAAAAAATGCCTTGATCAGAAAGCTGCCTGCAGCAGAAACCTTGGGTTCGGTTAGTTATATCTGTACGGACAAAACAGGGACCATTACTCAAAATAAAATGAGGGTATCCGATTGTTGGATTTCCCCGGAGATCAAGGGCATCGAAAACCTGGAGGCTGACCAAACAATGTTGTTAGCGATGGAGCTTAATCACGATGTGATCACCGCAGAGCAAAACCAACTCAAGGGAGATCCCACAGAAATAGCCTTGGTGGAGTATACCCGAAACAACAAGGGCTACAACCCATCCTGGCAAAATGAATTTGAACGGGCTCATGAATTTCCATTCGATTCCGTAAGAAAAAAAATGACTACCGTTTACCCTATAAATGGAAAATGGATCGTGGTTACTAAAGGAGCTGTAGAGAAACTTCTAGAGATATGCAAAGCTGAAAACAGAAATGAAATCAATACTGTTACCAAAAATTTTGCGGAGCAGGGCAAACGGGTTTTGGCCTATGCTGTCAAGGTAATAGAGAAATTACCGGAAGAAAAATCAGTAGATAAATTTGAAAGCAATTTGCAATTTATTGGCTTGGCAGCCATGATTGACCCACCTCGAGCAGAAGCCATTGAAGCCATCGCCAACTGTCAGGCTGCAGGAATTAGGCTTGTTATGCTTACAGGTGATCATCCGGTCACGGCCAAGGCCATAGCCAAAACTACTGGCATTTTACAGGACCCATCCGACAAAATTATCACCGGCAGCGAGCTTTCAGCGCTTTCAGAACAAGAATTTGAAGACAACCTTGAATCCATCAAAGTTTTTGCCCGGGTATCTCCTGAACAAAAACTAAAAATCGTAAAAGCCTTGCAAAGCAGAGATCATTTCGTGGCTGTAACCGGGGACGGGGTAAATGATGCCCCTGCCCTAAAACGTGCAGACATAGGTATCGCCATGGGTATCACCGGCACAGATGTCTCAAAAGAAGCTGCAGACATGATTCTCTTGGATGATAATTTTGCCACCATCATCCATGCCGTCCGTGAAGGTCGTCGTATTTTTGACAACATCCGGAAGTTTGTAAAGTACATCCTGACAGGCAATAGCGGAGAGATCTGGACGATATTCTTAGCTCCTCTTTTTGGTTTACCCATCCCATTGATCCCCATTCAGATTTTATGGGTTAATTTAGTCTCTGATGGACTTCCTGCATTGGCTTTTGCCTCCGAACCGGCAGAAGATGACATTCTAAAAAGACCTCCCAGAAAGACGGATGAAAGCATCTTTTCAGGAGGAATAGGGATCCATGTTCTTTGGGTTGGGCTGCTAGTGGGGGCTGTATGTCTAGGTGTTCAAGCTTGGGCCATTCACAATGAAAATTCAAAATGGGCAACCATGGTTTTTACTGTACTTAGCATTTCACAAATGGGACATGCCTTGGCAATTCGGAGTGATATTAAGTCCCTCTTCACCATAGGCATTTTTGGCAATATGCACTTAATCATGGCCGTTTTGATTACAATTGGGTTACAGCTGGCAGTAGTTTATTTGCCTTTCTTACAAAATATTTTCAACACTCAGGCACTTACATTCTCTGAATTAGCCATTTGTCTGGTGCTTTCAAGTATCGTTTTTTGGTTTGTAGAATTGGAAAAATGGACTAAAAGAAGGAGAAAGAATAGCGCAATGGACAATTAGCGATCAACCTAAAACTCTTTTTCTATTTTTTCTCGAAAGATTGTTACTGTTTGGTAAAGAGATAAAAAAACAAATTGATAAATTCGATTCAGAAGTATATCCATATTCCTTAGCAAATATTCAAAAATTCAGTTTCCACCAATCTATTTTAGGGTAACAAACAAGCATGGACAACAAAGCACTAATGAATAAATTTTACACTTCTTTTATAAAAGGAGACAGTAAAGCAATGGGGGAATGTTACCATAAGGACATCGTGTTCAAAGACCCTGTCTTCGGCACTTTGAAGGGAGACCGAGCATGTAAGATGTGGGAGATGTTACTATCCTCAAAAAAGGAAGACCTTACAATCAGTTATACCATTGCGCGAGTCTCTGATAAAAAAGGAAAAGTAAACTGGATAGCCGAATATCAGTTTGGTAAAAACAATCGAAAAGTAATCAATAATGTCAGTGCAGAATTTAAGTTTAAGGAGGAAAAAATCGTCGAACATATTGACACTTTTAACCTGTGGGAATGGAGCAAACAAGCCATGGGCACTATAGGTTACTTGATTGGATGGACACCATTTATGAAAAATAAAATTCAAAAATCCACCAATAAAAAACTGGATTATTTTATCGCAGGTAAAAAGGGCTAAGCTTATTGATATTTACCCACCTGGCATCTTCATTAATAGGCCAATAGGCCCGGAAATACGCCCCTATGAAAAATCTAATTCTATTTGGACTACTTCTTTCCCTGATGGGTTGTAACAACAACCGCACTACTACTGTTACCCCCTCTCAACCCAATATCATTTTTATTATGGTGGACGATTTGGGTAAAGAATGGGTCAGTCATTATGGAGCTGAAAATATTTCTACACCCAATATTGATGCACTCGCAGCTAGTGGCATGACCTTCCATAATGTCTATTCCATGCCTCAATGCACCCCCACCAGGGTTACCTTACTTACCGGTCAATATCCTTTCAGACATGGCTGGGTGAATCATTGGGATGTTCCGCGATGGGGAGATGGTGCGCATTTCGATGAGGAAATGAACCCTTCTATAGGCCGAGAAATGCAAAAATCCGGGTACACCACTTGTATCGCAGGCAAATGGCAAATCGATGATTTCAGGGTGGAACCGGATGCTTTGACCAAAAACGGCTTCGACGAATATTGCATGTGGACCGGTTATGAAACAGGAATTGAAGCCAGTATCAATCGGTATCAAGATCCCTATATTTTTACCAAACAAGGGAGTAATTCTTACAAGGGAGAATTTGGGCCGGATGTATTTAAAAATTTCATTATTGATTTTATTGCCAATAATAAAAACAAGCCCATGTTTATTTATTATCCCATGGTCCTCACCCACACCCCATTTGTAAATACACCATTGGATTCTGCGACGGACAATTTAGGGAAGCATAAAGCCATGGTGAAATACACAGACAAAATTACGGGAGAAATAATTCAGGCCCTGGATGATGCAGGCATCAGGGAAAATACCCTAGTCATTTGGACCACAGACAATGGTACTACAGGAGCTATAACAGGAAAAATAAATGGCCGGATGGTAAAAGGCGGAAAAGCAAAAACAATTGAATCCGGCATCAATGCCCCTTTTATTGCCAGCTGGCCAAGCAAAATAAAACCAAACCAAGTGTCTGATGCGCTCATTGACTTTTCTGATTTTTATCCCACATTTCTGGATCTGGCAGGTGTAGACCTGCAAAAGCAATCGTCAGGAAACAGCAAAACTTTTAAAATCGATGGTCAGTCCTTTAAAAATGCTTTATTAGAGGGGGAGGAAGCATCCGGCCGAGAATGGATATTGGGAATGGGTGGAGGAAATCATGCTGCACTTACCAAGAATGGCGTTGAAAACCAATACATTTTCCGAGACAGGGTTTTGCGAAACAAAAAATATAAACTCTATATCAACTCAAAAAGGGAGGCTGAATCCTTTTATGATTTGCAGCTAGACCCTGAAGAGAAGGTTAACCTCATAGACAGCTTAAATTCTGAAGAAAGAAAAAACAACTTCCAGCAGCTTTATAAAGTATTGGAATCATTTCCCCTAATAGACAATGACCCGATGTATCAAGCGAATCCCGCTCAAGCCTGGGATGTTGCCGTGACTGAGGAAAGTCAAAAATGGAAAAAATAGAACAAAGCTGGAACAAACGGCCCACAATTAAACCATTAAATATCTTCCTATCCTTTAACTCGGATTATGTAATAGGATTCGTAATGCCTGTCCTGAACTTTCTCAGGGAGTGTTGCAATCGCAAGAAAATCAGACTGTTTGGAGATTTTAGCATAGCACCGCTATGGTGAAATTGAAAACAGCAACGAAGTGGCTGATTTTAAAGCGATTTCAGCACGTAATAGAATGTCTATTGCATATTTCGGGTTTAATCCTCATTTTCCTTTGCCACCCAATTGATTGCATTGGAAAGTACCATTTGAAACTGCTTAGCGCTAAAAGACTTGGCATCATGCCCCAACAGGGTTTGAAAAACCTTCCCTTTGCCATAGTTGTATACCCATGCCAATGGTTCTTTCTTTCCTGTAATATTGGATTTGGCCGTTAATAAAGGTTCAATGGACCGTTCTCCTTTCTGGTTAAAATACAATTCGTCAAAAGTTAAAAAATCCTCAACCCCTGAGGTGATCGGATGCTTGGGGTTTGACACCTTAACCATAAATTCACCATATTTTTCATGGCCGCTGTCTGAGTGGTGATCCCATACTCTACTGACGATATTCCTGTATTCGGGCCAGTCAGAAGCTCCGGCATTGGGGAGAGAGAAGTGAAAAGCACCATTGGCAAAATGCAACACAATTAAGCCCCCACCCTCTTTCAAGTAGTTAACAAAGGTTTTTTTTGATCCATCTGATAATATATTTGGGTCTTCCCAATTGGCATAGTTCAGGATTAATGCATCATAATCTTCAAGATCATATTGAGAGAGATCTTCAATATTCGTGGAAATATCCACAAAAAACGCTGTATTTTCTTCAATGATTGACTTGACTTGTAATGAAGTTTGTTGCCATGGATGGGCAGGGTGGTGATTCCCTGTGAGCACCAATGCTTTTCGGGTCTTATGGAAGAGGTGCAGGGTTACTTCTTGATCATTGAAAAATTCAGCCTCCACTCCCTCTTGGGGTACTTCTGCCCCTGATGCCCAAACAATACCATTGAGCAACATTTTTCTGAAATTATCATTTTTCCAATTTGAGAAAAAATGACCCATTGTTGTACTAAATCCTCTCCCACCGTCTTTCCTTTCGAGGGCCCAAGCTACAGTATTACCACTTCCTTTTCTACCTTCCAACCCAGGCACTCCAGCAATTGATTGAACACGGTCATCACCTTCCTGAAACCTGATATTGTAATAAAACTCATCTTTCAATACAAAAGGTTCTAGCCCGGACACTATAGGGTGTTTGGGATTTTGAAAAACAAGTTTACTTTCCATAGTTTTGATGGCAGAGTACCAGTTTCTTTCTCCCAAATCATCTTGCCAATCAAAATAGCCTCCTCCCCATTCCAATATTTTTTTACCAAAATGATCTGATGCAAAAGTTGAAAAATGAATCAAGGATATACCACAGCCCCTATCCATTTGTTTTTGCATAACCTTCATCCGATCGCTTGTCATAAATGGCACATCTGAAAACAAGTGGCCATCCCTCCCATCGGTGATAAAAAGTATCAGGTCGGCATCATCTAAAGTTGAAGTTGCTTCCGGCCAGCCATTTAGGTGGATTTCCGAGGTTAACCCTCTCACATTGGACTTGTCCAACATGGTTTTTATAAGCCTCACTGATTTAATGTATTCGTGAGCATGAGGGCCATGGCTTTTCGGACCTGCTATCAACACAATTTTTTTCGGCTGTTCTTTGAAGCCGGAATTCATCCCCTTGACCTGTAAAATAAAACAGTTGAGAAATAATAAAAATAAAAGCTGCAATAGAATTAATTTATTCATAGCGTTATTTGATTTTTCACTTTTTATTGGAATTGACTCTTGGTATTTGGTAGCCAACTATAATATGCTTGAAGGACATTCTTTGTAGAAGTTAGTAGAATTATGATATTTTAAACCTGATGTACGCATCCCCGGTATAGCCTCTTGATTTACCTTCACCTATGACCGGTATCACCACATACCGTTTAAGATATACCGCATAAGAGCTTGACCTTGCCTGCCCCCAAAGATTCTGAAGTTTTAAAAAACTTAACCGGCTGAAAAAGTATTCTGCTCCGCTTAAAAACAACTGAAGTAAAATCAAAACTTTTTCACTATTCATATATAAAATGACTATTGGCTAAATGGGTAATTTACAAGTAATAAACCAGTAAAAAATTAAATTTACAATATTTTAAATAGACACATTGCTCAACCCGTAAAATTTTACTTAAAAGCACAGAGCATAATATCTCTTGTTTCACCTTAAGCTCAATGCATCTCAAAAGTTAGCAGCCATTTTATATTGATTCGGTACATTTACTTTCCCAATTTGACTACCTAGGATGTAGGTCAATCACTGGGATTTACAGCTTGGGACTGACGCAAAAAAACAGCCAACCTGAAAACAGGTTGGCTGTCCAACTAATAAACCCAATAAACCGAATTTTAACTTATCTCAACATGGTCTACATTCTTGAAATAGACTTGTTTTTCTGCATCTAAATCCACCAATACAGCGCTATCATTCTTGATGTATCCACTCAAAATTTGTTTGGACAACTCATTTAACACCAAGCGTTGCATGGTTCTTTTTAGTGGTCTGGCTCCATACTGAGGATCAAACCCAACTTCTCCTAAATAATCCAACACCTCTTGGGTAGCGTCAATTTCTATACCGGATTCTGCCAAGCGTTGCTGAATTTCTCTCCATTGGATATCCACAATTTTCCGAAGGATCTTCCTGTTGAGCGGCTCGAACATGATGGTTTCATCAATTCTATTCAAGAACTCAGGTCGCACTGATTTTTTCAATAAATTGAAAACCTCTTCTTTTGTGCTTTCCAGTACTTCTTCTTTATTGCTCTCATTCAAACTCTCAAAACGCTCTTGAATTAAATGAGACCCAATATTAGTGGTCATGATAATAATGGTATTTTTGAAATTGGCTATCCTTCCTTTATTGTCGGTAAGCCTACCATCATCTAATACTTGAAGGAGGATATTGAACACATCCGGGTGTGCCTTTTCAATTTCATCCAACAATACCACGGAATAAGGCTTTCTTCTCACAGCTTCTGTAAGTTGACCACCTTCATCATAGCCTACATATCCCGGAGGCGCTCCAACCAGCCTGCTAACAGCATGCCTTTCCTGATACTCCGACATGTCGATTCTAACCATGGCATTCTCATCACTGAATAAATATTCCGCCAGTGCTTTGGCCAATTCTGTTTTACCAACTCCTGTAGTACCTAAGAATATAAACGAACCAATAGGGCGTTTTGGATCTTGCAGACCTGCCCTGCTTCTTCTCACTGCATCCGAAAGCGCGGTGATGGCGTCCTTCTGACCTGCAATCCTTTTGCCCAATTCGTCTTCCAAGTGAAGTAATTTCTCCCTTTCACTTTGGATCATTTTAGACAATGGTATGCCCGTCCACTTGCTGACCACCGCTGCAATGTCTTCACTATCCACCTCCTCTTTTAGCAAGGTGGAATTTTCTTGCATCTCCTTCAGTTGTGCTTTGAATGATTCCAGCTTTTGCTCGCTATCAACAATTTTGCCGTAACGAATTTCAGCAACCTTGCCGAAGTCACCGCTTCTCTCCGCCTGTTCTGCTTCAATTTTGAATTTGTCAATATTCTCCTTCTCTCTTTGAATGCCTTGAATAACGGCCTTCTCACCTTCCCATTTGGCTTTTAGTTCTTGCCTCTTTTCTGTAAGGTCTGCCAATTCTTTGCTAAGTACACTTTCTTTGTCCTTATTTTTTTCTCGCCTAATGGCCTCCCTTTCTATTTCCAATTGCATGATGCGCCTATTTAGCTCATCCAATTCCTGAGGAAGGGAATCAATCTCCATCCTTAATTTGGCCGCTGCTTCATCCATCAAATCGATGGCTTTATCCGGCAAATAGCGGTCTGATATATAGCGTTGAGAAAGCTCTACCGCGCCAATAACCGCATCATCTTTGATCCTCACCCCATGGTGCAATTCATACTTGTCTTTAATACCCCGTAAAATAGAAATGGCATCTGCTGCATCCGGCTCATCCACCACCACTTGCTGGAATCGTCGTTCGAGTGCTTTATCCTTTTCAATGTACTTCTGGTATTCTTTCAAGGTAGTCGCACCAATGGCATGCAGCTCTCCCCTTGCCAAGGCCGGTTTTAATAAATTGGCTGCATCCATTGCACCTTCACCTCCACCTCCGGCACCAATTAAGGTATGAATCTCATCTATAAATAAGATTATTTCACCGTCAGAGTCGGTCACTTCTTTGATGACTGCTTTTAGGCGCTCCTCAAATTCCCCTTTGTATTTAGCCCCTGCCACCAGGAGCCCCATATCCAATGATATAAGGGTTTTACTCTTAAGATTTTCAGGCACATCTCCACTTACAATCCTTTGGGCCAAACCTTCTACGATAGCAGTTTTACCTACCCCGGGCTCGCCCAATAGTATCGGGTTATTTTTGGTCCTTCTTGCCAAGATTTGCAAGACCCTCCTGATTTCTTCATCTCTACCGATGACAGGATCAATCTTTCCTTTTTTGGCCAGGTCATTTAAATTTTTAGAATATTTTTCTAAAGACCTGTATTTAGATTCTGCATTTTGATCGGTCACTTTATTTCCTTTTCTAAGTTCTTTGATAACTTCTATTAATTTTTTTTCACTTAAGCCTTGCCCTTTTAATAGCTGCGCTACTTTCTCAGAACCGGCCAAAATTCCTAGTAACAAATGCTCCACTGCTACAAATTCATCCCCAAAAGTCTTGAGGTAACTTTTTGCTTTTGTTATCACCTCATTCGTCGCATTGGATAAATAGGGTTGTTGCCCACTTACTTTTGGATATTGACTGATGATTTCATCTAACTTCTGTAAGATCAATCCTGAATTGACCCCTAATTTCTGGAATATAAAATCCGTAACATTGGCATCAACTTGAACAATACCCTTCAGCATATGAGCAGGCTCTATAAGCTGCTGTTGCTCAGCAGTACATAGCTCCAAGGCTTTCTGAATCACTTCTTGTGATTTAATAGTAAATTGCTTGAAATCCATTATTGCTCCGGTTTATTTTAATACTAATTGCTTTCCATACCTTACACAAATATGAAACCAAACCGGAATTAAGCAAATAGCCTGCAATTATGTCCGATTTCGAACATAGACCCCATAAAAACCAGACCTTTTGGCAGTTAGTACTACCTTAAATTCCGCTATTGCACTTATATTTAATTTCTCCCCCTTAAAATTTCATTGTATTATCTACCTTTGTAAACAAACAGTTTGTAGCTACATGAAAAACACCTACTATTTTCTCCTTTTGGCCTTACTAATTAGTGCTTGCCAAGTAGAAGAAGAAGTTAAGCAAAAGCCTAATTTTGTCTTTATCCTTGTAGATGACTTGGGTTGGGCCGATGTAAAAGCCAATTATCCTGAGGGTTTTTATGAAACTCCTAACCTGGATCAAATGGCAAAGGAAGGCTTGCGTTTTACTCAAGCCTATGCTGCGCATCCGGTATGCAGCCCCACCCGCGCTGCTTTAATGACAGGCATGCACCCCAATAGGCTAGGTATTACTGATTGGATTCCAGGCTATGATAAATTCGAAGAAAGCCGGCCCATCATTACCCCTTCGATTAATAACGAACTCGCTTTGGAAGAAACAACGCTTGCTGAAAAGTTTAAGGACAATGGGTATCAAACCTTTTTTATTGGAAAATGGCATCTGGGAGAAGAGGAGAAGTATTGGCCCGAAAACCAGGGTTTTGATGTGAACATCGGAGGATGGCGCGTGGGAGCTCCACAGCTAAAAAAGGGTAAAAGCAATGGCTATTATTCTCCCTATGGTAACCCTAAACTTACTGATGGACCGGAAGGGGAATACCTTACCGATAGATTGACCAACGAAAGTTTACAGCTGATTCGTGAAAAAAATAAAGAACCATTCTTGTTGTACCTTTCCTTTTATAGCGTTCACACCCCTATCCAAGCTGCTCCCAAAAGGCATGACTATTTCCTAGACAAAAAAGAAAACAGGACTGTACCCGAAGAGCAGCCCAAATACAGACAAGAAGGAGACGGGCAAACAAAGTTAATTCAAGACAATGCCGCTTATGCATCTATGGTAGCGGCTATGGACGAAAATGTGGGCAGAATACTAAAGGAACTTAAGGCGCAAGGTTTGGATGACAACACCTGGGTAATATTGACCAGTGACAATGGGGGGCTGTCCACCTTATATGGTAAAGGGGCCCCCACAGCAAACGGCCCATTAAGAGCCGGTAAAGGCTGGTGCTATGAAGGTGGGATTAGGGTTCCAATGCTTATAAAAGGCCCGGGTATCAAAAATCCGGGAACGGCTACAGACCTCCCTGTCATTAGCATGGATATTTTCCCTACTTTACTCAGTATGGCAGGGGCAGAATTTGAGGAAAAGGATGGAAAGGATCTTTCCCCTTACCTATTGAGAGGGGAAGCACCTGAAAGGGAGCTGCTCTTCTGGCATTACCCTCAATATCACGGAAGTGCATGGAAACCCGGGTCTGCAATCAGGCAAGGAAATTGGAAGTTAATTCATGATTATGAAAGTGACAACAACCAATTATTTAACTTGGAAACGGATCCGGGAGAGACGCAAGACATCAGCAGTGAATTTCCTGAAAAAACTATTGAACTTGAAGGAAGATTAATGGAGGAGTTGAATAAAACAGGTGCTAAATTCCCTACTTTTAAATAAGGACCATTGAAGATGAAACCAAAATCGCCGCTCATATCTTGGCTCTTTTTTTGAGTCACTCAGGCAAACAAAATCGTATCAATTGAACCTTTATTGATTAAAGGGCTGTTAATGACAGATTCCAAGTAAATTAATATCATGCAGGCAGAAAAAAAACAAGACATTAGAAAACTAACACTTGAAGAACTTGAAGCCTATTTTCTTTCTGTAGGAGAAAAAAAATTCAGGGCGAAACAAGTTTATGAGTGGCTGTGGAACAAGTCTTTGAAAAACTTTGATGAAATGAGCAATATTTCCAAATCCACCAGGGAAATATTGAAAGAAAATTTCACAATTAACCATATTCTGGTAGACCAGTTTCAGCGGAGCACTGATGGTACCATTAAGAATGCGGTCAAGTTATATGATAACAATATTGTTGAATCCGTACTCATTCCTACATCTAAAAGAATTACTGCCTGCGTATCTTCTCAGGTAGGTTGTAGTTTGGATTGTAATTTTTGCGCTACCGCTCGATTGAAAAGAATGCGCAACCTTAATCCGGATGAAATATATGATCAGGTAGTAGCCATTCAGGAAGAAGCCAGTTTGTATTTTGATCGCCCACTTACCAATATTGTGTTCATGGGGATGGGTGAGCCTTTGCTCAATTACCAGAACGTGCTTTCTGCTATTGATAAAATATGTTCGCCGGAAGGCTTAGGCATCTCACCCAGGCGAATAACTTTATCCACTGTCGGTATTGGAAAAATGATTCGCAAACTGGCAGATGACGAAGTCAAGTTCAATTTGGCTCTTTCATTACATTCTGCCATCAACGAAACCAGGACAAGGCTAATGCCTATCAATGAAACCAACACTGTGGAAGATTTGGCTCAGGCATTAAAATACTGGTATAGCAAAACCAAAAGGAAGGTTACGTATGAATATGTCATTTGGGATGGCATCAACGATGACGAAAAACATGCCCGAGCATTGGCTAAATTCTGTAAACACATCCCTTCCAAGGTAAATATTATTCAATATAACCCCATTGATGAAGGAGAATTCAGACAAGCTTCCCAAGATAAAATTGACTTATACCTTTCCATTTTGGAAGGGTCCGGCATTATCGCAAACGTCAGAAAATCTAGGGGACAAGATATTGACGCAGCCTGCGGTCAGCTAGCCAACAAAAATGAATTGTAAAGCAAAGAACTCTCATCAATAAGGCTTTTGATTATATCTATTCTTTTTCTACTTTAGTTTACTGAAAATCAATAAAAAAGGCATAATTATTGCCGAGAAAAACAGTTGTAATTAATAGAAAAAAATCAACTTCCTTAATTTGATTTATAGAGATGAAGCCTGATGAAATTATTAAAAAAACGCTACCTATAATAAACGAGCATGACTGTAGACCGTTGCAATTGGAATATTTATTAGAAAAGGCCGATATTTCATCCGATGTATTTTTCCAATATTTTGCCGGTGTAGATGACCTTTTATCCGAAGCCTTCTCCCAGCTTTGTGAAGGTGCCAATGCTTTGGCTGAAGAAATAGACCAGCCCTCTTTTTCCTTAGAAAAGCTTTTTAGGGTTATTGTCAGAATTTTCAAATTACAGTTCAGGTACCGCTATCTCATGGTGAATTTAACCAACCTTATCCAAAGCAACGAAACCATTAAAGACAAGTATTTGGAGTTAACTGCTTTAAGGAAAGCTCAGTTTATTCATTTATTTAGCACCCTGGAAAAGGAAGGCTATTTCTACAAGGAGAAATTTCCGGGTAATTTTGAAAATCTTTCCGTTCAAATAATGATGTTATCGGATTATTGGCTGAGCCATAATTTAGCAGTTTTTGGAGCCAATGATATTCAATTTTCCTATTACAGTAAATTAATATTCTCCACTGTTCTTCCTTATCTGACCGACAAAGGTTTGGATGCATTTAAAAACACCTTGGGCTATAATTAGTTAAAGAAAATGGAACTTAGCTGTCTTTATTACTAAAATCGAAAAGCTTTCGTTTCTCCTCCTTGGTGAGGTTGTCATAGCCTTTGTCAGCAATTTTATCTAAAATCCTATCAATTTCCTCTTGCGTACTTCTACTAGACGGGGCAGCAGAGGCAGAGCTACCTCTGCCGGCTTTTTTCTTAGTGGAGTCTGTATCGCGCCTATAGGTCACCTTAACTTTGGGCTTTTGCGAAAATAACTTCTCGAAAAACGTTCCCACCGTCTGAACAGGTTTTCCAATATCTATTCCCTTGTTCAATTGCAGTATATATACAAATCCCAAGGCTGCTCCTCCTAAATGTGCCAATTCTCCTCCTGCATTAGCACCTGCTGAATTTGCAAAGGCTATTAACACATAGAAAATCGCTATGTACTTGATTTTAACAGGCCCTATTAAGAGCAAATGAAATTCAGTATCAGGACGTAAGGTAGCCGCAGCCACAACAATAGCATAAACCCCAGCACTTGCTCCAAGCATTAAGGCTCCATCCACTCGGTCACTAAAATAAGGCGCAATATTGTAAAGAATCATATAAAGTAAACCTCCGGCTATTCCACCTAGAATATACAAATTGACTAGCTTTCTACTTCCTAAATACTCCTGAACCAACAATCCAAACCAATAAAGAAATAGCATATTAAAAATTATATGCAAAAAGCCTTCATGCAAAAACATATAGCTTATGATGGTCCAGGGCTGCATAAGAAATTGAGGAATCGCTGCCGGCATCATAAAAAAAGATATGATTGAGCGATAGGTAGTTTCGCCCCCCCCTATAGTTAGAAAAACCCTGAGCACCATCAATACCAAGAAAGCCAATAAATTTATGGCAATAATCTTGTATAGACCATTGTTTTTATGGTCAAATGCATGTCTTATATGGTACCAAAACCCTCCGTACATTTTTTCTCTTTTAATAAAAACTTTGCCTATCCTTTTTCCAAAAAGTAACCAAAATAGCTCCTATCAATAATCCTGATAGGTGGGCAAAATGGGCTACATTGTCAGTGGGATTTGATACAAATATATTATAAACTGTGTATAGTCCATAGAACAATACAAGGTATTTTGCCCTTATCGGCATTGGTGGAAAAAGCAAAAACAACTGGGTATTGGGGAAGAGCATTCCAAATGCGATCAGAATACCGAATAATGCCCCTGAAGCACCCACCATAGG
Source organism: Cyclobacterium sediminis (assembly GCF_054781075.1). Classification (NCBI taxonomy): domain Bacteria; kingdom Pseudomonadati; phylum Bacteroidota; class Cytophagia; order Cytophagales; family Cyclobacteriaceae; genus Cyclobacterium; species Cyclobacterium sediminis. Next base: position 25,008 of record NZ_BAAGVC010000022.1, on the reverse strand, counting down.
GATATTGGCCTGTACATTTCTTACTCCCAACATACTTCTTTTTGCTCTATCCACAAACTCCGGATTATCAGCATCCCGACTATAATCATCGATAAAATCATAAATTACAGGATTGAAATAATGGCTATAGGCTGAGACAAATCGATTGAACTCCTCGGGATCCGGATCCTCGCTAAAGGCTTCAATTTTATCATTCAATTGTCCCATATTATAAGCCACATATCCCGAATACAGCACTCCTGACCCTACGCCACATACCATCCATAAAATTAACAGTTTTTTGGGACCCAGAAATTGCTCCAGTAAGGGTCCAAAAATAAATAGGCCAAACATATTGCTGAACAAATGCCAGAAATCTGCATGCATAAACATATAGGTCACAAACTGGAAAGGCATGAAGTTTTTGCTCTCTATATAATACAAGGCAAAAAGCCCACTCAGTTGCGGAAGAAAAAAAGAAGCTATTACATGCATACCCACCGTAATTAACAATAGGTTTTTCACAATGGGTGTAAGGGCTCTAAACATAAATTCTTATTTTAATTCAGGAATAAAAAAAGCGATCAATTTTATTTAAATCCAACTTAATGAAGGTTTTGCTCCCCTCAGGGCTATAATTTGGGTTTTGACAGGCAAACAATTGCCCTGCGAGATTTTCCATCTCTTGACTTTGAAGCTTATCACCTCTTTTAATTGAGGTCTTTTTTGCCAAAGATCTGGCAAGATTTTCTTTTTTATTTAATGAGAGTTCATTCTTAAAATGCTTGAATTGCTCCAATAGTTCTTCAAACAATACCTTTTCGCTTGTAATATGAATATCAGCAGGCACCCCATTGATCAAAATGGCATGTTGACCAAATTCTGACAACTGGAAACCCAAGTCGCTAAGTTCCTCTTTCAAATCCATTACCAAGGCAAAATCTGCCGGGCTAAGCCTAATATTCTGCGGAAAGAGACATTGTTGGGAGGCTCCCTTGGACTGTTCCAATTGACCGGCATACCGTTCGTATAGAATTCGCTGATGTGTGGCCTGCTGATCAAAGATCAATAAACCGGAAGAAGTTTGCGTAACAATATAAGTCTGTTCCACCTGAAAGGTATTTCCACTACCCAAGGCCGGTTTATTTATTTCAGTTACAGGCGACTCATCCTTGCTATTAACTTTACTAGGAAAAGTTTTAAGTTCTTGCTGCCCGGTGTTGCCCCTTTCTGGGTCGAAATTTATGGCCCGTTCCTCATGGTCCTTATGAAACAGCTGCTCCCAGCCTTTGGGATCTTTATTGGCCATTCCTGGCCCTCTATAAGTCCTGTAATTATTTTCCAGGCCTACCTCTTTTCTTTTTGCTGTATCCTTGCTCCAGGAGTCCGTAAAGTTTACATCCAAGCTAAAATCGATGGTGGGCACTACATGGTGCGCACCTAAAGCTTGCTTGACAGCAGCCCTTACCACTCCATAAATGGTTCTCTCGTCATCAAATTTGATCTCAGTCTTTGTGGGATGTACATTAATGTCTATGTGTTTTGGATCAATGTCTAAAAACAAAACATAGAAAGGATGTTGATCCTGACCTATTAAAGATTCGAAAGCGGTACTGACTGCATGCCCCAGGTAATTGCTTTTGATAAAGCGATTGTTTACAAAGAAATACTGCTCTCCCCGAGATTTTTTGGCTTGTTCAGGTTTGCCAATATACCCTTGGATATTAATGTGAGGGGATTCTTCCTGACAAACGATCAACTTGTCACGATATTGTTTGCCAAAAATCCCTACTATTCTTTTACTCAATTTCCCTCCGGCCAATTTAAAGAGCTCCATATCATTTTGGTAAAATGAAAAGGAAATCTTGGGGTATGCCAATGCTACCCGCTGAAATTCTTCCACCAAATGCTTGGTCTCTACGGCATTGGATTTGAGAAAATTCCTCCGGGCCGGAACATTGCAAAACAAATTTTTAACTGAAACGGAAGTTCCTCTTTGGAAAACGATGGGTTCTTGTTTTTTAACGGTTGAGCTTTCCACCTGAATAAGCGTCCCCAACTCATCGCCATCGCGTTTGGTCTTTAGTTCCACTTGTGCTACGGCAGCAATAGAGGCCATCGCTTCTCCCCTAAAACCATGTGTCCGTATATTGAAAAGGTCGTCAGATTTTTTGATTTTAGAAGTAGCATGCCTTTCAAAACACATACGGGCATCGGTAAGGGACATGCCAAGTCCATCATCGATCACCTGAATCAAAGATTTTCCTGCATCTTTTATCACCACCTGAATGGATTGGGCTTGCGCATCAATGGCATTTTCCAAAAGCTCTTTCAAGGCTGATGCCGGTCTTTGCACCACTTCTCCAGCAGCGATCTGGTTAGCAATGGCATCCGGCAACAACTGAATCATATCACTCATCTTTCTTTCTCCCTTTTAGCTTAAAAAGGCCAAACAATAAAGCTCCACCGGCTGTAAAATAAAGCAGGTAATACAGAATTACCGGACCTAAATAGATGTATCCGCCAAAGCCTCCCACTAACAATACTATGATGATCATCCGGATCAATCCTGTATTGTCCATGATATTGGAAGGTTGTTTTTTAATCGGGCTTCCACCGGTAAAGGCTCCCCTGATTCTAGAAGATCCTCCTGAAACTTTTCTTTCCAGTATTTGTTGCTCCTCCGGATTTAGCACCCCTTCTATTTCCAAATCCTTCTTGATCATTTCCGTCCTGTTTTTAATTTCTTCCTTTACCGGATCGTAATGTCTAGGACTGATATTAAACCTACTTGGCCGATTTATTCTGAATATGGATGGGAAATTCATAGTATTAAATTTTAATTGTCAACTGCCTAAGGGCGTAACACATATTAAGTGGGCTTCCAATTGGTTTCAACAAAAGTCAAAAAAACAACTGAAACCTTCCTTATCTAACTATTGTTTTAAACAAAATATCACCTGTTCATCACTTTTACATAGGTAGAAGTAGGATATTTATGTAAGTTTGAATTAAACGTTGTGTGTTAACGCAAAGTTATTCTTAAATTATTACCAATAAAATTTTAACACCCCCATGTGGCAAAAAGTTTACGTAATGTTTTTCTGCTGCCTCCTATTGATAGGTTTGGTGTCCGGACACGATGGTACTGAACCTAGGGATCCATTGATAAGTGAAAATACTGGTGCGCAGCAACACTGGGTAGACAGTGTTTTTAACAGCCTTAGTTTTGAAGAGCGGTTGGGACAACTTTTCATGGTTGCGGCCTATTCCAACAAAGGAGCAGCTCATGTAAACAGTATTTCCAAATTAATTAAAGAAGAAAATCTAGGTGGGATCATCTTTTTTCAAGGAGGGCCTGTCCGCCAGGCAAACCTGACCAACCATTACCAATCCATAGCCAAGACCCCATTGTTCATAGCGATGGATGCCGAATGGGGAATAGGTATGCGACTGGATAGCGTCCTGAATTTCCCTAAGCAGATGACCCTTGGTGCGGCTAAAAATGACGCCTTGGTTTATCAAATGGGGAAAGAAATTGCCCGGCAGTTTAAGGAAATTGGCATGCATATTAATTTTGCTCCTGTGGTGGATGTAAATTCCAACCCTCTAAATCCTGTGATAGGCTATCGCTCCTTTGGAGAGGATAAACAATTGGTAAGCAATAAATCCCTTGCCTATATGCGAGGCATGCAAGACAACGGTATACTTGCCAATGCCAAACACTTCCCCGGTCATGGCGACACCAATTCAGACTCCCACTACACCACACCTGTGATCAATAACAGCAAGGCCAGAATAGTAGATATAGACTTGCATCCTTACAGAGAAATGATCGATCAAGGCCTGATGAGCATTATGGTGGCTCACCTTCATATTCCAAGTTTAGGCAGTGAACCAAAACTACCCACCACCTTATCCCCCAAGGTAGTAACCAATTTACTCAAAGAAGAAATGAAGTTTAAAGGGCTCATTTTTACAGATGCCCTCAATATGAAAGGGGTAAGTAGTCTTTACAAGCCGGGAGAGGTGGAACTAATGGCTTTACTTGCCGGAAATGACGTCTTGCTTTATGCAGAGGATGTTCCTAAATCCAAGGCCTTGATTTTGCAAGCCGTAAAAGACGGTAGGATAAGCCAGGAGGAAATAGACCAAAGAATTAAAAAGATACTCAACGCCAAATACTGGGCCGGACTCAACAAAAAGCAGGAGGTAAATACCCATAAACTAGTAGAGCGACTTTCGAATTTTGGAACCAAGGCCCTTATTGAACAATTGTATGCTTCCTCCCTTACAGTGGTCAGCAATGAAGATCAAGTAATCCCTGTTAAGCATTTGGATTTGGAAAACATGGCCTCCCTCACCATAGGCAGAAAGGGGGAAACCTTTAAAAAATTCCTAAGCAAATATACCCAATTCAAACATTTTACATTACGCCCGAATAGCAATCAGAACAATTTTGCTGCCATGGAAAAAAACCTGGAAGAGTTCAGCACCATAGTGGTGGGCGTCATGGGTATGAGCAATAATTCCCGACGAAATTTCGGGTTAAAAGCTGATGAAATAGCTTTTATCAATCGATTGCAGGAAACGCATAAAGTAATAACAGTGGTATTTGGAAATGCCTATTCCTCTAAAAATTTCAAGGACCAAAAAAACCTGATCTTTGCCTATGAAGAAAATGATTTCACTGAAAGCATTGCCCCTCAAGTAATTTTTGGTGGTAGAGAAGGGTCAGGCAGACTTCCCATCAGTCTAAAGGGTGTCTGGCCTAAAGGTCATGGCATAGAAACAAACAGCCTGCACAGGCTCGCTTATTCTACTCCCGAAGCCCAAGGCATGAACAGCAGGGAATTAATGAGAATTGACACCATCATGGAGCGGGCCATTTCAGGTAAAGCTACTCCAGGCGGCTCCATCCTAATAGCAAAAAATGGACAAGTAGTCTTTGAAAAAAATTACGGCTATTTTGATTATGGCAAAAAACAAGCGGTAGATGAGAAGACGCTGTATGACCTTGCTTCGCTTACCAAGGTAATGGCCACCACCCAAGCTGTCATGTTTTTAAATAGTAGGGGATTAATAAATCTGGATGACCCATTAGAAAAACACTTACCAGAACTGGAAGGAAGCAATAAGGGAGGCATTACTATCCGCAATATATTAACTCATGAAGCAGGGCTGATACCCTATATCCCCCATTTCACCAAAACACTGGAAGGCAATCAATGGAAAGAGGAATACTATAGTCCCCAAAAATCCGACAACTACCCCATTGAAATCGCCCATGGAATATATGGAAACAAAGCCCTTCCAGACAGTGTATGGAAATGGACTGTTGCATCTAACTTAAGATACAGTGGCACCAAAAGTACCAAATACAGTTATCGTTATTCAGATGTTGGAATGTATCTTTTGCACCGATTGATCGAAAAAATGGTCAATCAACCGATGGAGGATTTTTTGGAGCAGCAGTTTTATGCTCCTTTAGGGATGAATCGGTTTGGATACCTGCCATTAAAAAAAGTGAGTCCCGACCAAATTGCCCCAACGGAGCAGGACAACCTCTTTAGAAAGACCTTGGTCCAAGGATATGTACATGACCCGGGTGCGGCATTGTATGGAGGCGTTGCAGGTCATGCAGGCCTCTTTGGTAATGCCAATGATTTGGCTAAAATGATGCAAATGATGCTTCAAAATGGAAAATATGGAACCGAGGAATTACTGGATCAGGCAACAATAGAGAAATTCACCAACAAGCAATCATTTCGGAGCAGAAGAGGTTTGGGCTGGGACAAGCCGGACCCAAAAAAAGACAAAGGGCCAACAGGCAATCTTGCCTCTCCCGGAACATTTGGACATACAGGCTTCACTGGAACCGCTGCATGGGCTGATCCGGAACACCAGTTAATTTATATTTTCCTTTCCAACAGGGTCTACCCCAATGCCGGAAACAACAAACTTTTGAGGGACAATGTTCGTTCTGATATTCAAGATATCATCTATGAGGCAATAGAAAATAGATTTCTTTTAGCCAATAAATGAACAAAAAAGGATAGATACCGTGTTTAAGGTTGAAATATTTAACCCACATCAAATAAAATTAAAATGAAAATTGGGATCGTTTGTTACCCCACCTTTGGTGGCAGTGGAGTAGTTGCTACCGAATTGGGCAAGGCCCTTGCTGCTAAAGGTCATCAAATTCATTTTATCACTTATAAACAGCCCACTCGACTTGATTTTTTCAGTGAAAACCTTTACTACCATGAAGTAGACATCAAAAGTTATCCTCTTTTTGATCATGCACCCTATGAGCTAGCGCTTGCCAGCAAAATGGTAAATGTTGTCAAATACGAAGAATTGGACTTGCTACATGTTCACTATGCCATACCTCATGCTTCGGCAGCCTATATGGCCAAACAGATACTGAAAAAACAAGGCGTTATCATCCCTGTAGTCACCACCCTTCACGGTACGGACATCACTTTGGTCGGCAAAGACCCCAGTTATGAGCCGGTGGTAACCTTTAGCATCAATGAATCCGATGGAGTAACAGCCGTTTCTGACGACTTGAAAAAAAGCACATTGCTTCATTTTGATGTAAATACACATATTGAGGTCATTCCGAATTTTATAGACTTAAACCGATTCAAGCGGCAAAAAAAGGAACACTTCAAAAAAGCCATCTGCCCCAATGATGAAAAACTGATGGTACACACCTCTAATTTCCGAAAGGTAAAACGTGTACAAGATGTTATAAGGGTGTTTTACGAAGTAAGAAAATCAATTCCTTCAAAACTATTACTCGTTGGGGATGGCCCCGAAAGAGACAAAATGGAAAGGCTATGCCGAGAGTTGGGAACATGTGAAGATGTTAGATTTTTAGGTAAATTAGAGGCTGTTGAGGAAGTGCTTTCTGTGGCAGACTTATTTATCATGCCATCAGAGAAAGAAAGTTTTGGATTGGCAGCCCTGGAAGCCATGGCCTGTCAAGTCCCTATTTTGACCAGTAATGTAGGTGGAATACCCGAGTTAAATATTGATGGAGTCACAGGGTTTTTATGTGAGGTGGGAGACATTGACACCATGACAGAAAAGGCTAAATTCATTTTGGCTGATGAAAATTTAGCAAATTTTAAAAATAATGCTTTGGCGCGTGCAAAATCATTTGACGTTACCGCCATCCTTCCCTTATATGAAGAATTCTACCAAAAGACAATAGATAAAACTTATTCATCATTAAAAAACTGATAAAAATCAGTGATAATTTTGATGATAAAATGAAACTACTTGGCGTAGGAGTAATGTTAAAAGAATAAATTATTACATGTAGCCTTTCTTTTCTTTAAATTAGGCATCATAATTGAAAAAGATCTTTGGATAAAACCACAATCAAGTAATGAAAAAAATTGGAAGATTGGACCGGCCCGATAATAGCGGAACAGCTAAAATGTTCGCCAACCCAGTTTTGGAACGTTTGAGTAGGACCCATATCAGTATCCCTATTGCTTTGTTTTTAGGTGTAGGTATTTACTCTTTCTATGTTGGGATTTCCTCAACGAATATTCCTTTTATTGAAGCCCTTGGTTTGTTTTTAGGTGGTTATTTTGTCTTCACATTGGTAGAATACCTTCTCCATAGATACTTTTACCATATGATTCCAGATACCAAATTTAAGGACAAATTGCAATACAATGTGCATGGCGTTCACCATGATTACCCCAAAGACAAAGACAGATTGGCCATGCCGCCATTTATTTCCGGTTTGTATGCAGTGATTTTACACTTTCTATTTCATTTTTTAATGGGCGATTTATCTTGGTACTTTCTCCCCGGTTTCTTGGTGGGTTATGCATCCTATTTAGGGGTTCATTATATTGTTCACGCCTTTCAGCCTCCCAAAAATTTCTTAAAAGTATTGTGGGTAAACCACGCCATTCATCATTATAAAGATCCCGATGTTGCCTTTGGTGTAAGCACACCTATTTGGGATTATGTTTTTGGAACAGCACCAAAAAATTAAGTCAAAAATAAATTAATTTTACATGCGGATTATTTGATTCCCTATCAAAACATAAAAACCACCATATTATTGGTGGTTTTTGCATATTAAACCCAGATATCCGTAAACCAGGCCCTGAACTTCCTCAGGGAGTGTTTGGATCAAAATAAAATCAAGCTATTTGGAACAATGGGCAACTCTCTGGTGCTTTAATGGTTAAAGTAAAGGAGCCATGAATAGCTTTCAAATAATGATAAGGTTGTGTTATCCTTATTGATAACCCAAGGTTTAATAAGCATACGTTTTTGTAGACCATAGAAAAAAGATCAAATGACTGTTAGTATAATTGGAATGGGTTGGCTTGGAATCCCCTTGGCTAAAGCCCTAAAAGAAAAGGGCATTACCGTAAAGGGAACAACCACCAATCCGGAAAAAGAACAATCCTTAAGAAAGCAAGGATTTGAATGCGAGCAACTGCTATTAAACCCGGAATTGGAGGGTACTGTTCCTAAAAGTATTTTTGATACAGACATTCTATTTATAAACATCCCTCCTTCCACTCGGAGTAAACCAAGCTCTTATCACCCAAGACAAATTGAGATAATCAAGGGATTAACTCAGAAACATGGCATAAAAAGGGTTATATACGTCAGTGCCACTTCTGTTTATCCCAACAACAACAAAGTGGCAACCGAAGCAGACCCACTTAATCTTACCAACACAGGAAATCCTGCCCTGTTGACTGCAGAAAATTTATTACGGAAAAACAATACCTATGACTTGACAGTTATTCGATTTGGAGGGTTATTGGGTGATGACAGAATTCCGGGGAAATATTTTAGTGGTAAAAAGGATGTTCCGGGACATCCTCCTGTCAACTATATTCACAAAAAGGATGCCGTGAGGGCGGTGCTTTGGATTATAGAAAAGGGTTTATGGAATGAAACCTATAATATTGTTTGTCCTAATCATCCGGCAAAAAAGGCGGTTATTGAAAAAAATGCTTTAGACATGGGCTTTGCTCCACCTGTCAATTACGAAAATCCGGAAAAGCAAGAATGGAAAGAAATTGCAGCAGATAAATGGTGCCAAACAAAATTTCAATTTGTCTATGACAACCCGCTTGATTTCACCTACACAACGAATTGACAGATAAAATAAGCCTTTAGTGAGCTTTCAATGGTCTTTTAAAGCGAATTATGACCGATAAAATTAATTTTAGGAATAAAAAAATAAAAAATTTGGTTGTATTTGCCCAATATCCTGAAAATAAGAGCCAATTAACCCGAAGCAACTTTCATAAATCTTTATGGATAAAAATAATATTTTATTAAGCAAAATAATTCCATTCATTATATGGCTACCAAATATTATAAGCACTGATAATCAGTTTCATTCGCTTATCCGCATATGCGGTTTTTATTAAATAACTTAATCACCTAATTTTGCCCCCCAATAGAAAAATAACCCCATGGATAAATACTCTTATATTTCCAATGCCCATGTAGCTTATATAGATGAGTTGTATGAGGATTATAAAAAAGACCCGGAAGCTATAGATAGCAGCTGGAAAGCTTTTTTTGATGGATTCGATTTTGCCATTAATAAATTTGGCGAAGAAGAAAACGGAGGAGCCTCAGCTGTGGCCCAAACTCCGGCAAACGGTAATTTGGCAACCAAAGGCACCATCATGGATATGGAGCGATTGCCAAAGGAGATTAAGGTAAGGGCATTGATTCATGCTTACAGATCACGTGGCCATCTCAGGTCCAAGACCAATCCGGTTAGAGAAAGAAGGGATCGCAAAGCCTTATTGGACCTTGAAGATTTTGGTTTAGAGAAAGCTGATTTAGACACCGTTTTTCAGGCAGGTAGTGAGATTGGTATAGGAAATGCTAAACTCTCAAAAATAATTGAGTCTCTGAAAATCATATACGAGGGGTCAATGGGTTTTGAATACATGTATATCCGAGACCCGGAGATGTTGGATTGGTTCAGACTAATTATAGAAAAGGAGTCTTTAGAATTCAACCCTCCGCTAGAAGAGAAAAAAAGAATTCTTTTTAAATTAAATGAAGCAGTAGTATTTGAAAACTTTTTACACACCAAGTATCTGGGACAAAAAAGGTTTTCATTGGAAGGTGGAGAAAGCACCATCCCATTTTTAGATGCCTTGATCAATAAAGCCTCCGATTTAGGTGTAGAAGAAATGATGATCGGTATGGCCCATAGGGGAAGGTTAAATGTCTTGGCTAATGTCATGGGCAAAACCTATGAGCAGATTTTCTCCGAATTTGAAGGTACAGCAAAACCTGACCTCACCATGGGTGATGGGGATGTAAAATACCATATGGGCTTTTCTTCAGAAGTACCAACCACCAATGGGAAATTAATGATCTTAAAACTAGCACCTAACCCTTCCCATTTGGAGGCTGTTAATCCTGTGGTAGAAGGGTTTGTAAGGGCTAAAATAGATGATCATTACAAAGGCGATGAAGACAAAGCCATTCCTGTTCTAATCCATGGAGACGCCGCTGTTGCCGGTCAGGGAATCGTGTATGAAGTAACCCAGATGGCCAACCTTAAAGGATACAATACCGGAGGAACCATCCATTTTGTAATCAATAATCAGGTAGGTTTTACCACAGATTTTGATGATGCCAGAAGTTCTATTTATAGCACGGATGTCGCAAAAATAATAGATGCCCCTGTCATTCACGTAAACGGAGATGATCCTGAAGCTGTAGTTTTTGCCGCAAAAATTGCTGTTGAATTCCGTCAAAAATTCAATAGGGATATTTTCATAGACATGGTCTGTTATAGGAGGCATGGCCACAACGAGTCTGACGAACCTAAGTTTACCCAGCCTGAACTTTATAATGTGATCTCGAAACACCCCAACCCGAGGGAGATCTACAACAAAGCCTTATTAGAAAGAGGGCAAGTGGATGCCAAACTTGCCAAACAAATGGATAAAGAGTTTCGTCAGCTTTTGCAAGACAGGCTAGCCATGGTTAAGGTTAAACCCCTACCATACACCATCTCTCCATTTGAAAAAGCATGGAAAGCTTTGGATTGGTCAAAACCTGAAGATTTTGAAAAATCACCCAATACATCCATCAGTGAGGAAGCCATAGAAAAAGTGGCGGAGGCACTAACTGTTCTGCCTAAAGGTTTCAAGCCTATCAAACAAATAGAAGCACAACTCAGACAAAGGAAAGAGATGTTCTTCCAGAACAAATCACTCAACTGGGCAGCTGCTGAACTATTGGCTTATGGTTCTTTATTGCTGGATGGCAAAACGGTAAGAATGACCGGGCAGGATTGTGAGAGAGGTACTTTCTCACACCGGCATGCGGTTGTGCATGATGCGAGTACAAACAAACCTTATAACTCCTTGAAAGAGTTAAAAGACAGCAAAGGTCAATTTTATATTTACAATTCCCTTTTGTCAGAATATGCAGTACTGGGCTTTGAATATGGTTATTCCATGGCCAATCCTAATGCGCTTAATATTTGGGAAGCTCAATTTGGTGATTTTGCCAATGGTGCCCAAACCATGATTGACCAGTTCATTACCTCCGGGGAATCGAAATGGCAAAAGATGAATGGTTTGGTAATGCTTTTACCGCATGGTTATGAAGGCCAAGGCCCGGAACACTCCAATGCCAGACCAGAGAGGTTCTTACAACTGGCAGCTGAATACAATGTAATTGTGGCAAATATCACAGAACCTTCCAATTTCTTCCACCTTTTGCGCAGGCAACTGGCTTGGAATTTTAGGAAGCCTTGTATCGTCATGTCACCCAAATCATTGCTTCGACACCCTAAAGTATTCTCACCTTTGGAAGAATTTACCAGTGGTAACTTCAGAGAAGTGCTGTTGGATGAAACCATCAGCCCTAAAAAAGCCAACCGAGTAGTGCTTTGTTCAGGGAAGGTCTACTATGAATTGATAGAGATGAGGGAGAAAGAAAAGGTAGAAGATGTGGCCATCATTCGTGTTGAGCAGCTTCATCCGCTTCCTAAAAACCAAATCCTTAAAGCCATACAAACCTACAAGAAAGGTGTAGAAACAATATGGGTTCAAGAAGAGCCTGAGAACATGGGTTACTGGGCTTTCATTGTCAGGAATCTTTACAAAGATTTGGTGATGAATGTTATTGCAAGAAAACCTAGTGCTTCGCCTGCTACAGGTTACCATAAAGTACATCTGGAAGAACAAAAGCAAATTTTGGAAAAAGCTTTAAAAATAAATTCTTAATTTCCCATATCTTTTATCATTTACACATAAAATATTGAAATTCTGACCTGGAAGCATTTAAACAACCGGGAAAAAATCAAATAACCGATGAGTATAGTAATCAAAGTCCCAGCAGTAGGAGAGTCCATCACCGAAGTAACCATTGGCCAATGGTTTAAAAATGATGGTGAATTTGTTGAAATGGATGAAGTCATTTGCGAACTGGAATCCGACAAGGCTACTTTTGAACTTACAGCAGAATCTTCAGGAGTGCTTCACACCAAGGCAGAAGAAGGCGATACCCTGGAAATTGGCGCAGTAATTTGTGAAATAGATCCCGATGGGAAAGAGGATGACAGTCCACAGCCTGCAGCAGCAAAAGAAACTGAAAAGGCTCCCGAAGCAGAAGCAGGAAGTACTGCTGAAGCCAAAAGTACCGGGGAAACAAAAGAAATGCATGTCCCTACTGTGGGAGAATCCATCACTGAAGTAACTTTGGCTTCTTGGATAAAAGATGATGGAGACTATGTAGAATTGGATGAAATAATTGCTGAAGTTGATTCCGACAAAGCAACTTTTGAGTTACCTGCCGAGGCAGCCGGAATCCTCAGACATGTCGCAGGCGAAGGAGACACTCTCGAAATCGGTGGTTTGATTTGCAAAATCGAAGTAATGGAAGGTGGGGCTCCAGAAGCTGCTGAAGCAACCGGAAGCGCTGCTTCAGCCGAAGGAAGCAAATCAACTACTTCTTCCAACGAAACTTACGCCACAGGCCATGCTTCTCCTGCTGCAAGTAAAATATTGTCAGAAAAAGGCATCGACCCGGCTACAGTAAAAGGGACAGGAAAAGACGGTAGAATCACAAAAGAGGATGCTGAGAAAGCAGAAAAAACCAAGCCGACGACGACTGCACCGGCTAAACCAGCTGCTAAAACTAGCGCCGAAAACGTAAAAGACAGCCCTGCGAAGGGTGATCGTTCTGAACGCCGAGAGAAAATGACATCTCTAAGGAGAACCATTTCCCGCAGATTGGTGGCTGTGAAAAATGAAACAGCCATGTTGACTACCTTCAATGAAGTCAATATGAAGCCAATCATGGACCTTAGAAAACAATACAAAGACAAGTTTAAGGAGCGATATGAAGTCAACCTTGGATTCATGTCCTTCTTTACGAAGGCGGCTTGTATAGCATTGCAAGAATGGCCAGCAGTAAATGCTCAGATCGACGGAAATGAAATCATTTTCCATGACTATTGTGACATTTCCATAGCGGTTTCTTCTCCCAAAGGGTTGGTAGTGCCTGTTATAAGGAATGCAGAAAACCTTTCCTTCTCAGGCATTGAGAAAGAGGTGGTGCGCCTTGCAGTAAAAGCCCGTGATGGCAAGTTAACCATTGATGAAATGACAGGAGGTACCTTTACCCTTACCAATGGAGGGATCTTTGGTTCCATGATGTCTACACCTATTATCAATGCTCCACAGGCAGCAATCCTGGGCATGCACAATATTGTACAAAGGCCAATGGCTGTAAACGGTGAAGTTAAAATTCTTCCCATGATGTATTTGGCATTGTCTTATGATCATAGGATCATTGATGGAAGAGAATCTGTAAGCTTCCTCGTTCGCATGAAAGAACTTCTTGAAGATCCAGCAAGGTTAATGCTGGGAATTTAAACTTATTTGAAATAATTCCTTCCTACAACTTGAAACAGGAAAGGTTCTAAAATATGACAAACAATGTATGATCTAATTGTAATCGGATCCGGACCAGGTGGCTATGTTGCAGCTATTAGAGCAGCTCAACTGGGAATGAAAACCGCTATTATTGAAAAATATGCTACGCTTGGTGGCACTTGCCTAAATGTTGGTTGTATACCTTCCAAGGCACTCTTGGATTCTTCTGAACATTACCACAATGCTGCCCATACTTTTGAAAACCACGGGATAAACCTGAGTTCTTTGAAAGTCAATTTCAAGCAAATGGTTAGCAGAAAGCGAGACGTTGTAAAACAAAACGTGGAAGGCATCCAATACCTGATGAAAAAAAATAAAATTGATGTTCATCAGGGAATTGGTTCTTTCAAGGACAAAACCACAATAATCGTCACCAAAGAGGACGGAAAAACGGAGGAATTAACCACCAAAAAGACCATTATTGCCACTGGTTCTAAACCGGCAAACTTACCGTTTATCAAGCTAGACAAAGATAGAGTCATCACTTCTACTGAAGCCCTGGAGTTGAAAGAAATTCCCAAACACCTGGTAATTATCGGTGGTGGGGTCATCGGTCTTGAGCTGGGTTCTGTATATGCAAGATTGGGAGCGAAAGTTTCTGTAGTGGAGTACATGAATGGAATTATTCCAACCATGGATAAGACCATGGGCAAAGAGCTTCAGAAGTCCCTTAAGAAACTGGGGTTTGAGTTCTATTTGAAACACAAAGTAACTGCAGTAGAAAGAAAAGGGAAAGAAGTTACCGTTTCTGCTGAAAACAGCAAAAATGAAACCATCAGCATTAAAGGCGATTATGTATTGGTTTCCATTGGTAGAAAGCCATATACTGACGGGTTAAATGCGGCTGCAGCCGGTGTAAAAGTCAATGACAAAGGCCAGATAGAAGTGGATGAAAACCTTAAAACTTCTGCGGACAATATCTACGCCATTGGAGATGTAGTGAAAGGAGCAATGTTGGCACATAAAGCTGAAGAAGAAGGCGTATTTGTAGCCGAAACCTTAGCTGGTCAAAAACCGCATGTCAACTATTTATTAATCCCCGGAGTAGTTTATACCTGGCCTGAAGTAGCTAGCGTAGGCTATACAGAAGAACAACTCAAGGAAAAAGGAATTAAAGTAAAAACGGGAAAATTCCCATTTATGGCCTCAGGAAGAGCAAGAGCCAGCGGGGATATTGATGGCCTGGTAAAGGTTTTAGCTGATGCTGAAACGGATGAAATCCTTGGTGTTCATATGATTGGGCCTCGCGCAGCAGACATGATTGCTGAGGCAGTGGTGGCCATGGAATACCGGGCTTCTGCTGAAGATATCGCAAGAATGTCACATGCACACCCTACCTATACAGAAGCTTTTAAAGAAGCATGTTTGGGAGCCACAGACAATAGAGCCTTGCATTTATAATTGCACGGATCCACGTATTTTAAAGCCCTTTGATTGATTTCAAGGGGCTTTTTTTATTGGAGATTGGCCCTAAGCTAGTCTAATGGAACGATAAGGACAGGTATTTTTGATTTTTTAATAATCTCAGCAGACACACTCCCCACAAAGGCCTTATAAAAAAATCCATGTTCATGATGACCAGCCATGATCAAATCAACGTTCAGTTTTTTCGATTCTTTTATTATCATTTCAATGGTAGCTCCCTGAACCAATAAGCCTTCCGACGCGACACCTCTTTTCTTGAGTGTCTCACTGTAGGCTTGAATCTGCCGATGTTCCTTTCTTAGCTCCGAGGCCCTGCTGTCTCTTATGTATTCCGGACCTACATCATACCCAACAAAATCCGGATCAGGGGCCGCTATATGCATTAACCACAATTTGGAACCAAAAGCATTTGCCATTTGAAATGCCTTTTCAATTAATAATGCTTCCCCTTTGTCAAAATCTACTGTGACTAAAATATTTTTCATTTTAAATGATTTTAATGCTTATAAAATACCAGTTAGTTAGGCAAAAACCGCAAAATACAGTGGTGCTGAAACGATTGTTATCTCAGTATTCAGAGCGCATTGCCAATCTCAATCCTTAAAATATTAAGCAAAATTTACGAAAAGCACAAATAAATCAGGTACTTGTGAAATTGACTTGCCATTAACCATAAGTCCAAATCAAATTAGATCGGTAATAAAAAGTCCCTACAAAAATTATAAGAAGCTGTACCTAGCCTCGATGAAACCTTTTAGGGAGTATCTAACGACCTCTTTAATTATACTCTGGCCTTGCCATGGTGCGGTATGAATGGAGGTCACTTCCAATTTATAAAATGACTCATTCGCATTAATAACAGCCTTTTGCGTTGCCCCCTACCTAAAACCATCCACCAATGACAAGAGGTTGAAAGGTAACAGTTAATTGGTTAAGGTCAAAAGTTCCAAGCTTCAGTTAATTCATACACCTTTCAAAAGAATTGATGAAAAAATCATTGATTCAAAACCATCCATTCTTAAAAGTAAATGCTCCTATTAATCTTCTTCATTATGGGTAATGATTTTTATGATCCGGTTGTAAACAATCTCAGACAGACTCCAATGATAGCCCTCAAAATCAGTAGTATTTATAAATTGCACCACAACCGCATCTATATTGGGATGATATTTGGCTATGCTTTGGTAGCCGGGAATCAGCCCAGTATGCTCATACTTATAAATAGAAGAATAAACCTCCTGACCTCCGGGTTCAAAAAGGGATCCATCATTCAAGGCTCGTAAAAACACGGCCACATCCTCAGCGGTAGCCACCATGGAACCGTAATTCACTTCTTTTATATCTTCCGGTACACCTTTATAATAGCCACTCATTAATTTTTCTATATTCACGTCCTGAATCGAGGCAAAGGTATTGTTAAGACCCAAAGGGTTAAGAATCTCTTCACGAATGCACTGAAAATTACTGATTCCGAGAACCCGTTCCTTAATTTGGGAGAGGAGTAAATAATTGGTATTTGAGTATTCATAATCTTCACCCGGCTCAAAATTCGCAGCTTGGTCAAGGATCAAATCCAAAGTCTCCTGACCATTTGTTGGCGGATCCATCCAAAAATTTGGACTGTTGGTATAGGTATGCCACTCCTGTGCTGCACCAGCATGCGTAAGGTGATTTTTTCCGCATTTTCAATTCTTCCTACTAGCTCGGGTAAATAATTACCCAACGATTCATCCAGTGAGAGGCGATTGTCATTTACCAGCTTAGCAATGGTGACTGCTTCATACAATTTGCCGATGCTAGCAATTTTGAACAATGCCTTTGGATCAGCAGGAATTTTTTTGTCTCTGTCATGCCAACCTGCGGCATAAAATCCCGGTGCTTGACCGGCTTTATCGACATAAACAATGATTCCTTCAAAATCATGGGAAAGCGCATTGTTTAACTCTTCCTGAATAGTATCCGATATAGGCGTTAACCAAGCAAGAAATAAAACTCAAGGAACAAACTATAAGGAAATTACGGTGCCTAGAGCTAATCCAATTCTGACGATTAATTGAGTTCTTTTATTTTTCATGACATTAGGTTAAAGATAAGTTTAGATTGGTTTGAATAAAGCTCATCGAAAAATCACGGCAATAGATGAAATTATTCAACCAATAAATATTCTAAATATTTGAGACCTGAAACTATCAAGTTGTTCCGCTCTAAGGCTTTGTTTTCAAAGCTTTCAAGGACTTCTTGGGATAGGTGCCTTCCTTGGATAAAAACACTGCTTGGCTTTCTTAATTCATTCAGCTCTTCCAGAGGGTTATTATCTACCAATACCAAATTAGCGATCTTCCCCACTTCAACAGCTCCCATTTCACTTAAAAAATCATGGGTTTTTGATGCATTGATTGTGGCTGTTTTTAGGACTTCAAAGTTTGACATTCCGGCTTGTTTGTAAAAATCAAGTTCCTCATGAATAGAAAAACCGGCAGGGGTAATACCTATGCCGGCATCCGTCCCGGCCACAATATTTACCCCGGCCTTATGAAGTTTATTAATCGCCAATAAGTGAAAATCATGTTGTGCCTTTATTCTATTGACAACAGTAGCTTCTGTAGATTTGGTTTGGCTCCAACGATCAAATTGTGCTTTACTGTCTACCTTTCTTATCAGGGGGTTCATAAAAATCAGCTGCTTGGAACTTAAAATCGAATCGTCCATCAACATGCGATATATATTGTGAAAAACCACCAGAGTAGGACAAAATGAGACCTCAGGATGATCTTCAAACATGGCTACCACCTCATTTAGCTTATTGGTATCAAGCCGATAAGCCAATGGCTGTTGGACAATATCTTCGGCATGCTCTACCGTAACAGCCTCAGTTTCCAAATGATATTCATAGGGCAATTCCGAACTGGGATGGGCCACTATGTCAAGCCCTTGTACCCTACCTTCTTTGACTATGGCATCATAAATATCCCTCGTCAATCCATTGTAGGTTTTAATAAAATCATACCCTCTCAACTTGTACTCCTTAACCTTATCAGCTGCCTGTTGGGGACTTCTCATTTGGAGGTTGTCGTCCCCAATAAAAACAGGTCCTGTCAATTTAGGACTGGAGGTAAAAAATAAAGGGCCTATTATCTTTTCTTCATGAATGGCTTCTTTCATCCTTAGATGCATGGGCTGGCCCCAAAGGTTTCTGACTGCCGTAACCCCATTGGCCAAGTACAAGCCCAATTCATATTCATCCCAAACATGCACATGCATATCGATTAATCCCGGTAACATATAAGCTCCTTTGCCTTCAATAATGGTCCAATCTCCTGCAGGAATATTTTGTGAAATCTCTGCAATAACCCCTTCCTTAATTAAAATCATTTGATTCCTAAGCAGTGTATCTTCCGACATAGGGATTATATTCACATTCTTTATTAAATAGCTGTTTTGCTGAAAGGAGTCATTTTGTTCAATGCTAAGAAAAGCAAGATTGTGCCTTTCCTGCAATAAGGAGAAAATCAAAATGGCAAGCAGAAGCATCACCGCTACCCCTAGAACTTGGAGAAACCTTTTAATAAAATTCATATCAATAGCTCTTTTCCTTTCTGATAAGAAGCTTTGGCTCCTTTTAAAAGTAGCCAAAACCCTAAGCCAATCTCAGCCATTGCCATAGGTAAACTCAATATCAACTCTACCATTATGATCTCCTCAGCTAGGGATGGGAATGTTACCTTCACCAGGTTGAGCAATACATAACATAATCCGGCAAAGACTATCAAATAACCAAATTTATTAAAATTATTATTAATATTAGCCACAACAAACCCCAAACCAATGAGGTGAAAACCAAATATAATTAAAGATTTTAACCATATTAATTCAAAGGACTTTATTTTCATCAGTACTAACCCATATCTTTCAGTAGAACTGCCTAAAAGCGAGACAATAGGTACCAATTGAAGTATGGCATATGCCAATCCCACAGAGTAAACAATTCTCAACACCGCGGTTAAAAGAGAAAGTCTGGGGTTTAATTCCTTAAAAAAATGATGTAGGGCCCAAGCCACCAAGACATCTAATAAAAGTATAGCAGCCCAACCAATAATTGCTGCTACAAAAATAGTATAGGAAGATTTTAGATTGCTGAAAGTTTCAATTGGATCCCCTTTCACAATTAACTTTTCAAAAACATAACCATAACTAAACATGGCAATTATAGCCATGGCCAAGATCGATGCTCCTGCAATCAAGCCATAAGTCCTTTTACTCCAATACATAACAATCTCTTTTTAATGAATGAATAACTAAATGTTTTATTTACTCATACAATAATAAGTTCAAACCATGTTTTAAAAGTCCTGAAAAACTTATGGTATATTCTGATTTATAATTCAGAACTTATTCTTCCCATTTTGTCCAGAAAAATCGTAAAAAACTTCATCCTCTCCTCACCATGAAAATTCGGGGGGGCTTAAATCAATAGGTAATCCATCAAAAATTAAAATCGAAATTAGTCTTTTATTTAAAGTTAGATTCAAATAAAAATTTAGAAGGTATTGATCTTAAACGATAGATACGCTAGATAATTAATTGCTATATTTATTCGGAAGGGTTGGGTATTTCACTATAAAATCAGCCCATTGTAACTCTAGGTAATAATCCTTTCCAATATAATTCAATATTTTTTCGAAATAGTCAGTATTTAAACCCTCTTGAAATACCGTGATTATTTCGTTTTTTTCGTTTAAAAACACCATGGAAGCGACACTGGTATTTTCCTTCAATAGGGCTTTGGTCAATTCATGGGCATTCTTGTCATCATTGAATTTAAATACCGTATCCTTAACTTTTACCGACTGTTTGTAACCGGTAGGAAACCTTGTTACTGAGAAATCTTTCAAAATCCCCTTGTTTCCAAAAAAGTGTAAGTAAGGATCAATCAATGAGTTTGCTTCTTTATCAATAAAAACAATCGATTTTTTGTTATCGCCAAGAGTGTCATCAATGAGAGGGTTTAGTAAGGTATTGAACTTTTCCACCTTATTGATTCTATCCAATTCTTTTAAAAGTAACTCATCAAAATCACCATGGTAAAGCCCAATGTTTCGATAGGTTTCAACACCAGAAGGTGTCAAAATAAGTATTAAAGGAATTGTTGTTGTTCCAACTGAATTTCCGTGATAATATTTAAGCAGTCTCGATTCTTTGTCAACAAAAAGTGAAGCATCATGTGACTTGAAGTATTTATTATAAGCTAAAAATATAGGATCAAATTTTAAATCAATAGTGGGTTTCCACCATGTCGAAATGTAAATAGTTTCAAAATGGTTTCTTGCTACCTGACTTTCTGAAATTTTCTTTACAAATGCCCTGCATGGTGAACAATAGGAATCATTCGTGAAAATTAAAATATTAGGTTTTTCATTCCCCACAACATCTTTAAAGTAACTTGGCATTTTCGTGCTATCAAAGCCTTCTACAGCAGGATATTTTTGCGCTTTTAAGGCGCCAAACGAAGCAAGGAAAATAATAATTGGTAACAATAAATTACAATTTAGAATCCAGTTTCTTTGGAAGAAAAAGTGCATCATCTCATTTTTAATTACTCATTTAAAAAACAATTTGACTGTGGTATTGGTCAATATATAAAAATAAAGAAAAAAATGCGACACAACTAAACCTCTTGCATTAAAATTTTGTTAAATTGTTCTATACCAAATATATCAACTGTATCAATTTTTCAATCCAATTTCAAAGTTAAATTTAATCTATCCCATCCCTTCGATTTTAAACCAATGACCTTTTATTTTTTTGTGCTATTAATAGAAAATGAGAGCAAAACAATTCGATTATAGAATTCAATTTATTAAACTTTTTTAATGGCTATCCTAAAATAAACTTTTATACCAGCAGAACAAATAAGCTTACAGACGATATTGCAAGTAAGAAGTATTTAATTGTTGCCATTTTATTTTTGGTTTCTTTCAGTTTATTTAGTCGATAAAAACAAAAACATCCCTCGCAAACCAAGGTTTTTTTTCCTTACAAATTATTTTAAATGGCGCCATCCAACTCTTACAATAAGAGCTACCAAAACCGCAATTCAGCTAACCAAATTCTCCCTTTAAAAATATGTAATTATAGAATTGGGATCCATCAATATTAATTTTAAACTATTCCCCTGAAAGCAGTACAGCTATTTTTGCAGTCTGTCCTTGTACTTTCCAGGCCGGGATTCGAAGCTCAAGCCGTTTTAGATTGTCTTTTTTGAGATCCAAGTAAAATGGAGGAGGGCTCAGTGAAATTACGGATAGACTGTACTCCGGATGGGAAAGATTTTGAACTTTTAATCGCTTGCCATCTTGAGTCAAGATCGCCCCTCCATCAACAATTTCCACATCGGCCTGCGTAATAAACTGCCATGTTAGCCTATCCGTATTTTCTGACAATACAATATCATCTTCAATCAACAGAGACCTGGGACCACTTTTTTTAAACCTTCGTGTCACACTTTTCAGTTGACCTTCAAAAACCGGAGACATATCAAGGATGGCTTCCGGAAAAGCTCCGTCTTTGAAATCCACAATACTTGCTTTTCCATCCACTATATGAAGTTGGTCATTTACAGTAAGGGTGCTGTGTCCAAAATTATTTTTATTGATTAGTTTCCATCGCTCACAATCCTGACACCTCTCCCAAAGGTTAAAACCTGTTCTTTCTATAACTCCATAATGCTTGTTTTTCCCCAAGTCCATGCTCCAACGTACCCCATCCAATTCAAAAACAAATGAACCGGCATCCATATTTCCGTGGCTAATATTGCCACGACCTCCTTTACCTCCAAAATAAAATTTATTGGGATCATCTTCTCCTCCGGTAAAAAACACTACAGGATTTGGTCCATTGCCTGCCCATGCAGCAGGCACGGTCGTCTCACTTTTCTCTTCGTACTGGGCTATCCATACCAAGGCAGGCGCTAACAAGCGGGAGAAATTTTTCTCTTTATCATAGGGCTTCAAAAATTTTTCCTTTTCAAAAAAGGTTTTATTCCCTGTTTTAGAAGCAAACCATGCCAGGGTGGCATCACCATTACTCCCACTACTTTCTCCACAGTCTCCAAAATTATAAAACAAACCTATGGGACTATCCGACAGCACCCTAAATAGGGCACTCTCTTTAAATCCGGGATATTCCAATATTCCAAAATCACTTCCAAAGGCACTCTCAAACATGGCTGCGGTGACTACAGTAAAGGAGGTACCATACCGCCAATAGGTAGCTCCTTCAGGGTACACTCCATCCGGACCATATTGGTCCAAGGCATTCTGCATGCCATCAATGGCTCTGTAGATGGTTTTGGAGGCCAACTCAGGCTCGTCCTCAGCTATTACTATTGCAGCTGCAACCAATCCTCCATTGCACACCTGATTCCAATTGTTGTTTCCATAGGCCCATTTAGGCGCTTTGCCATTTTCCGGCCAGCTAGGTTTGATACCTTTTTCAATCAAGGCATTTTTTGCCAATTTCACTGTAGAAGCCGGCAAATACTCCCCTACCCAATCAACAGCTAAGGCAATGCCAAGGGACATCTCTCCTACATCAAGAAAATGTTTGGGGTTCCAGGTAGGGAAATTGCAAGCTGCGATAAGCTCTTCATTGATCCTGTTTAAGACCTTAGCCTCTTTCTCTATCCGATAAACCATTGCCAGCATGCCTATTCTATGTAAAAGGTCTCTGGAAATATCAAGCTGGTTGTTCTGTGACCGCTCCTCTAGAGGAATATCCAGATTAATTATCGGTTTCTCAAAAACAGCTGCTGCACCATTTTTCAAACTTTTATAAACATTCTGTACTACAGGGTCGGATTTAAGTTTTTGCTTTAAATTTTCCTCTATCTCCTTGTTTAGCACTAACCTTGGCGAGGCCTTTCTTAAATTATTTCTGAGATAAGTCTTGGAGATAGGGTTATCCAATTTTGAAGGTAACTGCTGGGCATTTAAACTTAAGCCTGCAAGCATTAGAAGCCAAGCCCATGCTATGTAGCAATGTTTTTTGTAATCATACATTTTCAAAAAAAGATTGGTTATTGGGTTTATTGTCAGCATTTCATTGGGCAAAGTAATCGTTGAAAAACAGTAGCTGGTATTTGATGGAGTTGGCCCAATAATCCCAACTGTGCCCTCCCGGGCGTTCGGTATAGTCATGGGGAATATTCCTTTCCAACAATTTCTTATGCAATCGCTTATTGGCATCGAAAAAGAAATCATCTACTCCACAGTCGAAAATAAGCTTTAGCTCTCCTCCCTTTAGAAGGTGGACCAGATTGATCACTGTATTATTCTCCCAGTTTTCCTTATTCGTTGCATAATCTCCTAATCGCTTGCTTAAATCCCAGTTTTTTGGAAAGGGACGTATGTCCACACCTCCACTCATACTTCCGGCTGCTCCCCAAGTATCTTGGTGTCTAAAAGCAAGGTAAAAGGCACCATGACCACCCATGCTGAGGCCGGTAATGGCTCTGCCTGATTTTTCTGCAATGGTATTGTAGGTTTTGTCTATGCTAGTTATTAATTCCTCAGAAAGGTAGGTTTCATACCTCATGTTTTTATCAATGGGACTGTCAAAATACCAACTGGTAACCTCACCATCAGGACAGACAATGATCATATCGTACTGGTCCGCATATTCTTGTATGGCCGGCACTTTGGACAGCCAGTTCGTATGATCTCCTCCTGCCCCATGAAGCAAATACAAGACAGGAAAACTTTCCTTTTGGCTAGAATAATTGTCCGGAACAATGACAATGTTAGCAATTGATTTATTCATGGATGCACTGTTTACCATCACAGTATCTATCTGTGAGGCTTTAACGATTATACTTTGGAAGCAGAATAAAAGTAGGATTAATTTTAATTTCATGGTTTTCATTTAAAAGCTATCAATAGGGTAATTCCTTTTGGTTTACCATCTAAAACTACTTTTAAAAGTAACAATAAAAAAACAAAGGATCTGTCGCTCAAAATAAATCTAGGCCATTCAACCTAAGGGTAGCTAAAAACTTGAAGTAAGGTTTTCAAAAATTGAAGAGCAATGCTTAACAAAGATCAGATCGGCTATTCATAGCTTAGCTTTGATCAAGTTTTGGACCTTTTATTTGAGCACCATAAAGCAAGCGTTGCCCACAAGACTCAATTGACCCAACAACCTGAATTCGCCCCATAATCTTGAGAAAATCGTCATTCCGAGACCTAACATTTTCGAAATGCAAAAATTGAAATGACGATGTGTGTTTTCAAATTACTGAACATCAATTTCTTAAATAAACATGTCATCGGTAGACTTTACCGAGGCTTTTCGTAGAGGAATTTGAAGGAATCTCAATAAATATTGAACTGCCGCACCCTTCCCCAACAGAGACCCACAAATAGGTAGTGACGAGATAGTAATTTTTAACGGAATTGTTAATATTGGGGCGCGGTGGTCATGCCAAAACTACGAGGCGGCGTTGGGCCTTGTTTTAGAAGATTTCTTTTGGCTAGATTTTTCTTTGGTTCGTTTCTTTTCATCAATGGAAAAGAAATGAACGTTTAATTGTCAGTTAAATGCAGCCTAATTAAGCAAAGTTAACCATATG
>NZ_BAAGVC010000021.1:0-191392 GCF_054781075.1 Cyclobacterium sediminis | reverse complement strand
TCTCAACGAGTTTATTTACAAATTAAACAGACGGTATTTTGGAGACAAACTCTTTGACAGACTAGTAATTGCGAATATAACAGGTGCATAAACGGATAATCAGATAAAAATTTTAATTTATCCTTTTTTTTGAAATTAAAAATTTCACTTCTATATTCATTAAATATTTAAAAATGGAATGGTTCAGCGCAAGATTTCGGAGAAAATAGCTCAATTAAGTCAAGATATTTATGGAAGAGAAACAAGAGGTTTTTCGGAGAAATTTCACATATTATTGATTTTGTTTAAAGAAGTTTTTAATGGATTAATACGTGTGTTGAATGGTAAATTTCGCTTGAGAAATTGCAAGCATACCGGTAAAATGATTACTGTTAGAGGAGCATTAAGAGTAGAGGGAGGGGGTGATATTTACTTGGGGGACAATTGTACAATTTGGTCACATATGGGGGTAACCCAATTGTATGCAGATAGGGGGGCGGAATTAATTATTGGAGAAGGAACTTTTATTAATACCGCTTGTATTGTGTCTGCCAGTAATCGGATTGTAATAGGAAAAAACTGCCAGATTGCCAATCAGGTAATCATTATGGACGGTGATTTTCATGGTGTAGACAATAGAGATGAAGCAGGCAAATCAGGTGTAATAACTATTGGTGACAATGCTTGGCTTGCCACCAGGTCTATGGTTTTAAAAGGAGTGAGCATTGGTGAAGGAGCCACAGTGGCAGCCGGATCAGTGGTAACAAAAGATGTAGCACCATATACTTTGGTAGGAGGAGTACCTGCAAAATTAATCCGAAAACTTCAGGTTCCTGAGGGGCGGGAGGCTGCTACTAAATTATAATTGGCCTCAATTTTTATATATAATATGACATTACGCGATAAATGATGGATAACTGTGTGATTTTAGATGATGATACTGCGAGTATTAAAGTACTTTCGCATTATATTGAAAAGACTAAATCGCTAAAGTTATTGGCGCATTTTTCTGATGCAATTGATGGTCTGAATTACTTGATTGAAAATCGAGAAAAGATTGACCTGCTATTTCTGGATATAGAAATGCCGGAAATGAATGGTTTTGAAATTCTAAAACACAGTCAATATAATGGGGCATTAATCATTATTTCAGCCAATAATGAAAACGCTATTGCAGCCTTTGAAACGGATGCTTGCTTTTATTTGCCTAAACCATTTAGTTATCCACAATTTTTAAAAGGTATCGAAAAACGAAAGGAAAAAGAATTTAAAATTGATCCAAATTCCTATTCCAAA
This sequence comes from Cyclobacterium sediminis, assembly GCF_054781075.1. Taxonomy (NCBI): domain Bacteria; kingdom Pseudomonadati; phylum Bacteroidota; class Cytophagia; order Cytophagales; family Cyclobacteriaceae; genus Cyclobacterium; species Cyclobacterium sediminis. Next base: position 190,117 of record NZ_BAAGVC010000021.1, on the reverse strand, counting down.
GATTTTATCTTCGTGAAAGATGACAGGCTTTATAAGAAAATCCTCTTTTCAGACATTAGTTACTGTGAGGGTAAAGGGGATTATATAAGTTTGAAATGTAAAAATAAGACTTATACGATTAAATCAACTATTTCAAATTTCTTGGACAAACTATCCGGAAATCCTGAGTTTGTTCAAGTTCACCGTTCATATGTGATTAATCTTCACTACCTCACGGATTTTGATAGCGATACTTCCGTTGTTGATGGTAAAATAATTCCTATTGGCGCTAAATACAAAGAACAATTAAAAAGTAGCGTGAATTTTCTGTAATGAATCAACTAGGCTTGGCTTCATGAATTATTTGAATAGCTTTTGACTTGTACTTATCGAATCTCTACCTCTGTAATAAGCTTAGACGTACTGTTGTAGGCCAATTTTTTATCACCTAGCTGTTGGTAGAATAATGGCTAGAATGTGATGGGTTTAAACCAAAATCAATTTTTGCCAAAAAAATGCCTATTTATGCTGCTTTTAAATCAATTACCATGGGCGATATAATCATTTATTAAATCTACAACTAAATCATATTCCTTATTAAAATCATCGATTAGCTTTTTTGCACGGGCTAATTCCAAATTGTCCATTTCTTCTAAAGCAAGAGCTGTTTTATAGACCTCAGCTAAGCCTGCGGTTAAGGCCGATCCTTTTAGTTTATGACCTTCTGAGTTTAGACCTGCTAAATCTTTATTGGTAAGATGATCGGCTAAAATAGTTTTGGATTGTTCCAGTTCGTGAATGGTTAATTTTAATACCTCTTTGATGATTGTAGGTTCATCACCCAAAAATTCTTTGACCTTGTTTACATCAAAATGATCTTTATGGGCAAGGTCAGAATCTTTTTTATCCGAGGATTTTTCATTTAAATCTTCCGAACCTAGACTTTTATCTCCATCCTTTGATTTTAACCATCTATCAAAAATGTAAATTATATTCTTCTCAACAATGGGTTTTGGTACAAAATCGGACATGCCGGAATCCATACACTTTTCTTTTTCTCCTTTTATATTACCTGCTGTGATAGCAATGATAGGAATATCTTTGGTTTTTGGATTTGCTTTAAGTTTTTTGGTAGCCTCATGACCACTCATGATAGGCATTTGTATGTCCATTAAAATTATGTCCGGCAATACTTCAGTGGCCAATTCATATGCGTCTAGTCCATTGGTAGCCTCAAATATTTCCACTTTTGGCGACACCTTTAAAACTATAGTTTTAGCCAAAAACATATTAATAGAATTGTCTTCAGCTATTAGCACCCGAGCTCCAACTGCTGCTTCATTTTTCTGAATTTCAGTTTGTTTTATTGTTTCCTTTGAAGCGGTCTGCTTAGGGGGTTGTAATTTGCTCAAAGCCTCAAATAGATCCTTGTTTTTAATTGGTTTGGAAATCCGACGATTAATCGAAAGCTCTTTACACTGTTGCAGAATATAATCATCTTCGGCAGAACTATGCAGCAATAAAATCGGGACTTGAGATTTGTCGTCGGTAAAGTTTTCTCTGATTTTTTTAGTGGTTTCCATACCATCCATATAGGGCATGTTTAGATCCATTAACACCACGTCATAATCATTGTTTTCTATTTGCTGTAAAGCGTCGAAACCATTTTCCGCTTCATCTACCTTGATATCTTTTAAAGAAAATATCTCTTTTAAAATATACCTATTGTTTGAGTTGTCATCTACTACTAATACATTATTGAGCGGGAAATCAGCTATTTGCTCTAATTCTCCTTCTTCAGTCCTGAGCTCTAAATCAAAATAAAAAGTACTCCCTTCATTAAATTTGCTTTTCAGTTGCAATTCTGACCCCATCATAAATAGGAGTTTATTAGAAATTGTAAGCCCTAAGCCTGTTCCTCCGTATTTCTTCGTGGTAGAACCATCCTCTTGCATAAAAGCATCGAATATTCTTTTTTGATACTCTTCAGAAATTCCTATTCCGGTATCACGTACTTCAAACCTAATGACTCTTTTATTGTCATCAATTTTATTTAAGGTCTGAATTTTAAGTTCAATTTCTCCTTTATCCGTAAATTTAACAGCATTTCCAAGCAGATTAATCAATATTTGTTTTAATCTGATGTCGTCTACATGTATAAACCTTGGGAGTGTTTTATCAATATTTAAGAGCATTTCTACTCCTTTTTTCTGCGCTTGATAAGAAACTACATCGGTAGCTTGACCGGAGAGTTCAAAAATATCTGATTTAATGATTTCTAATTCAAGTTTACCAGCTTCGATTTTCGAAAAGTCTAATATATCGTTAATAATATTTAATAAAGAAACCGCTGATTGATTGACTATTTTAATGTATTGGCTTTGGGTTTCATCCAATTCTGTTTTTACCAATAAATCTGTAAAACCAATTATACCATTAAGGGGTGTTCTGATCTCATGACTCATATTGGCCAGAAATTCTGACTTTGCTAAACTTGCTTTTTCTGCAATTTCTTTTGATTCAATTAAGTTTTTTTCGAGGATATTTCTGTCAATGGCATTTGAAATACTATTGGCAAAACTTCTCAGTAATGACAATTCAGCTTTTGACCATTCTCGTTCATTGGTACAGTCATCATAGCCTATGAATCCCCAAAATCCATTTTCAGTAAAGATCGGAATAGTCAAAATTGATTTGATATTCTGATCATCTAAAAGTTGTTTGGTTTCGGACTCATCAGGTAAGTTTGAAATGATTGCCATAAAAACCTCATTGTTTTCCATTGGGAAAACAAAATCACCAAACGCTTCTAAAGGAATGTTTTGTAAATCAGGATTGTTTATTTGAGCTTCTACGGTATCATTACTCCATTCAAACCGTTGGGAAGTATAGGTATCACCTTCTTCACCCATACTATTTTCGAAGTAATAAATCCTATCAACACCCACAGATTTACCTATGATTTCAAGACTGTTTGGTATTGCTTCATACAGCTTGTTATTAGAAAGTAATTCATCTGTGGCTTTGGAAATGGCTCCCAACATTTGTTCCTTCTGAATTAGCTGCTGTTCTTTTTTGACCTCTTCATCTATGTCCTGTATGGTACCTGAAAGATATAGGCATTTGCCGTCTTCAATATGAGCTTCACCAAGTGTTCTTACCCATAATTCCCTCCCCGAATTATTGATTATTTTTAGCTTTTCATCCCAGGGTTTCCCATAATTCATAGCTAAATCAATAACCTCTTTAATTTTATCGCGACTTTCTCCTTCTTTATAGAATTCAATTCCACTACCCAATTCCGGAATATAGTCTTCAGAAACGCCAAATATTGATTTAGTGATATCTGTCCAATTTATAGATTGTTTTTCAACATCATATTTCCAGCCACCTATTTTAGCCATGGCGTGGGTCTGATTCAAAAACTCTTTTGTGTTTTGGATCCTCTTCTCCAATCGTAACCTTTCCGTAATGTCAATAGAATTACCTATAACATATTGGTTTCCAAAATGGTCTTTCTCCACTTTATTACTGTAAAGCCAAACTTTCAACTGACCATTGGCTTGAAAGGTGGTCATTAATCCTTGAGCTTCTCCGTGATCTTTAATCTCTTCGATATAATCGTCAACCTCAGATTTAAATTTTGAAGGAATTATATCCCAAAGCTTTTTTGTAAGCATTTCTTCAACAGTATACCCCAATAATCGAGCGCCATAACTGTTAAAACTTAAAAAATTTCCTTCCATATCATGGGTAAGCATTAACCCTTGGCTATTTTCGAAAAAGGAACGAAATTTCTCCTCACTTGCTAAAAGTCTTTCTTTATTTTTTGTTTCTTCACTAATATCTCTTCCTATTGCAAAAACTAAATTATTTTCCAAATCCCCGGTGGCGCGCCAAGCAAAAGTTTTGTATTCCCCATTTTGACACTTCAGCCGGTGATAAAAAATTGCAGTATGTTCCTCTCCTGAAATTAATAATTGAATTTGTTTCATGGTGCTCTTTACATCATCAGGATGGATGTAATCTAACACCGGTTTGTCAGAGATTTCCTGCTCATCGTAGCCCAGAAGTGTTTTAAATGCTTTGTTGACTTTTATTATCTTTCCATCAGAGCCTAGGATGGTAATCAAGTCCTGAGATAAAACCATTGCCTTACTTAAGATTTGTTCCTCAAGTTGGCCTGAATGGGCAATTAATACTTCTTTGCTCTGAGGGTAAAGTAGGTCAAGGTTTTCGGCTACATTCAAATTTTTTGAAGGAATTTCTTTATTGAGAACGACGATAAAACCTAAGGTTGAATTATTATCATTTATTATCGGCTGAATTGCCAAATATTTAATTTCACCTAATTCATCTAGGAATTTGCTTTCTTTGAGCCCCGGTTCAGCCAATATCTCTTTAATGGCTGTAAATTTTTTTATGTTTTTCAAAAAGGTGAAAAAAGGGTCACTTTTTGATAGATTATGAGAGGTTGGAATACCGGAAGCACTGAGAATGCAGACCCCCTCATCCTGAAGAATACCCAAAAAGGCATGCGTACATGCGCATAGTTTTTGTGCCAGAGCCACTATCTTTGAAGAAATCTGTTGTCTTGACTTATTTTCTGGATTCATTTTTTTAATATGTCCAGTATTCTCCGTATTATTATCTGAAATATTTTTTTTCATGCTCTGAATTAAACTTTCTTGAGAAGGGCGCTAAATCTCAAAATAATGACTAAATAAAATCATTTACTGCTAAATTAATAGTATAACTCTAATTTTTAAAAAAAAATAAAGTATTCGATAAGATTAAAGCTTTGTCTTGATGGAACTTTAAATTTTTACAAAATCGAAATTTTAATTTTAAAATCAAATTCATAAATTAAATATATTCTTATGTTTCAGATAGTTTTTTGGATTGCAATCCTAGTGGTTGCGTACACTTTTTTAGGCTATGGAATTGTTATTGCCTTACTCGTAAAACTCAAAGGTTTATTCAGGAATAGTGATGACAAAACGCAAAAAGATTTTTTTCCGGACGTTACTTTAGTAGTTCCTTGTTTCAATGAAGCAGATATCATAAAGGAAAAAATTATAAATTCTCTTGGCTTGGAATACCCTGTTGATAAACTAGAGGTTGTTTTCATTACTGATGGGTCCAATGATCATTTTAGGGAGGTGTTGAATGAGTTTCCTGCTGTGAAATTGCTACATGAGGATAGAAGAGCAGGCAAGACAGCTGCAGAGAATAGAGCGATGAAATTTGTAAAAAGTCCATTTGTGGTGTTCACTGATGCCAATACCATGCTGAACAAGCAAGCAATAAAAAATATAGTCAAACATTTTAGTCTAGAAAAGGTGGGCTGTGTATCCGGTGAAAAGAGAGTTTTGGTGGAGGAAGAAGATTCGGCAAGTGCTGCAGGTGAAGGAATGTATTGGAAATATGAGTCATTTTTAAAGAAAATGGATTCCAAATTTTTTTCTGCCGTAGGAGCAGCCGGAGAGTTGGTGGCATTTAGAACATCCTTGTATAGAGATTTACCCGAAGATACTATTTTAGACGACTTTATGCAATCCTTACTTATCGCATCTGATGGGTACAGAATTGTGTATGAACCGGATGCTTATGCTATGGAAACCGGCTCCGATACCACCTCGGAGGAATTAAAACGGAAAGTAAGAATTAGTGCAGGTGGCTGGCAATCCATGAAAAGGCTATTTTTCAAAATAACACCTTTTAATCATCCCTTGCTCTTTTTTCAATATTTGTCACATAGGGTTCTTCGGTGGACAATTACCCCTTTTTTATTACTGCTTATTTTTATACTTAACTTTTTTCTTCTCGAGGAAGGCTTGATTTACCAATTAGTATTGGTCGCTCAATTGCTTTTTTATGCAGCTGCTTTGCTTGGATATGTTTTGGAAAACAGAAAGCTGAGAATTAAGGTGCTTTTTATCCCTTTTTATTTTTGTATGATGAACTATGCAGTAGTTGCAGGGCTGTTTCGTTTTCTAAAAGGGAGTCAAAAAAGCACATGGGAAAAATCAAAACGTAAAACCTAATTCAATACTTACTTTTGCCAAAGCAGGAAGCATGTAGATAGGTTTTTTTAAATACTGATGATACATGGTTTTAGGGATTATTTGCATAGCAGTTGATAAAAGGTGCAAGAGTTTTTTCTTCTAAGTAGCAAGAAAAGATTTGAACGAATATCAATTAAGATTTGGAGTACAAAAAAAATGTTGTTTTATTGGTTGATTATTACAATTAACATTAACCCTATCGATGAAATATATACCTTTTTTTTTGTTATTGGTGTGGCAGACCTATGCGCATGCGCAGTTATTACCACTTCCCTCTGCGGTGTATGAGTACAAAATGTTGCCCGTAAATGTTGTGAATGGCACAGAAACTCGTCCCATCCTTGATGGCCCCACAGAAACCTTAGATAATTTTAGAGTGAACCATTATACGCTTTCAGCCGGAAAAAGCTTGAGGCTAAAAAAAGGAGAAGAGAAATTAGTTTTGATTGGTACCGGCGAACTATTGGTTAATCAGGGAGTGATAAGTGAAAAATTAGAGGACAGGAGTGTGGCATGGTTAACCAAAGACCAACCTGCTAGAATTCATCATTCAGGAACCTCGCCCGTTTCTTTTTTTGTAATAGAATGGGAGTCTGAAGGAGTAGGTGAAAACTTTATACCTGAGGTCAATACTTTAACCAAGTATAATTACAAGCAATTGGAATTCAAAAAAAGTGAAAAAGGGGGACGAAGGGACGTAAGTAGAGGAGTTACGCCCACTTTACAAGAATTGGAAATGCATATCACAACTTTAAATGAAGGAAAAAAGAGTCACGATCCTCACGTTCATGCGGATGAGGAGATAATTCTGGTCCTACAAGGCCAAGTGGAGGAAATGATTAATGGAGTGCCATATCTTCTAGGCCCCGGTTCTCTTATCTATTTACATGCTATGGATGCGCATGGGATTAGGAATGCCGGAAAAGGAGCATGTGAATACTATGCTATTCGTTGGATTACAAAAGATACCGGCAAATGACCATTAGGATAGGTAAAATATGCGGTAAAGACATTTTTATATTTAAATTATAATACCTTATATTGTCCTCATAAATAAAGTTTTGCTTCCGCTTATGATTGCTTTGAGCGGAGAATAGTGTAGACAAGCAATAAACCCATGGGCATACTGAGTAATCATACGGACAACAATTTGCTGGCCTGTTTAAAACAGGGAGATATAGCTGCTTTTGATGAGCTGTATCATCGGTATGCCAGAAAACTTATGGCTTTTTCACTAACTTTTTTTGCTGACCAACAATTAGCAGAAGAGGCCGTGCAGGAAATTTTTGTAAGGGTATGGGAACGAAGGAGGAAACTAGACGAGACAAAATCATTTAAAAGCTACCTCTTCCAATCCGTAAAGTTTTATATGTTCAATTATATAAGAGATAGAAAAAATGACTGTAGCTTGGATAGTTTGTCTGAGGACTTCGGCATGGTATCGGAAAGTGTAGAAGACAGTTTATCTTATAAGGAATTGGAAGGAAAGATGATGGAGCAAATAGAAAAGCTACCTACGGTACAGAAGGAAGTTTTTAAGATGAATAAATTTAAAGGCATGACAAGTGAGCAAATTGCTCATCAAATGAAACTGTCAAAAAGGACCATTGAACATCATATTTATTTGGCTTCAAAATCATTGAAAAGTAACATGCTTCACAAGCCTGCTCTTGGTTTGGTTTTAATGCTCAATATTTTATTTTGAAGACGCCTATTAATTCTTTTAATCACAAAATATAAGTAGCGTGTATTTGGTGTTAGCTTAATTTTTTAACTTTTTGTATTTTTTTTCATCTTTTTATTAAGTAAATATAGCCTTTCATGGTTTATATACAAAAGAACAATAAACCCATTGGAAAGAGAGATTATTACTAAATTTTTAAATCAAACAGCTAGTCCTGAGGAAACCAGGCAAGTATTGGCTTGGTTAGAAAAACCCGGCTCTAGAAAGGTTTTTGATGCGCATATAAAAAATACTTGGGACAAGAGTTCCATTAGTGAAGAAGATAAGACTGATTATGATAAGCTTCTTCAAAAAATACATTTACGTACTTCTATTGCTACTGGGCCTACCCAATCAAAGAGTGTATCCTGGTACAAAACCTTCAAGGTTGCCGCAAGTATTGTCCTTTTAATTGGAAGTATCATTTTTATAAAGAAAGGAATAGAATTTAATGAGCCTCATCTTGCCTTACCTGAGAAGGTAATCGAGCGGAAAACAGGCATTGGAGAAAAGTTAACAATGAAGCTTCCTGATGGTACGAGTATAGTCCTGAATGCTAATTCGAGGATCATTTTTTCTACTGGTTATGGGGATAAGAATAGACTAGTGGAATTGGAGGGAGAGGGATATTTCGAGATTGCCAAAGATAGCATAAGGCCTTTCCAAGTTAAAACAAAGGGGATGGTTACCACCGCCCTAGGAACAGCTTTCAATACAATCGCTAGAGATGGGTTTTACGCTGTCGCACTTACCGAAGGGAAGGTTGCCATTGAGGCTGGGGAAGAAAAATTAAAGCTTAATCCCGGTCAAATGATGATTTTAGATAAAAGGGACAGCTTGTCAGGGGTTGAAGTGAGGCCTTTTGAAATCGATAAAGTGATAGGGTGGAAAGAGGGAATATTGCATTTTGAAAGGGTTCAATTAAAAAAAATTTTAGAAGATCTTTCCAAATGGTACGGAGTGGAATTAGAAATTGAAGCAGGAATAAATGTACATAAAAGAGTGATTGGAACCTTCCGGAATAAAAACCTAAGCGATGTACTCACTGGATTAGGGTTTTCAATGGGGTTTCAATTTGAAATAGATAAAAACCGAGTATTAATAAAAAAAAGTAGCCTATGATATAAACCAATGCAGGGCAAATCCCCCATCGCCAAATGAAATGATTTACCCTGCAGATCTTAAAATTTAACCTTTAAAATCATATAAAATTATGAAAAGAAAACTACTGTACCTAATAAAAATGGTATCCAAAAATCTATTGTATGGCTTGTTGTTGCAGTGTTTGTTTATGACAACATTGGCGGCTCATGAGATTAATGCTCAGATAAGGCCCATTGATAAGTCCTATATTAAACTGAAGAAAGTTCAATGGGATTTGAAAGAGATTTTCCGAAAGGTTGAGCATTCAACCGATTATCAATTTGTACTTCCGGAAGAAATTTTGGACAATAACCCAAATTTAAACTTAAAAAATAAACGACAATCAGTAAATGATTTGTTGATGGACATTGCCCTAGCAGCAGACCTAAAATTCAAGCAGGTGGACAATTCTATCTATGTGGCCAAAGGCAATTATCAGGATGGCCGAGGGAAAATCGAAATCTCTATAGAGGAACGCCCCATTAAAGGAAGAGTTGTAGATACTGATGGACAAGGAATACCGGGGGCAACGGTATTGGTTCAAGGAACCAATATAGGTACTGTCACTGATATTGATGGTAATTTTTCTTTCGAAGTCCCTGACAATGCAGTGTTGATTTTTTCATTTATTGGTTACCAACAACAAGTAGTTTCAGTCGGAAACCGAGATGAAATTAATGTTACCATGACGGAAGACTTGTCTTCACTAGATGAGGTAGTTGTGGTAGGTTATGGCACACAAAAGAAAGTAAACTTGACCGGGGCCGTGAGTTCAATAAACTCCAAGGAGATTGTTAATCAGCCTGTCGGACAAACGTCTATGGCCTTGCAAGGCATCGCTCCGGGAGTCACAGTGACTCAGCGAAGTGGCCAACCGGGAAGTGATGGAGGGTCTATTCGGATTCGTGGGGTAGGAACCCTCGGAGATTCTAATCCACTAGTGATGGTGGATGGAATAGAAACAAGCCTTAATAATGTTGATCCGAATGAGATTGAAAGCATTTCAATACTAAAGGACGCTTCTTCTGCAGCCATTTATGGGGCAAGAGCAGCCAATGGTGTGGTATTGATCACTACGAAACGTGGGGTAGAAGGAGTAAGGGTTAATTATAATATGTATGCCGGATTTCAAGTGCCCACGCAACTTCCGGACATTGTGGGGGCCATAGACCATATGGAAATGGCCAATGAAGCATTTACAAATATTGGAAATGATCCCCAATATACAGAGGAGTTTATTGCTGCTTATAAGGCTGGAATGCCTTCTGATCAATACCCTGATACAGATTGGCAAGGAATAACAATGAGCAACTCTGCCTTTATGCAAAATCACAATTTAAGCATCAATGCAGGGAGTGAGAAGTCAAAGTTATTTGCTTCCGTAAGTTATCTGGATCAGGAAGGAATTATTCCAAATACTAGCTTTAATCGCTTTAATTTAAGGCTCAATTCAGACATAAACGTTTCAGAAAGATTGACACTTTCTACAGATATCTTTTTGCGAAGGGCCTTCAAAGAACAACCTTCCAGTGGCACAGGTTACGTTTTTCACTGGATGAGAAGAATTCCTTCAAATGAGGTAGGCATTTTATCTAATGGGCGCTATGGTGAGGGCTGGAATGGAGACCATCCTTTGGCCAGGGCTAAAGACGGAGGGTTAAACACGAATGAGAGCCTGGATGCCATCTTAAACTTTCGACTGAATTACAAAATTTCCGAAGGGCTAAATGCCGAAATAATGTACGCTCCAAAGTTCTGGAACCCTCATAGCAAAGTTTTTTCCAATATCACGCAAACTTATGCCAGAGATGGCGTAACTCCTACGCACTTTGTTCCACAAAGAAATTCATTGTCAGAAAGCTATACTCGAGAGTGGTACAATAACCTACGAGCAATAGTGACCTATGACAAAAGTTTTAATGAGATTCACACCATTGGTGTGACGGCTGGCTATCAACAGGAAGATCAAACCAATGCATGGATTTCAGCTTATAGAGAAGTGTTTCCCTTGCCTCAATATGAGCAGATCAATGCAGGAAACAGAGCAAATGAGCGAACTGGTGGTGCTGCTTCTCACTGGGCTTTACAATCTGTTTTCGGTAGGGTGACTTACAATTATGATGAAAGGTATTTATTGGAAGGGAATGTACGTAGAGATGCTTCTTCCAGGTTTGCTGAAGGCAATAGATCGGGAGTATTTCCATCATTTTCTGCAGGTTGGCGGATTTCTGAAGAAGGATTTATGGAGCAGTACTCAAGTTTAATTGACCATTTGAAACTAAGGGCCTCATGGGGACAGCTAGGTAATCAAAATATCGGCCTTTACCCTTTTGCAGCCTTCATGGCCCTAGGCGGAGGTGCACAGGATTATACTTTTGGAGGGGCAAATGCTCCAGGAGCTGCATTGAACAGTATGGCCAATTCTTCCATACAATGGGAAACAACCGAAACTACAGATGTTGGGCTTGAATTTAACCTTTGGGGAAAATTAGACGTGTCTGCAGATTATTATGTCAGAAGAACCAAGGATATCCTTCTTGCTTTAAATATTCCACAGACTCTTGGACTGAGTGCCCCTTTTCAGAATGCAGGAGAGGTAATGAATAAAGGGTATGAATTGATGGTTAACTACCGGAATAAGGTAGGTGAACTGAATTATAGTATCATGTTGAATTATTCAGATGTACGCAATGAAATCATCGACATGAGGGGAATAGAAAATACAGGGTTAACTGTAAATAGAGAAGGTTACCCGATAGGCTCTTTCTTCGGTTATGTGGATCAAGGCTTGTTTCAGTCACAGGAAGAAGTTGACAATCACGCCGATCAATTCGGCAATATCGCTCCAGGAGATATCAAATACAAAGACATCGATGGAGATGGCATGATCAATGACCGTGACCTAGATGTGATAGGAAGCCCAATACCAAGACATACCTTTGGCGCTCGCTTTAATGCCGATTACAAAGGTTTTGACCTTTCAATTTTCTTACAAGGTGTAGGTAAGGCAGACGGCTATTTATATGGTCAAGGCATTATGCCATTTTATTTAGGAGGTACTGTACAAGAGCAGCATAAAGACCGTTGGACGCCTACCAATACTGATGCGGCCTACCCTCGACTTGCTTGGAATCAGACTAACAATGAACAAAACTCTAGTTTCTGGATGAGAAATGCTGCCTATTTAAGAGGGCAGAATATTCAGGTTGGATACACTTTTTCTGAAGAAGTTTTGGATCCACTGAATATCAACGGGTTAAGGGTCTATTTAAGTGGGAGGAATCTGTTCACCATTCATGATTTTTATGAAGGCTATGATCCGGAAGCACCTGTGAGTAACGGAGGTTGGTATCCCCAGATGGCTACTTACACTATGGGTTTGAATGTTAATTTCTAAACACTTGGAACTGATGAAAAAGATAATAATATATACAATATTGATACCTGCTTTGATTTTCTCTTCAGCATGTGATGATGAATATTTAGAGCGGCTGCCCTTGGACTCTCCTTCAAGCGAAACCTATTTTGCCAATGAAACTGAATTGGAAATGGCTGTCACTGGAGTGTACAATAGACTTTGGTATTTTCCGGTGGGAATCGCATGGTTTTTATCATTCGATTTTGCCTCGGATGATGGTTGGGATCGAAATGGAAGCAACCTTCAAGCACTAGGAAGAGGGGAACAAAATGCGGACAACGGATTTACCAACGGTTTTTGGTCTCATTTCTATAGAGGTATAAACAGGGTAAATTATATTACCTCTAAAAGTAACCAACTCAGGCAGGAAATGAACCCTGAAGACTATGATAGGTTGGTTGGCGAAGCTAGGTTTTTAAGGGCTTATTTTTATTCCTATTTGGCGGAGCTTTATGGCGATGTTCCCTTGATAACAAGCACACTTACACTGGAAGAGTCCCAAACCCCTCGTGCTTCTAAAGAGGCTGTTATAGATTTTGTGCTTTCAGAATTAAATGAGGTGAAAAATTATATCCCTATGAATGCCTCCGAAAAAGGAAGGGTGACCAAAGGAGTCGTTTTGGCATTGATGTCTAGAGTAGCTTTATGGAATGAAAGATGGGAAGAATCTGCAGCAGCATCCAAGGAACTTATGGACTCAGGTGCTTATCAAATCGACCCTGATTACCAGGGAATGTTTACCTTTGCAGGAGATAATTCCCCTGAAGTGATCATGAGGATCCAATATCTCAGGGGAGTAGCAACCCACAATATGCCAAGAAATTTTTGGTCCAGAATGGCCTTGGGGCATTCAAATAAAAAGCCACCTCAAGACATGGTAGATACTTACCATTGTATAGATGGTTTGCCAATTGATGAGTCGCCTCTTTATAAGCCCGATAGCCCTTTTGAGAACAGAGATCCTAGGTTAGGCCATACATTGGTAGTGCCGGGCTCTCGATTAGTAAATTGGATTTATGAGACGCACCGAGACAGTACCATGACTTGGGAATTTAGGGGTGATGAAATGATAAGAGTTCCCAATATCGAGGCCCAACATGCTTATGCGTCATTTACAGGTTATCTTTATAGAAAGCATGTAGATGTAGCAAATTATCCTACAGATGTAGGATCCACAGATCAGAATCTAACCATTTTCAGACTAGGAGAGGTATTGTTGAATTATGCGGAAGCAAAGGTTGAATTAAACCAATTGGATGAATCTGTTTATGAGGCAATCAATGCCCTTCGCTCAAGAGAATCGGTACAAATGCCACTGCTAGCGTCTGGAAAAACCCAAGATGAATTAAGGAATATAGTTAGAAAGGAAAGAAGGCATGAATTGGGAATGGAAGGATTTAGGTATTTTGATATTCGAAGATGGAGGTTAGCAGAAGATGTAATCCCCGGTCCTGTAAGAGGACGTGTAAACAGGTATGGTGAAGGTGGATGGTTGAACTCTCCTCCTATGATAGATGAAATGGGCACTCCCACTTATGACAATATCAGCAATGCAAATGAGATGGTGGTAGTGGAAACAAGATCATTTAATCCGGAAAGAGATTACTTGTGGCCTATCCCTAGGATAGAATTAGAAACAAATACCGCACTGGTTCAGAATCCGGGCTATTAATCTGGAAGCTGATATCATTCGATAAAATGACTTAAATAAAAACAATTGAGTTTCCTGCTTCAGGTCATTGACCTTGGAGCAGGAAATTCTCTTTTGATATAGGAATTGAAGGTGATTTCCCCTAGCTAGCATGTACATGAAAAAATAGATTTAATCTTGTTTCAAGGGAGAATTAGGCTAAAGTACAAGGCATTAATAAACTTGGCAATGCCAAACAATATTTGTGTTTAGTTTTATGAAAAATTAGATTATTCAAAGCTATCTTACCTTTGCAAAAGCGTTGTGTTTTAGTGAACCAATAAAATGAACTTTCGGGAATAAAATATTGGACTAGGAAAATTGTAATAATATAGACCTCTTACCTATTTGGTAGGTTTGAAATGCTATAAATTTTAAAAATGAGAAGAGAAGACGCTAATAGAATGAGGAAAAAATTATTGAATCAAAGACTATTTACCAAAATGCCAAGATTTTCGGGATACTTGGTATTGGTTACTTTCTTATTAGCTTCATGCAAACCTCAGGATAAAGAAATTGTTAAAAATGACTTACCTAATATCTTATTTATTTTTGCAGATGATCTGGGCTATGGAGATTTGGAAGTGTACAACGCGAATTCCAAGACCCTTACACCTAATCTGAATCAATTGGCAAAAGAAGGTGTGCGGTTCACAGAAGCTTATTGTCCGGTTTCTGTCTGCTCTCCGAGTAGGTATGCCCTAATGACAGGTGAGTATCCTTGGAGAAGTTGGAAGAAAAGCGGAGTAATGAGAAATTACGAGCCGTCAATGATAGCGGAAGAGACTTTGACTTTACCGCAGATGCTTACCAATGCAGGTTACCAAACCGTGGGATTTGGAAAATGGCACTTGGGCACTACTTTTCCTACAACAGATGGTGAAGTTCCTGTGGGTTATGGTAAGTTTCACGATGAGCAGAATGGAGCAAATATTGACTTCAATCAACCATTAAGCGATGGACCCATGGACCGTGGTTTTCAACACTGGTTTGGTTTCAGTTGCGCAAGTGAATGTTGGCTATTTGAGGACAAAAAAATTGTCGGAGCCATTCAACATGATTTATATACCACAGAGGCGGCTTCCCCGGGAGAAGGGCTAATGGAATTACCTTTAAAGGATTTTCTACCCTCTATCACCAAAAAAAGTATCAATTACCTTCAGAAATTTAAGAGTGAAGCTTCAGACAAACCTTTCTTTCTTTATTATTCCCCCTATGTTCCTCATATTCCCTTGGCTGTTTCTAATGAATTTATTGGTAAAACTGAGGCAGGGCCTTATGGGGATTATGTATTTGAACTGGATCATTATATCGGAGAGTTACTGCAAGCGCTGGATAAGCTAGGATTGAGGGAGAATACCCTAATTATTTTTGCAAGTGACAATGGCTCTCAATTTATTGCTACCCATGCAGGACAAGAAGGGGAAGCCCATTCAAATAGTCCTTCTGAGGTGAATAAGGAGATTAATCCTGATGCACATCGGCCCAATTACCCCTACAGGGGAACCAAATGGTCTGTTTATGAGGGAGGTGTTCGAACGCCTTTAATTGCAAGTTGGAAAGGAAATTTTCCTGAAGGACATGTTAGTGATCAGTTAATTGCCTTAAATGATGTTTTACCTACTTTGGCAACTTTGGTGGGTGAAAAAATACCTGAAGGAGCTTCAAGAGACGGGTACAATTTATTGCCTGTTTTTTATGGAGACAGAGTAGATACGGAAAAGAGAGAATCCGTAGTCGTGAGGGGAAGTGGGGAGTCCTACGCTTTAAGAGCGGGTAAATGGAAGGTAGTGGGGCGTGGAGATTATCCCTTTACATCTCCCGGAAAACTATATGATTTGGCTGAAGACCCTGGAGAAACAAAAAATATATATGCCGAAAACCCAGAATTGGCTGATAAATTATTGAATCAATTAAACGAACATTTAGCCTCAGCCATGGGAGGATCTTAAAATAAGAATTTAGAAAAATTAATACCATTTGCTGTTTACCAATTAAAATTTAAAAATCATGAAACACCTGTTTACTGTTGTGTTATGTTTCCTATTTGCTACGTCTACTTTTACGCTGAAAGCCCAAAATTCCACTTATGATTTGGTTATTTATGGTGGGACATCCGGAGGAGTTGCTGCGGCCATTCAAATGTCTCGAATGGGAAAATCAGTAATTCTCATTGAGCCTTCAAACCATTTGGGTGGTTTGACCACAGGTGGCTTGGGAGCAACTGACATAGGTAACAAAGATGTGATAGGAGGTATATCCAGAGAGTTTTACCAAAATATAATGGAATACTATAAGGATCCTTCTACATGGAATTATGAAGATCGCTCGGCCTACTTATCCAGACCAGACCAAACAAGATCCAATGATGGAGAAGATGCCATGTGGACATTTGAACCATCCGTAGCCATGAAAATTTATCATGAAATGTTGGCGGCAGAAGATGTTACACTGGTCATCGGAAAACGACTGAACAGGCAAAGCGGTGTAAACTCTCAAAACAACAAAATTATTTCCATCACTATGGAAAGTGGAGAAACTTATTCCGGTAAAATGTTTATGGATGCAACCTATGAAGGAGATTTAATGGCAGCATCCGAAGTGAGCTATACTACAGGAAGGGAGGCCAATAGTCAATATGGAGAAACATTGAATGGTGTACAGGCCAATAAATATAACCTTACTTTAAAAGGGAATGTTTCCCGAAATGCCATTCACCACAATTTTGTTCCCGGAGTAGATCCATACATAATTAAAGGAGACCCTTCCAGTGGATTATTGCCTTTTATTATTGAAGGTGGTCCGGGAATAGACGGGACAGCCGACAAAGGAATTCAAGCCTATTGTTACAGGATGACCTTAACCAACCATCTGGAAAATAGGATCCTATTTGAAAAGCCGGATAACTATAATGAACTTGAATATGAGTTGCTGTTCAGAAATTATGAAGCATCCAATGGGCCTATTGAAGAGATGTACCATTATGGTGATCCATTGGTTCCCTGGATCAATACGCCCATGCCCAATAAAAAAACAGACACCAATAACCAGAAGGGCTTTTCAACAGATTTTATCGGTCAGAATTTCGATTATCCGGAAGCAAGTTATGCTGAAAGAGAAGCTTTTGCCCAAAGGCAGTTGGAATACCAGCAGGGCTTGATGTGGTCCCTGGCCTATCATCCAAGGATTCCAAAGAAAGTCAGGGACGTGGTCTCCAAATGGGGAATGACTAAGGATGAGTTCAAGGATAGAAATGGATGGACCCCACAACTATATGTGAGAGAAGCGAGGAGGATGGTAAGTGATTATGTAATTACTCAAGCGGATTGTGAGGGTTTGGTTCCTCAGGTAGAAGATGGTGTAGGAATGGGTTCTTATGGTATGGATTCTCACATGGTTCAACGCTATGTAGACCACAATGGCTATGTACAGAATGAAGGTAATTTTGAAGCCAGAGGATTAACCGCTTATCCCATTCCTTACCGATCTATTGTGCCAAAGAAAGGTGAGAAGGAGAACCTTTTTGTACCGGTCTGCATAAGCGCCACTCATGTTGCTTTTGGATCTGCTAGAATGGAACCGGTCTTTATGGTCTTGGGCCAATCAGCAGCCACAGCAGCTTCCTTGGCCATTGACCAAGGTGTAGCAGTACAGGATTTGGAATACTCTTTATTGAGGGAGGTTCTTCTTAGAGACAAACAAATCTTGAATTATAAAAAATAAATGCAGGGTCTCTTGTCAGTTATTGAGGCGAAATAAGTTAACAAGAGATCAATTAAGGCGAGAACTCAAATAAAATCTAAAATCCATCTTATGTCCGATCGACCCAGAAACAATCGTAGAAAATTCTTAAAAAAAGCAAGCGGTTCTGCAGCCTTGGTGCTTGGATCTCCTTCAGTGTTTGCCGGAGCCATAAAGGGCGGCAAAACACCCACTTATCTCAATTTAATAAAAAGAAAACCTATAGCGGCCAATGACAATATTCGGATAGCGGTAATCGGTACCTGAGGGATGGGTATAGGAGATGTAAATACAGCCTTGATGGTAGATGGAGTGGAAGTAGTGGCCGCCTGCGATCTGTATGATGGAAGGCTTACCCGGGCCAAGGAATTGTGGGGAGCTGATATTTTTACCACCAAGGATTACCGAGAGATACTGGAACGAGCAGATGTGGATGCTGTCATTAATGCAACCACTGATCATTGGCATCAAAAAATTAGTTTAGATGCTATGGATAAAGGCAAGCATGTCTATTGTGAAAAACCCATGGTGCAGCGATCAGTGGATGGGCATGATATCATTGCCAAGCAAAAAAGTACTGGATTGGTTTTTCAGGTAGGAAGTCAATATGTTAGTTCAATCATACACGCCAAGGCTAAAGAACTCTTGGCGGCAGGTGAAATAGGTGAAATCAATTTTGCGGAAGCCCAAATTGACAGGCATAGTGCGAGAGGAGCTTGGCAATATACTGTTCCGCTGGATGCATCTACGGATACAGTGGATTGGGATACTTATATTTCCAATGCGCCAAAAAGAGAATGGGACCCTTTACGTTTTTTTAGGTGGAGAAATTACCAAGATTATGGCACGGGAGTAGCAGGTGATTTGTATGTGCATATGCTTTCTATGTTACATTTTGTAACCAACTCCAAGGGCCCCGAAAGAGTGCAAGCAACCGGAGGCTTGAGGTATTGGAAAGATGGAAGAGATGTGCCCGATATTCATTTGGGATTATTTGATTATCCCAAAACCGATGCTCACCCTGCTTTTAATTTATCCTTAAGAACCAATCTGGTAAGTGGTGGAGGAAATAACTTTCTTTTTAGAATTGTTGGATCTGAAGGGGACATAACGATAGACTTTAATGGATTAAAACTACGCAAAACACCATTTCCAAAAGATCCGGGAATGTCCTTGCATAGCTTTCCGGAAGCAATGCAGGAGGCTTTAAAAGCTGAACATAGGAAAAAATATCCGCAAAAAGCTGAAATGGTTGGCCCCAATGAATTTGAATTTAAGGTTCCTTCCAATTATAAAGGGGATAGGTATGAGCACTTTGTTAATTTCTTTGAGTCTATTCGGAATGGGAAACCTGTGGTAGAGGGTGCCGTCTTTGGACTCCGAGCTTCAGGACCTACGGAAGCAGGAAATATCAGTTATTTTGAAAAGAAAATTGTCGGTTGGGACCCCATTGGAATGAAGCTTAAAAATCTTTAATAGTAATGGTAGCATTGCCATTCAACTCTTTTTACTTCCAATCATTTCTCAAGCTCTTGAAAATAGGATTGAATGAATTTAATATATCAAACAATAAACCAATAAAAATTATGAAAAAAACAGGTACTATCAAGTCTGTCTTTTTAAGCCTCTCACTGCTATGGGTGTTTATGGCTTGCGGTCCGGCTGCTGAACAAGAAGATGTTACAGATGTAGTCGTTTATGGCGGTACATCCGGTGCAGTAACAGCAGCCATCCAAGCAAAAAAAATGGGAAAATCTGTAATTATGGTTTCTCCGGACAAGCATTTAGGAGGTCTGACTTCCGGCGGATTGGGTTGGACAGATACAGGAAAAAAGGAAGTGATCGGTGGTTTGTCTCGTGAATTTTACCAACGCGTATACGATAAATATACTGAGGATGATGCTTGGAAATGGGAAGCCCAAAGTGATTTTGGAAACAAAGGACAAGGAACCCCGGCCATAGATGGTAAATTCAGAACCATGTGGATATTTGAACCACATGTGGCAGAAGAAGTCTATGATGAATGGGTTGAAGAATTAGGTATTGAGGTTCTTCGGGATGAATGGCTGGACAGGGAGTCAGGAGTGACTGTTGAAAATGGAAGAATTACTGCAATTCGAACTTTAAGTGGGAAAGAGTTTAAAGGTAAAATGTTCATCGATGCCACCTACGAGGGAGATTTAATGGCAGCTGCAGGTGTAAGTTATCATGTGGGTAGAGAAGGCACCGACGTTTATGGTGAAGAGTGGAATGGAGTACAAACCGGAGTTTATCACCACAGACATCACTTTCAAGTGCTGGATCAACCCATTGATCCCTATGTGATACCGGGAGATCCTTCCTCCGGCTTACTGCCAAGAATTAGTGGTGAAGAGCCCGGCGTGAAAGGTGAAGGAGATAATAAGGTTCAGGCTTACTGCTTTAGGACTTGTATGTCTGTACATCCGGACAACCAAGTTCCTTTTCCAAAGCCGGACAACTATGATCCTTCCCAATATGAGGTACTTGGAAGAATCTTCGATGCAGGATGGGACCAGTGGTTTGGTAAGTTTGACATGATCCCAAATAAGAAAACAGATACCAATAATCACGGACCTTTTAGTTCTGATAATATTGGAATGAATTATGATTACCCTGAAGCCAGCTACGAACGCAGGAGAGAGATCATTAAAGAACATGAAGATTACCAAAAAGGATTGCTATATTATGTAGCCAATGACCCAAGAGTACCAAAAGCAACTCAAGATGAATTTAAAAAATGGGGATTGGCCAAGGATGAATTTACCGACAATGGCAACTGGCCTCATCAGATTTATGTAAGAGAAGCCAGAAGAATGATAGGGAAATATGTGATGACTGAAAATGAATTGATGCAAAAAAGACCAACTCCTGAATCAGTAGGTATGGGTTCATATAGCATTGATTCGCACAATATCCAACGCTATGTAGATGAAAATGGACATGTACAAAATGAAGGGGATATAGGTGTACATCTTAAGCAGCCTTACGAAATCGCTTATGGATCTTTGGTCCCTAAGGCGGATGAAATTCAAAACCTCGTAGTACCAGTAGCTGTTTCTGCAAGTCATATCGCTTTTGGGTCCATCCGAATGGAACCCGTTTTTATGATACTGGGACAATCCGCTGCTACTGCTGCAGTGATGTCCATAGACAAAGATATAAGTGTGCAGGAGCTTCCTTATTCTGAATTGAAAGCCAAATTGCTGGAAGATGGACAGGTCCTGACAGTTGCGGATAAAATTCAATAAATATTGGGGCATGACATTAATAATTAAGTGAATATAAATGGACCATTTATACCTATTTAGAAACTATTCTTAATATAAGTTTTGGTTCATTGTTTTCATTCTGATAAAAATTTATTGTTGATAAATATGGGGTTATTCGTAAAATCTGCCGGAAAAATCTTTGTGTTTTTGGGTTGTATGTATGTTTTTTATGCATGCCAACCTGAAGAAAAAGAAATAGACAAGCCAAACGTATTGATCATTCTTACGGATGATCAAGGGTGGGGAGATTTAAGTTTTACGGGTAACCCTAATTTAAAAACACCACATATAGACAGACTAGGTGTAGAAGGAATTAGTTTCGATCGTTTTTATGTTTCGCCTGTTTGCTCTCCAACTCGAGCAGAAATGCTGACCGGTAGGTATCATTTGCGTGGAGGGGTAACTGGGACTTCTGCAGGTCAGGAAAGGCTGGATCTTGACGAGATTACTTTTGCGGAGGTGCTCCAAAATGAAGGGTATGTTACGGGAGCCTTTGGGAAATGGCACAATGGAATGCAACATCCCTATCATCCCAATGCGAGGGGCTTTGAAGAATTTTACGGTTTTTGCAGCGGTCATTGGGGCAACTATTTTAGCCCTCCATTAGAACACAATGGAAAACCAGTACAAGGGCAGGGTTTTCTTCCGGATGACCTTACTTCAAAGGCCATGGCATTTATTGAGGAGAATAAAGACAAACCGTTTTTGGTTTACTTGCCACTTAATACTCCTCATTCCCCCATGCAGGTACCAGACCGTTGGTACGATTCCTTTGCCGACAAAAAGCTTGATAGCCTGGTCAATGGTGAAGAGCCGGCTTTTACAAAAGCGGCTTTGGCCATGTGTGAAAATATCGATTGGAATGTGGGGCGAGTGATGGATCAATTAAAGAAGCTAAAACTAGAAGAAAACACCATTGTGATTTATTTTAGTGACAATGGTCCCAATAGTTTTAGGTGGAACGGAGGAATGAAAGGAAGAAAAGGTTCCACAGATGAAGGAGGGGTTAGAAGTCCTTTTTTTATGCAATGGAAAGGAACAATTCCCGAGGGGAAAATTATTAAGGAAATTGCCGGAGCAATAGATTTATTTCCAACCTTGATGGATTTGTTGGGAATTTCTTACAATGCAGATCAATCGATTGATGGGAAAAGCTTGAAACCTTTAATACTCAATGAAAACGCTCCTTGGGAGGATAGAATCATATACCGCCACTGGAACAGTCGAACGAGTTTAAGGACCCAGGAATTCCTTCTTGATCACGAAGAGAACTTGTTTGATATGGTAAAAGATCCTTATCAACAACACCCAATACAAGGTAGTAAGCCGGAATTAACAGCTAAACTTAGTTCAGCAAAAGAGGCTTGGGAAAAAGAGATGGCTGATGAATTAGAAAAAGACCTTACAACACGCTCATTTACCTTAGGCGCTCCCGGGGCAAAATACACACAAATGCCAGCCCGAGATGGAGAAGCACATGGGCAAGTCCAAAGATCCAATCGCTTTCCCAATGATTCATTTTTTGAAAACTGGCGAAGTTTGGAAGATAGCATTACTTGGGATGTAGAAGTGCTGGAGGCCGGTAAGTATGAGGTTGAATTATATTATACCTGCCCACAGGAAGATGTAGGCTCCACTTTTAGGCTTCAATTAGGAGAAAATTATATTGATGGAAAAGTGGAGGTAGGGCATGACCCACCATTAAAGGGAATGGAAAATGACCGAGTTAAAAGAATGGAGTCTTATGTAAAAGATTTCAGAGCCATGCCATTAGGGGAAATCGACTTAGAAAAAGGTGAGGCAACTTTATCTCTGGCAGCGCTCAATATCCCGGGGAGCCAAGTAATGGATTTAAGATTAATTGTATTTACAAAAACCAATTGATGAAAAATAATGAAAAAATATATTAACTACTTAGGTTTACTGTGCTTGATTTTTTCAAGTATCATGAGTTCTTGTTCATCTGCTGAGAAATCGGAGGAAAAAGTCTACGATGTGGTCGTGTATGGAGCGACCTCTTCCGGGGTCATTGCAGCTTACACCGCCAAAACAATGGGGAAATCCGTATTGTTAATTGAACCCAGTCAACACTTGGGGGGGCTGACCAGCGGTGGCTTAGGGTATACAGACATTGGGAATAAGTTTGCCGTAACAGGACTTTCCAGAGACTTTTATAGAAAACTTGGGGACCATTATGGGAAATTTGAACAATGGATATTTGAACCCAGCGTAGCCAAAGCCACATTTCAGGAATACCTTGACCGTGCAGGAATTACCGTTCAATATGGATTTAGGGTTCAAGAAGTTGAGAATAAGGAAGGTACAATTACCAAAATTACTCTTGAAAATGCAGCCAACCTTACAGAGCCTTTAAGAGAAGTAGCAGGTAAAATGTTTATTGATGCCACCTATGAAGGAGATCTCATGGCCAAATCAGGGGTGACCTATGCCATTGGCAGGGAAGCCAATGAAGTCTATGGTGAGACATACAATGGTGTGCAGTTAATGAACGGACACCAGTTTCCGGATGGGGTAGACCCCTATAAAGTCCCGGGAGATCCATCAAGTGGACTCCTATGGGGTATAAGTGAAGGGACACTTGCTGAGGATGGTACAGGGGATGATAAGATTCAAGCTTATAACTATAGGATTTGCCTGACCAATGATCCCGATAACAGAATAGAAATCACCAAACCTGAGGGTTACGATCCTTCCATGTTTGACCTATTGGTGAGGCTTTTTGAGGCTCAGCCTGAAAAAAGAACGATTAACCAGTATTTTATCTGGAGTAGAATGCCAAATAACAAGACAGATATTAACAATAGGGGAGGTTTTTCCACTGATATGATAGGGATGAATCATGAATATCCGGAAGGGAGTTATGAAAAACGCCAGGAAATTATCGATGCGCACACTTTTTATACCAAATCCCTGCTTTATTTTTACAAAACAGATCCGAGAGTTCCCAAAGAACTTCAAGAATTCATGAATGAATGGGGTTACCCAAAAGACGAATATGTGGACACTGATCACTGGACTCCACAGCTTTATGTGCGTGAAGTGAGAAGAATGGTAGGAGAATATGTGATGACCCAAGCCAATTGTGTAGGTGAGGAAGTTGTTGAAGATGGCGTTGGAATGGCTGCATATACTATGGATTCTCATAATATCCAACGAGTGGTGGTTGAGAAGGATGGGAAAAAGATGGTGAAAAATGAAGGCAATGTAGAGATTGGAGGGTTTGGCCCTTATCCAATTGCCTATCGATCTATCATTCCAAAGTCCAATGAAGCAAAAAACCTTTTGGTACCGGTGGCTTTATCTGCCAGTCATATAGCATACGGATCTATTCGGATGGAACCTGTATTTATGGTGCTTGGTCAATCGGCGGCTGTGGCGGCTAGCTTGGCTTTGGATGAAGGGCTATCTGTTCAAGATTTGTCCATCGAAAAATTACAAACAGAACTTAGGTCTAATCCTTTGGCAGACGGAAGTACTGCAGAGATTTTAGTGGACAACGATGATGAGGGGGTAGAGGTAACCGGTGCATGGGAACAACAAAATAGGCATGGCTATGGCCCAACACTATTGAAAAGTTCCGAAAATAAAAATTCTATTAACACCGTCAAGTTTAGCCCGGAAGTGGTTGAAAATGGAGATTATGATGTTTATGTTTATTTTTCCAGAACTGAGAATGCGAGTAGTCAAACGAAGATTACCATTTCTGATGGGGAAACAGAAAATGAAGTTATTGTTAAAGAATCTGACATTAGGGTGGAAGGCCAAACCCGAGGGGAATGGGTGAAAGTTGGAACCAATAGCTTAGAAGTTGGGACAAACCCTTTTGTAACGGTAAGTACGGAGGGTTCCGATGGAACGGTAGTTGCAGATGCGGTACTTTGGGTTCCTGCAAAATAATGCTAGAATAACGAAATCAACCATTAAATAAATCCCCAAATCCAGAAAAAAGGTGCTTCTTGGATTTGGGGATTTTTTACTACTTATCACTTACTCGATTTTAACATTGCATCATTTCTTTTTAAGCAATACCTCAATGGTAGGCTTTTGAAGACATAAAGTTGCGATGAATTCTTTTTTTTCCTTTGGGGAGACAAGAACACTATCATATTTGTTAAAAAATATTTCCAAACGATCTAAGGATGCTGCAGCTGAGCTTAAGGGATTATGGGTTTCAACTACTTTCGTTATGTCCTGTATTGGAATATTTTTATGACTGCCAAAACCACCGTAAATATGTAGGTTGTCCGGATCAATGCGATATTTTATAGAGCGAAGCAAATAGCCTAAGAAGACACTGGTTAGAAGCATGATCAATAGACCTATCCAGATTTGATTGAGATACATATTATAGGAAATCCAGAGAAACAATAGCCCAACGGGAATAACCAGTTCCAATCCTATTTTTGATCGATAAATCTTCATAGATATGCTTTAATAATAGGTTATAAATCTCGTTTTTTTACAATCGTTCTGAAAGTTAAATTAACCCGAGGACCAAATACCCTTTTGGTAGGAGGTAATCGATGAAGCCAATAATTTTGAGTGCTTCCTTTCATTACTAACAAGCTTCCATTTTCTAAAATAAGCTCTTTTTTAATTTTAGTTTCCTTATGCTTAAAAGCAAACTTTCTTTCTGCACCCAAACTTAAGGAAGCGATTGCTCCCTGTTTTTTTAAGTCCTTTTCTGCATCACTGTGCCAAGCCATGCCTTCGCTACCGTCATGATAAAGGTTGAGTAAACAAGAGTTATAGGTTTCACCAGTTTGTTTTTCTATTAAAAGCTTTAATTCAAGTAGGCCTTGAGTCCAAGGAAGTGCGGATTTTGTTGTTTTGGAATAGGTATATTCAAAAGCTTCCTCTCCATACCAAGCCACTTTTCTTTTGGTGGTAATTTTTTTACCGAAAATGATGGCCTCATCATTTTTCCATTCGATCGATTTCATTAAGATGGAGAAATAATGGTCTGCCTCCCTTTGATCTAACAATTTCCCATAATAATTTACCGTACCATCAAATGGGAGAAGGTTTTTGGAGGGGTCTGTTTCACGAGCAAATAATTCCATTTCTCAACTTTGGGGGTAATTAATTTTTAACCTGTTTGTAATCAGTTTCAACTATTTTTTTTATACCCAAGTCATAGGAGGTTGGTGTAAAATTAAAAGTCTTTTCAAATTTACTGCTGTCAAAAACATAATCCCTATCATACTGATATAGCATTTCCACAGATTCTTTCATAATGGAGTTGAATAATCCCATCACTTTAACAAGAAACTTAGGTGCTAGTTGAGTTTTGGGCTCGGTTTTTAGTTCTTTTGCAATTTTTTCGATCCATTGTTTACCGGTATAAGGTGCAGAAGCAGTTGGTAAATGCCAAACTTCTCCATAAGCCTTTTCAGTATTACCTAGTAGAGCGGTGGCAATTGCAGCATCAATAGAATAGGTGAAAGAATGCAAAAAACGGTCACTGATTAGCCAATTTGCCTTTTTACCGCGGCTAAGTGGTTTGAAAACAGTTTCAGTAAGAAGGCTATTATTTGATATTGAAGGACCATAGAAATCTGCTGATCTGGCTATAAGCGCTTGGATTTTATTTTTTTTGATCGCATCCAAAATCATCTTTGCAATTTTCGCCCTAATAAGGCCTTTCTTGCTTGATGGGTTAACTGGTGTTTCCTCAGTCATTCCGTTGAGAAAATTGGGGTCATACATGTAGATATTGTCAAAAAAGACCAGCTTACAGTTCTCTTCAGAACAAATAGTTATAAGGTCTTTAATGAAAGGTATCCATTTCTCAGCCCACTGCCTATGGCTGTAGGTAAATCCAACAGTGACATATACAATTGAAGAACCGTGTATGGCTTTTTTTAAAGCTTTGGCATCTAACACGTCTGCAGGAAATATTTCATCCGTATCATTTACCTTTTTTGGGTTTCTGCTGACTAGTCTTATTTGCTGCGTATAAGCTGCTAAAGCTTTAGCTAATTCTGTACCTATTGCACCACTTGAACCTAGGATTGTTTGCATGATAAGGGTTAAATTTATTCACTCTTTACATATTATTTCTGATTCATTAAAAAAAAGCAATTGTGAAAAATCCATTTTATTTCTCAATCACTTTCTCTTTTACCCCATTGCTTTTAGCCTTTAAATAAGCGCCTTCAGGTACCTCCGGGTAAATTTCATTGTATTTTAAAACCTGATTCATCCCAATTCTCCTGTTGATATGTTCTCTGTTGAGCTTTTCAGTTTTCCTTATTCCTGATGCAGCGATTAATTCAATAAAACTTTTCACAGTCTCTTCGTGAAAATTGGCCACTCTTTGTGCCTTGTCTTTTACCACCAAACCCTTCATTAAACTCTTGTCTTGGGTAGCCACTCCGGTGGGGCAGGTGTTGATATTACATTCTAAGGCTTGGATACAGCCGGTAGCAATCATCATGGCTCGGGCACTATTAACCATATCTGCTCCTATGGCAACTGACCTGGCAATATCAAATCCACTTAATACTTTTCCGGAAGCTATCACTCGGATGTCTTTCTTCAAACCATAGCCCATGAGAGTATCTATGGCAAAAGATAGTCCATCCTTTAATGGCATACCCAAGGAATTTGAAAATTCAATGGGTGCAGCCCCTGTACCACCTTCGCCGCCATCTATGGTGATAAAGTCCGGTTTGATGCCCAGCTTAACCATGGCTTCACACAAGCCTATAAATTCACTTTTTTTGCCAATACAAATTTTAAAACCAATGGGTTTTCCTCCGGATAAATCCCTTAATTTTTGAATGAATAACATCAATCCCTCTGCATCTTCAAAAGCTGTATGTTTGGGTGGAGAATGAACATCGGTATGGGGTTTTACATGCCTGATGACAGCAATTTCTTCGGTGTTTTTTGCAGCCGGAAGAATGCCTCCATGTCCGGGTTTGGCTCCCTGAGAAATTTTTATCTCAATCATTTTGACATTGTCAAGGCTAGCGTTTTGTTGAAATTTTTCTTCACTAAAATTGCCTGCCTCAGTTCTGCAGCCAAAATAACCGGTACCAATTTGCCAAATTAAATCCCCCCCGGGTTCCAAGTGATAAGGACTTATTCCTCCTTCCCCAGTATTGTGTGCGAAGCCACCAATTTTTGCTCCGGTATTCATCGCCATCACAGCATTTTTACTTAAGGAACCAAAACTCATCGCTGAAATATTTAAAATACTTGCTGAATAGGGTTTTAAACAAGCTTTTCCTCCTACTAAAACTCTGGATTCATGATGTACATCCGCGTGGTTGTTAGCATAAATGGAATGGTCCATCCATTCATAGCCAGTGGCATATACATCCATTTGGGTGCCAAATGGGGTGGTGTCATTGACCTTTTTTGCTCTTTGGTAAATCAGTGACCTGTAAATTCTGTTGATGGGCCTTCCTTCTGTATCCGTTTCCACAAAATATTGCATGATTTCAGGTCTGATATCTTCTAGAAGATACCTGAAATTCCCTATAACCGGAAAATTTCTTCTGATGGTATGCTTGGTTTGTAATATATCAACCAACCCAATCACCATTATAGGAATAACTATCCATAGAATCCAAAGGATAGAGGGCATAAAGAGATAGATTGCAGGTATACAGATAAGTGCTATGATTGAGGAGGCGATGAAAATTTGCTTTGGCTTCATTATTATTTGGCTTCAAAATTAATAGTTACTGATGATGGGTGTTTTCACAAGTCACTTAGCTGACAACGAAACTATTTCTCTTCAAGTTCGGATAAGAGATAATGTCAGCTGGATAATAAGTGCATGGGTTATTTCGCATTCTAACTCCAAATTAGTGATTTTTTTCAAGATCTATTGCCCTTTAGTTCCACTTAATACTTGAGACTCACTTTTGACAGGGTGTAAGGGCATAATTATTTTATCAAATTTTGTTTTTAGAACCCAAAATTGATTTTATTGTTTCAGTAGTATTAAACCCGAAATATGCAATAGACAATCTATTACGTGCTGAAATCGCTTCAAAATCGGCCACTTCGTTGCTGTGTTGAGATTTTAGCATAGCACCGCTATGGTGAAAACTCAACACAGCTTGATTTTCTTGCGATTGGAACACTCATCAAGAATCCAATTACATAATCCTGGTTAAAGTGAATACTGCAAAAAAAAGCAGCCCTTTTATGGGCTGCTTTGAAAATTGGACTTGAAAAATGGAGTTAAGGGCAATCTCACTTTCTATAGGTAGCCGATATTATCATTGAGAAAAGCATTACTCTTTTTTAGCTCCTTTAGTGGTAATGATCACCACACCATTGGGTGCCTCGTATTTTTTTAAGGCATCTTCCCCTTTGAAAACATCTATAGATTCGATGTCTTCAGGTGCAAGCTTTTCCATGTCTCCTTTTTCGGCCTTAATTCCATCGATGATAATTAAGGGTTGTGCTTCATTATTGTTTCCATCCTTGTACCTAATTTTAACTTGATCCTCTTTTTTTGCTTTGGTTTCAATTAAAATCACACCATTTGGTGCATTGTACCTTTCCAAAGCCTTTTCATCCTTAAGTACGCTAATGCTTGCTATTTTTTCTTTGTCCAACAACTCAACAATTGCATGGTCGTATTTTTTACCATCAATGTAGACATCTGGATTGTCTTTTTCACTAATAGTGATTTCAAGCTTTTTTTGGATGTTTTCATTGCTTTCTTGAGCCAGGATACTAGAAAATGGCACAAGTGCTATACACATAATTAATAGTAGTTGTTTCATTGTGAATTGTTTTAAAGGTTAAATTTTTCTTAATTATTTTGAAGCATATATGATGATGATATCATCCTCATAAATCACTTTTTTATTCTTTTTATTAATGTTTTCATTTTCAAACATAGCCATAGCCTCCTTTAGTAAGGCCTGCTTTTCTGCAAGACTATAGGATTTAGGATTTGGTTCCGGTTTGAAGAAAAGCAACAATAAAAGAAGAGAAGCTGCGATGGACATACTACCTATTACTAGTTTCCGTAATTTGGCCCTTTTTTCTCTTTTCTGAATTTTGTCCCAAATTTTCGCATTAAGATCAGTTGGTGTTTCTTTCTTTTCCTTTTTAAGGTACCTGAACCATAGTGAAGCATTATCAGCGCTTTTCTCTACATTTTTCACATGGTAAGCTTCCTCAGCGAGCGTACTGTGGCCTGAAGTATACTTCTCCATCCAGTTTTTAATATTCCCCTTTTCCATAACTATATGATTTTTGGAGTTCTTTGGCTACTTGTTTTCTTGCTCTTGACAAAAGAACCCGTATATGATCTATTCTTAATGTTGTCAATACTGCGATTTCATCGAATGTTAATCCGTCCAAATCTCTCATCATT
Source organism: Cyclobacterium sediminis (assembly GCF_054781075.1). NCBI lineage: Bacteria > Pseudomonadati > Bacteroidota > Cytophagia > Cytophagales > Cyclobacteriaceae > Cyclobacterium > Cyclobacterium sediminis. Next base: position 159,692 of record NZ_BAAGVC010000021.1, on the reverse strand, counting down.
ATAATTTCACGTTGCTGAGCTGGCAGTCTATTGATTATTTCTTCGATCAATTGCTTGAGTTCTTTCCATTCAAGCGAATTTTGTTCTTGATCAGCGGGAAATTCATAATGTTTGGCCTCATATATGTCTTCTGTAGGCGTTTTCTTCTTGATTTTATCCAAACAATAATTTTTTGCAGTAAGGAAAATAAAACCCGGTAAGTTGGGGTGATTTTTAATTTGCTTGCGTCGTTCCCAAAGCTTAATCATGATTTCTTGAATAGCATCCTCCGCATTTGCATGGCTACCTAACATCCTTGCCACCATTGGGTACAAGCGTTCTGACATTGAAATCACCCTATTTTTAAATTCTTCCGTTTTCATCTTGTACCTAAATGACGAAATAAAGCCTGTTCCATAACAACAAAATGAAGATTTCGGTGAAAATTTTTTTTTAAATCCTGCGGCGGATGTGTTAAACTTTAGAATAGAGGTGATTTTCCTCAATTATTTAGGCCTATTTATTTTATCATTCTAAATAGGAATAGGCTAAAAGTTACTCATAGTTAAACCCATTCCAATATATGAAGTGATTTTAGATTAGAAGTGATATTGGAATAGTCTTGTTGCATAGAAAAAGCTTTAGGTCAAGTGGTGTAAAATTCCATGAAAATTATTTAATCATAAATTAACATAAGAATAATTGTGACATGAGTAGGTTTGTATTGGTTAAAAATAATGAAATAGCGAATAATATTTTTTTTACTTTGTAAGTAGTACAAGGGTATTTAATTGTCTTATTAAATGACAGGCAATATAAAACCATAAACAATAATGCCAGAACCCAAAATTTCAATAAATAGTAAAAGGCTCAGTTCACCTATCAGTGTAGAAGAAGCTTCGGTTTCCAATTCAACTGATAAAATGAATGATGAACAGCTAATTAGTCATGCGCTCAAAGAAGATCCCAAAAAAGGAATGGGAATGATTTTCCGGCGCTACTACCAACCGCTTTGTTCTCACGCTGTACGCTTTGTAGGGTCAAAAGAAGTTGCTCAAGATTTGGTTTCTGATCTTTTGGTTCATTTTTACGATCAAAAGCTTTATTTAAAGGTGAAATCCTCTATTCGCTCTTACTTGTTCCAGTCGGTAAGAAACAGAGGTTTTAATTATATAAAACATGATTTGGCACGAAAGGGAGAGTTGAGCACGACTTCGGAGCCAAGGATTCCTGAGACTTATCAGCCGGATAGCATTACAGAATACGAAGAACTTTACCAAGATTTTGAGAAAGCCATTGGAACACTTCCCGGCCAACGAAGGAAAATATACCTCTTGTTCCAATTTGAAGGGAAAACCATGAAGGAGATCTCCACAGAAATTGGGCTTTCTGTCAGAACCGTAGAAACGCAACTTTACCGTTCAAAAATTGCCATTCGCCAATTGCTAAAGGATAAATGGTTGCTTTGGCTAATGCTGTTTACACAGCTATTTAAGTGAATTTTAAGCATTCACCCACCTTTACCTAACCAATAACTCGAATTATAATGCATGATAAAGAAACCATAAGGAAATTACTTAATAAATGCTTTAATGGATCAGCCTCCGTAATCCAAAAAAAATGGATTGATGATTGGGTCAATGAATCCACAAGAAATGAGGAATTCTTTTATTCCTGTTTGGAAGAATGGGAAAGACAAAACCTACAATACATCGCAGATGTCGAGCAGGCCTTCCTAGACTTTAATAGAAAAATTGATCATAAAGCGCCTTTTAAAGGAGAAGGCATTACTAATTCGATAAAACCCAAATTGCCGGCTTATCAACTCTTTATGGTTGCCTCTGTGATACTCATTGCCTTAATTTTTTCCGGGGCTTTGGATTTTGTATTGGTAAAAACCTACAGTTCAGGCTATGGAGAGTTGTCTACTGTGGCATTAAATGACGGCACGCTGGTTTATTTAAATGCCAATAGCCAATTAAAAACTGCTCGGTTTACCTTTTTTTCTGACAAAAGGCAAGTTGAATTGTCCGGGGAAGCCTCTTTTGATGTTGCCCATGACCCTTTCAATCAATTCATCGTCGAAACAAAAAATGGTTTGGATGTGGTGGTCCATGGAACAGAATTTACTGTTTATAACCGTCATCAAAATACAGAAGTACATTTAAAATCAGGAAAAGTTGAATTGATCAAGCACAATGCCACCGGTAGGGAAACGGTGATGATGAAGCCGGGAGAAAAAGTCCGAATGAAACCTGATGGCGATTTGCAAAAGAAGAAAGTAAAGACCCCTGAAGAATTCGCTTCTTGGAAGGAATACCGCTATGTTTTTAACCAGACGAGCTTGGCCGAAATCTCGGATCTTATTAAGGATAATTATGGTGTGGAAGTGGAAATATCCGAAGACTCAATCGGAAATTTAACCGTTTCGGGCTCCTTTCGCTCCGAAGATGCTGAGGAGTTTGCCGCTGCGGTGGCTCAGGTTTTAGGTATTTCTATGGAAGCAAACGAGAATAAATTTAGATTCTATGGTTCCGAATAAACATTTGTTTTCACCCATATTTCCTGCAATTAAGAATGAAATGGTTAGCCATGATTTTAAAAAATAATTTAAGTAAAGCAGCACTAAATATTAATAATTAAAACCCTGAATCTGACATGAAAAAGATTTTACACTTTTCACTTTTGATTGGGGCATTGTGCATTTTTATGCATCATGTTCCAATTGCAGATGCCAAAGCCAACCACCTAAAGTCTCGGCAATTGGCAGAAATACCGGTGGCAGAGGCGCAATACAGCGTAGCCTTGGCAGAAGCACTTGATAAGCTCAAGGCTTATTATAAAGCAGATATTTTATTTGCTGACAGAATGATCCAAAACATAACTGTGGACATGAGGAGCATAGACTGGAAGGGAGGATTGGAGAACAACCTCGATAAACTCCTTAGCCCTAATAAATTGTCATTTATAAAACAGAGAGGAGGATCTTATGTAATCATAGCCAAAAACAGACAGTCGGGTACAGGTACACCAGTTTTGTCACAGCTTGTCGCTCAAAATAATGGACTTATAGAAATGGCTCCATATGGCAGCAATGAAATTGCAGAAAGTTTACCAAATGTCGATGTTGCACAAAGGGTCAATGGAACAGTGGTTTCTGAAATTGATGGCCTAGGTCTTCCCGGCGTAACTGTTCTATTAAAGGGAACGGCAATAGGCACAGTTACTGATCAAAATGGGGATTATGCCCTTGAATTTGAAGATGAGAAGGCTATTTTGGTGTTTTCTTTTATAGGCTTTGAAACCCAAGAGATTGAAGTTGGAAATCGAGAAATTGTAGACATCACGATGCGGGAGGATATGAAATCACTTCAAGAAGCTGTTGTAACCGCTTTGGGTGTGAAAAGGGAAAAGCAGTCCTTGGGATATTCTGTAGGTAATGTGGAAGGAAGAGACCTTACAGAGACACCACAAAACAATGTACTCAATGCAATGGCAGGAAAAGTTGCCGGCGTGCAAATTTCCCAAATGGATGGAACTGCTGGCTCCTCTGTAAATATAATTATTCGAGGGGCCAATTCCTTAAACAATGACAATCAGCCTTTATTTGTTATTGACGGCGTACCTGTTGCTAATAAATTGAACAATGGTTTTGGTGGTGCTGACATGGGTAATCCCATTTCAGACATTAACCCAAATGATATAGAAAATGTATCGATCTTAAAGGGACCAAGTGCCGCTGCCTTGTACGGGTCCAGGGCCGGTAATGGTGTGGTTTTGATTACTACAAAATCCGGTTCAGGAAGAAAAGGATTTGGTGTTGCAGTGAATTCTTCAATAGTGATGGATTTTCCATTTAAGTACATTCCTATCCAAAATGAGTTTGCTTCCGGGAAGAGTGGAGCGCATGTTTTTGAGGAGAGTCAGAATGAGAGTTGGGGACCTGAGCTGGACGTTGGCGAAGAATGGGTTCAATGGAACAGCAATGGAGAGCCTGCGCCTTTGGTATCTTATCCCGATCGTTTCAAAGATTTTTTCCAGACCGGCTATACCAATACCAATAATGTGGCGATCAATGGGGATTATGACAAAGGTAGTTTTCGGTTGTCTGTAGGGAATATGTCCAACACCGGAATTATCCCTAATACGGATTTCTCTAGACTTACCATAGGACTTAATACCAGTTATAATATCACCGACAGGCTAAGGGCAACCGCAACCATTAACATTACTGAATCAGGTTCAGACAATCGGCCTATTATTGATGGAGGTAGAACTTCTCCGGTAAGAAGCCTATATGAGACAGGAGCGCAAGTAAATATTCTTGATCTCCAACAGTATTGGGTACCGGGGTCTGAAGGTATTCTTCAAAGAAAATATAAACAAAAGCAAAACAACCCCTATTTCGTCGTCAATGAAAACCCTACAGGTTTTGATAGAAACAGGACCGTAAGTAAGCTACAGCTAGATTATGATGTCACAAATGATCTAAGCATGATGCTTCGCTATGCCAGAGATTCCTATGATGAACAGCAGGAGGCAATTATTGCTTACAATAATTATGATCAAATCAATGGAGGGTATCATTTAAGAAACAATATCAACAAGGAGAACAACTTGGACTTTATGCTGAATTATCAAAAGATTTTCAATGAAGATTGGAACATTACAGCATTGGCCGGAGTGAATAGGATGGAGCAAAAGTATGGCTTTATGGATAATAATGCAGGTCAATTGGTCATTCCTATGCTGTATACCATTGCTAATGGTGCACCCGGTACAGTTTCTTATGATAGCCAGCAATTCTGGAAAGTTATTTATGGCGTTTATGGGTCTGTATCTACAGGGTTCCAAGATAAATTGTATTTGGATATTACTGCCAGAAATGATTGGTCAAGTACATTACCAATAGAAAACCGATCTTATTTTTATCCCTCAGCATCCTTGAGTGCCATTGTTTCCGAAATGGTAGATATGCCTTCTTTTGTAGATTTATTTAAATTTCGGGCAGGGATAGCTCAGGTAGGTAATGATGTTGCTCCCTATAGTTTGATCCCTACTTTCAATACGGCCTTAGACTGGGGTACTGCAAAAAGTATGTACATGGGAGGTTTACTGAGAAATACTTCCTTAAAACCTGAAATATCTACTTCTTCAGAGGCAGGATTTGATATTTCTCTATTTAACAATAGGGTAGGCATAGATGCAACTTATTATGTCCGTGGAAATAAGAACCAAGTATTGCCAATAGATCTTCCTATAGAATCGGGGGCTAGCAGTAAGCTCATTAATGCCGGTTTGGTGGAAAGCCGTGGCTTTGAATTGGGGCTTAGCACTTCACCTATTATTTCCGGGGATTTTAGATGGGACTTGAATGTTAATTTTACCAGAAACAGGACAAGTATCAAGGAACTTGCAGATGGGATTACTTATTACAATTTCACCTCTTACAGTGGAGCGGAGTTGAGAACTTACGTGGGGGGAGACATAGGCGACATATACATGCGTCCGGTACTTACCGTGAAAGATACAGAATCACCTTATTTCGGGTACCCTGTACTCACCGGTAGTGGCTTGTACCAAGCAGATCAGGATGTAAATAATTTAGTAAAGATTGGGAATTTCAACCATGACCTGATGGTATCCTTTCAGCCAACCTTTAGCTATAAAAACTTTAGTGTGTATGCGAATATAGATTGGAGACAAGGGGGCGAGTTTTACTCCAATACAATGATGTTTTTGGGTAATAATGGAATGTTGGAAGAAACCCTTTCAGGCATGTCTTATGACCCGAATAGACCCATTGAAGATCAGATCAAAGAGAACCCTGAAGCATATTTCGGCAATTGGATTGGTGGAAGAAATGCCGCTTACGGAGGCTTGCCTTGGACGGGGGAAGAGGCTGACTATAGAGAGCAAGATGCCAGTTTCAATGTTGGTGTGCGAGAAAGTAGGGATGCTGAAGGCAATATCGTTTATATAGAAAACCTTGGTGGATCGACTACTCAATGGTTAAACCCTTTTCAAGCCTACCGATATGCCAACCGACCTTTTCCTGACAGAAACCTCTACAGTGCTACTTATGTCAAGCTTAGGGAAATTGCTTTTACCTATCGCTTACCCACCAATTTACTAAATAAAATAAGCTTGAGAAATGCCTCAATTTCTGTGGTTGGAAACAATCTATTTGTATGGACAGAAGCCGGAAACGGTATAGATCCGGAAAGGGCTTTTAGGCAAACCGGAAACCGATGGATTCAAGGAGTAGAATATTACAATGTAATGCCATGGACAGGTTCTTTAGGCTTGAAAGTAAATGCAGAATTTTAACTGAATGATAGTCATGAAAAATCTATTAAAAAACATATTTACTATTGGATTGATCGCTTCACTTTGGGCTTGCGAAGACCTGACAGAGGTCAACATAAACCCCAACAGCCCTGAGCAGGTTTCCTCCAATTATATTCTTACTTATGTATTGTCAAACACAGCAAAGACCTACCATAATTTGGGGTATGAAAATTCTAAAATAGCAGGAGCCATGCAGTATGTGCAACGTGGAACCAATGAAGGGGCTGTGGTTGTCAATTTTTATGGTTGGGGTCATGAGTCTTGGAATAGCTATTTTGACATCCTTAGAAATAATCAGGTTATATATGAAAACGCCATAGAAGAGGATAATCAATTCTTTAAAGGAATAGCATTGATTATGCGATCCTTTCATTTTGGTTTGATGAGTGATCTATATGGAGATATTCCTTATTCGAGTGCACTGCAAGCGAAAAATGACGTGTTCTTTCCGGAATATGATCGTCAGGTAGATGTTTATAAAGGAATTATGATGGATTTGAAAGAGGCTGAAACATTGCTTCAAAACCTAGATCCGGCAAAAGATTTGGTAAATGCTTCTTCAGATATACTGTATGGTGGAGATGCCCAGAAGTGGAGAAAGTTTGCCAATGCTTTGAGAATGCGTTACAGTATGCGTTTGATTGAGAAAAAGTCAGAAATGACTGCTTTAGGAGTGGATTTGGAAAAAGAATTCAATGAAGCCTCACAGTTTACCTTTACCGACAATACGGATGATGCGCAAGTAGATTTTCTTGGAACTGATGAAAACAATGCAGCACCGGGTGGTCCGTTGAATAGTCCAAACCCTAATTTGTTGCTAAAACCGGCACAAACTATTGTAGATAAACTAATAGATTTAAATGATCCCAGATTACATCGCTGGATGATGCCGGTTCAATACAAGTGGGACAATGGGGTGTTGGAAGAAAAAGACTCTGTCATTACCAATGTGCTTGGCGAATCTTATACAGTTCGATTTAAGCCGGCACCAGAAGGGCTGAATGTGAATACCAATTTATATGTGGGATTGCCTGTAGGTTTGCCTATTGTGGAGGCCATGGCATTCAATAAAGGTAACGATGAGGAAGGGTATCACCCTGAAAGAAGCCCCTATATTTCCTACTTACATGAGCGTTATCGCAAAGATCAAGATGAATATGTAGGGATGAATTTAATTACTTACAGTGAAGTAAAATTTTTAATGGCTGAGGCGGCCCAGATGGGAGGGTTTGGTGTAAGTGATCCCGAAATGCATTACAAAGAAGGAATTAAAGCGTCGATGGAAAAATATGGCATTTTATCAAATGTCGGAAGCTATAGCTTTGATACCTATTATGAACAAGCTTCAGTATCATTTGCTTCCAGCAGTAATAAAGAGCAAAGGATTATGGAACAAAAATGGTTAGCCAACTGGCAAAATCCTCAGGCTTGGTTTGACTGGAGGCGTACCGGCTACCCTGTACTTGAAGCCGGCCCTGTCACTCAATTTGGAGCTGCCATTCCGGTTCGGTACATGTACCCTTCACCGAATTTAGACCCAAACTACCTAGAAAATTATGAAGAAGCCTTATCTTCTCTGGAGGACACTGAATATATACCGGCCGGACAAAGTAAAGATCATCCTTATGCTAAAATGTGGCTACTACAAAATTCCGGAAAACCTTGGTAAATGCTGAAAGGCTTATAACCTGAAAATTTATTGATCTGGAAAATTAATCCAGAATGCTACAAACCAATAAAGGAAACAATGCCACTGACTATGAAACCTATAACAAAGAAAAGCCACTTGAACATCCAAGTGGCTTTTACTTATTAAGCATTAATCAATAATTGAGGAATAAAAATTTTACGTAAACTGCATTATTGCTAGTTCCAGCCGCCGCCCAATGCTTTGTATACATTGACTTTGCCGTTCATCTGGCTTAGTTTTATTTCTATTAGTTCCATTCTGGATTCCAACGCCTCTCTTTGGGTTAGCAATACTTCCATATAATCTGCTCTCGCAGAACGGAACAAGCTATTGGAAATGTTGATTGATTGATTGAGTAAATCCACTTCTTTGGCTTTGGTTTCATAGCTTGCACTAGAATTAACGATCTGAGATAACTGATTCGCTACTTCTATATAGGCTTGCAAAATGGTTTGTTCATAGCTATAAACAGCTTGTAATTGTTTGGCATTGGCACTGTTATAGGTTGCCTTTATCGCATTTCTATTGACCAAAGGAGCCATTAAATCCCCGCCCAGATTGTATAGAATTGAATGTGGGTTGAGGAGGTATTTAGGGTTAAATGATCCAAAACCCACCCCCGCTTCAATGCTGAATGAAGGATAGAAATTGGCCCTTGCAATACTAACGTCCAATTTGGCAGCCTCTAAAGCTAATTCTGCTTGTTTAATATCCGGCCTGTTGGTCAGCAATTGAGAAGGTATTCCTGAATGAATATCGTCTATGGCAATGTCATTGAATTCAGATGAACTTCTGATGATAGGTTGAGGGAATCGACCTACCAAGAAATTCAACCAATTTTCTGTTTCAACAATCTGCTGTTTAATATCATATTGCAGATTTTCAGTATTGAGCAACTGGGCAGCAAATCTATTAACTGCAAGCTGCGTTTCCTGAGCAGCCTGTTTCTGTTGTTCAATGATTCGAAGAGCATTTTTTTGAATGGATATATTCTTTTGAATTATTTCCAGCTGATTGTCTAAAGCCATTAATTCATAATAGGCATTAGAAATTTCAGCAATTAGATTGGTGACCATAAAGTTTCTACCCTCAACACTGGACAAATACCTGGCAACCGCCGCTTTTTTTCCATTGCGAAGCTTCTTCCAAACATCCACTTCCCAAGAAGCAAAAGCCCCCACCATAAAATCAGGCAATGGTTCAGGAATGGCCTGACTTTCCCTAATATTCAGACTTTCATCCACTGCCCCATGACGGGTATATTTGCCATCCTTTTCCAGTCCTGCACCTAGCCCAAGGTTTACAAAAGGAAGGTATTCCCCTTTTCTTGCCAGTATTTCATTGTTTTCTACCGCTATCTCTTGTAGCAGGATGTTCAGCTCCTGATTATTGGCTAGGGCAGTATCTATCAAAGAGATCAAATTTGGGTCAGTAAAGAACGCTCTCCAATTGGTTAAGGCACTGTTAGTAGTGTCTGTTGAAGTATTGAAACTGTCCGGAACCGACTTGTTTTCATTGATCGTGCTGACCTGTGGTGTCTTACATCCCCATAATAGGAGCATGCAAAACAACAGGCTGGTCGTATTGTTTATGAATTTATTGGCCATCTTTCAGTTCTTTTTTCGACAATAATTTCTTAAGTTTTTTTATCAGGCTTGCATTGGATTGGTTATTCACATAATCCTCACTAAGAGGTGTTTCGTCTTCATCTCTTATTAGTGTTCTGCCATCAGCCAAGCTGCCGAAAATATAATAGAGCCCGGGGACGATGACTACACCAAATAAGGTTCCGAATAACATGCCTCCCATGGCGGAAGAACCAATGGTTCTATTGCCTATGGCTCCGGCTCCTGTAGCAATGACCAAGGGAATCAATCCGGCAATAAAAGCAAAAGATGTCATCAAGATGGGGCGGAATCTCACCTTTGCACCGATGATTGCAGCTTCTAAAATAGTGGAGCCTTGCTGGTGTTTTTGAATAGCAAATTCAACTATTAACACTGCATTTTTACCTAAAAGCCCCACCAGCATGATCAGACCAATCTGTGCATAAATGTCATTGGCCAGTCCCATGAATTTCAACATGAGGAAAGAGCCAAAAACTCCGATCGGCAAGGAGAGAATAACAGCCAAAGGAATGATGAAACTTTCATATTGCGCTGCCAAAACCAAATAAACGAAGATCAATACAACAATGAATATATAAATGGCTTCGTTACCTCTTCTTGATTCATCATAGGAAAGTCCTTCCCAAGCAATGTCATAGCCATTGGGGAGCGTTGCTGCGGCTACCTCCCGAATGGCCTCAATGGCATCCCCACTTGTATAACCGGGTGCGGGAACTCCTTTTATTGAGGAGGAAGTGTAAAGATTAAATCTTGTAATTTCATTAGGACCTTGCTTTTTCTCCATTTTCATAAAAGCTGAGTAAGGAACCATTTCTCCCTCTTCATTCTTGATGAATAAATTCATAATATCCGAAGGGAGCTTTCTGTATTCCGGAGCCGACTGGGTATATACCTTAAAGAAATTCCCGAACCTAATAAAACCTTGCTCATAAGTACTACCAATAAGTATGTCAAGATTTTCCATGGCTTTACCAATAGAAACCCCTTTTTGCATCGCCAATTTATTGTCAATGGTAAGCTCAAATTGTGGATAGTTGGCAGCAAAAAAGGTAAACAGCCCACTAAGTTCTGGCCTTTTATTTAGGGCCTCCATAAAATCACGGTTTACTTGATCAAATTCTTGGTAATCGACGGTACTGTTTTTATCGATCATCCTTAATGAGAACCCATCAGATGCTCCATATCCCGGTACTGCCGGTGGTTCAAAATATTCAATCACCGCACCTAAATCCTTGGTCTCTTCTTCCAGCTCTTCAATAATTTCCTTGACGGAATGATGTCTTTCAGACCAGTTTTTTAAGTTGATAAGACAAGTGCCGGCATTGGATCCCCTTCCTTCTGTAAGAATTTCATAACCCGCCAAAGAGGAAACGGACTGGATACCATCGATCTCTTCTGCAATTTCTTGCAACTTTCTAGAGACCTCATTGGTCAATTCTAAAGTTGAGCCCGGAGGTGTTTGAATAATCGCATAGATCATTCCTTGATCTTCATTGGGAATAAAACCTGAAGGAAGTTCTTCGTTGACCACAAAAATACCCAATCCAAATGCCAGTAGAATACTGTAGGTGATTACTTTTCGGTTGACAATAAGCTTAAGTAAATCTTCGTATTTATCAGTGACTTTATCAAATTTTCTATTGAACCAGTCCAAGAAAAGATCTATGGGAGATTTTCTTTTCGGTTTGCCATGATTGTTTTTGAGGATCATGGCACACAATACCGGAGTTAATGTCAAGGCCACCAAACCTGAAAGAACAATGGAACTGGCCATTGTGATTGAAAATTGGCGGTAAAATACACCAACCGGGCCGGTCATAAAGGCAACGGGTATGAAAACTGCTGTCATTACTAGGGTAATGGCTATAATGGCTCCGCTAATTTCACCCAACACTTTCTTAACAGCCTTGAATGGGCTTAGGTTTTCTTCTTCCATTTTGGCATGGACGGCTTCCACGACCACAATGGCATCATCCACCACAATCCCAATGGCCAACACCAGTGCAAATAAGGTGATCATGTTAATCGTTAAGCCAAATATTTGCATGAATACAAAAGCTCCGATCAATGAAACAGGAACAGCGATGGCCGGTATTATTGTAGATCTCAAATCCCCTAAGAATAGAAAAACCACCAAAGCAACCAATATAAAGGCTTCTACTAATGTATGTAATACCTTGTCAATGGAGGCATCAACAAAGGTGGATACATCATAATTGATCTCGTAGGTCATGCCCGGAGGGAAATCCTTTTCGAGTTCTTTTAATTTAACTTTTACATCATCAATTACCTTACTGGCATTACTACCAAAATTTTGCTTCAATACCATAGAAGCAGCAGGATACCCATCTTTATTCGAGTATATATCAAAAAATTCACTGCCTAGTTCTACTTCTGCAATGTCTTTGAGCATCAATATCTCTCCTTCAGGATTGGCTCGGATGATGATGTCTTCGTATTCCTCAGGTAAATTAAACCTCCCTTTATAGGTCAACACATATTCAATGGACTGGGCGGTTTTTCCCGAACTCTGTCCGAGTCTACCCGGTCTACCAATAACACTTTGTTCATCAATCGCTTCTAAAACTTCTTCCGTAGAAATATTATAGGCCCGCATTCGATCGGGTTTTAACCATACCCGCATGGCGTATTGCCGGCTACCTAGGATGGTGGCCCTTCCCATTCCACTTATCCTTTGGAGTTCGGGAAGTATGTTTACGTTGGCATAGTTGTAAAGAAATTTTTCATCTGCCTTTTTATCTGTACTGAAGAGGTTCACATACATCAACATACTGGGTTGGATAGGGGTGATGATCACCCCCTCCCTTTGAACCAGAGGCGGGAGATTGTTCATCACCTGGTCCACTCGGGTTTTTACGTTCACCACTGCAGCATTCGGATCTGTGCCCGGCTCAAAAATAATTTGTATGGTGGCCTCCCCGGCACTGGTAGCATCAGAAATAATGTACTGCATTCCCTTAACTCCATTAATCGCTCTTTCCAGAGGTATTAAAGTGGATTTCACCAAAACTTCTGCACTTGATCCCGGATAGGCGATAAATATATTGACTCTTGGTGGGGCTATTTCAGGAAACTGTGAAATAGGCCTTGTTGCAATCGCTAATATTCCTAGGAATATGATGGACAGGGAAATAGCTATCGCTAAAACCGGCCGTTGTATAAACTTGCTAAACATGTCTAAAGTAATTTATAGGTTAAATTTACTCTGCATGAAGCAGGTTTAAATCAGCTAAAATATCTCTTTGATCTAGAAATTCGTGCTTTATTGTCTGATTGTTTTTGACTTTTCTTAGACCATCAATAAGCACTTTATCCGTTGGTTTAAGACCTTCGCTCACAATAAACAAATGAGGGATTTCATGGGCGATCGTGATTTCAGTTGACCTTAATGTGTTGGTTTCATCTACGATATAGACGAACTTTTTGTCCAATATTTCAAAGGTTGCTTTTTGTGTTATGATCAATGCATCCTTAAAAACAATCGGCATTAATATATTCCCCGTTTCCCCGTGTCTTAAGAGACCTTTATCATTAGGGAATGTTGCTCGAAAAGCTATATTACCTGTTTCATTATTAAAATCAGCTTCAATGGTTTCTATCTGGCCTGTATATTCAAAGTTTTGGTTGTTGGCCATTTTGAACTGCACTTCAGGCAAGTTTTCTAAGCCGGTGGAGGTAGCAAGATCTAAATACTCTGATTCAGGAACATTGAAGTAAACCCACATTTTGCTGTTGTCAGATAAGGTAGCCAATAACTCCCCCTCATCTAAAAGGCTACCTAACCTTACGTGAAACCTACCCATTATTCCATCGAATGGGGCCCTGATTTCTGTAAAACCCAAATGCGCCTTTGCCAAATTTAACTCGGCTGTAGCCTTGGCAAGTTTTGCCCTTGACATGGCCAATTCATTGGAAGAAACAATATTGCTGTCTGCAAGACTTTGGGTATTGTTAAATTCTATCTCTGCAAAGTCGGCTTCAGCCTCCGCTCTTTGCTTTTCTGCTTCATAAATAAGCGGCATGATTTGAAACATTAATTGCCCTTTTTTAATGAACTGTCCTTCATCTACAAATACTTTTTGTAAATAACCTTTTTCAAGTGCCCTTAGCTCTATATGTTGAATGGAGTGCACTTGGCTTACGTATTCCTGAAAGACCACAGTGTCCATTTTTATAGGACTTGTAATTCGGTAGGTAGACTCAGGATGTCCAGCTTCTTTTTTATGCTGGCACGCAGAATTGCCTAGAATGGCTAGTAAACAGATGAGAATCAATATCCTCTTCATAATGATTATGATTTTTTATTATAAAAATTGATATAAAAAGCCCTTGGATAGATGAAAATCTACTGAAAATAAAAGGCTTGGATGAAATCATTGGAGTGGGTCCAATGAGGGTATGAATGAGCTGAAAAAAATTAAATGAGAAAACTCTTCCAGGAGTGGTGAAGAATGATGAGTGAAATCCTTGATCTGTTATGATTGGAGTGGTTCAATTGGAAAAATATAGCTTTTTCCAAATTGTACCCCAGCTTAGAGAAAAAAGCGGTGTTAACAGTGAAATGCTCACTGTCTTCGTCTAAGGTTTTATTGGATTCATTTTCGCTTTCATTTTCCTGTTCCTCCGGAGAATCCCCTTCAGATGGTAAATGCAAAAAATAATGAATATCACTTAAAATATCACTGGCTGATACATAAGTGATTTGCTGGTTAGAATCCCCGGAATCCTCATTAAATGAACTTCCTTGAATCACTAATGGGCTGAAAAGAAGCATTAAAAAGCCCACAGCCAAGGAAGCCCCGATATAGATGGGGTTCTGTACAGAATTCTTTATAAAATGTCTCTTACTTTTCATTTAGATCAACAAACCTATAAAAAAATTTTATAATCTATATGGGTATGGAGTTTTTTTTACAGAAAATATATTTAATGAGTTTTGAGGATTTTTGGAATAAAAAAATAAAGCTATCCTTATAATAATAGCGATATTATTTAATATTTATTTAGTCTTTTTAATAAATAAAGCCTGTAAATTGCCTATCAATCATGGATATATTGGTTGTCTGTGGAGGTGATAAGCTTAGTGGCACCTTTGATTATTTCAACGTTTATTTCTTTAAATTTCCCGATTACCTCTCCATCTAGTTGAAGCAGCCTTGGTTTTTTGAATTTTAATACGGCCTTTTCTGTACAAATGGCAGTGATGTTTTCTTTCATATAAAAAACATCATTAAACTTTGAAAGACCGGCATTAATTAAGAATTGGGTATTGAGATCCTTTACCAGAATAATTTCAAATTTACCATCCATTGGGTTCCCATCAATATTTAAAGGAATGCCGGTACCATACTTTTTAGCATTACAAATTCCTACCATTACCGCTTTTTCAACAATTGTCTGATCCATGGCATCAACCTCAACCTCAAAAGGATCGTTTTTGGTCAGTTCATCAATAAAATATTTTGCGTAGGTCGTCATTCCCCTGTTAGGATCTTTTTCATAAGAGGCTACTATTTCAGCGTTGATGCCCACATCCCCAAGGTGTATGGAAAAATGTTTGTCGTTGACCTTTAAAATATCCAGGTCCCTGATCATGGAGGACATGATCAGATCCTTTAAGGCTTCCAAGGGATTTGAGTGTACGCCTAATTCAACTGCCATTCCATTGGCTGAACCCAAGGGAATGATGCCCATTGGAATTTTACTTTCCAATAAAGCAATGGCCGAAAACAGGGTAGTTCCATCTCCGCCTACAGAGGCAACTCTGTCAGGGGCAAAGGAATTGATGGTTTCTTCTACCTTTCTTTCATCCTCTTTGCCTGTTGTTTTAAAGATCTGGGTAACTATTCCATATTTTTGACATAATTTGGTAGCCTTTTCTAAAAAAGGCTCTTTATCTACATCCCCTGAAACGGGATTGACAATGAAGAGTACTTTCATATCATAATTTTAATGACAAAACAATCCTTTGACAAAGTCAAATTAAATAAACTTAATGAATCGATTATTTTCGAATTATTGATTATCCATTAGATAGCTTAATCCGTGCCAATATGCTTCATTTACAATAAAATTTTTTCACAGAAAGTTTTACTGAATTCGGCTTTGGAATGTTACTGATTTGTCTTTCAGGATTTTTTTTAGCTAGTTATTGCCAGTAACCGATATTACAGGCACTTATTTAATCTATGTGGCAACTTCCAACTTTGTGTTCATTAACGCTGACTAGCAGATCAAGACGAAAGGTTATTTTATTTTCCAAAACAATATACTCTTCTTTGTTTTTAGTATAAATATCCTTAATCCGAGTTTTGATGCTGATAACTTCACCTGATTTATTTCTGTAGGCGATTTCAACTACCTCTTTTCTGGTGGCCCAATCTTGTAATCTGTCAACGAATAAACAATCAATAGGAATGTATTTGAGAAGCTTGTCCATCTTTTAAAATTTTAATTGACCTACTCTTTCTTGAAGTATTTTTAATGATTTGTTTTAAACGTAGTGTATTACTTGATCATGTCGGTGATAACTTCCCCTGCCTTTAATTCCGGATATTCTTTTCCTAAAAGTTTAAAAATGGTCCTGGCTATCATGGAAGAATGCCATAAACCTTTGGTTTTCATCTCACCTTTCGCAGGGGTATCAGGGCCGATGGCAGCCATCCATATTTCTTTTGCTTCAGGAATAGAGGATCCATGCCCTGTCCAAGTTTTTTTATTTATTCCTCTTCCATGATCTGTAGTTATGATCATAGTAGTCTTGTCCTTGTATTGGGGAGAATTTTGAATATAACTCCACAATTCTTTAAGGTAGGCATCAAACTGGTGAATAGAGTACAGGTATTGGTCATACGCGTTGTCATGTGCCCAATCATCCGGTTCGCCATAAGCAATGTAAACAACTTTTGGTTGATGTTTTTTAATTCCTTCCAGAGCATAGTTGTGGGTAAAAGCATCCAACCTTACTCCTCCCCAAGGGCCTCTAATTTCACTTTGAAGCCTGTTGATCATTACCTCTTTATCCGTAAGGTTGTTTCCTTCAGCCAAATCAAAACCTGCATTTACTGGGACTTTACTTCTTTCCTCATTAATAATGAATGGAAAGACATCCCAGCTTCCATAGGCCAAGACCTTGTTTTGATAGTCAGCAGTTTGATTTAAGTATTCCAATAAAGTGGTATTGGGGTTGTTGATTTTTGAATTTGAATTGATTCTTTTGTCATCTGCAAACCCACTTAACACTTCATTGTATCCCGGGTAGGAAAATAACATGGTATTGCTGTTGTCAACCAAATTGCCATAAACTCTATTGCCATACAATTGCCCTTCAGCACTCAGCTTTTCCCAAAAAAATGGCATTAACATTTTCCTGCGCTCTTTTGGGTCGCTGTCCCAATATTCAGCCACTAGTTCATCTGTGTTCTCAACCATTCCTGTATCATCAATCAACAAGGAATCAGCTCCCTTGAATATTTCCTGCCAACGAAGCCCATCCACTGTTATCAAAAAGATGTTTTCCGTTTTGGTTTGCTTTTGGGCGTATATTTGGGAAAGATTGATAAAGAAGCCAATCGTTACCAGTAGGAATAACTGTTTCATTTTTATTTTTTTTGAAATTTTTTCGTGTGGAAGTAAATGATATTAAAACACTCTTGATAAAGCAATGCGAATCATTATCCTTCTCAAAATGATATTTAGTTTACTTATTATTATGGTCGGAATTTACATAGAAATACCTGATTCTACACGCTTTCTGCTGTGAACCTTCATTGAGATTATCTGGAATGCTGATTTCTAAAAGATGAGCGTGGTTGGATAATTCATTAGCCAAAGTATAATACCAGGGTAGGTGCAACTGCTTGCTCCAAGGTGTAAGCAAGTCCAGTTGTTTCCATTCACCTTTGTCTATTCTATAGCGAATGGTGGCAGCATCCTGCCCTGCGGCCACAGCAATACCTACAGCCGTTCCATTGAATTTAAATTTCAAAGATTTGGCCCCACTTTTACCAACCAAAAATGGTTGGCTAACATAGTTCGGTCTCGTATTTAAATTGTCTGCAGGTTCCCAATCAGGAACAAGTTGCCAACCTTTGGCTAATTTTGCTTCTTTAACATCCACTAGAAATCCTGAACCATAGGCATATGGATCCAATTTTGTTGGAACCGCGTAATGGATGACTTCCTCTTTCAAAAGCTTACTTTTATTGAAACTGTTCGTTAGGAATGTAATAATTGAATGGGAATAAATACCTTGACCAAAAGGGGAAGGGTGAAGGTTCTTGAAATCCTTCTCCCAAGAAAACTCCCCGGCATCAATTCTATCTGTAACCTCTTTAGCCAAATTAATGGTAGGAATGCCATAATGATCTGCTACTGCCTGATGGTTTACAATTACTTCCGGTATCAAGCCCTCACGGTAAAGGGATATTTTTCCCGGATCCACAAAATGCATGATTACGATATCCATTTCCGGATTTGAATTTCTTGCCTGCCTTATGATTCCTTCCATCGCACGCTTTTGTTCCTTTGATGTTCTTCCATTTCCGGAATCATTAACAGCAGCTTCTACAAAAAGTAGATCTACTTTACCTTTAGACAAGACATCTCTTTCAAGCCTAAAAGCTGAAGGAGTACTTCCCATAGATGGGATGCCGGCATTTATAAATTTCAAAGATGCATCAGGGAAGCGTTCTTGTATAAAATGATTAATACTGTCTCGCCAGCCATGATTGTGGGTGATTGAACCTCCTAAATAGGCAACTCGGCCGGATTTATTGCTTGAAAATTTATGATAAGCATTAAGGATAACTCCATTTGTTTTATGGTAGTTTTCAGAAGCTAATGCCTGGGTTTTAATAGAGTTGTACTTGATAAAGTCAGCAACCAATCTGGGAGTCTGTATGGGGAAATGGTGTCCTTTTAGGTTTTGTTCTCCATCCACAGAGGTTACAATGGTGGCCAGTCCACCTGATTTAATGTAATTTTGAACAAAGGGAAGGGTGTTTTCTCCTGCTGGCACTATTTGATCCTCCAGTCCAATCATGTGAAGGATAGGTACCCTTTTTGTTGGTAACTCATTAAGGTTATCAATGGGGTTGTCGGCATAGTTTTTTGCTTCCTCATCAGTGGCAAAGCCATAAACCTCCTTTAACCGGAGCCAATCCTTTGGTGAGCCTTCACCCGTTCCAAAACCTCCGGGCCAACTTTTGAAATCCAATACCGGGGCTTCTGCATAAATGCAAGCTACTTTGTCAACATTGGCCTTTGCCCAATTGTAAATAAATAATCCTCCTCGGCTGACTCCCATTAATGAAACTTGTTCTTGGAGGTCAAGCTCAGAAGTTAATAGTGAATAGAAATCATCCCAAACTTGAACGGCATCTTTATTTCCATATAGGTTATCGGTATTGACGTAAGCCAAGTGAAACCCTTCAGCCACTAAGAGACTGTCAGCCGTAGTATGCCAGTCAGGAAATCTAGCCCGCCAGATCCAAGGCTTTCCCGGGATAGCTTTGTCAGGGAGGACCAGCCTTGCATTTCTCCCTTGGAAACTAAAGTCATAACGCTCAAACCCTTTCCAATTGGAAATCTCAGCGCCCTCAAAAGAATCTTTAGGTTGGGACTGGGCATAAGCCTGAGTAAAGAGGAGCTGGCAACATAGAATAGCCAGGATTGTATAAATTTTAAACATTGATCGGGTAGGTTTTTGATTAGATTTTGAGCCAATTAAGGAGGATTAATATATTAGCTTTTCTAAACATCTATAGAAATTTTATATTATTCATAAGCCCTTATTTCAAAAATACGCGCATGATCTAAGCCCTGTGTAGACAAAACAGTGATTTTTATAGTGTCTATGGAATGTCCTTGAAGGACATGTTTACGTAGCCTTTGGTAATTGTTTTTTTGGGACAAGGATTCCTTTTGGTGACCATTAAAATAAGTAGCTATGGTATAATCTTTAACAGTCTCGGGTTGAGGACTTCCCCAGTGCATTTTTTGGGTGTACTCATCTGCAAGGCTAAAGGTCAAGACCCTGTGCGCTCCGGTATCAAAAACAATCTGTATTAAGCGGATATTTTTGGGTTTTGTCCATGATAATTCTATGCTAACCGGCATGCCATCCATTGGGTTACTCATCCAACGATGCGTACCGGGTAAGGCAATTTCAGGGTGAACGCCCCGATGCCCATGAACACTTCGTGTCTGCCCACTGATTATATTGATTGCTTTACCAATTTCTTGTTCAGAGTTGGCGCTGATTTTTGCATCTTTTGCCAAGTCACTATTGTCCTGATTTTGTATGCCGGGAATAAACACATCATCCTTAAGAAGTTGCTGTTGAATGCTAGATAGTAAGTCTTTATTGGAAACGATATTTCCAGGTTGTATGCCGCTTTTTCCAGCCATCGCTGCGGCTGTACCTACAGCTTGACCCACTACAGCACAAGTGGCCATGACCCTGGTTGAGGCAAAAGCCACATGGCTTGCAGAGATATTTCTTCCGGCAAACATAAGGTTGTTAATGTTTTTACTTATGGTAGTGCGTAAGGGAATTTGGTATAGATTGGGCACATCGTGGTGGATGCAAGGAGATTTGTCGATCGCATCAACTCCTTCCGGGGGATGAATGTCAATATGCCAACCTCCATAAGCTATAGCATCATCAAAAGTTTTGGCTTCTTGCACATCATTTTGGTTAAGGGTGTATTGTCCTATAAACCTACGGCTCTCCCTTTTCCCCGGAAGAAAGCCACACCACTCTAAGGCCCAATTGTCTGCTCCATGATCACCTCCATTTTTTACATGATCCCAAACACCCAACAATATAGCCAATAATTCATCTCTAATGAGCTCATTGTCTTTGATCGTATCCAAGGTTCCTCCCCATTCTAACCACCAATAGCCATATTCCAAGCCCAGGTCCATGTCCATGGCAGGGGTTGCATGTGGCCTAAGCGCCAGGTCTTCTTCTGTGACTTTCCGAGCCCAGGATGGGGGAGAGAAGGGCATCGGTTTATCATGTTTTTTTGCCTGAAACATGAGGGAAGAGCCTAATCTTAAATTGTCGCTTTCGTTCTGTGCCAGTGGTTCATTAAAGCTTGATTTCGCCTCTCTTCCTTCATAAAATGAAGCGCCCGAACAGGCACCAATGGTTCCATCACCTGTGCAATCAATAAAGATTTTGGCGGTTATCTCGAATTCATCTTCGGTAGATTCTCTTCTGGCAAAGGCTTTTTTTATGGTTTTTTCCTCTACTTCTGTTGCATAAACTCTCGTGTTGAGCATTAAATCTAAATTTGGCTCACTCCTACATTTATCATACAGAATTAAGTCGAATATCGCTGGCGCACGCTGAGGATTATTTACAGTTGATTCAAGCCGTATTTCTTCTATTATGCCAGATTCCCTAGCTTCTACTGATAAATTCTCTCCTCTTTTACCGCTGCAATCAGCCCCTACAATATGCATCCGAACCTCACTCGATGCATTTCCACCTAAAACGGGTCTGTCTTGACAAAGGATAACTTTTGATCCATTTCTGGCAGCTGCAAGAGCGGCAGGTATACCTCCCGGTCCACCGCCCGCAATCAATATGTCGCAATTAAGTTGTTTCATGAATTTAGCTTTTTTGCTTGATCCAAATGTCATTTCCTGTATTGTTTATCTTACTTCGAATCCTAAAATTACATTATTTATTTCCTAATTTTTTATGCTGAATTGGAAATGCTTAACTAATTCTTCTCAGGTGTAGGTGGTCAAACTTTTTTTAACATTTTTTAATAATGGTATAGGATTTGCATCGAAAGGGTTATAGCATTTAAATATAATGTTATTAATAAATGTCTAAAATGGGAATTTGTATAGCTTCACCTTTAGGATGTTTCGATATCATTTTGTGAAGTTTTTATCAACTGTTTACATAATATATTGTAAAAATAGGGGCCAATCTAAAAAACAATTAAAATGAAATATATAGTATTAGCTCTTTTAATAGTTACTGGTCTTGGATGCAAGGAAAGAAAGTTATCAGGATCTGAGAAAGAAGAATTTGCTAATCAGGATAGTGTAACTGTTGAGACAGCTGTAGGAGAGCTAACTTTACCTGCCCCATATAGTTCAACTTCGGTAACCAATCGTAGCGAAATAGTAGGTTGGCCGAAAGGGGAAGGTCCAAAAGCGCCTGAAGGATTCACCGTGAGCAGGTTTGCTGAGGATTTGGATCACCCGAGATGGACTTATATCGCTCCGAATAAAGATATATTTGTCGCTGAATCCAATACTAAAAACAGTGCCGATCAGATAAGGTTATTGCGTGATTCCGATAATGATGGTAAAATAGATGAGAAACATGTCTTTTTAGAAGAATTGAATCAGAATTTTGGAATGCTGGTGTTGGGTGAGTATTTCTATGTAGCCAATACAGATGGTCTTTATCGGTATCCTTATAAAGAAGGGGCTAACAAAATTGAAGGAGAAGGTGAAAAAATCTTGGACTTATCAGCCAGTGGGTATAACAATCACTGGACCAGGAATATAATCGCCAGTCAGGACAAGAATAAAATTTATGTTTCTGTTGGTTCTGCAAGTAATGCAGGAGAGCAGGGCATGGAAAAAGAACATAGAAGAGCCAATATAATAGAAATAAATCCGGATGGATCTGGTGAAATTATTTATGCTGATGGGCTTAGAAATCCTGTAGGAATGGATTTTAACCCTGTTACCGGGGAGCTTTGGACCGCAGTAAATGAGCGAGACAAATTGGGGAATGATCTTGTACCTGATTATGTAACTAGTGTTAAAAAGGGAGGTTGGTACGGTTGGCCTTACAGTTATTATGGTCAAATAAAAGATCCAAGATGGAAAGATGCCCCACACGAAGACTTGGTAGCGAAATCAATCATTCCGGATGTACCGGTAGGTAGTCACACTGCCTCATTGGGCCTAACCTTTTATACTTCGGATGCATTTCCGAATTCATTTATAAATGGTGCCTTTGTAGGGCAACATGGATCATGGAATAGGGAGCAACTGTCAGGGTATAAAGTTATTTTTATCCCATTTGACAATGGAAAGCCTAAAAAACCAATTGATTTTCTAACTGGGTTTATAGCCAATGAAGATGGTACTGAGGTTTATGGCCGACCGGTTTGTGTGGCAGTTGCACCGGATGGCTCACTTTTGATCAATGATGACGACGGTGGTCTTATCTGGAAGGTTTCCTATAATGGAGACGGTTCTTAGGTTGATGGATATTCTCTTCAACTGTAAACTTTATTAGATCGATTGAAGCAAGAATAGGATCTATTGAGGTCATTTGCTAAGGTCAAGTTAATTAATTTTATTATTAGCAATCAACTCATTTTCAAACCATATCTACAACTCTAAACTTTAAAAATTATGCTACGTTGGACAATTATTTTCGTTGTAATAGCTGTAATAGCTGCTATTTTTGGATTTGGCGGTGTTGCCGAAGGAGCTGCATCAATAGCCAAGGTGATATTCTTTATTTTTGTTGTTCTTTTCTTAATTTCTTTGATTTTTGGGAGAAAATGAATGGCATGAAAGTCATTTTAATGAAAATAGATGAATAGTCTGTTTAGGTTTATACCAATACCTAAAAGGCTAAAATCACAAAATTCAATATCCCGAAATAACCAACAGGATCAGTGTTGATACCAGATAAAACTACCAACTACCAGTTAATGAATTAAATTAAAAGAATAGCATTGGGGTTAAAATTGATCCAATGCATGGAGAAAAAGCAATCAATTTAGAAGACCCGGGGTAACCAACTTTAACTTAAATAAAACTGTAAACTAAAATTAAAAATTATGAAACGTTACATTAACATCTTTTTATTAGCGCTTATGACTACCTCATTCCTTTCATTGTCCAGTTGTAGGGATAAAAAGGATAGTGCAGGTGAGAAAATAGAAGAAGCAGCAGATGATGCAGGAGATGCAATAGAAGAAGGTGCTGAAGAAGTTGAAGACGAAATAGATGATGCTACCTAATCAAAATTAAATATAGAACATTACCATAAAAAAAACGAATTTTCAATTTTGAAAATTCGTTTTTTTTATATTAAAATCTGTATATTTTCTATATAATTAAAATTTATTTCGAATAGCGTAGTTCGCGCTTGTAATAATTATAATAGTTTTTGAAATTCAGGAAATTAAACTCAGTTTTGGTTTTCTGGAGAACTTTTTTGAACTGCTGCAGTCATATTAAAAACACTCTATTTCTCAGGTGAAAATAATTGCTCCCATTTTTTAGTATTCATTTGTGGTTTAAATGATTGAAAATGAAGACCCATAGGAATTTTAGCATAATATGCTATTTTTTAAATAAATAAAATACCTTATTTTTAGTAAAATAATTTCAATTAATTATTGTTTTTGTACTTACTTTGCTTTGGACTCTTGGTATAAACAGCAATCGAGTGCTATTTTAAAGGTTGAATGAAAATTTATTTAAAATATAATTACAAGGTAGTTTGCGAAACATTGGTGAGGGAGCAATTGGAGAAATTTAATATACCATGGTCAGCTATCAATTCAAGTGAATTTGAAATCTTAGATGGTTTGCCTGAAGAAACTAAATTCTCACTAATTCAATCCCTTAAAAATTATGGCATAACAGTCTTGGATGATCAGAAAGAAACCCTTGTTGATCGAATTAAAAACACAATTGATGAGATGCTAAATGATGAAAATGCAAGGCATTTAAAGGTGTCCAGCTATTTGTCCGATAAACTTGACTATACCTATTCTTATTTGTCTTCCGTTTTTTCTGAAAACACTTATTCATCAATTGAAAATTATTTGATTTTAAGAAAGGTAGATCTTGTTAAGGAATTGTTGCAAGAAGGTAATCTGAATTTAACTGAAATCGCTTATCGATTAAATTACAGTAGTGTTTCCCACCTATCGGGTCAGTTTAAGAAAACTACAGGTCTTACTCCAAGTAGTTTTCAACGTATAATGAAACGCAAAAAGAGCTTGAATGCCTATATTGATAAAACCATAAAACTAGTTGATGAGCAATAACTTTCTAAATGTAGTTTTGGCCGATGATGATGAAGATGATAGGTTTTTGTTTAAAGAAGCCATCAAGCAACTTTCTATTCAAACTAGGCTTTTGCTTTTTAATGATGGACAAGAGTTAATAAATTACCTCTTTTCAGATGAATCCGAAAGACCTAATTTGTTATTTCTCGATCTAAATATGCCAGTAAAAGATGGAATGCAATGTTTGAGAGAAATTCGCCAAAATGAAGCTTTTAAAGACTTAGCCATCGCAATTTATTCAACTTCATCCACAGAGCAGGACATAGAAGCTACTTTTATTTATGGCGCCAATATCTACATCAATAAACCAAGCAGTTTTGCAAAGCTAAAGGAAGTAATCGAAAAGGTGTTGCAGGTTAATTGGCAATATCATACCTCAAATATGAATCGAAATACCTTTTTGTTTCGCTTTTAGGACAATGAGTAACTTGAAAACGGATTGGAGCATTTTTTTATCCCTTAATTAGGCTATGGTTTCCTAAAATTTTAAGGCTTTTTAAAATAAAAAATTTGTGGCTTGCCGACCTACAAATCCCGTGAAGCAGATGCAATTATTGTAATTTTTGAATCGTGTAGATCACGGTTTAGTTTTTCGAATGATAAAGGGTTACTGTTGAACTTTCTTACCTTTTATCTTACTGCTTTTGTGTAATTCAATATGTTTTAGAATTTTGTTTTACATTTTTTTCAAAAAGTGTACAATTGACCTAGTAATTGAAAATCAATATCTTAGGATTGTTCAAAAAAATATAAACTTAAGTTAGTAAACATAAGATTTTGCAATCTTAACCCAAAGTTATATAACAAAAGTGCGTTTAAGTTGTTGATCTTTGTTGAACAATCATTTTGGAAAATTTACAACTCAAAGGAGGGTTGGAAATAGGCTAAAATGTTTCAAATATTGACTGTGCTGTAATAGCAAGTGGTGTTCACTTGTTTTGTATTCAGGTATTTATTGTTTAACGCTATTAATTTCTATGACAACCATTACACTTACATCTACCGCTATTAAGAATATTTTCGATGAGTTGCACCAGAGTATGAATGGAGCTCTAAGTGTGAAGGTGAAAGAACATATTTTGGATATTGACAATGAATTTGGTCGGGGGAAGATTCGAGGCGTTACTTTTAAAAGTGGCATATCCTTGCTGGAATTTGATGTTAAATTTATTCAAGACCTGACCCTTCGTGTGGGTTCTTCAGAACATCCACCCATTTGTTTTGCCTATTGCCTAAGGGGTAAAGTTACCCATAGTTTTAGGAGTCAAGCCGGTAAAAAAGTGCTTGAGAATTTTCAAACGAGCATTTTGACCAACAAAGCATATGAAGAAAATATACTGGAATTTGCTAAAAACGAGCATATTAAGATTTCATTAATAGTGGTCAATACTGAATTGAATACTGACAATCCTAAAAAACACAGTTTGAATTATAGAATTCAGAAATCGTTTATGATGGGAAAGCCTGCTCAAAACTCCATTTATATTGGGTCATACAATTTGAAAATTGCTGATAAAATTCAGCAACTAGAAGCCATTCAGGAAAGGGGGATTGTCAGGAGCTTAATGATTGAGGGGTTGGTTCACATGATTTTGGCTTATGAAATTCAGCAACATGCAGATGATTTAAAGCGAGATGCTTTAAACAATGGTAACCTTACTTTAAAGGAGATGAATGCAGTTCGTGACATTTCTAAAGCTATTCTAAATTGCCCGGAAAAACCACATTGTATTGCCGAATTGAGCCGTCAGGCAGGTTTGTCACCCGGAAAACTTCAGGAGGGATTTAAACGAATGCATGGAACTACCGTTAGTGATTATATAAGATCTGTAAGGGTTGAAAAGGGCGAAGAACTGATAAAAACATCTGACATGAATATTTCTCAGGTTGTATATAGTGTAGGATTTTCCAGTAGAAGTTACTTTTCAAAAATATTTAGGCAAAAGTACAATTGTAGTCCCAAAGAATACAAGGAAAAACAACAATCGATGGCTTTATCTGCTTAATGAAAATCAATAATATAAACCAACTATTAAACGGGTAGATTATCATAGGTTAGCCATTTAGTTAATAACTAGATGGCTTTTCTTTTTATTATCGAGGAGTAATGCTATTAGGTTTCACCATGGATAAATTTATTCAGGACTAATAGGTATTGTTCAACACATTAAATTAGACAGTTATGAGTGGAGATAAATTATTCGAAGAAAAAACAATTGACCAATTAAAAGAATTGGCTGAAAGCATTCGGTTTGCAATTATGGGTACTAACCTAAAATCTCTCCCTCCTCATTTTATTCCTATGACGACCAAGGAAGTGGATGAAAACGGTAGTATTTGGTTTCTGAGCAGTGAAAAAAGTACGCAAAACAAAAATATTATTCAAGACAACAACTTGCAACTGATCTATTCAAACCCGGAAAATATGCAATTCTTAACGGTATATGGCCAAGCCATAATTTATAAGGGTAGTGTGATTTTGGAAAAATTTTATGATAGTGAGGTTGATGGAATCTGGTTTAAAGGTATCGGGGATCCGGATTTAACGGCCATTAAGGTGGTGCCTACAGAAGCCCATTATTGGGATAAAAACGAAGGAGTGTTGGTTAATTTGTTTAAAGAGGGTAAAGAATTAAATTCTGCTTTTCAATTCTAAACCATGATAAAAGGCAATTTGAAAACATAAACAGAAAAGACCTGAATTTATTTTCAGGTCTTATTTTTTAAGAATTAGTGTTAATCCAATTTCATTGACTATTAATGCCAGATTACCTAAATAAATCATAATCACTGGTAAATTTTGATTTAAAGAAGGCATTCAGGCATTTTTTAATAGTATGAAGTCAGTTTTTTGAGACTATATAATTATTTTACATGCATATCAACATGTTTTGGTCTCATTTTTGATTTTGTTTTCTAGAGTAGCCTAGCTGTTTGCTTTTTACTTTTTATGCTATCCGGCTTCTCAGTTATTATTTGAATGAATAAACAAACAGAACTGCCATTAAAATGAAATATTTAAAGAATAACTTACTTGTATTAACAGACGATGATCCTGATGATTGTGAGTTTTTTTTAGACACCATTGAAACCATAAATGTTGAAATTCCTATACGGATTTTCCATGGTGGGGATCAACTTATGGAGTATTTGACAAATAAAAACTCCAAGTTGCCGGATATCATATTCTTGGATCTTAATATGCCTGTGAAAAATGGATTCGAATGTTTGAAAGAAATTCGCTCCAATGAAAGGCTAAAGAATATTTGCACAATAATATTTTCAACTTCTTATAATAGTTCAGACATTGCACTTTCCTATAAGCTGGGAGCCAATGCTTATATCCAGAAACCCTTCAATCGGGAAGAAATGCAAAATATACTAAAGAATACCTTGAATACAGACTGGAGTGATCCATGTTCAGCTCTCGAAAAACATAATTTTGTTTTACATGCTTAAAATTCTACAGTTGTATTTCCTCCTTTGCTTAAATATAGTTTAGTTTTTAATGATTTAATTAACAGAATGCTTTGAATTTATTTAGGATAACAGGAATTTGAAGTCTGTAAGTATGGTAGATGAAATATGAATAAAGAAGGAGAAATAAATTTTCCCAAAGGACCTAATTTTTTGCAGAATGGGGGAGAAATGGGCAGGATTATTGAGGCTTATGACTGGTCTAAACATCCTTTAGGCGTTCCGGAAGATTGGCCACTATCCTTAAAAATGGCTGTTAGTAATATGTTAAAAACAGCTTTCCCCAAATTTATTCTTTGGGGTAAAGAATTTTTTTGCTTTTATAATGATGCATATAGACCAAGTCTTGGGAACAATGGTAAACATCCTTCCATATTAGGTGAAAAATTTGAAGATGCATTTCCTGAATTAGTTCATACCCTTAAAAAAGAAGCTGAATATGTTTGGAAAACGGGAGAGGCTACTTGGCATGAAAACCAGCTTGTTTCTATTTTCCGGAATGGGAGAATGGAAGAAGTGTACTGGACGTTTAGTTATAGCGTATTGATTGGTGAAGAGGATGAAACAGTAGGGATTTCCATCACTTGTATAGAAACTACAGATGCAGTTAAAAATTTACAATTGTTGCAAGAAAGTGAAAATCAACTTGCATTTGCAATTGATGCAGCGGAACTAGGTACATGGGATTATGATCCTCTTACTAATTCTTTTTCCGGAAACGATAGGTTAATGGATTGGATGGGAATTCCTAAAGGCATGAACATTTCTATGGAACAAGCTATGGATACCATTGTGCCGGAAGATGTCTACAGGGTAACCTCCTCCATTAATAAATCATTGGCTGGGAGACTGGAGGGAAGATTTATAGAAAGATTTGGGATAAAAAATAAAAGTACAAATGAGGTTAGGACTGTTCAGGCACAAGGAAAAGTAAGGTTTAGAAATCCAAAATCTCCCTACCGAATCACCGGAACATTGCAAGATGTTTCGGAACAGGTGAATTATGAAAAAAAGCTGATTTTTGCCAATGATAAAATTAAAAAAGAAGAGCAGAACTTTCGGAATATTGTATATAAAGCACCAGTAGGGATAGCCATTTTTAAGGGCAGGGAATTGGTTGCAAAAATGGCAAATAATTCCCTTTTGAATTTTTTTAAAAAAGAGTCAGAAGAATTCTTAGGTAATAAGTTATTTGACACTATACCTGAAATTAAGGAGACTATGGGAAACTTATATAAGGAAGTTTTCCATAATAAGGAATCAGTAAGAGGAACAGAATTTCAAATAAGTTTACCCTTGAATGGGAAATTGAAAAGCTTCTATTTTAATTTTATTATTCACCCAATTCTAATAGTAGAAGGTGAGGTGAAGGAGGTCATGATGGTTGTCAACGAAGTTACAGATATCGTGGATTCAAAAAATGAATTGGTTAAAAATGAAAGCCAATTTCGACATCATATGCAGCATTCACCTGTTGCCATGGCCATTTTAAGAGGTAAAGATTTTAAAATTGAATTGGCAAATAATAGAATGTTGACCCATCTATGGGGAAAAACCAGAGAAGAGGTTATGGGTAAACCGCTATTGGCTGTTTTTCCAGAACTAATGAATCAGAAATACCCAGAGGAACTCATGGAAGTATTGGATACAGGAGTAGCCATAAAGGATAAGGCTTCAAAAGTTGATATTGTTGTCAACGGTGTAAATAAAGAGTTTTATTTGGATTATCATTATATACCATTGTCTGATTTAGATACCACGATTTCAGGAGTAATTGTAACTGCCACGGATGTTACTGACCAGGTATTGTACAGCAAGCGTTTGGAAGGTTTTACTAGGGAGCTTGAGAGCCAGGTGGCTTTAAGGACAAATCTATTGCTTGAAGCAAATGAAAAACTTAAAGATTCAGTTGACAAATTAAAACAGGCGAATGAAGAACTTCAATCTTTTGCTTACGTGTCAAGCCATGACCTTCAGGAACCATTGCGGAAGATTCAGATGTATAGCTCATTGATATTGGAAAAAGAGTATGGTAACTTTAGCTCAAAGGGCAAGGGCTACTTCGATAAGGTAACCTTTGCGGCAAGTAGAATGAGAACCTTAATTGACGATTTGCTTTCGTTTTCTAGATCTAATGATGATATCACAAAATATGAAATGATTGATTTTAATGAAGTGATTCATCAGGTACTAGAAGACATGGCTCCGACGATTGAAGAATCTGAGGCCAGAATTACTGTGAAAGATCTCCCAAAGGCTGAAGCAATCTTTTTTCAAATGCGACAAGTTTTTTCCAACTTAATAAGTAATGCCATAAAATTTTCAAAAAAAGACCGCAAACCGGAAATTGTGATTTCAGCTTCTAAAGTCCCCGAAAGCCAGGTTAAGCTTAGGAATCTAAATCAGAAAAAAAAGTATTTTGAATTTTTAATCAAAGACAATGGTATTGGATTTCCAAAAGGTATGGAAAGCAAAATTTTTGAAGTTTTTCAAAGGCTTCACGCCAAACATGAATATGAGGGCACCGGTATAGGCTTAGCTATCGTGAAAAAAGTGATTAATAATCATTGTGGTTTGGTAATAGCAGAAAGCATACAAGGAAAAGGAACAACATTTAAAATTATTTTCCCATCCCAGCATAGTTAATGTATTCCTATTTTATTGTCATGGCCGGTTAAAAAAAATAATCTCAAACTCTCGATATAAAGTTTTTGATATAAGTTATTTTTCAAAAATCCTGTCTTATTTCTATCATCGTACTTAATACTGAAACAATGTAGAGTAGTAAAACACCCATATTCAATAGGTTAAATTCTTGGTAAAAGTTTACAACCCTAATTATGAAATTTTATTACAGACATATCGGTTTAAAGTCCAAAAAAAAATTATTTCAGTCAATTTACGGTATAATTTTAGCTTAAATTAAGTGCATAACAACTGAATGCTTAATTTAAATATCATGATGAATATAGAAGATAATAAGCTGATCCATCAGATTGGTGAAATTTTAGAAAAAAACAAAGATGCAGAAAAAGGATACAATACAGCAGCAGAAAATGCTGAAGATCCAGAACTTAAAGAAATATTTCTCAAAAGATCAAATGAGCGGAGGGATTTTAATCTCCGGTTAAAAAGAGAAGTTGATTCCAACTATGGTGAACTATCAAATAATGGAACCTATAAAGGGGCAATAGAACGAACCTGGATGGATGCAAAGTCATTTGTTGCTGGTAAAAACGATTTATTTTTATTGGAGAATATCATTCGTGGGGAATCAGCAGCCCTTGATGAATATGAAGAATTATTGAAAGCGGAGCATTTACCAATAATGCTGAGTCAAATCATACAAAACCATTTAATTAAAATTCGAACCGACATTATTCAAATTAAATCAATAAAGCAGAAAATGGGGAATTAGGGGTTAATAATAGGTCTTGGATGGATGGAGTGGCATATGCAGAAAAAGTGAAGTAGGTAAATGTCATAGTCAAACATAGTGTTTTCGCAATCTAGAAATAGGGAGAAACAAGTTTGTAGTTATAGCTTAGCGTCTCTTCACATCCTTCATCAACCATATATCTAAATCTTGTTCCTCAGTGGCATGTAGGACAGAAATATCTCCGGTGGTTTCAAAAACAACGGCTTTTATTTGACTTAGCTGTATGACATTGGCCTCCCTTAATTTTGACCGGAGGTCACTTTCTGATACCCTGGCTTTTCTTAAGTTTTTATTAAGAATTTTAGGACCATCCATAAGTAGGAGGGGTGTGTTGTCTACCAAGCTTTCTATAAATTTGTTTCTTCTACCTATCGCAATAGTGATTTGAAGCAAATACACTACAATTAAACCGAAGATCCCATCGATTAAATTAACGGAAGATGATAAAATAGTGGTGGCTATTATTGAACCTACAGCAACAGTCATCGCGAAATCAAAGCTTGACATTTTGGAAAAGCTTCTTTTTCCGCTGATTCTTGTTAATAATATTACGGATAAATAGATTCCTAAGGCGGTCACAAAAATAACTGCCACAGATTCCCAAGAAGTTTTGAATAAATTTTCCATATTATTGGGGTCAGATAAGAGAATGGATTGAAGAGAGTAAATGCCTTGTTAGTTAATTTCTTTTCTAAGATTCTCGAAATTCTCATCTATTCTCTGGTATTACCAGAGCAATGAATTAATGAAATTAGGATCGACAACATAATGGCAGGGGTAGGTTGAAAGGATTAAAAGTTTGGATCAAAGTAAGTTACCTATGGCCAAAACATTAGGTAGGAATACTTATATTTTCAATTTCAATATTTTATTATCATAGCGAAGCTGTAGCAAATTCTACAAACCAACTAATGGTAAGCAAAAGCACTCTTAATCCCTTCCCTATTGCATATTTCTGGTTAAATTCTTTTAAAATTCATGAATAATGAGAAGATAACCATTCCTAGAAAAATAAAACAGAATGCTTTAGCAACTTCCGAGGCGCCTTCAGCCAAGCCGCCAAAACCATACATTGCGGCAAGGATTGCTAAAAGTAAGAATATGATTGTCCACTTAACCATAATATATTCGTTAGTTTTTATTTTTGAATAAAGTTAGCCTGATAATCTTCTTTGAAAGTGCTCTAATGAATAATTAATTGCCTTTAATGAAAGAAATTGATTAAGCCTTTATATTTTCGTCCCGAAATTGAACATAAAGCGTCATTATTGGCTTGATTATGGCAATTAGGTACTAGGATTTATTTATACTTTCTGAAATAAAATATTAAACTGATAATTAATGGCTTCAGGTTTTTTTGCATTATTGGACGACATCGCCACTTTAATGGATGATGTGGCTACCATGAGTAAAGTAGCAGCTAAAAAGACTGCTGGAATTTTAGGAGATGACCTTGCCGTGAATGCGGAAAAGTCCTCAGGTTTTGTTGCTTCCAGAGAAATTCCCGTTTTGTGGGCGATCACCAAGGGCTCATTGAAAAACAAAATTATTATTCTCCCTACAGCATTTTTGTTGAGTGCATTTTTACCAAAAGTCATTACAATTGTATTGTTGCTAGGGGGGCTTTATCTGGCCTATGAAGGGGCAGAGAAGGTCTATGAATTTTTGAGCGGCAATAAACACCATAAAAAAGAGATTGAACATAAAAAACTTACCGAGGAGGAAGTTTTGGCGAGTGAAAAAAATAAAATTAAATCCGCCATTTTCACAGATTTTATTCTTTCTGTTGAAATTGTGATCATAGCCTTGGGTACCGTGATTCAAGAGGTAATTTGGGTGCAAGTTTTGGTTGTTTCTTTAATCGCCTTATTGGCAACTGTAGGGGTATATGGAATCGTTGCAGTAATAGTAAGGATGGATGATTTTGGTCTAAAATTGATCGCATATACGGAAGAAGACAATAGTTTTTCAGATTATTTCGGTAGATTTTTAGTAAATGCATTACCTATTGTGATCAAAGGCCTATCAATCATTGGGACCATTGCTTTAATGTTAGTTGCTGGGGGGATATTTTCCCATAATATTGACTTCTTCCATCATTTATTGCCTGAATTTCCTGCCATTTTAAAAGAGTTTTTAATTGGCTTGGCAGTTGGTGCCGTGGTTTTTATAGTGGTATCCACTATCCTAAGTATCTGGAGAAAAGTCAAGAGATAAAATCTGCCTTCTTTTGAATTACTTGCTTTCAACGGATGCCATTTCAATGATTTGTAAGGCAAATTTTTCGTCCCTAGAAAGAGTATTGGTGCTTTTGCTATGTTTAAATGGATTAGGCTGTGGTAGGCTTTTGGATTCAATCTTCTCCATAATAGCTGGATGAATGTAATAATTTCTACATACACTGGGGGTGTTCCCAAGCTCAGAAGCGACCATTTTCACCACTATATTACTGAATTTTTTGCGTTTGTTTTTTTGTTTTTCTTCAAGAGCTTTTGGGTAATATTCAATTGCCAATCGACATGCTGCCCAAGTGCGGAAATATTTACTTGAATATTCAGCGCACATATTTGCAGCAAGGTATTCATTAACTTCATCACTATCTACAGACTGAAAATTACCATTTTTATCTTTGTACCTAAAAATTTCATATCCTGGCAACTCTGCGGCATCTTTAATCAAGGAAATAAGCTCCGGATCGTCAATCATCACACTTCGATCAATATTACTCTTACCATTGTAGTGGAAGGTAATCCCCTCGCCTTCAATTTTCATATGCTTTCTTCGCAAGGTTGTCAAACCTGTGGTGTCGTTGTTTTCTTGGTAATACTTGTTGCCTATCCTTATACCATACCCATCCAAAATCAATATCATTAGTCCCAATACTTTTTCCTTGCTCCATTCTTTTGATTGGATGGCTCGGTAAGATTTTTTTCTGATAGCAGGTAATGCCTTCGCAAAATTAATTAGCCTGTTGAATTTTTCCAGTTGGCATTTTTGCTCATATGTACTATGGTAAATGTATTGTTTACGCCCTTTTTTGTCTCTTCCGGTGGCTTGGATATGTCCTTCTTCCAACCTGCAAATCTTGACATCACTCCACATAGGAGGGATGACCAAATTCTTTAAGCGCTTTAGTGTCTGTTTGTCTTTAATAGGTTTTCCTTTTTCATTTATGTATCTGAAACCTCTAGCCCATTTTTTTCTGTAAATGCAAAGGGCAGAATCATCAATTTCTCTTATGGCTTTCATTGTTAGGCTATATCAGCTAGGTACATTTAATTGAACTACTGTTTGAAAAATAATAGTAAAGGTTAATAGATTTAACCTCAAATGGGGCCCTATTGTTTTAATATTTATGTTGCCTCTTTCGTTATCTGGTGCCTAATAAATTAATTTGTTGTGTTACATAGATGTAGAGTAAATGGCTAGAATGGTGGGAGAAAAGGATTGACTCCTAGCCGAATACGCCGAGTTTACCCACTTGAATTTATTTGCTCATAGACAGACTTTAAAAATTAATTTATATCTAAATCAGGATTATAAATATTTATAATTTAAAAGAGCTAATAATTTTATTTTTTGAGCAATAGTTATTCTAATATCTCTTTTAGATTTGATCCAATTCCAATGGGAAAGTATTATAAATCATAGAAAATTTTTCCAGCTATCAAAGAAGAGTTATCAATAGGATAAACTGATGCTTCTTTGGGTTCTGGCAACTGCATATTAGCCATTATTTAAAAGATTATAAATAGCTGGAGAAGCTCAATGTGAATTTTATAAATCTTATCAATTAAATCAACCCTATAAAATTTTTAATATGAAAAAAGAAGAAGCAAAACACTCAAAATCAGACCAGCTTAAGCAGTTTACAGTCAACCCCAAAGGTCAGGAATTAACCACTAGGCAAGGGGTTAAAGTCAACGATACCAATAATTCTTTAAAAGCCGGCGTAAGGGGATCTTCACTTCTGGAGGATTTTATTCTTAGGGAGAAAATTACCAGTTTTGATCATGAACGAATCCCAGAACGGATTGTACATGCTAGGGGGAGTGGTGCCCATGGTTACTTTGAATTATATGATAGTATCAGTCAATATTCTAAAGCAGGTATCTTTACAGATACCAATAGAAAAACACCTGTTTTTGTAAGATTCTCTACAGTTGCCGGTTCCAAGGGTTCTACAGATCTTGCAAGGGATGTACGTGGTTTTGCTGTAAAGTTTTATACGGAAGAAGGAACATGGGATTTAGTTGGTAATAATATGCCGATTTTCTTCATTCAGGATGCAATGAAGTTTCCTGATTTGATTCATTCTGTGAAGCCGGAGCCGAATAAAGAGATACCTCAAGCAGCCTCGGCTCATGATACCTTTTATGATTTCATTTCCCTAACTCCAGAAACCTTACACAATCAGATTTGGGTAATGAGCGATAGAGCCATACCGAGAAGTTATCGAATGATGGAAGGTTTTGGGATTCACTCTTACCGTCTGGTCAATGAAAAAGGAGAATCGCATTTCGTTAAGTTTCATTGGAAGCCGGTATTAGGAGTTCATTCAGTTACCTGGGATGAGGCCACAAAAATAAGTGGGGCAGATTCTGATTTCCACAGAAGAGACCTTTGGGAAGCCATTGATTCCGGTCAATTTCCTGAATGGGAGTTAGGGGTGCAAATTGTGCCGGAGGAAGATGAACACAAATTTGATTTTGATTTGTTGGATGCTACAAAATTGATTCCTGAGGAGATGGTTCCCGTTAAGGTGATTGGAAAAATGACCTTGAACAAAAATCCAGAAAACTTCTTTGCTGAAACAGAGCAAGTAGCTTTTTTGCCGGGTAATATTGTGCCTGGTATAGATTTTACCAATGATCCGCTCCTTCAAGGACGCTTATTTTCTTACCGAGATACCCAACTGTCTAGGTTGGGGAGTCCGAATTTCCATCAAATTCCTATCAATCAGCCGCTGGCTAAAGCTCATCATAACCAAAGGGATGGGCACATGCAGACCGAAATTCCTAAGGGTCAAACGGCCTACTTTCCCAATACACTTGGAGGAGGCTGCCCCCACCTTTCGAAGATGGCAGAGGGAGCATTTTCTTCATATGAAGAAAAAATAGATGGGAATAAAATTAGAGCAAGGAGTGAAAGTTTCAACGATTTCTTCTCCCAACCCGCTCTCTTTTATAGAAGCTTGGCTGATTGGGAAAAAAGCCATGTGGCCAATGCCTATTCCTTTGAATTGGGTAAATGTAATCACAAGCATATTCAGGAAAGAATGCTATGGATGATTGCTCAAATTGACAATAAATTGGCTGAAGAAGTTGCAGGTAATTTAGGGCTTAGTGTACCTGAAAAGATAGAGGAACCGATAAATCAAGCGATAGGGGCTGATGCTAACGTAGCAGCTTATCAACCCGGACCTAAAAAAAATTACCTTGACAAATCAACAGCCCTGAGTCAAGCCAATACCAAATTCGATAGCATTGCTACCCGAAAAATTGCTTTTTTAGCCGCTGACGGATTTAAAATGGACGATTTTAAACAAATGAAATCGGCTTTAGAAGCTGAAAATGCTGTTTGCATGATAGTTGCCCCTCATGGTGGGACAATAAAATGTGATGCTGATATGGATCATCCTGTTGGAGCAAGTATTACCACGACCGAGAGTGTTCTTTTTGATGCCATATACATACCGGGTGGGCAGGCTTCGATTGAGGCATTATCAAAAACGCCTAAATTCATAAAGTTTATCAATGAAGCCTTAAAGCACTGCAAAGCCATTGCCGTAGATAATGAAGGGGAAAATCTATTGGATGAAACATATGTAAAAGATTTTAAAGATGACAAAGCCGTTCTAATCAATGCTGAGCCTAATTCTTTTATCAAGGCAATTGCTCAACATAGAAATTGGGACCGAATGAAAAAGACAGAAGGTATTCCTGTTTAGTACCTATAAGTTGATCCTTATAAAAGCTTAATTTTCTGAAGGAGTTTTCCAGGTATAATATACTTGGATATGCTCCTTCAGAAAGTTTATACATTAGCATTGTTTGGAATGTCAATATGAAATAAAAAGTATTAAGACCATACCACCCAGATTTTTCAATAGTTTTTATCTTTCGGTTGGATTAAAACGCAATTGATAATATTTGTTTTCTACCAACAAAAAAAGCCTTGGAAAACCAAGGCTTTAAGCGGAATGGACGGGACTCGAACCCGCGACCTCCTGCGTGACAGGCAGGCATTCTAACCAGCTGAACTACCACTCCAATATTTTTTAATTTTTGAGTTTCGATCCAGCGACCTTCCCGATAAAGTCGGGACATTCTAACCAGCTGAACTACCACTCCAATATTTTTAATTCTTCAAGTATCGATCCAGCGACCTTCCCGATAAGTCGGGACATTTTAGCCAGCTGAACTACTTCTCTTTTTTTGTTAGAATTTCACTATTGGAAAGTGAAAATTGGTAAATCTATTATTAAGAAGTTAAAAAAAGCCTTGGAAAACCAAGGCTTTTAAGCGGAATGGACGGGACTCGAACCCGCGACCTCCTGCGTGACAGGCAGGCATTCTAACCAGCTGAACTACCACTCCAATGTTTTTATTTCTTAAGTTTTGATCCAGCGATCTTCCCGATAAGTCGGGACATTCTAACCAGCTGAACTACCACTCTTTTCTTGTTTCTTTATTACTCCTCGTTTGAAGTGGTACAAAGGTAGAAGAATGTTTGTTTTTATACAATAGTAGGACAAAAAAAAAGAAGTGATTTGCTTTATCACTTTCATATTCAAGGACATTAATTTTAAATGAACATTTTCATGACCTCTTATAAGGTTTGATTTGCTTATAACCTTACTTAAACTCTCCAAAGATTCGGCTATGAATTTGTTTCACTATGTCTGATTCATTTTTCATTCATCTATTGCCCTTTTAATTACTTGCGCCAGGGCTATTTTAAGGCAGTAGTGTACTATTATAAGGCAATCAATAATAAAGGTTTCTCCAATTAATTGAATTTTCGTACATTAAAAAAGACTTGTAATTAAAAGGGGGCGAATTGCTTTTTGGGTCTAAGTTTTAAAATTTTAAATAAACAAAGTTTGGAAGAGTCAGAATTACACCAAGAATTACCATTCTTTAAAAACCTTCAGGAATATTTGAGGGAATTTGTATATGGAGGAATCGATGGAGCGGTTACCACTTTTGCTGTGGTAGCCGGAGCTGTTGGAGCAAATCTGGATCCTATGGTAATAATTATATTAGGTTTTGCCAACTTATTTGCTGACGGATTGTCCATGTCAATCGGCGCTTACCTTTCTTCCAAATCAGAAAAGGAAAATTACCAGAAACACAAAAATATAGAATATTGGGAGGTTGATAATATCCCAAAGAAGGAACGTGAAGAAATTGTTACCATTTATAAGGAAAAAGGTTTTGAAGGAAAACTGCTGCAAGAGGTGGTCGAGGTGATTGTGGCAGACAGAGATCGGTGGGTGAATGAAATGATGAAGGACGAGCTTAATATGATTGAAGAAGTAAAAAGCCCATTTAAGATAGGTTTAGCAACACTTATTTCCTTCGTAGTGGTGGGGTTTATCCCATTGATCGTATATGTCTGGGATTATTTTTATACGGTTGATTTTGATGTTTTTTTCTGGACATGCTTGCTTACAGGGTTGGCATTCGTATTGGTAGGAGCTTTAAAGAGCTGGGTCAACCAGACCGGTATATGGCAAAGTGTAATTGAAACACTTTTACTGGGGATTGTGGCTGCTTTGGTAGCTTACTTTGTAGGGGATTTATTGGAAGCTTTTCTACTAAAATAAAAAAAAGCCTTTGTAATACAAAGGCTCCTAGGTGGGTTTATTTTAACCGACTACAGCTATATTTCTGGCGCAATGCCTTACTGAGTAAGTATTTAAATTGTTATGATTTTTTAAACTTAAGAAAAACAAATGGAAGCACAAGGGGCATTATAGCATATCTTTTCATTAAGTTGAAAAAAAATTAAATATTTCAAATTTTCTACTTTTACCAAATAATATTTTACTGAAATTGCTGCAAAAATCATTAAAAAGTGTATTATTTACACTTTTTAACATGTTTTTGAAATATTATCAATGGATATCAATTTTAGATTATATTTAACATTTAGGTAACTTTAGTAATTGGTTTGGCTCAAGGGGATTCCGTGATTTTAAGTTGGGGAAACAAACCAATTTTTCTGAGAAATGTTTCAGTTTCTAAAATGGTTTGTTCATAGATTTCTCGGTTCTTATAGTTGAAAAAACCATGAGGCTGACCATCATACAATACCAATTCACAATAGCTTCCCAAATTTTCCATAGCTTTCTGATAATACCTGCCCGTGATTACAGGAATTAGACGGTCTTTTGTACCTAGAAAAAATAAGGTGGGAGGGACGCCCTTTTTTAAGTTGTGTAGGGGTGAAACCTCTTTGTACCGATCTCCTAGTCGTTCATAACCATAGCCTGCTGGTCCATTATCAATGACAGGGTTAAAGAGAAGTAGCGCAACAGGCTTAGCACTAATACCTTTGTATGCTTCACCCTCAAACCCTAAAATTGTTGCGGTACTAGCTGCAAGATGTCCCCCTGCTGAGCCTCCGGATGCAATCACTTTCGCAGAATCTATACCCAACCGGACTGCATTCTTTTTGACGTATTTCATGGCCGATTTAGCATCTTCGATGGCTTCAAATGGACTGGTACCCTGGCGAGAAGAAACCCTGTAATCTACCAGCACAGTGACAAATCCTTTTTTTGAAAAGTGTGCTGCATGCGGACGAAACTGATCCCAACTGCCAGAAACCCATCCTCCTCCGAAGAAAAAAACGATTGCAGGCTTGTCTTTTCTTTTTTCATCTGAAAGATAAATGTCCATTTTTAACGTGTCATTACCTGTAATTTTGTAAATCTCTTCTCTGTGATTTTGTGCCTTTGTTGTCAATTCGGTGGAAATGAAACAGACCAACAAAAGAATGGGGTGTATGATGTAGATCGAATTTTTCATGAATGTAGCTTTCAATTAAAGGGAGAGGGTGTAGTTTATAAAAGATTGTATAAATCAAATTAACGTTTTTTACCCTATTGATTTGTTCTATTTTCAAAAATAAGATTTCGGATTTATTTTCAAAGTAAAAATTCTACTGATATGCTGTTTAAAAGCCTACAGTATACTTTAATATGATGGGATCCTCTTCATCAATTAAATTTTCTACACATTGTAAAAGTAGTTCTTCATACTTGCCGAAATAAGATAGGTCTAAAGCCCTCTGCCAGTCTTCATATTGCAAA
Source organism: Cyclobacterium sediminis (assembly GCF_054781075.1). NCBI lineage: Bacteria > Pseudomonadati > Bacteroidota > Cytophagia > Cytophagales > Cyclobacteriaceae > Cyclobacterium > Cyclobacterium sediminis. Next base: position 118,708 of record NZ_BAAGVC010000021.1, on the reverse strand, counting down.
ACTTGATAAAAATATCCGTCTTTTGAATAAGTACTGTTTCTGACATCGGTTAATGATTTGGTGATTTTTTTCATGCCTGTATCACGTTGAATAAACACATCGTAAAATGGGAAGGTAGAAAGGTCTTCTTGATTAAAATTATTGCTTTTGTCAATCCCATAAATCATGAGTTTTAGGATTCCATCACTATAATCAATTAAGCCTGAGTTGAAGGCGTAATTTTGTGAAAGTAGAATTTTTTCCATAAAAGCGTGACCGTCCAATTCATAGTCCTCGGCAGAAATTCCCTTACTTCCAAAGTTTAGAGTCAAGTAAGTTGTTACGGTATCCTGTTGATAATGATAAATTGTATCGGAAAGTCCAAAATTCAATAATTTCCCATTATTTGTGTTTGCTACCAAGCCCGGATTTAACTCACCACTAAAAGGGAGGGATAAAATGGATAGTTCTTTTGTGTTTTTTGTCTCAGAATTTATTATTTGGAATATTTTTTCTCGACCATTTCCAGTTTTTTCAGTTGAAATTAGCCAATTATCTTCTCCGCTTTTTGAGACGGTAGGGACAAAGTTGTTATCCGCCAATTTAATTTCACTTAGGTAATCTAATTCCGGTAAGCTGTATTCTAATAAATTTCCTCTTCCTGTATTGATAAACAGTGTATTGTCTTCTACTATGATGCCGTGAATAGTAGGGTATTCACCGGGCCCATTTCCCTTTTTATTCCAACTTCGTAGGTGATTTCCATTAAGATCAAAGGAATGAATGGAGAGGTCTTTGAAGCTTTTATTGGCATAATAGATTTTATCTTTGATGACCAAGTCATACACTTTACCGGATAGATTTATCAAAGTGTCTTCTGGAGCAATTAGCGGTATGAATTCAATATCTGAAACAGAGGCTTCAAAGGGTAGAACTTCCTTATTGTCTATTAAAAAAGAAGGAGTGTCTATGGACACCCCTTCGTCTATTTTTGATTGACATTGAATTAAAACTATACTAACAAAACTAATAAGTATAGAATAACGATTATAGCTTTTCATCTGTAGTTTATTTTGGGCCGGCTTCAATAATTTTTAAATCAACTTGGTCCTTGAATTGATTGAAATTGTCTTTAAAAAGATTTATCAGCTTTGTTTTAACTTCACTAAATTTTTCCTGATCCTTCCAGGTGTGTTCTGGTACTAATATTTCACTTGGTACACCGGGGCAGCTTGTAGGGATTTGTAGATTAAAATCACTTTCATTTACAAAAGCAACATTGTCAAAATCCCCATGATGAATGGCATCCAAAATCGCCCGTGTATATTTCAACTTTATTCTTGCGCCTACTCCGTAGGATCCACCACTCCACCCAGTATTGACCAACCAGGCATTGACATTGTGATTTTTTATTTTATCAGCCAATAAGTTAGCATATTTATTTGGATGCCACATCATAAATGCGGCACCAAAGCAAGCGCTAAAGGTAGCTTCCGGGTCTTTTACCCCCATTTCGGTACCAGCAACCTTGGCAGTATAGCCTGAAATAAAGTGATAGCTAGCCTGCTCAGGGCTCAATTTACTAACTGGAGGCAAAACTCCAAAAGCATCACAGGTAAGGAAAATTATGTTTTTTGGATGACCTGCAGTACACGGAATTTTTGTGTTTGCTATATAGTCGATGGGGTAAGATGCACGGGTGTTTTGAGTAATTGAAGTGTCTGAATAATCCACTTTTCTACTAACCGGATCATAGACTACGTTTTCTAATACTGTGCCGTAGCGAATGGCTCCAAAAATATCAGGTTCTGCTTCCTCACTCAAATCTATGGCTTTCGCATAACAACCTCCCTCAATATTGAAAACCCCTTCATCATGCCAGCAATGCTCGTCATCACCGATTAGTTTCCTTTTGGGATCTGCACTAAGTGTGGTTTTGCCTGTCCCGGAAAGGCCAAATAGTAAGGTGACATCACCTTTTTCTCCCACATTGGCTGAGCAATGCATGGACAACACATCCTGCTCCGGCATCAAGTAGTTCATGATGGTAAATATGCCCTTTTTCATTTCTCCGGCATACTCAGTACCTAATATTACCACCTCCTTATTTTCCAAGCTTATTCCTACACTTGTTTTGGAAGTCATATTGGTGGTGAAGTGGTTGGCGGGAAATTCTCCGGCATTAAAAATTACATAATCCGGTTCTCCAAATTCTTTTAGCTCTTCTTCTGTTGGGAGAATTAGCATGTTTTGCATAAATAACGCATGATACGCTCTTGTGCATATTATCCTTACTTTTATTCTGAACTTTGGATCCCAACCTGCAAAGGCATCTACCACGTATAGGTGTTCCCTTGTGTTAAAATAATCTATGGCACGTTCTCTATTCACCATAAATGTGTGCTCATCCATTTCATAATTTACAGAACCCCAATCAATGTCTTTCTCAGACTCAGGATGTCTTACAATGCGTTTGTCCTTTGGGCTCCTTCCCGTTTTCGTACCTGAATAGACCATCAGGGCTCCGGTACTGGAAATGGCAGATCCTTTTTCTAGTCTCAAAGCAGCTTCGTACAACAATGCTGTTTCTCCATTTCTTAAAATATCCGTTACTTCTATTTCGTATTTTTTTAAATCAAAATCCATGGTTCTAATTCTCTTTTTTAGTTCTCAATTGCGATTAGTTAAAAATACCAATATATGGGCGGAATGGCAATGTGGTCTGTCAGAAAAAATCATGACTAAAATCATAAAAATCTATCTATGTTAATGGAATAATAGATAGTATATAAATATTTAAAGAAATAGCTGTAAGGAGAGTGTTCCCTGCAGCTATTTCTTAAGCTATCTTTGAGTGAAAGAGAAAAGCAGGCCTAACATATTTAACGAATTTAAGGTATCCATTTTATGTGCTTAAAATTGGGCTTGCGCTTCTGGAGAAAAGCATCACGGCCTTCTTTAGCCTCTTCAGTCATATAGGCGAGTCTGGTAGCTTCTCCGGCAAAAACTTGCTGACCTACCATACCGTCATCGGTAAGGTTGAATGCAAATTTTAACATTTTTATTGAGGTAGGGGATTTTTCCAGTATCTCCTGCGCCCATTGGAAAGCGGTGTCTTCCAGTTCATCATGTGGAATAACTGCATTTACCATTCCCATCTCATAGGCTTCTTGAGCGGAATAATTACGACCTAAAAAGAAAATTTCTCGTGCTTTCTTTTGGCCTACCATTTTGGCCAAATAAGCAGACCCATATCCTCCATCAAAACTAGTAACATCTGCATCTGTTTGTTTGAATATGGCATGTTCCTTACTTGCAAGGCTAAGGTCACACACTACATGTAGACTGTGGCCACCACCAACTGCCCAGCCCGGAACTACAGCTATGACCACTTTTGGCATAAAGCGGATAAGGCGTTGAACCTCCAAAATGTTCAAGCGGTGCATTCCGTCTTCTCCTACATAGCCTTGGTGTCCCCTTGCTTTTTGATCTCCGCCACTACAAAAGGAATAGACCCCATCTTTGGAGGAAGGGCCTTCTGCAGAAAGCAATACCACGCCAATGTTTACGTCTTCCCTTGCATCCAGGAAGGCATCATAAAGTTCACTGGTAGTTTGGGGGCGAAAAGCATTTCTAATATCAGGCCTATTGAAGGCAATTCTGGCCACACCTTCACATTTCTTATAAGTAATGTCCTTGTATTCTTTTACTGTTTTCCAATTGATCATTTCCAGGTTGATTTTTTATTGCAAGTTAACAGGCTATTTTAATTTTGTAAAATTAAGCCTGCTGATTATGGCTGAGAGTTCATAATTTATTTATTTTGTACAGCCAAAAACCTATGATAACATTCGGGGATACAACTTATACAATAAACCAGATACGAAAGGGTGAAGGCCATCATCTGGCTAATCCTTTTAAAGAAGCTTTCGCTTTTTGTGAGCAATGGTTAAATGGCAAGGATAGCTTTGTCTTACAAACCTCAGGATCTACAGGCTTGCCTAAGAAAGTGACAGTTTCCCGAGAACAATTGGAAGAAAGCGCAAAGGCTACCAAAACGTTTTTCGGATTTAGCAAAGGCTGTAAAATGCTCTGTTGTTTGGATACAGAAAAGGTGGCCGGCAAAATGATGCTTGTCAGGGCGCTGGAATGGGAAGGTGAATTAAAAGTCATTGCGGCTGATGCTAACCCTCTGAAGGGTTTTGAAAATGAACATTTTGATTTTGTTGCTTTGGTTCCTTTGCAAGTGGAAAATAGTTTGACTTCAGAGAATGGAACCTTAGCTTTGAGCCAAGTAAAAAATATTATCATAGGTGGTGCCCCCATTTCTTCACGGTTGAGAGCGCAATTGAGCCGGTTACCGGGCAGGCTCTTCCAGACTTATGGAATGACAGAAACAGTTTCTCACATTGCCCTTGCCGATTTAAAAAGCAATGGCGATCTCATTTACAGGGCCTTGCCTAATGTACAGATAAAAGTAGATGACTCCAATCGCCTTATGATTCTAGCTCCCATGGGGGGCAATTCTTGGTTGCAAACCAATGATATTGTAAAGCTCGAAAGTGAAGATGCTTTTACATGGAAAGGTAGGGCTGATCGTGTGGTGAATTCAGGGGGTGTAAAATTACATCCGGAAGAAATTGCAGCAGAAATTGGAGACCTGGTTCAATTGTATTTTCCGCAAAGCATGTTTTTTTTAACAGGTATCAAAGATGACAAGTTAGGACAGGCATTGGCTTTGGTTATTGAAGGAAAGGAAAATGCTGTAGCAGGGGAATTACTGCTTCAAAAAGCGAAAAGCTTGCTTCCAAAATTCCATAACCCCAAACAAATCTTGTTTTTTCCTCAATTCAAGCTAACAAGTTCAGGTAAGATAGATCAATTGCGTACTTTAGCAAAATGATAAACCAAGCCATACTTATCCTATCTACTTTGCTTATGGGGCTTTCCCTTTCAGAAAACAGTACGAATTTGACCATTCAAGTTGATGTCCAAGGAGAAAATGCAGGCCTCGTGCAACTCTTATTGTTTAAGGGAGCAAAAGGTTTTCCTGATCAGGCTTCTGCGGCAATTGAAACTGCGTCTGCCAAGGTTCAATCGGGGAAGGCAGTATTTAAGTTTAAGAATTTGGAAACAGGGGTTTATGCAGTCTCTGCATTTCATGATGTTGATGGGGATGGTGTAATGCGTAAAAATTTGTTTGGCATACCCAAAGATCTCTATGGGTTTTCTAATGACGCAAGGGGCACTTTTTCTGCCCCAACCTTTGAAAGTGCTTCCTTTCAGCTATCTAGGGGAGAGCATACCATAAGTTTTACTTTGAAATAATTATGCTGAAGAATCTTCAAATTATCGTTGCCTTAATTGGGCTTATTGCGGCTATCGTATATATACTGTACTTCTTTAGGGTTATTTATCATCCTTATATTCCTACAATCGCAGGAGGAACGGTTATTTTCTCTTACCTATTCGGGGTTTACGCCAAAAAGAAACAAGGGAATTGAAAGGCGAAAAAAATAATGCCGGCTCAACCACCGGCATTATCTTGTAATTTATTCAAAGAATGATTTCAAAGCACTGATTTTTGCTTCTAGGGAAGCCTCTGTGGCCCTGTACGCCTCTCTGTTAGGTAAATTTTCATTGACAGAGATGTAGTATTTGATTTTAGGTTCTGTCCCTGATGGTCTTGCAGAAATTTTGCTACCATCTTCAAGATAAAACTGTATGACATTGGATTTATCCAGATCCAATTTTTCCTCTGTACCGGATTTCATGTCATATATGACGCTTTCTTGTACATCCACAATCTTGCTAACGGCAATTCCGTTGATTGAGGTAGGCTTGTTGGTTCTAAAACCCTTCATCAATTCTTGAATTTGCTCGGCGCCGTCTTTTCCTTTTTTAGTGATTGAAATGAGGGCCTCTTTGTAAAACCCGTATTTCATGTAAATTTCAGCCAAGACGTCTATAATATTTAGGCCTTTTTGTTTGTAATAAGCCATGATTTCAGCCACTACTGCACAGGCTGAAACTCCATCCTTATCTCTAACAAAATCACCTACCAGGAACCCATAACTCTCTTCTCCACCGGCAATAAATTCTTTTTTGCCTTCATTAGCTAATATTACTGCTGCAATGTTTTTAAAACCTGTTAGGACATCGAAATATTCTACATTAAACCCTTTACTGATTTCTCCCAGTAAACCTGTAGTCACTATCGTGCTTACAGTAAATTGGTTTCCGGTAAGTCTTCCCTGCTCTCTGTACATATTGAGCAGATAATAGATGATCAGCGCACCTGTTTGGTTACCGTTTAGTAATTCATAGTCATTGTTTTCATTCTTAACAACCGCGGCATACCTGTCTCCATCCGGATCACATGCCAAGACTAGTTCTGCATTTATTTCTTTGGCAAGCTTAATAGATAGATCCAGAGCTTCTGTTTCTTCCGGGTTAGGGTATTTAACCGTGGGGAAATTACCGTCCGGTTCGATTTGTTCTTTGACTACATGAACATTCTCAAAACCGAAAACCTTTAGGGCGTCAGGAACCATTTTTCCGGAGGCCCCATGGATTGGTGAAAAAACAATGGTCATGTCTTTTTCCGCTAAATTCGTCAGCGGTGACATGCTTAATTTTTTGACTTCATCAAGGTATATGGCATCGAAATCCTCTTCAATATACTCTATTAAACTGTCGTCTTTGGCCCAATTTACATCATCGATAGATTTGATTTTCAATACCTCGGTAATGATGTTTTTGTCATGAGGTGCCACCACTTGGCCTCCATCGTCCCAATATACTTTATAGCCATTGTACTCTTTAGGGTTATGGGAAGCTGTGACCATCACCCCACTCTGACAACCATAGTGCCTGATGGCGAAAGAGAGCATAGGTGTAGGGCGCATGTCTCTAAAATATTTTACCTTAATGCCATTGGCGGTTAAAACATTGGCCGTAGTTTCTGCAAAAAGCGTGTTGTTGATCCTGGAATCATGGGTAATAGCAAGGCTTATTTCCTCTTCTGGAAAAGAAGCTTTAAGGTAATTTGCCAGACCTTGTGTAGCCATACCAATGGTGTAAACATTCATTCGGTTGGAACCCACCCCCATTAATCCTCTTAAACCTCCTGTGCCAAACTCTAGATCTTTATAAAAGGAATCTATTAGTTCCGTTTGATCTTGAGCATTTAATAAAGCATGTATCTCTGCTTTACTTTTTTCGTCGATGTTACTATTAAGCCAAGCTTGTGCTTTTTCGATTATGATTGTGTCAGTCATATTTTTTAAAAAAAATTACTATGGTTTGAGAATTATAGCCAAAATATAAGCATTTATATGGATTAAGCCTTAATGAGTCTTTAGATTTTTCCCTAGGATAAAATAATAAGTTGGCTGCCATACTTTTAATAATTCTAAGTTGGAATATGGTTTCATATTATTTACCTTCATCTATTTAAAAAATATAATAGTAATAGCTTATATGGATTTTGAGAAATTAGATGTGGAACTCACCAAGATCGTTAAATTGCGAATTAAGTTGAGTGAAATAACTTATGCAGACCCGGAATATGATGACATCGAGGAGGAAATGCATGACCTTGAAGATGATTTGAATGAGGAGTTTGGAGATGAACTGGAAAGTAAATTAGAAGACATTTATGCCAAATTGGTGTCCGACAATGAAGTACTTCTTCCTTCTGCTTATTTGGCAAACAAATACATCCCAATGTTGCCGGATGCAAGAGGCGTCATTACCTATGATGTTCAAGGTAGGGAAGGTGTCCCAATTGAGTCAGAACAATTTGATGGGCAAGATGTGAGGATAGTATTGGTGCCAAACCCTACACGTTTTGTCATGGTAATCAATGGGAGATCATTAAAAGACCTTTGGAGATCCAGATAAATAGAAGAAATATTCAATCAATATTATTGTCTATCAGTTCGTTACTAATCTATTAAATAATCCGAGTTTAATCAATAATTAAGTTTTGACTGATTGCCAGTTTTTTGATGAATTTTAAAAGAACTAAAAATTATAAAATAAAAAAAACAGGTGTTTTTGCACCTGTTTTTTTTATCCTTTCCTTGTTAGAAATAATATATCAAGTCTTAATCAAAACTTGAGATACAGCCTTTATCCAAAGCCAAGTTTTTTTCTAACCACAGATAAAACTTCACCGGCTTCTTCTCGGGCTTTTTCTTCCCCGGCTTCAAGTTTTGCTTCCAATTCCGGAAGGTTGTTCATATAATAGTTGAATTGCTCTCGCTCATTTTTATAGCTATCTAGAATTAAACCCAGTAATTCTTTTTTAGCATGTCCATAACCAAAATTTCCTCCCAAATACTTTTCACGCAAAGCCAAAGTTTGTTCCTCGCTAGCGATTAGCTTGTACAGTTTGTAAACATTACATACATCAGGGTCTTTTGGTTCTTCCAGAGGAGTGCTATCGGTTACAATGGTATTGACATTTTTCTTTAGTTGCTTTTCGGGGAGGAAAATATCGATGTAATTGTTATAAGATTTACTCATTTTTTGCCCATCTGTACCCGGGATAATCATCACTTCATTACTGATTCGTGGTTCCGGTATTTTTAATACTTCATCTCCTAAACGGTGGTTAAAGGCACTGGCAATGTCTCTGGAAATTTCTAAATGTTGCAATTGATCTTTACCTACAGGCACCAAATCAGCACCATATAGCAGAATATCTGCTGCCATCAGTACAGGGTAGGTAAACAATCCGGCATTTACATCTGATAAACGATCTGATTTGTCCTTAAAGCTATGGGCATTGGCTAGCATGGGATAAGGTGTGAAGCAACTCAGGTACCAAGTGAGTTCAGTTACTTGAGGAACCCTTGACTGTCGGTAAAATACAGATTTGTTGATATCCAATCCGAAAGCCATCCAAGCTGCAGCTACAGCATTGACATTGTCTATTCTTGTCGCTGCATCCTTGATCGTGGTAAGGGAGTGAAAATCTGCAATGAAGATAAATGATTCATTGGCCTCATTTTTTGTCAAGGTTATGGCTGGTTTTATTGCACCCAAAATATTCCCTAAATGCGGTTTTCCTGAACTTTGTATACCTGTGAGTACTCTTGCCATTATTATCTTTTTGACACAAATTTAAGGAATTTAAACAATAATTTGCGGTTATTTTAACGTTATTTGCCAATATGAAGTACATAGTGTTTTTATTAAATGTTGGTGTGATAATGCTTTCCAATATCCTAGGTGTTCATAGTCAGGAAGTTGGACAAGAGGGTCTGATTTGGGAAAATAATTTGATCAATATTGGAGGCGTCTTGCCGGAAAATGAAGTAAAGGTGGCAGATTACTATTATTTAAACCAAACAGACTCCAATGCCTATATAAAAGAAGTGATCACAGACTGTGGGTGTGCCGTGGTAGCCTATTCAGCAGATACTTTGGCACCCAATAAAGTTGGACACCTTCAGGTTACCTTCGACCCGGAAACCAGAGGGGGGACTTTCTCCAAAATGATCCTGGTGAAAACCAATGTTAAACCTTCAGGAGATTCATTGTTTTTGGAAGGGGTTAATATTCATTATCCGGAAAACCCTGAAGATCATTATAAAGTAAAGCACAATGGCTTGGGTTTTGTTTTCAGCCAAAATAATTTCGGCACCCTTTATACCAACAAACCCAAGATTAAATTTCTTGATTTTTATAATTTCAATGATTTTCCCATCCAGCTCAATTTAAAACAGGATAGTATTCCCCCTTTTATCAAGGTAAAAATGGAGCCTGCCTTGGTCCAAAGGAATAGTAGGGGAGTTTTAGAAATTGAATACGACCCTGCTTCCAGAGAGGATTTAGGTTTTCTTCGTGATTCTGTTTTACTGTCATTTTTATCAGTAGACCGATTCAATGTCCCCCTTCATTTAATGGCTACCATTCATGAGTACTTTCCTCCGCTACCACTAAGTCAAGTGGATGAAGTTCCCAAACTTTCCATTGATGAAATGGAAATTGACTTGGGTAAAATAAGTGCTGAAAATGTGGTTTCAAGGATTTTAACGCTTGAGAATACTGGACCTAAAACACTGAACATACGAAAAATTGTAACCAATTGTGGATGTTTGACCTATGAGCTGAGTGCGAAAGATTTAAAAGCAGGGGAAAAAGTGGACCTTGTGTTTTCCTTTGACCCGAAAGGGCGAAAGGGTATCGACCATAAAACCATTACTTTCTTTAGCAATGATCCATTGACGCCCACCAAAACAGTGGTGATAAAAAGTAGGATAAGATGATTGTTTCAATTGAATGATGTAAGTCAGTGTTGGGCTATTTTTGGTGAATACAAGAGTTGATTACGCAAAATCTTGTTAATTTGCCATTTGAAAAGGATTAATGCTCGGTTTTCTCCGAGAATAAATCTGTAAAGCGTGTTTTAATGAAATAATGCTGCGGCAACCTGCATGGAAAATAAATATCCCGAAAAAGAAATAGTAGATAAAATAAAACTTCTGGAAGAAAAATTCAGGGCCTCAGGACAGGATTTATCTTCTTACCTTGAGGGGCTTCTGCATGCAGATTACCTTAATTATTGGGATTATATAAATTTGGACACCCTCCTCACGCTACAACAGCCTAGAACTTCTTTTAAAGACGAGAAAATCTTTATCATTTACCATCAGATTACCGAGCTATACTTCAACTTAATTTTGTGGGAGCTGGAACAAATGGCTGCGGTTGAAAATATTACCCTTAAATTTTTTAAAGATCGGCTAAAAAGAGTCATCATGTATTTTGATTTATTGATTTCTTCCTTTGCTGTCATGTGGAAGGGAATGGAAAGAGAGCAATTTATGAAGTTTAGGATGTCTTTGCTTCCCGCAAGCGGCTTTCAGAGTGCCCAATATAGAATGATAGAAATCATGTGCACAGACATACAAAACCTGGTATATCTGGAGCAAAGAGAAGACTATAAAGATATTAATCTTACCAGTATAGATAGCTTATTCGATATTCTATATTGGCAATATGGGGCCAAAGAATTGGCTACCGGAGAGAAAACCTTGACATTAAAGTCTTTTGAAGAAAAATATGGGACAGAATTAAAGGAGTTGATATCAAAATTCAGGAAAAATAACTTGTGGAAAAAGTACGTTTATCTGGATGAGAAAGATGATGAATTGACCAGTTTGATGAAAGAGCTGGATGAGAAAGCCAATGTTTTTTGGCCGCTTGCGCACTATAAATCAGCGGTAAAATACCTGCACAAAAATCCTATGGACATAGCTGCCACCGGCGGTACCAATTGGCAAAAGTTTTTACCTCCCAGGTTTCAGAAAGTAATTTTTTATCCGGAATTGTGGACAGAGTTAGAGATTAAAGAATGGGGAAAACGATGGGTGGACTCGGAATTGCTAGATGGGGTGGAAAAATAAAATATGAAAAAACTATTGCAGCTGGCTTTAAGTCCCGAAGAAGCCTATGATGAAGCTTTATTCAATAAAATTGTAGCGGAAAAATCAGGGCTTTCCCACCACAAAGACCTTATTATTAGGGCAACTAAGAGGTCTATTGATGCCAGGAGTAGAAAGGTAAAAATAAATGTTACTGTAGAAGTTTTCAGCGGGCAAACACCTGAGCCAATTATAAGCAGAGGTAAGGACTATCCCAATGTGTCAAATTGTGACCCTATAGTAATTGTTGGCGCTGGTCCGGCAGGACTTTTTGCTGCGTTAAGAGCCATTGAGCTAGGGAAAAAACCGATTGTTTTGGAGAGGGGAAAGGATGTTCGTTCGCGTCGTAGAGATTTGGCAGCATTGAATAAAGAACATATTGTTAATCCTGATTCTAATTATTGTTTTGGAGAAGGTGGTGCAGGAACCTATTCGGACGGGAAACTTTATACCCGTTCAAAAAAGAGAGGGGATTTGCGCAGGATAATGGAGATATTGGTAGCCCATGGAGCCAAGGAGGATATTTTAGTAGATGCCCACCCCCATATAGGCACCAATAAATTACCTGTGTTGATTGCTGAACTCAGAGAAAGCATCCTGGAAGCAGGAGGAGAAGTACGATTTGAAACAAAAGTTACCGAATTCATTTTAGAAAAAGGTTCCATTAAAGGGGTAGTGACAAGCGAAGGGGAGCGAATGATGGGCTTGGGAGTAATTTTAGCTACAGGACACTCTGCCAGAGATATTTTTCATTTGCTACACAAGCAAAAGGTTTTAATTGAAGCAAAGCCATTTGCTTTAGGTGTTCGCATAGAACATGAGCAAAAATTAATCGATAAAATTCAATACCATTGTCAATCGGATAGAGGTCCTTATTTGCCGGCCTCTTCCTATAGCCTTGTACAACAAACCGTGTTGGACGGAAAACAGCGAGGTGTATTTTCGTTTTGCATGTGTCCAGGTGGGTTTATTGTGCCCTCGGCTTCTTCTCCCGGGGAAGTGGTGGTCAATGGGATGAGCCCAAGCAGAAGAGATGGTAAATTTGCCAATTCTGGTATGGTTGTGGCTGTAGAGTTAGAAGATCTGGACAAATACACCCATTATGGCCCACTTGCAGCATTGGTTTTCCAGCAGGAAGTGGAACGTGCTGCTTGGGAAGCCGGAGGAAGGTCTCAGGTTGCTCCTGCTCAAAGGGTGGTGGACTTTGTGAAAAACAGGCAAAGTAAGGACCTGCCAAATACTTCGTATCAGCCGGGACTTAATAGTGTCAATATGCACGAGTTTTTGCCGGGTTTTATCGCAAAAAGGCTGGCCATGGCATTGCCGATGATGGATAAAAAAATGAGGGGCTATTACACCAACGAAGCCCAGATTGTAGGTGTAGAAAGCCGTACATCTTCACCTGTAAGAATCCCAAGGGGCAAAGAAAGCTTCGAACATCTTCAAATCAACAGGCTTTACCCTTGTGGAGAAGGTGCCGGATATGCGGGAGGAATTGTGTCTGCAGCCATGGATGGAGAGCGATGTGCAGAGAAATTAATTGAAAAATATGGGTAAAAGGAAAAAGTTACAATTGTAATTTTAAGGAAATTAAATGATGGCAAATAATAAAAAAACTGTGGTTTTAGGGGCTAGTCCAAACCCCTCTAGATATGCCTTTACTGCTGCTAAAATGTTACATGAACGGGATATTTCATTTGTACCTGTAGGTATCAAAACCGGAGAGGTTTTTGGAGAGCCCATTCAAAATTTGAGGAAAAAACCTTCATTGTCAGGTATTCATACGGTTACCCTTTATATAGGTCCTCAGCATCAAGAGGAGTGGTATGGGTATATTTTATCTTTGAAACCCCAAAGAATAATCTTTAATCCGGGGACAGAAAATCAAGAATTAATGAATTTGGCAAAAAACAATGGGATTGAAGTCACCTCGGCCTGTACCCTTGTACTTTTAAGTACCGGACAGTATTAAAGTCTACACCAATTATTTTTTTAGGAGGATTTATTTGAGATGATTCTTTTCCAGATATTTAAATAAGCAAGTATGCCATTGCTTTCAAGCCGGTATTGGCTTGAGATCTGATTGGTTTTTATTTCTCGTTCGTAAAAAAAAACCTGTTTAGATGATTAGAATTTAATGGATGCTAAACTGTGAAAATGGAATTTTAATTTATATTATTAGGGAAAATAAGGTGTTAATCCTCGGATTGAAATATTAAAATCCTTGTGTAGAATGATTGTTGATGTTTGATTTACAGTTACATGTAGGTTAAGTATCCATTGCTTTTTAATATAATAACAATAGCCGAAAAAAGGGTTAAAGTCTCGTTTTTTTTGTGTATTTTTGTCTTTAGTTTAGTTGTAAATATTTGAATTTGAAATGGCACTTCTTAGGCCATAAAATCTAACTATGAGTAAGGAAAAAGCGTCGTCGAATAAAAGCGATTATTCAGCCCAGAATATTCAGGTGTTGGAAGGGTTAGAAGCGGTTAGAAAAAGACCCGCCATGTATATTGGTGATATTGGGATTAAAGGACTTCATCATTTAATATGGGAAGTTGTTGATAATTCCATAGATGAAGCACTTGCCGGCCATTGCGATACCATTTCCGTAACCGTTCATGAAGATAATTCTGTATCGGTACAGGATAATGGTAGAGGGGTTCCTACCGATTTTCATGAGAAGGAGAATAGATCGGCCTTAGAGGTAGTAATGACCGTGCTACATGCCGGAGGAAAGTTTGATAAAGATACCTATAAAGTTTCGGGTGGTCTTCATGGAGTAGGGGTGTCTTGTGTGAACGCTTTGTCATCTTCCATGAAAGTGACCGTTCATAGAGGAGGGAAAATTCACGAACAAGAATATGTAAGAGGTGTTCCTCAATATGAAGTAAGGGAAATTGGAGAGACTGAAAGCAGAGGAACTCATGTGCATTTTAAGCCTGACCATGAAATCTTTCAAATTTTAGACTACAAATATGAAACAATAGCAAATCGGTTACGTGAGATGGCCTTTTTGAATGCAGGCATCAAGATTACGCTAAAAGACCTTCGAGAAAAAGATGAAGAAGGCAATGTCAGAACAGATGATTTTTATTCAGAAGGTGGTCTAATAGAGTTTGTTGAATACTTGGATGAAAACAAGCAAAAAATTATTGAAACCCCGATTTATATAGAATCAGAAAAAAATGGTGTGCCGGTACAAGTGGCCATGGGCTATAATAATTCATACACAGAAAATGTAGTATCCTATGTAAATACCATTAACACCTATGAGGGCGGGACTCACGTTTCTGGCTTTAGAAGGGCGCTTACCAGAACCCTTAAAAGTTATGCTGACAAGTCCGGGATGCTTGATAAGGTGAAGATTGACATTTCCGGTGATGATTTCAGAGAAGGGCTTACCGCTGTTATTTCTGTTAAAGTTGCCGAGCCTCAATTTGAAGGACAAACGAAAACCAAATTGGGTAACTCCGATGTGACAGGTGCTGTAGATGCCTCTGTTTCGGAGACCTTACAATTTTGGTTATTGGAACACCCGAAAGAGGCGAAAATAATCATTGGCAAGGTAGTGTTGGCTGCACAAGCCAGGCATGCGGCTAAAAAGGCCCGTGAGATGGTGCAGCGTAAAAATGTTTTAGGTGGAGGTGGTTTGCCCGGCAAGTTGGCGGATTGCGCTAATTCTGACCCATCCATTTGTGAATTGTATTTAGTGGAAGGGGACTCTGCAGGAGGTTCTGCCAAGCAAGGAAGAGATAGAGATTTCCAAGCCATATTGCCTTTAAAGGGTAAAATCTTAAACGTAGAAAAAGCTCAAGAGCATAAAATCTACGACAATGAAGAAATAAAAAATATTTTAACAGCTTTAGGTGTTAAATTCGGTACCGCAAATGATGAAAAGGAATTGGACTTGTCCAAACTTCGCTATCACAAAATTATAATTATGACAGATGCGGATATTGATGGCTCCCATATCAGGACGCTTATTCTTACCTTGTTTTTCAGGTACATGCGTAATTTGATTGAAAGTGGTTATGTTTACATTGCTCTTCCACCATTCTATTTGTTGAAAAGAGGCAAAGAAGAAAGGTATTGTTGGACAGAAGAAGATAGGCAAAGGGTTGTTAAGGAATTGGCACCTGATGGAAAAGAAGACAGTGTCAATATTCAAAGGTATAAAGGTCTTGGAGAAATGAACCCCGAGCAACTATGGACCACCACTATGGATCCTGAAACGAGGACTTTGAAAAAAGTAACCATAGAATCCGCTGCAGAAGCTGACCATTTGTTCAGCATGCTTATGGGTGATGAGGTGGCTCCTCGAAGAGAATTTATTGAAAAGAATGCTAAATATGCAAAAATTGACACCTGATAAATGGTTGAAGTGTTCATAAAAGAATAAAAAAGGGCATTTCGCCCTTTTTTTATTCTATAAATAATTTAGTATCATTGGTCTACTTTTACCATATATAATAGAAAAAACATGAAATTGATCCAGCTTGATAAAATTGAAGAAACCATCAATAATAGCAAATTAATCAGTAGGGATCTTAGTTGGCTAAAATTTAATGATCGGGTTTTTGACCAGATTAAAAAGGAAAAAAGGAATATTTTCGAGAAATTTAAATTTCTTGCCATAGCCGCTTCTAATCTTGATGAATTTTTTATGATTAGGGTTGGCTCATTGTACAATTACCTTGATTATGATAAGGTTAGAATAGATTATTCAGGTCTTAGAGAGGATAGCTTTAAGAAAAAGTTAATGATTGAATCTCAGGTTTTTCATAAAAAGCTTCAGAAGCAATTTGTTGATGATTTGCTTGCCATTACCAAAGAATCAGGTTTTCAACTGAGCAATGTACGTAACCTTTTGCCGGAAGAGCAAAAAACGGTCGAAGACTATTTCTATAAAGCCGTTTACCCCATGTTGACGCCTATGGTTTTTGATGGTTACCATACTTTTCCAATTTTAATGAACAAATTGTTAATATTTGGAGTGGTAACCATAGGCCCCGGGGAGAAAAAGGATAATAAAAAGCTTTCTTTTGTACAAATTCCTTCCAATATCCCAAGGTTTTTTGAACTTGAGAGAGAAGATATGACCATCTATGTTCCCATAGAAGAAATGATCAGGGAGCATATTGTGTCCTTGTTTAGAAATGTAAACATAGAATCCATTAACCTTTTCAGGATTACTCGAAATGGTGATTTTACCTTGGAGGAAAGTGAAGACATGGATACCAACTTTCTGGAAGAAGTCAAACGCAAATTGAATGAAAGAAAAACAGGCAGGGTTGTTAGAATAGAAATTGAAGAAGGGTACAGCAAGTGGATGGTTAATTTGCTCAAACAACGGTGGACCTTACATGATGACAGTATCTTTAAAATAGAGCGGAAAAGTCTGATGGACTTTACCGGACTTTGGCAGGTAATAGGCAACAAAAGGTTTAAAGATAAAATGCCAGCTGCTCCTACTCCCATACCGCCATTGTCTTATCCTGAGGCAGCCTCTGAAGATATATTTGAGGTGTTGAAACACAAGGATGTTCTACTTCACCACCCTTATAATGATATGGAGCCTATTTTGGAGCTTTTAGATAAAGCGGCAGATGATCCACATGTGATGGCCATCAAAATGACCATTTACAGGTTGGCTAAAAATTCTCGAATTGTAGGAGCTTTGCTTAAAGCGGTGGAGAATGGGAAACACGTTTCTGTGTTGTTTGAGGTGAAGGCTCGATTTGACGAGGAAAACAATATCAGAGAAGCCAAAAAAATGCAAAAGGCTGGGTGTTTTGTAATCTATGGCGTAAGTAATTTTAAAACCCATACTAAATTACTTTTAATCGTTAAGAAAGAAGAAAACAGAGTTACACGTTATGTGCACTTGGGTTCCGGAAATTACAATGAAGAAACCAGTAGGATATATACGGATATCGGTCTATTAACTACCAATGAAACCTTAGCCAATGATGTGTCGGAATTCTTTAATGTAATTACAGGTCATTCTGCACCTACTAGCTATCAAAATCTTATAACCTCCCCAAGAGATATGAGAAACAATTTGATAGAATTTATAGAAATTGAATCTGAAAATGCTAGAAAAGGCTTGCCTTCCGGCATTTTTATTAAAATCAATTCGTTAGAAGATTCTGAATTTATTCATGCACTTTATGGAGCTTCGCAAGCTGGCGTACCGGTTAAGTTGATTGTGCGCGGTATATGTTGTTTAAGGCCGGGGCGAAAAGGCTTGAGTGAAAACATTGAAGTGATCTCAATTGTGGGAGATTTCCTTGAACACTCAAGAATTTATCATTTTCATAACAATGGTGATCCCAGAATTTATGTTGGAAGTGCTGACGCAATGGTAAGAAGCTTTGACAAACGTCTGGAGTCTTTATTTAAAGTTGAAAATGAGTTTCTTCAAAAACAACTTATGAATATCCTCAGGTACAATCTCTTGGACAATGTAAATGCCTATGTAATGCAAGAGGATGGGAAATACATAAGTAAAGAACCAAAAGACGGAGAAGAGATTTTCAATATTCACCAAAGGTTTTTTGAGTTAGAACCTGCGATGATAGAGGATGTCAAATTAATAGATTGAAATATTTAAAAAATAGCATTTAAAAAAGCTACGACTATTTGGTTGTAGCTTTTTTTGATCTAAACCCTGCTTGTCTATTTATAGGTGTAATGAAGGAGTGTCAATTCCCCCTTTTTTTGCTCATTTCTTTTTTCCCGCTGCCATTAAAATAAAACCTGCCACGATAGCTATGCCTCCGGCGTAAGGAGGCCATTCGAGGTTGTTTTCTTTGTCTGTACTAATTTTTAATGGTCCGGCATCAATTATAGTTTCTTCGGTTGTAAAGGAAATGCCTGTAATTAAAAGCATGACTGTTCCTGCAATGATTAAAATTATTCCTAAAAATTTCATCTTAAATAGCGTTGGTGTTATAGGTTAAGTTGCAAATAGTCTACCAATTTTTTTGGTATTTTGCAATCTAAGTCAATTTACATTTTTTGGTATTTACCTTTGGATAGTTTGTTTTTTAATTTGAAATAGTTGATAAATCCGGTGATTAATAAAATTACGCTGATCAGGAAAGATAAATATCCGAGGCTCCTAACGTTCGCAAGGTCATTAACTTTAATTAATGCCGTACCACTTACAATAAAGTATAAACTAGTTCTAATATAGGCCAATAGGGTGCGGTCGTTTGCAAGCTTTGTCCTCTGGCGAGCTAAAAAATCTCTAACAATCAGTGTCTCTTCTGTTTGATTTTCCATAAATTTGCGCTTTGTTTAGATTTAGCAATCAAATTAGACTTATAACCGATAAATTTAAGTAAAGGTATTTAGGTATAAGTTTATGAGCAGTTATATTTAGAATACGCAAATATTGAAAATTAATGAAGCAAAGCATGAAAAATTTTATACTAACATTACTGGTTTTTGTTTTAGCAGTAAGTTTAACTATGGCGCAAGGTGGTACCAACGTTCCGGAACCAATTCCAACAGATACATCCTATTGGCAATCCGAATTCAGTGCTGGATTGAATTTCAATCAAGCCGGATTTAGTAATAATTGGAAAGCCGGCGGGGTTAATTCTGTGGCATTTGGTAGTATCATTGCAGGAAAAGCCCTTTACCAAAAAGATAAAATATCCTGGGACAATGAATTGGAGCTATTATTCGGAATAGTAAGAAATGAAGGGGAAGGAACTAGAAAGTCCAATGACAGAATATTTTTAGATTCAAAATTAGGCTACCAGATGAGCAAAAAGTGGTCAAGTTACTTCTCCGTAAATTACCTTTCACAATTTGCAGAAGGTTACAAATACAATGAAGATGGCACAAAGTCTTTGATCTCTAAATTTATGGCTCCTGGCTATTTGACATCATCCTTAGGTTTTGAGTTCAAACCAAATAAAGAGTTTTTCTTAAGGATAGGTCCATTTTCCCCCAGGTTTACATTCGTAACAGACGATCAAATTATTGCAAATGTACCGGCAAACTATGGGGTGCCCGCAGGTGAAACGGTAAGGGTAGAGTGGTTGGCCATGCAGGTATTCGCCAGTCTTGACAAAAATCTTTCAGAAAACCTTAACCTAAAATCTAGATACACCATGTTTGCCAACTATGAGACCTTATCATTGAAAAATATAGATCATAGATTGGATGTAACACTTACGGCAAAAATTTCAAGTATTATCAATGTTACCCTTACAGGGATATCTTTATATGATATAGATCAGGATCCGGGGGTTCAATATAGCCAGGGCTTAGCATTGGGTATATTGTATAAAGTGGGTAACAAAAAATAGATTATCAACCATTTTTTATCAGGTTAATTTGGTTTTTAATCAGGTATTGTTAATTTTGTTTGTATTATGGTAGTTAAATAATAGTTGGTTTAGTTTTCAAAATAAAAAGCAGGGGATATTCCCCTGCTTTTTTATTTTTATGGCTATTTTATTTTTCCTTATTACCTATTTTATTACCCCTTTTGACTGTTTAATATGGGCTAGCAAACAAAAAAAGCTATGAAACAATGTCTCATAGCTTTAGTCAATTAACAATAAACCCAAAATAACCTGCTGTAGGAGAAGGAGTCGAACCTCCACGGAGCAGTTAGGAAAAATACGAGCTCGCTATTTTCTTTATCCTGTGGTCTCCACCCTCGAGACAGGAGGGCATGTCTGCCAGTTTCATCATCCTACAGTATATATCAGTAATAAAGCTTCCCTTTACTACCCAAAGACCTTTTGTCTCTGTCTGATATTTCAAAGGTAAAACAAACCTATTAAAGTTAAAAATATGATAATGAAAATACTTAATTAATACATTATATTTAATTTTAAGGTTTCATGGTTATTGTATTGATAAAAATTGTATTGTTTTAAGCTCGCTTATTAACGATTTTTGAAAAATACATTTTATTTTTTTGATTACCTTAGAGTTTTAACGCAACGATTGACATGCAGGAGCCTATCAAGACGTATGAGATGCCCAAAATCACCAACAAAAGGGCGTTCCAAATTTATGAAGTTCAAGGAAAAACCATTCAAAATAGTACCTACCCTCATGAGACTGATAGACCTCATCGACATAAATACTATGAGATATGTGTTTTTGTAAACGGAGCAGGGAAGCATGAGATTGATTTCAATAGCCATAGCATCCATTCGCGAAGTGTACATTTTCTAACCCCCGGACAAGTACATAAAATAAGTAGAGAAAATGATTACCATGGTTACCTTATGGTTTTTTCTAGAGAATTTTATGCCTTAGATACGAAAAATGAAGAATTTCTTTTTCAACTTCCTTATTTCAATAACCCTACTTTGGTCCCAATTCTTAACTTAAATGAAGAGGATTTTAAGGAACTTTTAGATTTGATTGAGGCGATTGGAAAAGAATACAAAAAATGGAACAGCTTTACCACGGCCATTCTAAATAATTACCTTCAAATTTTTCTGATCAAATGCAAGCAATATTACCTTAGGTATTTTGCTGACAAAAATAATACATTGGATCCGGATTTTGTTTTGGTTCAACAATTCAATGCCCTCGTTGAACATAATTTTAAGCAAGTACATCAGGTTCAGGATTTTGCAGATCGAATGAAGCTTTCGCCTAGTGTTTTAAACAAACATGTGAAAAAAATAACCGGTATGACTGCCGGAGAGGTGATTTTGGAGCGTCTAATGCTTCAAGCCAAACGGTATCTTATCTATACGGACCTTTCGAATAAGGAAATTGCTTATGAACTGAATTACCCTGATCCATCCTATTTTAGCAGAATTTTTAAAAAGAAAACAGGGGTTTCCCCATCAGAGTTTAGGTGGGTAGAAAACGAAAAGTACCAGCAATAGAGTGAATAATGCCTTTATACTTGATAAATTTTAAGATATCTTTATCATCTTAAACAAAAAGTGCATGATTTGACGTTTTAGAAATCAGATTATAATACTGAATTTTAAAGGTACAAATCTCAATTCCAAAATAAACTTAAACCCATTAAATTTATGATTGCAATTGATTCTGAAATCCAAGCCAAAGATTTAAAATCTGCTCTGGATAAATTTTGGCAACTCTCTGCTGAGAAAATCTCCGCAATTGAAAAGGAATATCCCCAAAATCAAGGTTCCCCGGTTTTTACTGTAGACGGAAAATATGCAACCAGAGGATGGACCGAATGGACACAAGGCTTTCAGTTTGGCTCTTCCATCTTGCAGTTTGATGCCACAGGTGAAAAGAGTTATCTCGAAAAAGGAAAGCTAAAGACACATCAATACATGGCCCCTCACATCAGCCACACTGGAGTACATGACCATGGTTTCAACAATGTCAGCACCTATGGTAATTTGTTGAGACTAATGGTGGAGGAAAAAATTCCATATGTTGAATGGGAAAAAAATTATTACGAACTGGCCTTGAAGATTTCAGGAGCTGTGCAAGCCAGCCGATGGTCTCCCATCAAAGATGGTGGATTCATGTATTCCTTCAATGGTCCCCATTCCCTCTTTGTGGATACCATTAGAACCGTAAGGATTTTAATGCTTAGCCATAGCTTGGGACATGTGCTCCAAGAAGAGAATGACAAGAAAGTCAATCTTCTTGTTAGGGGATTACAACATGCCAAAGCAACTGCCGATTATTCTGTCTATTATGGTGAAGGTAGAGACAGGTATGATCTCTGGGGTAGGACGGCACACGAAAGTGTCTTTAATACCAATGACGGCAATTTTCGTTGCCCTAATTCTCAGCAAGGATATACTGGGTTTTCGACATGGACACGTGGATTGGCCTGGGCCATGTGTGGTTTTGCTGAGGAGCTAGAATACATAGAAACTTTATCGGAAAATTCGTTAAAAGCCTATGGAGACCCTGCAGAGATCAAAGCGTTTTTGCTAAAGGCAGCTACAGCATCTTGCGATTTTTATATTGAGCATACACCTACGGACGGCATCCCTTATTGGGATACAGGAGCACCTAATCTTCATAAACTTGGAGATTATCTTTCTCGTCCTGCGGACCCTTACAATGACTTTGAACCGGTAGACAGTTCTGCAGCTGCCATCGGTGCTCAAGGATTATTGAGACTAGGTCATTACCTAAAGAAAAACGGGGATGAGAAAAAAGGAAATACATACTGGCAAGCAGGGCTTACCGTTCTCAAAACTTTGTTGGACGAGCCCTACCTAAGCACAGATAAAAATCACCAAGGATTGATTTTGCACTCCATTTATCACGAACCAAACGGATGGGACAATGTGCCTGCAGGTCAAAAAATTGCCTGTAATGAATCCAGCATGTGGGGAGATTATCATGCAAGAGAGTTGGCTTTGTATGTACAACGCATCATAGATAAAGATACTTACTACACTTTCTTTAATTGTCTGTCATGAGTCCGAAACCTATAAAAGATTTAAGTAAGCTTTGTATTCACACCATTACTACAAAGCCTTGGAGTTTGGAAGAAGCTGCTGAAAACTATGAAAGAGTAGGAGTCAAAGGAATTTCCGTGTGGCGCCAATATCTTGGAGGACGAGATATAGCTGCTTCCGGAGAAAGGTTGAGAAGCCATGGTTTGGAAATTGTATCTTTGGTGAGGGGAGGGTTTTTCCCGTCGGTGTCTTCAAAGACCCGAGAGCAGGCCATTCAAGACAATTATAAGGCCATTCAAGAGGCTGCTGCATTGGGTGCTCCAATGATTGTATTGGTATGTGGTGCTGATCCAGGTCAATCTTTAGTAAGGTCTCGTGAACAAATCCAAGAAGGGATTGAAAAGGTATTGCCTTTTGCAATAGAGCATGGAGTGAAGTTGGCCATAGAGCCTTTGCATCCCATGTATGCAGATACCAGATCTGCAGTGAACACCATGGGACAGGCCAATGATATGGCAGAAGCCATAGGTTCAGATCATGTTGGTGTAGCCGCTGATGTTTACCACCTGTGGTGGGATCCTGATTTAAGAGAAGAACTTTTAAGATGTGGTCGAAACGACAATCTTTATGCCTTTCATATATGTGACTGGATGAGCCCAACTGTTGATTTCTTGAATGACAGAGGTTTAATGGGAGAAGGTTGTATAGACATTCCAACCATCAGAGGATGGGCCGAGGAAGCAGGATTTTCCGGCTTCAATGAAGTAGAAATTTTTTCTGACAGGCACTGGGCAGGAGACCAAAAAGAGTTCTTAGACAAGATTGTTGAAAGTTATTATAAGAGTTAAAAAAATATAGAAATGGAACACAAGGTAGGAATTATCATGAACGGTGTCACCGGAAGGATGGGCACCAACCAACATTTGATGCGTAGTATCGCAGAAATTATCAAACAAGGCGGGGTGAAGTTAGACAATGGGGATACCATTATGCCTGACCCGGTTTTGGTAGGTAGAAATGAAGACAAATTAAAAGCTTTAAGTAAGCGATCAGGAGTGGCCAAATACACTACGGATTTGGACAGTGTCATGAATGACGACCAATACAGTGTTTACTTTGATGCCCAAACCACAGGCAGAAGAGCTGATGCTGTAAAGCAAGCGGTAAAAGCAGGTAAACATATTTATTGTGAAAAACCGGTAGCTGTAGATACGGAGACAGCTTTGGAATTGCATAAAATCTGTAAAGAAGCTGGTGTAAAAAATGGGGTAGTTCAGGATAAGTTATGGCTTCCCGGTTTAAGAAAGCTTCAAAGACTTATTGAAAATGGATTTTTTGGCGAGATTCTTTCTGTAAGAGGTGAGTTTGGATACTGGGTGTTTGAAGGACAGACCATTCCTGCACAAAGACCTTCCTGGAATTATCGAAAAGAAGATGACGGAGGAATCATCGTAGATATGTTGTGCCATTGGAGATATGTATTGGACAATATCTTTGGTAAAGTAAAGGCGGTATCTTGTATGGGAGCTACGCACATCAAGGAACGTGTTGATGAGCAAGGAAAACCTTACAAATGTACAGCAGATGATGCTGCTTATGCAACATTTGAATTGGAAGGTGATATCATTGCCCAGTTTAATTCATCTTGGACGGTAAGGGTAAGAAGAGATGACTTGCTTACAGTACAAGTGGATGGAACCAAAGGTTCTGCAGTAGCCGGTCTAAGGGAATGTTATATACAGCATTATGGAAATACCCCAAAACCGGTTTGGAACCCTGATATCCCTCAACCAATTGAGTTTTACGAAGGTTGGTCTAAGGTGCCGGAGCAAGAGCCTATGGACAATGCATTTAAAGTACAGTGGGAATTGTTCTTGAAGCATATTGTTACGGATTCTCCTTTCCCTTGGGATATGAAAGAAGGTGCAAGAGGTGTACAATTGGCTGAAAAAGGCTTGGAAAGCTGGGAGAAAAGGGCTTGGTTAGATATCCCGGAACTATAAATTAACAAACCCATGAAAAAAGTAGCCTTAGTCACGGGGGGATCCCGTGGAATTGGTTTGGGGATTGCGAAATGCCTGGCCAAACAAAATTTTGATCTTGCCATCAACGGCATGCGAAAGGAAGAGGATGTACTTTCCAGTCTTGAAGAATTGAAGGCTTTGGGAGCTGATGTTGTCTATTGCAGGGGAGATGTAGGAAGTGCTGAAGAGAGACAAGGAATCATGGACAAAATCAAGGCCCATTATGGTCGCTTGAATGTGCTGATAAACAATGCAGGCGTAGCACCCAAGGAAAGAAAGGACATTTTGGAAGCCACAGAAGAGAGCTTCGATTATGTGTTGAAAACCAACCTTAATTCAGCTTATTTCCTCTCTCAATTGGCTGCCAATTGGATGATTGAGCAGAAAGGTAAAGCAGAAGATTTTACAGGTTCGATTATCAACGTTTCTTCAATTTCTGCCACTGTCGCTTCAGTAAACCGTGGTGAATACTGTGTTGCCAAAGCCGGAATGAGTATGGCCACCCAATTGTTTGCTGTTAGACTTGGTGAATACAATATTCCTGTATATGAAGTAAGACCGGGAGTGATCGCTACAGATATGACTTCTGGTGTCAAAGAAAAATACGACAAGTTAATTGGTGAAGGACTGATGGTTCAGCCAAGATGGGGATTGCCGGAAGATGTAGGTTTGGCGGTAACAGCCTTAGCTAAAGGTGATTTCCCATATTCTACAGGTCAAGTGATCATGGTAGATGGAGGTTTGACTTTGCCAAGATTATAAATCGTGCCAAATGGTCGGAGCTTACTCCGGCCATTTGGCCTTTTATATAAATATTTGCGCAGAATCAACCAACAATTGTATATTGTCAATTCAAGATATTAAACCCAATTCAAATGGAAAAAAAGAAATTATACTGGAGAATATGTTGCTTTGCAGCAGTTTTCTTATGCATCATTACCTACACACCCTTGATCATTCCTCAAGGGGTAGCCAAACCCATGTTGGGAGGCGTTCCTTACAGTCTTTGGACAAGTTTTATCATTACCGTATTATTGGTTGTCATTACCTTTATAGGTACTAGGATACATCCGGGCATGCAAAACGAGGAGGACGATTTATGATTTTCTGGGTTTGGGTTTTTGGTCTGATATACGCAGGCATGCTGGTATTTGCTTCTCTCAAGTCTTATAAGAAAGGGAGATCATCTGAGGAATTTATGATGGCCGGTGGTAATATTGGCCTTTCTTTGGGGGTGCTGACATTTGCAGCAGCACTTTTTAGTACGTTTACCTTTTTGGGAATGCCTGATTTCTTCCGAATCAACGGAATTGGCGCATGGATTTTTCTGGCGGTTTCGGATGGTGCCATGGTATTTGTATTGCTTTGGTTTGGTTACGAAATTCGTAAAAAAGTCAGAGGAATGGAGTTTAGAGGAGTGTCAGGGCTGATTTCCCGTTGCTATGACAATAAATTGGCAGGTTACACCTTCTTCCTTAGTGCCTTTTTGTTCTTGATTCCTTATGTTGGGATCCAAATTCAAGGGATTGCCATATTTATGGATGCGGCTTTCCCGGAATCATTGCCGGCATGGGGATGGTCCTTGGGGATTGTATTGATCATGTTGACTTATAGTGAAATTGGAGGTCTAAAGGCAATTATTTTTAGTGATGCCATTCAAGGCGTGCTTTTGCTAGCCGTCATTTGGATCATCGGGTGGGTTTGCTTGGATCACTTTGGAGGTATTGGACCAATGTTCGAAAAAGTAGGAACCGTAAAAGAAGAACTACTTTCAACGCCTGGTCCTCAAGGTTTGTTAACCCCACAGTTTCTACTTGCATCGCTTATTGCAATTTTGATGATACCGGTTACTCAGCCTCAATTTACGACGAGAATTGTGGTAATGAAAAGCATGAACACGATGAAATTGATGGCGGTCTCATTGGGAGCTTTTGCTATATTGGTGATTCTTCCTACAGTTTTTATCGGAATGTATGGAGCCGACCTCTATGGAGAATTAGGTAGAGATGAGTTCTTTGCCAACGCTTTTCTTACAGATCAGCATGATGCGGTTGCCGCTTTGGCCATTATAGGATTGATTGCCGCCGGATTATCCACTACCAATGCCATGATTTTTGCCATGGGTTCTGAGTTGAGGGGATTGCTTACAGGTGCAGAGAAAGTAATTATGAAGCGAACTAAAATAGGAATATTCGTTTTCTCAACCATTGCTTTTATCTTTTCAATCATCGTTTTTGATCAGTTGGTATTGCTGGCAAGGGTGAGTTTTGCCGGAACAGGAATTATGGGACCAATGATTTTATTGGGGATTTTAAGTGATAGAAAAATTTCCCCGGTTATGATTTATTTGTCTTTAGGTGGATTGGCCATATTCTTACTTTCTTTGGGAGGTATAATTCCAAGCATGTATTTTGGTTATCGTCTAGACTTATTGTTATTTATAATTCTTGGAATTTCTGCTGTAGGAAGTTACCTGAGCAGTGAAAAGCGTGTGGTTTCTGACACTAAAGTCAATGAATAATTAAAACTATAAATGGATATACCTCTTGATTGAATAGCAATCTAAGGAATCCAATCAAATATTTATTACGCCTCTGCTTTGAAAAATGCAGGGGCGTATTTATTTAATACCATTTAAAAATTATAAAAAAACTACAAAAAGTAGATTGGTCTTTTAACTAAACCGTCTACTTTTTGTAGTCCATTTAACTAAATAATGGAATTCAATATTGATTGAGTATCAATTAATATTCACCCATTTTTCGCTATTGTCAGATTCAAAAATAGCTTGTAAAACCTTAGTATTGGCTTTGGTGTTTTCTAAGGTGACCGGCACTTCGGTATCTTCGATAATAGCCTTGGAGAAATCAATGGCTTGTTCTGTGTATTGATTACTCACCGGAAGAACAATCTTTTCTGCATTGTCTTTAGAAAAGTCCCCCTCATGGATATATATTTCATTGGGTTGATCCGAAGGTGCATTAAAAGGGATCCTTACCTCTAATATTTTTTTCTCACCAAAAAACAGCATCCGCTGATATGGGGTCAATTGTGTACTGATGGTGAAGGTCATTTGGATTTCATGGAAATCTAATAGAACAGAACCTATTTTATCGGTTCTAAACTGAGGATCATATTCCAGCATTGAAACCAATCTTCCCGGTTCTTTTTGTAAGACAAACCTGGAGGTAAAAACAGGATAGCATCCAATGTCCCAAACGCCTCCGCCTCCCATTTCTTCGATATTTCTGATGTTGTCTTTGTCATCATTAAAATAACTAAAAAATCCTTGAACCGCTTTTATTTTACCCAGATAACCACTTTTTACCAATTCTCTGGCTTTTATCCACTGAGGATTTGAGGCCACCATAAAAGCCTCACCAACTTTTACATTGTATTTATTTCTTGCAGCGATAAGTCCGTCGAGCTCCTCATGATTCAATGCAAAAGGTTTTTCGCAAAGGACATGCTTTCCTGCTTCAATACACTTTAGCGTCAGCGGTACATGCATGTCATTTGGCAGTGGGTTGTATATGACATCTATTTCCGGATCATTGATAAGCTCCTCATAAGAACCATAAGCCTTTGGTATACCCAGACTTTTTGCTGTTTCTTGTGCCCTTTCCAAGTTTCTGGATGCAATGCCGTAAACTTCATACAAATCACTGTTTGCCATTGCAGGAATGACCTTTTCTCTGGCGATTTTGGCAGTACTAAGTACTCCCCACTTCAATTTTTTTTTCATTGATATTTGAGTTTAAAGACAATTTAAAGAAAATACCCCCTAAGCGTAAGGGAGCGTTTGCTATAGCAATTTACTATTAATGTGAAGCAAAGCCAAAATCAGAAAGGCTTCTTTGATGAATCTACAATTAATGGGCATGCTTGAGCTGTAAATATACCTTTCCATTTAGTTTGCTGATTGCTGAATTATTATCGCCACATTTGCCCAAGACTAAAATGCGTTATTGCCAGGTTTTCAGATGGACAATAAATTGTCGTCCCTAGATTATTTCATTGAAAAATGAATTTTAGACTTATTCATTCAAATAATTTTTTACATTTGTTACAAGTAAAAGTCTTGAGTCAATTTTGCCCAAAATTTATAACTAATTCAATAAAGATATTTTTAATTTTCCCCTCCATAAAGATTTCGCGATCCATGGAGGGGTTTTTTGTGAGCAAATTTAGTTAAGACAAATCGTTTCATATTAAATTAAGAACGCATGAAAATTGAACACATCGCTTTTAATGTAAAACATCCTCTTGAAGTATCGGATTGGTATGAGGAGCATTTGGGTATGAAGGTGGTAAAAAAAATGACCACTTCCCCCTACATGATATTTTTATCTGATGACAGTGGGAAAGCAATGATAGAACTGTACAATAATCCTGCTGCTGAAATATTGGATTATGCGAACCAGGATCCTTTAATGGTACACTTGGCTTTCGTTTCTGAAAAACCGGAAGAAGAAAAGGAAAGGTTACAAAAAGCAGGTGCTGTCCTTGTAAGTGACGATACTTTAGAAGACGGTACCCGATTACTAATGATGAGAGACCCTTGGGGACTTGCCATTCAATTTTGCAAAAGGGCAAATCCAATGCTGAAATAAAAGATTTCGCTTCCAAAAGACGGTAATATAAAACAAGAAAGTCTGCTTGTCAATAATTGATAGCAGACTTTCTTGTGCATAAATGCCAATCAAGGAGTCAAAGTTCTTCAATTCTTGAAATTGATTAGCCCCTTACTTTCAATAATTATAAATGAGGGTATAATATTTTTTTAAAAAAGTCACTTTTTCAGGACAAAAGAAAAAAAGAATACGTAGAGTCTATAAAGCCAATCTTATTTCATCGAAATGAAAAGTAAATTATTGTTCTTACCGGATGTTCTTTTGCTATTGTTTATATGCTTGTCATGTGAACGGAATGAGTTTCGACATTCCGGATTAAATAGTGATGATGAAAAAACAGTTCTTTCAGTTAAAAATAAACCCATTGCAAGCGATCAAAATGCGCAAGAAAAAAGTTGGAAAAAAATACAGGATACCTATTTGAAGCATCTGGCAGATTTAAAAGTTAAGATGTTGAAAGATTAGTTGGTGAACTTTTTAATCTTCTTTTTGGTAAAGGTAAGTGTTCGGCGCTTACCTTTTTTTATGGCCTAATAATATTGTTTTTACCTTTCCTTAAATCTTATATTTGAATTGAACATGTTTTTCTTTACTTTGTTTGGTGATTAGGCGGATTAGCCAAAACCATAATTATGATCAGTAAAAAAAACGTATTAATAGTATTATCATCTGCATTTGTTTTAGGGTTATTATGGTGGATTGTTCGTGTAGTACCCTTAGAGAATAAGCATCAATATATTCCTCAGGTAATGCTGGGAGAAAGGATCGATTTTAATCGTGACATTCGACCTATAATTAATAATAAATGCATTGCTTGCCATGGAGGCGTGAAACGTTCCGGGGGCTTCAGTTTATTATTTGAAGAGGAAGCATTGGAAGTCAATGAATCGGGTGAAAGGGCAATCGTTCCGGGGAATGTCAAGAAAAGTGAGCTCATTCAAAGAATTACCCATAGAAATCCTGAGTATCGCATGCCTCTGGAAGAGGAACCACTTTCTGATGAAGAGGTGGCTTTGTTTTCCCGGTGGATCAACCAAGGTGCCCAATGGGAGGATCATTGGGCTTATAAAGCACCTGAAAAACCTGATGTTCCCAATACAGATGAAGGGTGGGCAAAAAATGAAATAGATCATTTTATTAAAGCTAAGCTGGAAGAAAAACAACTGAGCCCTAATCCCATTTCGGACAAACAGTCTTTATTAAGAAGGCTAAGCTTGGATATCACAGGCTTGCCTCCCAGTCTTAAAGAAATGCAAGATTTCCTGAATGACAATTCAGACAATGCTTATGAAAAGGCTGTGGACAGTTTATTGGCTTCACCTGCTTATGGGGAACGCTGGGCTGCCATGTGGATGGACTTGGCCAGGTATGCTGACTCAAAAGGCTATGAAGCAGATCGGCCAAGGGAAATTTGGAAATACCGAGATTGGCTTATAAATGCATTCAATGCAAATATTCCCTACGATCAATTTGTAATGGACCAATTGGCAGGAGATTTAAAACCCGATGCTATTGACCAGGATTTTATCGCTACCGCTTTTCACCGCAATACAATGAACAATGATGAAGGGGGCACAGACAATGAAGAATTTCGGGTAGCCGCTGTATTAGATAGGGTAAATGCCACATGGACGGTATTACAAGGAACTACCATGGAATGTGTACAATGTCATAGCCATCCCTATGACCCTATTCGCCACGAAGATTATTACCGTAGTATGGCGTTTTTTAATCAATCGGCAGATGCTGATGTTCCCAGTGAGTCACCTGTTTTGATAAGCTATAAGGAGGAAGATGATCTGGAGAAATTAGCTCAAATTAAAAATTGGGCGAATGAACATGGTGAGGAGGGAAGAAAGGGCAAGTATTACACCCAACTGCTTAGGTTGGGGGTGCCCAAACTCTATGCACATTATTTTTATCAAATGGACAAAGGCCTGCCCATTCAGGGAACGGCTACTTTTAAGGTGAATGAGAAAGTATATGCATTCACTAAAGGCCTTTCATTCGAAGGAGAAGATCGGTTGGTATTTAAGACAAGGACCAATGGGGATGAGGGGAAGATTACTTTTCGTTTAGACAGTATCAATGGTACTGAAATTGGAGCATGGAAGGTAAAGGCAAGGTTCAAAAAGGAATTTAATGAGGAGGAAAATAAGGAGGTAACCTATTACCTGAATGAGGTAATTACATTGCCCATAAAACCTATAATAGGAAAGCATGATCTGTACCTTGTGTGGGAAGGAAAAGATGAGGTAGAGCAAACGAGCACCTTTGAATGGTTGATGCTTCATCATGCTTTGCCGGGTGGGGATAAAGAAAATTACCCTGAAATTGAACAAGCCATGTATTCGCTTTTTAATTCTGAAAAAGAGAAGGAGACAACCCCTGTAATGGTTGATCTTCCTGCTAATCACCAAAGGATTTCTAGGGTGTTTGAGAAAGGGAGCTGGATGGTGCCCGGAGATGAGGTAATTGTGGGCGTTCCGGAGATTTGGAATCCTTTTGATAAGTATGAAGAAAACCGTATGGGTTTGGCACAGTGGATGTTTAGTGAGGAAAATCCACTTACGGCTAGGGTCATGGTAAACCGAATTTGGGAACAGTTTTTCGGTAGAGGGATTGTATCCTCCTTGGAGGATTTTGGTTCCCAGGGATTTGCCCCCACACATCCTGAATTACTTGATTGGCTGGCAATCAAATTTATGGAGGACCTCAAATGGGACATGAAGAAATTGATGAAAGCGATTGTCATGTCAGCTACCTACAGGCAGTCATCCCATTATACTCAGGAAGCCAAAGAGAAAGATCCTTTAAACGAGTGGCTGGCTAGAGGGCCCCGATTGAGGCTGAATGCTGAGCAAGTAAGGGACCAATCACTCGCAGTATCCGGGTTACTCAGTAAAAAAATGCTTGGAAAAAGTGTGATGCCCGAACAGCCGGAAGGAATTTGGCAAGTGGTTTACAGTGGAACAAAATGGGAAACCAGCAAAGGAGATGATAAATACAGAAGAGCATTGTATACCTTTTGGAGACGAACCAGTCCCTATCCATCCATCATATCCTTTGATGCCCCCAGCAGGGAGTTTTGCTTACCCAAAAGAATAGCAACCAATACACCGCTTCAGGCTTTGGTGACGTTAAATGATCCTGTTTATCTGGATGCTGCAGTAGCTCTTGGTAGAAGAGTGTTGAAAAACGAAGCGGCTGATGTGGATAAGCAACTTTCCTTACTTTATAGTTATGCAATGATAAGGGGAATTAGTGAAGAAAAGTTGGAAGACTTAAAAGATGTTTACCATCAAACTGAAACTTATTTCGAAAACAGCCCTGAGGAGATTTGTAAATTAACAGGGGAAGAGGACAAAGCATTGGCAGTGTTTACAGTAATGGCCAATGTGGTAATGAATTTGGACGAATTTCTGATGAAATCATGAGTAAAAGAATTGATTTAACGAGTGAATATCAATATAGGGAACTGCAAAGCCGGACGAGAAGACACTTTATCAAACAGTGTACCACCGGTTTGGGTGGAATTGCTTTGGGAAGTTTATTGGGTTGTGGAAGAAGCAATCCTACAAATACTCAGGCAGATATAGAAGCCTTTGTTCGCAAGCAGGTTCCTCATTTTGCACCCAGTGCCAAGCGGATCATATACCTGCACATGGCCGGAGCACCTTCTCAGTTAGAGCTGTTTGATTACAAACCTGAGTTGGCCAAATTGGATGGGAAAGATTGCCCCCAGTCTCTCTTGGAAGGCAAGAAATTTGCCTTTATTCAAGGTGTACCTAAGATGTTGGGACCACAAGCTGAATTCTCACCCAGAGGGAATTCAGGGATGATGGTTTCCGACAATTTGCCCCATTTTTCAACCATAGTGGATGATGTGTCTTTGATTAAAACCATGCACACAGACCAATTTAACCATGCGCCTGCACAATTGCTTTTGCAAACAGGATCACCACGACTCGGACGTCCAAGTATGGGAAGCTGGGTTACCTATGGCCTAGGTTCCGAAAATGAAGATTTGCCGGGTTTTATGGTTTTGGTTTCAGGAGGAAATACCCCTGATGCAGGAAAATCAGTCTGGGGAAGTGGGTTTTTGCCTTCTGTCTATCAAGGCGTGCAATGTCGCTCGGAAGGTGACCCGGTACTCTATGTTTCCAATCCTTCCGGAATAGATGGAAACCTTAGAAAGCAAACCATAGATGCCATCAACCAAATCAATGAGAAAGAATACAAAGAATTTGGAGATCCTGAGACCCTGACCAGAATTTCTCAATATGAAATGGCTTACCGCATGCAAACCTCTGTTCCGGAGGTAATGGATATCAAAGATGAACCTGAATATATCCATGAAATGTATGGGACTGAGCCCGGAAAGACTTCTTTTGCCAATAATTGTCTGCTAGCCAGGAGGCTGATTGAAAAGGGTGTTCGTTTTGTTCAATTGTTTGATTGGGGCTGGGACATGCATGGCGTACAAGAGAGAGAAGCATTGGACACCGGCCTACCAATTAAATGTAAGCCCATAGATAAGGCCATGACAGCCTTGGTCAAAGACTTGAAACAAAGAGGTTTGCTTGATGATACCCTGGTTGTTTGGGGAGGAGAATTTGGGCGCACGCCTATGCAAGAAAATAGGGGAGGAAAAGAGTGGCCATTTAAAGGCAGAGATCATCATACAGAAGCTTTTCCGGTATGGATGGCCGGCGGTGGTGTAAAAGGTGGTTTTACCCTTGGAGAAACCGACGAAATAGGTTATTATGGTATTC
This sequence comes from Cyclobacterium sediminis, assembly GCF_054781075.1. NCBI lineage: Bacteria > Pseudomonadati > Bacteroidota > Cytophagia > Cytophagales > Cyclobacteriaceae > Cyclobacterium > Cyclobacterium sediminis. The sequence continues at coordinate 84,465 of NZ_BAAGVC010000021.1, read as the reverse complement.
AGGATAAAGTTCATGTCCATGATTTGCAGGCTACCATTCTGCATTTAATGGGTATGGATCATGAAAAGTTCACCTATTTTGCACAGGGAAGAGATTTTAGATTGACGGACGTGTCCGGTAAAGTAGTTAGTAAAGTTATCGCATAAATTAAATGGAACAAGGATCAGATATTATTATTTTCTTCGGCAGGTTTCACCCCCTGTTTTTACACTTACCCATTGGCTTTTTAGCCTTGGGATTTCTAATGGAGATTCTATCCCGTAGAGATCAGTTTTCGTATCTGAAACCTGCTGTGGGTTTTGTTTTGGCCCTTGGCGCATTGTCTGCACTGCTCACCGCTGTGCTGGGCTTAATGTTGGCCCAAGCCGGAGACTATGGAGAGGACCTTTTGTTTATTCACAAATGGGCAGGGATTTTATTGGTGATCTTCGCTTTTGCAGCTTGGGGATTACATTATAAACGAGAAAAAAAACCTTCGGTACAAATTCAAAGGACCTATATAGGCACGCTCTCTGTGATGATGTTGCTCCTTGCTGGTGCCGGTCATTATGGTGGATCGCTAACGCATGGTTCTACTTACCTTACCCAGTACATGCCCGATACCATGAAAAGGTTGGCCGGGATACCTGTGGAAGAAAAAGGACCTAAATTAATCGAAAATTTGGATGAAGCGGTGGTGTATGTAGATATCATCCATCCCATCATGGAGCAGCGCTGCAATTCCTGTCACAATGCCAGCAAGAAGAAAGGGGACCTACAAATGCACACCCCAGAAGCCCTTATGAAAGGTGGAGAGAATGGTGCCATTTTTGAACCCGGAAGTGCGGCAGAAAGTGAAATGATCAAAAGGGTACATCTGGAAGAAAACCATGATGACCATATGCCCCCTAAAGGCAAGTCACAGCTCACTGATGAGCAAGTGCTATTGCTAGAATGGTGGATCAATGAAGGAGCGTCATTTGATAAGAAAGTGGCTGAACTTGAGGCGGATGATGAAGTGCAAAATGTATTGCTTACGCTGTCTGATCCCAATGCAAACAAATCCGCTGTAGAAATTTTACTGGCAGAAGGTACCACAGCCATTGAAGAAGAAAAATTAAACGCATACGTGAATGAAGGCATTGCGATTAAGCGACTTTCCAATGAAGACAATTGGTTGCAAGTTACATTGTATAGAAAAGATTCAGTAGATGCCATTCTTACAAGATTAGCAGCAGATTTCCCTGAGCAAATAACCTGGTTGGATGTAAAAAATACCCAACTGTCGGATAATGGACTTGCGGAAGTGGGAAAATTGAAAAACCTTACAAGACTAAGGGCAGAAAAAACAGCAGTAACAGATGCCGGGCTGGCAAATCTGCAGGGGCTTACTTACTTGGAATCACTCAACCTGTATGGCACAAGTATTACAGATGAAGGGCTTGCCCACCTTGCAAGTTTACCTAATTTGAGACGTTTGTACGCATGGGAAACGCAGGTAAGTAGGGAGGGTGCAGCCGCCTTTATGGAAAATTCTGGAAATCTTGATATCAATCTGGGCTATGAAGTAAATGTTCTGGATTCAACCAATGTAGAAGTAAAACCCATAGCGGTTAGTAATTGATTTAAGCCGGATTCTGCAATAGGATTTCCCGAACTATCTAAGGAAGTGTTGCCACCAAAATGAAATCAGCTTGTTTGAATTGATTCTAGGACGTAATAGTATTTCGCATTTAACTATTTGAGCCACATTGATCTTGGAAGACCAGGGTAAAAATAATACCAAGCCCCAATCCTAGACGGAATTAAGGCTTGGTTGTGATAATACTTCCAGTTTGATATGGATTGTTAATTCAAAGTTTGACCCGCCATCGGATTGGCTTCAATATGGTTCAACAATATATCTTTTACATCTTCTACAGTTCCTGATTTCAATCCTCCATTAGTGGCTCCGGTAATCCAATATAGCACCATGCCGGCATCAGAGCAATCCCATTTATCTTTTTGAAATTTGACTACATCATCTACTTCTGCTATTTTCCCAAGCATCCAAACCCACTGAATTCTTGGATCAGCGTGATTTTTAGCCCAATCCCACTGGGCTAAATCCACCTTTAGGTTTGTATTTTGATCCGGAATACGAACTTCTTCAACACCAAAATCCAATAGCTGCTTCCAGGTGTAAAAATCTCCCGCATTGTCATTTGCCGGATGATGGGTAATTACCTTTACGAATTGGGATTTATCATTATCGGCCACCTCCAAAGCGAGTGCTATAATGTCAGGCTCACCTGCCTCAATGATCCACAATGGGTTTTCGGCCGAAGAGGCATTTATTGCTTTAGCCAAATCATTCACCGTTTCCTCTTGTTGCCAAAGGGCATCGAAAAACACCAGAGAATCATATCCACCCCATCTACGTGCTGTAACATCGCAGGCTACTTGCATCAAATAGTGCCGCTCTCTTTCAGCCCTTGCAGAAATCCTTGCCCCTCTAACCAAATCACAACTGTGGGAGTAATGCACCAATCTATCGGTTAATCCTACAGCCCGCAGCAGCGCTAAAGAAACGGCTGTTCCACCAAGATCATCCGGGTCGGGGGAATTGCCATCCGCCACAATTGCCAGTCTGCCTGGTGGAGGAGAAATTACTATACCGGCTTCAATATTGATGCTTTTCAATGATTTTTCCTCAGCCCTATCTCTGTCAAATAAACTTCCGTTAATCGCATTATTTGGTTTTATCCCTATATTACTATCATCCATTTCTGAATTTTGTGCTCCTGCATTCAAACATAAGCAGACCAAAAAAATAGCGGAAAGAAAATTTATTCGCATAGTGATCGTCTTTTGAGGTTATTCGATGATGTGTTTCACATCAACAGTGGTTCCAGCATGTCATCTGCTGGATTAAATCTGAATTTGATTTGTAAAAATATCATTTTAAACCAAAAAATCCCCTTTAACCAAGGCTAGTAAGCTGACTTCGAGTTAAAACGGGCCTAAGATCTACTAAATCGTAACTGCATATCTTTTTTAGAACTACCAGGTTTCTCGCTACTTTCAGTAATGACTTTTACTCCGGCACCAATGCTACCTGATAGATGGTGTAGAATTCAGGTTCCTGATCCAAAAGCTCAACATGCTGTCGCGCCCACAACCGATTTTTACCATCTACATGTGTAGGGGTAAAATTGGTGGGACAGAGGCCTACTTCGCTGTATACCCCTTCAGCTTCTCTTACAAGAAATTTTAAAGGGTTTAGTCGAGCATTGATTTCCTTCCATTCCTCCCGGGAAGTAGTTCCTCGGAGTGGGGTGTTTTCAAGAGATAGGCCGGACTGGTAAAGGATCAGGTCTTTTTCATCCACCTTAAAATAGCTTTTTACTTCACCTTTTTTAGGTTTAGGGGTGTCATAATCTTCACTTCCCCCAAATGGGTATCCTGGATTGAGGATAAAATCATCAAATGGGATACCTTCCACGGTTAATTCATTTTCCGCTTTGCTCAGGTCGTGGCTGTGAAATAAGGTGTCTGTGGCAAAAATAAAATGAATCTTGTCTTCATTTACCTGAAACATCGGCCTGATAAAATTAAATGCCTTACCCTGCTTATACCTGCTTTCGGGATGCAGGGGAGTAATGGGTACGTAGCCACCGGAATCAAGGTTGATTAGATCAAAGGTGTTGAAATGGCTGTAATAGGCCTCCTGATTTGTAGCGGCTGGATGTTGGGGGCCTCCGGTAAAGGCAACTAAATGGGTTTCATTGGCTATATTGGCCTTTTGCAAATGGTCGTATCCGGAGTAAAACATTCCTTTACCCGCGTAGGGTTTTTTATGACTTTTGATATAATCAAAATTAAGATCATAAATTACCAGCTTTTGTCTCCCCATGACAACAATGCTGTCTCCGACAAAAGTAGCGGAGCCCGGTGTATTTCCATAAGAGGTGGGTGCATCGCCCGGTTGATCGAAGGAGGATAGAACTTCCCCGTTTTTATCCGTGAGGATGAATTGATTTTTTCGGAATTCATGGAAAAGAAATAAATCCCTAGCCGAATGAACCGCATAAAGTTGCAGGTTTCCTAGAAAATCCACCTGCACAGAATCTACTATTTCTAAAGTGTATGAGGTGTTTGGGGAGTTTTCATTATTGGTAGATCCACATGAAAACAGGCAAGTGATCAAGCAGAGTTGCAGTAGGATTGTTTTTTTCATAGCCAGGTGATTGAACTATTAAGTTAATTAAAATTTAGTGGATTTCCATTTCAATAGTGGTTTTATTCATTTTTAAAGTGAATGGTCAAATGCTATTGGAGGGTTTGCTTGTAATGGCTTGTCTTGAAGTGTATTTCTCCTGTTTTTCTAAGGTTAATCCTCTGCATTCCAGTATTCCATCCTTGTGCAGCTACTTACCTCTATGCTGTAAAAATCAAATTCCTCCGTTACCTTGCCTTTAATAAGGTAGATGCCTCGCCCTTTTAAGGGTGTTTTTTTAACTACCGGAGGAAAATGAACCGTGTCTATCCAGTATCCATCTTTGTCTATAAAAGTACCAAAATTCATTACATCCCCTTTCACGGTACGTGTATATTTGACCGTAACGAGATATCCAATAAGTTGCACACGCTTGCCAAGGAATTGCTTCATTTCCAAGGCGGCAATTCCCGTAGTTTGCTGATCTTTTACCAAGTGGAAAGGGCTGATCAGCGGAAATTCCAATATTTCAAGTTGATCGATGATTTCCTGTCTCAGGTCCAAATCTTCCAGCACCGGCGCCTTCAACTCACGAAATCCTGCATTGACAAATAAACGCTGACTTCCACCGGTAGGGCTTTTTTTGCGGTGCATGATAAAATGGGCCTCCCATAAACACTCTTGCTTGCTTTTGCCCGTGAACCGAAAACAGCCGATGCGGATAAGTATCAGCAATTGCTCCAAACTGATGTCTACCCGGGAAATAAAATCAGTTAGTCCGGTAAAGGGGCCTGCCTTTTGTCTTTCAGCCAATAATCTGCCGGAGGTTTCTTGTTGCAGGTATTTCATATGTACAAAGCCCAGGTAAACGGTCTTCCCCTTGATATTGGTAAAGTAGTCACTTTCGTTAAGGTGTGGGGCCTGTACATCAGCCCCATTCATGCGTAATTCGTGTATATAAAATTCAGTATGGTAAAAGCCACCAAAATTATTGATAACCGCCACCATAAACTCCAAAGGATAATGGGCTTTCAGGTACAGGCTTTGATAGCTTTCCACAGCAAAAGATGCAGAGTGCCCCTTGGCAAAGGAATAACCGGCAAAGCTTTCGATCTGATGCCATACTTCTCCTGTTACAGTTGCATCCCTGCCCATTTCCTGACAGTTGGAGAAAAAGCGTTCTTTGACTTTTTGTAAGGCGCCTTTAGAACGTGATTTGCCACTCATTCCTCTACGGAGCACATCCGCTTCGCTCAGTGTGAGTCCGGCAAAATGGTGGGCAACTTTGATGACATCTTCCTGATAGACCATGATGCCGTACGTTTCAGGCATGATGTCCTTCAGTACCGGATGGGCTCTTTCTCGGCGTGCGGGATTAACATGTCTCAGAATGTATTCCCGCATCATGCCTGAGCGGGCCACACCCGGCCGGATGATGGAACTGGCAGCTACCAGCTCCAGGTATTCATCGGCTTTCATTTTGGCCAATAGCATGCGCATGGCGGGAGATTCTACATAGAATGCCCCGATGGTTCGACCCTCACGAAGGTGTACCTTAATCGCAGGGTCTTTCTTAAATGCAGCCACCCTACGTATGTCTACTGTTTTTCCTTGGTTGGTATGGATCAGCTCCAGTGCACTTTTGATATGGCCCAGCCCTCTTTGACTCAGGATATCAAATTTATGCAGTCCAATGTCTTCTGCCACATGCATGTCAAACTGGGAAGTAGCAAAGCCTTTTGGCGGCAACTCGGTAGCGGTGTAATAGTGAATGGGCTTGTGGGAAATCAATATTCCGCCTGCATGAATGCTCAAATGAGAGGGCATATTGCGGATCACTCTGGCATATTGATAGATTAGTTTGCCGTATTGATCAGGTATATAGTTGCTACTGTTCAGTTTGTCTCCATAATAGATCAGAGATTCTATTTCTGATTTGGGTAGTCCAAAAACTTTCCCCAACTCCCTCAATACAGAGTTGTACTGGAAGGTGTTAAAGGTAGCCAATAAGCAGACATGGTCCTGTTGGGCTTGGTTATAGGTATTGAAGATATATCGGGTGATTTCATCCCGGTCTTTCCAAGAAAAGTCAAGGTCAAAATCCGGTGGGTTTTCCCTGTAAAGGTTGATAAAACGTTCGAAATACAGGTCCAATTCTATGGGGTCCACATCAGTAATGGCCAGGCAATAGGCCACGATGCTGTTGGCTCCACTGCCTCTGCCTACATAAAAGAAGTTTTTGTGTTGTGCAAAATTGACAATGTCATAATTGATCAGAAAATAAGAAACAAAGCCTTTTTGCTGGATAATCTCTAGCTCTTTAATGATACGTTTTTCTTTGGTTTCATCCAAACTTCCGTAACGGCGAATGGCTCCTTTGTATGTTTCTTGCCGCAGGTAATCAAAATCCTCCCAGTCGGACCCAAGAATGTCTCTACGGTTTTTTACGGCCTGAAAATAAAAGGAAAACTGGCACTGTTCCAGAAGTTTTTGGGAATTGTAAATCAGGTAACTGTGTCCTTCACAGCGCCCAACCATATCGGCATAGCCATAAAATCGATCTGCAGGATCTCCTTGTTCGCTGAGAGGGAGTTTGCTGAGCAGGGTATTGCCATCCATGGCCCGCAATAGGCGGTGGGCATTAAAGGCTGTTTTGCTGGCGAAGGAAACCGGTTGTAAAAGCACCAGCCGCTCTTTGTGTTTGGCCCATGGACTGTAGGGAAGCCGATTGAGTTGCGAAGGATGTATGCCAAGGTATTCATTCTCCTTCAGGGTAAAGAATGTCTCCGTGAAAGGGTAGATCAGCACACTGTGATCGAATGTGGGAGCCCTTTCGGGAAAAGGCAATTTGTTCATCAGGTGATGGGAAAGGTACCTGTTCAACTCATAAAAGCCCTCCTGGTTTTTGGCCAGGCCTATAAACTGCTGTTTGCTACCATTGCGAAAATCTATTCCTATGACGGGATGAACGCCATTTTTCTGGGCCTCGCGGATAAAAGGAAACACCCCCGAACAGCTGTTGATATCTGTCAGGGCCAGGGCGTCGAGTTTTTGCTTCTTGGCTTCCACAACAAGCTGTTCAACAGAAAGGGTGCCGTACTTGAAGCTGTAGAAACTGTGGCAGTTAAGGTGCATTTTGTTTATATTATTAACATTTAATGGTTAATAATATAAACAAAATGAATTGAATGTGGATGTTTGAAGTGATTATTTTTATTGTCTATGAATCTTTGCTGCCAATCTCCTTACCTTGCTATCGGTCTGCCATGAACTTCTATCCAGTCCAGCCTTGAACAAGCTTTTGATTGTCCTCCGGGCATTAAATCCGTAAAACCGATTTCTTCTACATTGGATAGGTCGGGATCAGTGGCCGGACCGATGGCTACTATGCCTTCAGGATCCAGGTGGTGCCAGTTGATGTCCTGTATATTGAATTCCCAGATGCGCCAGTCTTTAGAGGCACCGGCCGATTGGTCGCTTACCAGCCACTTGTCGTCAGCTAGTTTTAAAGCAATGCGAAGTTCTCTTAGCCCGACTTGTTTGGTGCGCATTTTTACTTTGGCAAAGCCTGTAAGGTTCACATTTTGTTGCCGGTGTTTTAGGCTTAGCATCCAGTTGCCCTCACATAGTCCGGACCAGATATAAAAAGGATCGTCTACAGGTTTCTCATGGTTGCTTTTTTTGATAACATCTTTTCCAGGTCCATATAGCTGAACGGTTAAATTCTCATTCTGGACATGGTTTTGGTTGACAGGGATTTCTGCGGGTGTTTCTTTCCAGTCTTCTCTAAAAAAGAGGTCAGGTCGGTAGCTGCTTTGAGCGAGGATAATACTGGTAAACAGTAGGTAAAAACTAAGGGTTAGGAAAATGTTTTTCATGAGTGAATGGTTATTTTGATACGATGCAAGACCTTATTCTGCCATAATGCAAACAATTTACGGCTATTTCCCCAATAAGGAAAATAGGAGGTAAGATGCAAAATGTTTTTTATGGGTAGGTTTCTGAGAAAATTAATGTTCTTTTTCAAGATCAATTCAGGTTTGATTGGCTATAATGGGGTGCCGTTCCACTAGAGCTCCTGATCAGAGACGATACAATAGGATGCAAAAATATTGCTCCGCTGGAGCATTTAGATTTTCAACTGAATTATGGAGGGATTCAATGAGTCTAAGTTTCTAAATTTGAGTAAGTTAAAATGTTTTATCATTTTGTTTAATCCAAAGCTCTGTAGGAGTTTTTTTTTGTAGCACCAAATGCTTGAATTATTAAAAGCTCCCTAGGAGCGACACCTTAATCTCGTGATATGGCATATGCCAATTGAAAAAATTTATAAATTGGTAGACAATGCCAAGAATTTTGGTGAAAATGTGAAACCATGACGGAATTTTGGGAAGAAAACTTTAGAGAAAAGCAATCCATGTGGGGGTTGAGCCCGGCAGATGCTGCTCTTGAAACCGTGAAACTTTTTCAAGAGCATGGACTGCAAAAAATCCTTGTCCCCGGCTTTGGCTATGGGAGAAATGCAAAAGTTTTTATGGATGAGGGCTTTGATGTCACAGGAATAGAAATTTCAGAAACGGCAATTGATATTGCCAGAAAGCAATATGGAAACCAAATAAAGGTTCACCACGGATCAGTAAGTGGAATGCCTTTTGACAATGAAACTTACGGTGGGATCTTTTGCTATGCCTTGATTCATTTGCTTGATAAGAAAGATCGGGCCAAACTAATAGCCGATTGTTACCATCAGCTCAGCGAAGGTGGCTTTATGGTTTTTGTAGCTATTTCTACCGAAGACCATGCTTTTGGGAAAGGGGAGGAGATTGGCAAGAATAGATTTTTGACACCTCATGGTGTTGAATTGTTTTATTATAACCTAGATTCTGTAAACGATGAATTTGGTGATTATGGGCTGCTTGAATCAAAGACAATCATGGAGCCTGCGAAAAGTAAAAAAGGCAAGCCCGGCCAAAAATTTTGGCAGATTGTATGCAAGAAAGCTGCTGTAGGTTAAAAGAATTAAATTATAGCACATGACCAAGGTAATAATTGAGGATTTTTGTCCATCAAATAAAGAAGAATGGAGCAATTGGCTAGAACGCCATCACTTAATAAAAGAGGCTGTTTGGCTCATTGTTTATAAGAAAAAATCACCTACTCCAAACCTTACTTGGAGCGAATCTGTAGATGAGGCTTTGCGGTTTGGTTGGATTGACAGTTTGAAAAAGCCTATAGATGATGAAAAGTACAGACAATACTTCAGCAAAAGAAAGGCAAACAGTATTTGGTCAAAAACGAATAAAGACAAAATTGAAGTTTTACTAGAGAAAGGCTTGATGTCAGAGTCAGGCATAAGAGCGGTGGAAATTGCCAAAAAAAATGGCTCCTGGTCTATCTTGGATGCTGCAGAAACCTTGGAAGTACCCATGGATTTAGCGAGGAAATTCAATGAGTTTCCGGGGTCAAGGGACTTTTTCGATAGTCAAAGTAAATCTTTGAGGAAAAGTTTATTAATATGGATTGCAATGGCAAAGCGACCGGCTACCCGAGAACAAAGAGTATTGGAAATAGCAGAAAATGCTGGGCAGAATTTAAAACCTAAGGCATTTCGATAGGTGCCGAGTGCTCGTCTTTTGGCCCGGACATTCGTTAATCGTCTTGAGCATTTTAATACAGGTATATCTAATAAAGAAACATAAATCCCAAAATTCTATGAAAGATACAAGTCACCACGATGAGCGGATTGCTAAAATGACATTCGCTACGGTATACCCACATTATGTAACAAAGGTGGAGCGGAAGGGCAGAACAAAAGAAGAATTGCATCAGGTAATTGAATGGCTCACAGGGTTTAATGAGGAGAGAATTCAGGAGCTTATTGAAAATCAAGTTACTTTTGAACATTTTTTTCAGGAAGCCACGCTAAACCCCAATGTTGACCTGGTTAAAGGAGTTATTTGTGGTTACCGTGTGGAGGAGATCACCAATCCTTTGACACAAAAAGTAAGATGGATGGACAAGCTGGTAGATGAATTGGCCAAAGGTAAAAAGATGGAAAAAATTTTACGGGATAGTTAATAAGATAAAATTGAAGTATAATAGCAAAAGCCGACAGTTTTTGCCGGCTTTTGTATAAGAAAATGAATATTAATTTGGAGGGAAAACATCCTGTAAAGGATGTCTGATTGGTACACCTTCTCTTGCATCCCACCAAACGCGGGTTAACAATTCATCGCCTCCCATTCTATCTGCTGCTGCTTTGACATTCGCCTCATTTTTTAGGTATTCGTCATTTGGATAAGTTAATCTTCTTGGGATCTGTCCATTGGTTACTCCCGCATCACTTCCAATCCATACTGTTGGATAACCTGTTCTCCTAAATTCAGCCCATCCTTGGTAGTGCTGAAAAAATGTGGAAATGTATTTTTGGGTAATGATCTTTTCAAATTGCTCCTCTTCGGTACCCATCAGCGTTCCTGAAGCTCCATTTAGAAAATCTTGAATAGCTGTTTCAGGAATCTCATATTGTTCCATAGATGCCTGTATTCCCATTTGGTATAGTTGGTTGGCATCTTCTCCGGTTATGCCTGCAAAGACAGCTTCTGCTTTTAAGAAGTGGACTTCAGCAGCATTCATCACTATGATATCATAGGTTTCCTCTTTTAATAACGGCCCTACACTGGCCACCATTTCCTGTCCATAAGGTTCTTTTTCCTCTTGAAGCAATTGTATAGGCCTTCCTCGAAAAGATCCGGACCCGTCTAGTGCAGGACTAGCCAAAATTGGCAATCTCGGATCATTAGTTGGAATCATTACATCCATTATGGGAAATCCCACAAACATAGGTGTGGTGGCCGTTAATTCTCTGGTCCATATATAATTAACGTTGTTGGTGTTTTCTGATGAACTTGGTGGGAGGGTGCTCAATGATGCATTTTCTGAATTTTCATCAATTAAAGGTTTATTAATTAGATCACCAATATGCTCAGAAGCCAGAGATGGGCTTGCAAATCGGACTCTGATGGCAAGCCTAAAACGTAGAGAATTGGCAAACTTTTTCCAGTTTTCCACATTCCCCTGATACAGGATATCCGCATTACCGAATGATAATTGGTTTCCTTGGGCTCCCAATTGAGCTTCGGCTTCTTTCAACTCATTAAGCATGTCGGTATAAACCTCTTCTTGGGTATCGTACTTTGGTTGGTTAATTACATTGTCCACTCCTTGAGCAGCTTCAAAATATGGAATATCTCCATAAGCATCCGTAACCCAGTGGTACAACCATACTTTCCAGATTCGGGCCATGGCATTTTGGTCATTTTTCTGAGGGTCTTCAGCGGTGAGCCGCATGACTTCACTTATATTAATGATGTAATCTCTGTAATAATTGAAAGGGGAGGTGTAATCCGTATTGGCGAAAATATTACCACTTGCCTGACTGGCATAGTACCCTGAAAACTCTCCAATTGTCCCACTTCTGTAAGACTCAAAAATGGAGCTCTTTAATACATTGGTGAAAATGGTCTTTGGTTGAACCTTTTCCTTTGTCAACAATGTTGGGTCCGTATTAATAGCGTCAAAATCGGAAGTACAAGCAAGGCATATCATAAGCAGCAATAAGAGAGACGCATTGCTTTTAATCTTTATGTTTAATTTTATTAATTGCATAACTCAATTTATTAGAATGTCAAAAATAAGTTAAAACCCATGCTTCTGGTTGTCGGTAGGCCTCTTGCTTCTACCCCTTGGGCCGCTGTGGAGCTGTTAAAGGCTGTTTCAGGACTGATGCCCATCAACTTAAATTCAGGATCACGGTATAGGTACAACAGGTTTCTTCCTACAACGGATAAGCGGGCATTGGTAAAAGGAGTTTTGCCTAAAAATCCTTTGCTAAAATTATAACCAAAAGTAACTTCCCTTAAAGCCATATAATCGGCGTCGATTACCATGGTTTCTGCAATCCCTCCCCAAGGGCCCTGTTCTGCGTAATATTGATGAGACAGTAAGGAAATGTTATTTTCCGTAAAGGTTCCGTCAGCATTTTCTATCAGGCCATCCACAATAAGATCCTCTGTATCTCTTGCTTCTGTAAATTTCCCAGTGCCTTTGGCCATTTGATCATATTTGCTATATGAATAAACCTGACCTCCTAATCTAAAATCGATCATTCCACTTAACACAAACCCTTTATAGGAGAAAGTGTTGGTAATGCCACCTAGAAAGTCTGGCTGAATATTTCCCAAAACTGTCATTTCATCTGCTCTTTGCCATTTACCAAGTTCTGAAACCAGAATCCTTCCGTCCTCATTTCTCTTTTTAGCAAAACCAACAATGTTTCCATAGGGTTGGCCTACTCGAGCTTCAATAGTTCCGGTACCGCTCAATAAGGTGTGGCTGTTTATGCCTGGCGCCAGTGATACCACTTCAGACCTGTTTCTAGATCCATTTATACCCAAGTCCCAGGTAAAATCACCTGCTTTTACCAGCTTTGCATTAATCATTAATTCCAAACCTTGGTTCCTGATTTCACCTGCATTGATTAAGCGAGTATTAAAACCGGTGGCTGCAGAAATCTCTACAGGAAGGATTTGGTTGGTGGTTGATTGGGTATAATAGGTAAAATCAATACCTAGCCTGTTGTCGAAAAACCTTAAATCCATTCCCAGCTCAAAAGATGTAGTCAGCTCATTTTTTAAATCTTCTAAGGGAACATTGCTTCGGATAGCGGCAAGGCGTAGACCGTCAAAAGTTTGGGTACTTAAAGAATAGCCTGCTTTGGTCAAATATGGATCGGCATCATTACCTGCTTCCGCATAAGAGGCCCTAAACTTGCCAAATGTTAAGATAGGAGAATCCATTTCCAAGAAGTCCGTAAAAGCAAAACTGGTACTAAATGAAGGATAAAAGAAAGATTGATTTTCTATACCTAAAGTGGAAGACCAATCATTTCTACCTGTTATGTCAAGAAATAGATAATTTCTAAATGCCAGTTGACTTTGAAAATAGACTGAATTCATTTGTTTTTGAATACTATAATTGCGTGGAAAAACTAGGGAGGCATTGTTGATATGGTACAAATCTGGAATATCCAAGTTTTGCCCACTCACTTGTACCACTTCTTGATCTCTGTTCAAATGATTAGCTCCAATAGAAAGCGTTCCGTGAAAATTACTGTTTAAATCTCCCGTGGCAGTCAACAGTACATCACTGTTTTCTTCCTTCACACGCCACATAGTATTTCTAACCTGGCCATTAATATTGGCTCCACCGGGAGTTCCCTGGGGAACCATTGCAAACCTGTTGTCGGTATAAAAATCTGTACCTGTTCTACCTTGGATGCTCAACCAATCTGTAAAATCATATTTTACCCTGGCCATGCCTATGATCCGGTCTCTGGTGTCATTGTTCTTGAACTTTTCAGTAATCCAATAGGGATTATAAGGTGATCCTGGCTTAAAACTTGACATAAGCCCATTAGCTCTGGTATGGTCCTTGAGCCAATCAAGATCAATACTTCTTGGCATCACTTCCAGACTTGCCTGTAAACTACTGAAACTAATACCATTCTGAATTCGGTTATTGCCTTCTTGCCTGGTATAATTAATCTTTGCATCTACAAGAAGCTTTTCAGAAACCTGGTGAGAACCTCTCAGTGTAATGGTTTGCCGATCTAGGGTGTTGTTAGGTACAATGCTCCTGTTATTCATGTTTGAAAAGGACAGCCTCAAGGTACTGGTTTCATTTCCTCCAAATATTGAAACCGTATTGGTGCTGGTAGTTCCTGTTCTATAAAAATTCTCAATATTATCGGTTGGCTGGGCAGTGTAGGCTTTTACTCCCCAGTCTCTGGCGTAATCATATATAATAGGCCTTCCATCCATGGCCCCACCCCATTGATCCAATAACCAACCGGGCCATACTAAGGTTTCTTTCCCATCGATGACTTCTGTACCAAATGCGCTGTAATCATCATCGTATCCACCTCCCCAAGTGTTTTGAAATGTAGGGTTCACACTTGGTGTCTCAAAAGTATAATTGGAATTTATTTCTACTCCTATACCTTGTCCTTTTTTACCTGATTTGGTAGTGATTAAAATAACGCCATTGGCTCCACGGGCGCCATACATAGATGCAGCACTTGGCCCTTTTAATACCGAAATATTTTCTATATCATCGGGGTTGATATTGCCTATTCCATCTCCATAATCATAACCAGAGAAGCTGGATGCAGGATCCAGTGTTTGGTTATCAATGGGAATACCATCAACTACATATAAAGGTTGGTTGTTTCCTGTTAATGAGCTGTTTCCGCGGATAACTACGTAGGATGATCCCCCTGGTCCACCAGATGTAGGGTTGACATGAACTCCGGCCACTTTTCCTTTGAGGGAATTCACCACGTTGGATTCTCTTGCTTCTGTTAAGCCTTCGGTATTTACCTCTTGGACAGAATAGCCCAAGGCCTTTTTCTCTCTCTTAATTCCAAAAGCAGTTACCACCACTTCTGAAAGTTCACTAACGTCAGGGGCTAATTGGATATCGATTTCAGACCTATTTCCCACCCTAATGGTTTGTGGGATGTATCCAATACTAGAAACCACTAGTGTAGATTCAGGCCCTTGAACAGAAAGGCTGTATCGACCGTTTACATCTGTCACTGTTCCTTGACTTGAATCTTGACCACCCTGCAGCAAGAGAGTAGCACCAATAATTGCCTGCCCATCTTCCGAGGACGTTACCGTTCCTCGAACAATTGTTCCTTGAGCCATTGCTCCCTCTAAAAAGATGAGCAAAATTATCATAAGGGAAACCATGCCCTTAAAGCGTAAATAATTTCTCATAAATAATGTGTTTAAATAATTAATAATCGAAACAAAATATTATGTGGTTTTTATGTATAAATAATTACTTTAAATATAATAAATACAATTAAATAATTAATGTATACTAATTAGTTTTTGTTTAACGATTTTTTGATAATTAAAAAGTGATATAAGAGATGTTTCACATTTATAGCTAACTTTGGTATAGAATTCTATCTATTTTTTAATGACTGTATTGGCCAAGGTCCCTCAATTATTTGATTCTTATTTTGACCATTTCTAAGGGGGACTTGGGGTAAGCGTTTTAGTAAAGGAAAATCGTAATCCTATAAGAATTATAGAAAAAAGAAAAGTTAAGAAGGAGGATGTCAATTCTAGGCGTACTTGGAAAATCTATCGTAGACCTTATATAAGCGAATACTTTGGCCTAAAAGATAAAATCCATTAGTTTCGTTTCTTTAAGCTGCATGAAATGAAAAAAATATTGTTGTTGACCTATTTATTGGGGGTTCTTTCCTGTTCAGAAGAAGAATTACCTTCTCAGCCGGTTGTATACGACGGTGATCTTGAAATTAGGTCAATCTCTGACCTTAAGGACATTGCAGAAAGAGGTTATACCACCATCAATGGAGTGCTGGCCATTCATTATACCAATGAAGTGGAAGATTTTTCACTGCTGAAAAACCTGCAGGAAGTTTCGGGTCTTATTGTACGTTATAATGATGACCTTCAATCCTTAAAAGGATTAGAGAATATTGAGGAGGTGGGTTTTCTGGAGATAGAAAGTAATCTCGAATTAAAGGAGCTGACCGGTTTGGAAAATTTAAAGTCAGTAACCAAAATCCTTTCCATTAAAGACAATGATCAATTGGGGTCCTTGGCCGGTTTAAAAGCATTGACTTCCTTGAAAGAGCAGTTTGTATTATTCGATAATAGGTCTTTAACCAACCTTCATGGTTTGGAGCAATTGCAAGAAGCCCAACAAATGCTGATAACGAATAATATCAACCTAACAAGTTTAGATGGCTTAGAAAACTTAAATAAAGCTGAAGATATTAGGGTCTATTCCAATGGTGCACTCATAGATTTTTGTGCCCTGGCAAACTTTATGGAAAAGAAGAGAGAAGCGGATTCCTTTGTTGCTCGATTAAATGCCTTTAACCCTACCATAGCCGATTTTGAGAACAATAACTGTGTATATGTTCCTTAGAAATTGACATCAACTAGATCTTTTTTTAATTAAAATTCAGTTGTTTTAGATTTATCAAAGGACAAGGCTTAATTTCTAAAATCACAATGGCCTGCCTTCAACTTTTGAAAGTATAGCTTTAGTGGTACTTTACATAAGATTTATAAAGCATATGCATTGGATTAAAAAAAGAATTTTAGCATCATTATTTTTCCTTTTTCTTTTTGTTCAATTTGGCCAGGCACAGGTTGATGAAATCAAGGAAAAGTTTCTTAAAACCGAAGAATTGATGGTTATAGCTCACCGGGCAGCCAACCAAAATTTCCCGGAAAATAGTATTGTTGCCATAGAAGAAGCTATCCGTATGGGAGTGGATATTATTGAACTTGACATTAGGGTAACTGCTGATGGTGTAGTGGTTTTGATGCATGATCAAACAGTGGATAGAACCACCACCGGTACAGGAGATATTGAGACCTTGGATTATAGCTATCTACAAACTTTAAACTTACTTCATAAAGGAGAAGCTACCAAGGAGAAAATTCCAACCTTAGAAGAAGCATTGAAAGTTACGAAAGGGAGGATTATGGTGGATATGGACATGAAAACGGATAAAGTGGAAGAAGTGTTGAAGGTGGTAAAAGCCATGGATGTTGTTGATGAACTTTTGTTTTTCGATTCAGATTGGGATGTTTTGGCGGCTTTTCAGACAAAGCTTCCGGATGCGTTTATTATGCCAAGAACTTACAAAACAAGAGAGATTAAAAAGGCGGTTAAGAAATTTAATCCTAGGGCAGTGCATATTGACCCGAGTTTTTATACCCCTAAAACAGTGGCAAAGGCAAAGAAGTATGGGGTAAGGCTCTGGATTAATGCTCTTGGAGATGTGGACAGGGAAATGCTAGCCAATCCCGACCAAGAATGGGCACGAGAATGGCTAAATAAAGGAGCTAACATGGTACAGACTGATGTGCCAAGCTTTTGGACAAAACTCAAGTAAATTGACCCTAATGATTTGAAGGTGTGATAGTGTGAGTTGTCCCACTTTTTTTATAATCTAAGGCGTTTTTTCAAGCCTTATGGACAACTTTGGTACTTTTTTGAAAAAATGATATGCCTCCTTTTCGGCTTTTGAGGGCAAATAACCCTTTGTATTTATTTTTAATTTTCAAGACTGTATCTAAATGATTTTGTCTTTTAACCCTAAATTGGTAATAGATTATCTATGGCCAATTTAGGGTTTAAGCTTGCTATAGGCACTATACAAAACAAATAGAAGGAGAATTTCACTAGTTGCCAGGAATAACAAACCCAACAAAGCCAATACTACAGACATAAAAAGCAAGCCCGTAATCATGACCGCAATGCCAGCACCTATGGCCATGTTTCCAAATTCTTTTTTGTACCGATAAAGTCCGAACCCAAATATCATGTAAATACTTCCGAATAATATGGCTTGAGCAGCCATTAGGGGCAATGGATCTGTATCCATATTATAAAACAAGTAGAGGTCAGCAGCTATGCAAATCACAATTCCTGCAATTGCAAGTAAGGAAGCTGGTTTTATCCAATTGTTTTCCCAAATGCGCCCCATCTGATGAAATCCAAGCATAAAAAGGGAGTAGCATACCAATATGCTTATTTTGACCATAGTGTATTGCCAAGCCGAGACACTTAAAGACGGAGAAGTGCTTAACTCATAGTCCATATAAGCCTCCCAAAAGGCCAATATAAAATAGATCAATCCACTAATAAATGCCATGAGCAGCCATTGCGATTTTTCCTTTGAGGGGTTAGGTAGTGCAGCCCTTGCTTGTAATTGATCGAGGTCTATTTCCAAAGCCGCAAAGATAGACCGAACAGTGTGCGACCTAGGAGTTACTTCACCTGCCTCGATGCGTTGAATAGTGCGAACATTGATATTACAGCGGGCAACCAATTCTTCCTGAGTTAGTCCATTCGCTTTTCTTAATTCAAGGATTTTTTTTCCCAATTCCGGTTGTTCCATGAGATTCTAGTCGTTTGATTTCCTTTGCAAGGTCTGCTAAAAATTGCTAAATGGGCGAGTATCTGTTACGGATTTAACCCGACATTTACCCGACAATTGACTTATTCAATGGTTTTTGACACCAATAGTTAAATTTTTCTCATCAATAGGGCTTTTGTTCTATGAAGGATTGGGCTGTTTCGTAAGGATAATAAAATCAGCAAGGGCCATTTTGTTTTTTATATCTCTATCATTGGCAAAGCATGAAATGGTTTTTACACTTAATTTCGGTTTCATTTTTTTTAATTCAGCAACAGTTCCTAGTCGTTCATCACTATGAAACCTGCCAGTGAGGTGTAGTATTTTTGTTTTTTTGTCTTTACGCCAAGCCTTGAGAATGCTTTCAGCCATGGTAGCGTCACGGAGCAATTGAGCATGAAAAACCGATGGTCCCATACTATGTCCATGAGCACCCATGGCTTCATTGAATTTAAGCAGGTAAGGGTCTCCGGCTTCAGGAATTTTTATTTTTGCAAAAAAATGTCGGGCTTTCCGTTGGAGCTGGTCTAATGAAGCTAAGCCTTTTCTGCTTACCATATTTGCAAACCTGCCGGGTACATTGGCTGCAATCACTTGTTGCTTGTTTTCTTTGGCTAAATTTACCAAAGGAGCGTAAGCTGAATAATTGTTCCAAATTTTACCTTCTTGCCGGAGTTTCTTTTCTGTAATAAAACCTGCAAGGTATTCATCCATTACGAGCTGCACATCTCTCTCAAACATTTCCATACTGAGGGTCAGGGAGCTGTTCTTTGCTAGTAAGCTTTGGTACAATTGGTATTGCAGCACGTGAGCAATGCTGTCATTGTGTTCTTCTCCAAAAAATATGACCTCTGCCTCAGTTAGTTTATCTACCAAAGCAACCAAAGAGAGCTTATTTCCTGTTTCTGTTTCAATGATAGTATAGCAGCTTTTTTGCGAGGAGGTAGGTGGAAAGCTGACCTGTAAAAAAATAAAGAAGAGAGAAGCGATAGAAAAATTCATATTAAGGGAGTTTAATAGGTTAAAGTATAAAATTTTACCTATTTTATCAAAAACGAAATGCCAAGAGGATATCATCATAAAATAAAAGAATTGCTTGAGTTATATGTTTTAATTGAGTGAATACCTTTTTTTATTAGGGGAAATCACAACATTTCTAAATCTAATTTCGTCTAAGTTTTAATGTTTACTCAAAATTTAACAATTTAAATTATTTCAAAGATGATCAGAAAGGGCATGTTCACCCTATTGCTAATGGTAGGGTTTGTTTATATTGAAGCAAAAGCTCAACAGGAGTTTAAAATTGTGACTGTGGTAGAATCTATCGTACCAATGGGAATTGGTAGGTCACGTATCATTGACAGTCAGACGGAAAATAATTATGAAGAATATACCACTGATAGAACGGATGGTAAAAAAAGTAATCAAAAAGAAATCAAAAGGTCTGATATTAAAGTCGATGAGTTGGAAGAAACGAAATTACTCAATTTTTTCAGTTTGACCGGTATCAACTTTCAGAACATTGCTTCAAATGATGCAGTTATCGCTTCAAAAATCAATGCCATGCTGGCAGAGGGCTGGAAACTGACTTATGTTGCAAGTGGAGTGGAAAGCAATGCAGGAGCAGATGATGGCAAGGGGATTTATATTACCCGCTTGTTTTTTTCCAGATAGGGTGATGAATAAAGATTAGGAGTAAAGGTGGATATAATACCTCCTTTACTCCTATAATGTGGTTTGTAAATGATTTAAAGAAGTTTATTTTCAGAAGTCGGTCCTTAATTGTACATTTAGAACTGATGGCTATTAAACCTTTTACACACCAAATCGAGGAGCTAGATCCGGCTGAAGATTGTGAGAAAATTTGTTATCTCCTCACTTTTCATTGTTTCCCCTGGGACATGGAGAAGGCCCTTGAATTTGCCTTGTTCAGAACTTTTGCGGTTCCATCCGTTTCCCGTTTACTTGTAGCAACAGGTGAATTTATCAAACATACACGTAAGCGGTATGATGATACCGAGTTGCTCTTGTATGAAATCCTCGAAAATGGCATGGAAAGTGAACGTGGAACCATGGCAATAGATCGAATTAATACTATGCATGGTAGGTATAAAATAGCCAATCGAGATTACCTCTATGTACTTTCTACCTTTATTTTTGAGCCAATTCGTTGGATGGATAAATGGGGATGGAGACCTTTTTCAACAGCTGAAAAAACGGCAATTCTTAACAATTACATAAGGTTAGGTAAACGGATGCACATCACCGGTATTCCACAAAACCTCGCAGATTTTGAAGCCTTTAACATGGCATATGAGCAAGAACACTTTATGTTTCATAATGCCAATGCAATGGTAGGTAACAAAACCCTTGACCTTTTGCTTGGATTCTATTTGCCCAGTTGGTTATTCCCTATGGGAAGGCCTATAGCTTTGTGTCTTATGGATTGTCCACTTAGAAAAGCAATGGGTTATAATAAACCGGCTGATTGGTTAATTAAAACGGTACAGCAAGGAATGCTTATTCGGAGTAAGTTGTTAAAATGGTTGCCTGAAAGAAAAAGTCCCATGTTAGGCACAGCGCGTAAACGAAAAACTTATCCAAGGGGATATAAAGTGGAGGAATTAGGTACTTTTAGATAATAATGCTTCACTTAATTTTTTGTTGTTTCGGAGGATATGGACAATGCCTGCAATTGTTACCACAGCAACTTCCCCTTTCCAAATGATAATTCTCGGTAAAGACCATAAGCCCATTTTCAAAATAGTAATGAAAGCCTTCTTTTAATAAATGGGGAGGAGTAAGTTTGTTTTCCTTTTTCAATTTGATGATGCTGCTAACCAGCTTTACGTTGATAATGTCAAAGGTGATTTGGTGAAATTACTTTCTTCAAAATAGGGATTATTAGTTAGCAGTCATTCAAAAATAGGGTGTAAAGGTAAAGCGTAGATTATAAGGCTCCATCTTTACACCCAATTTCTTTTATTCCTTTAGCCTCCGCCAAAGTAATCAACAAATTATTTCATAACTAGTACCCCGGATTTTGTAACAATTGCGGTGCTCTGTTTAGTTCGTCCTGTTGTATGGGGATCCAATAAAGTTTTTCGGAAAAGTTTCTTTTAGGGGCTGCCGATATTTTCTTCCAAGTAGTGGTAATGACACCGTCCTCTGTGACTTCTTTGATATCTACCCCATAAAGGTCAGGAGCGAAATTTTCCTCAAGCAGTTTCCATCTTCTGGTATCATACCAGCCTACATTTTCAGAAAAGAACTCTATCTTACGCTCATACCTTAAGGCTTCCATTATGTCTCCTGTAAAATCAGGTAATGCAACCCTGTTTCTAACCATGTTGATATAGGTTGTGGCCGTTTCAGTATCCCCTAGTTCCAGTGAAGCTTCTGCGTAATTCAATAGTATTTCTGGATAGCGTATCCATATAAAGATATTTTCATTGGCCATATCTCTGCCAATAATCTCATCGTCCATGAATTTTTTCAATACGTATCCGGTATAATTTCCATTGGAAGGAGAAACCGGGCCTTGTCTGGTATCCAAGCCAAAGCGCTCGCTTACTACAACACCATTTTCGATTACAGTTCTTGTTCTTCTTTCGTAGATGCCAAGTGGATCGATATGTGCCAAATCATCGAATCTTGGTTGGAAAACAGCACTGTCATATAAGATGCTACCATAGAACCTGGGTTCCCTATGTTTGTATGGGTTTTCATTTGTAAATTTAGTTGACACATTGGTGTACTCATCATTAGAATTGAAGGTGAAATGGTCAAAGAAGTCAGTGCCATCAGCCATTTGGTAGCTGTCTACAAAATTCCCATAAGGTGCGTTGTTTCCATGACAAGATAAGCCGTTAAGGCCGTTTCTTAGATTGGTGTTAATCCTAGGGCCATCATCCGCTCTATGCATTTTCCCCCAAATAACTTCAGGACTGGATAAATCTCTGGCTTTAAATAAAGAGAAATAATTATAAGCAGCAGCTTCTTGATCAGGAGCACCAAAATCTTCCAATGAAACTGTTCTTAGGTCTATTAAATCTTTAGCAGCATCTCTGGCAGCAGTCCATAGTGCTTGCCGGTTGGGGTTTTCATAACCAACATATTTATTAACTGCCGTGCCATCTGCTGTTAAATCACTGGCTGCAAATAAAAGCATTCTGGACTTGAGGGCCATAGCGGTTTCTTTGGTAGCTCTGCCCATTTCCATTTCACTTTTGAGCAACAATAAATCGGCTGCTGTGTCACAATCCTGAACTATAAAATCAATGGTTTCTTCAAAAGAACTACGCAAGTAACTGGAAAAGTCCTCACCCAATTCAGCTGGTGTATCCAATAAGGGAACACCGCCATAGGATCTGCAGATATCGCTATAAAATACTGCCCTAAGGAAAGTAGCTTCACCTTTTAATACGTCTACCTGGGCCTGAATATTTGCCCTCTCAGATTCAGGATAGGCCTCTGGCAGGGCATCGATTTCAGATAGAAATAAATTTAGCTTATGAATATTGGAATAGTGCTGCCAGGTTAAGTGTCCCCTGTCAATACCAGGGTTTCCTGCACTGATGGTTCCTCGTCCATAATCTGTTAGCTGTGCTCCTTTTGTCATGGTGGTTTCCCCTACAAAGAGACCGGTTTGGTAACCATGGCTTCGTTGGTTCCATCCATATTCCACGCTGTTGTATAGATCGTTTAAGTAGTATTTCACCAGGTTGATGTCTGACCAAACTACCGGGTCAGAATAACTGTCTAATGGTGATCTGTCCAATAAGTCATCGTTGCAAGAGAAGCATCCAAAAAACAATGCTGCTAATAGTGTCAGTTTATTAATATTTCTTTTCATAACGTCTTGTTTTTAGCAATTAAAAGGAGATTTGAGCACCAACAGAAATTACTCGCATAATAGGGTAGGCTCCCATTCCACTTACTTCGGGGTCCATGATATCATTCCCCGAATAAATCAACCAAAGGTTTTGGCCTGAGGCATAAACCTTGGCCGACTCAATACCCACCATGTCAAGGACAGGTCTTGGTACGTTATAATTAATTTGTAGATTTTTTAGCCTGGCATAAGATACATTGGCATAGTTGTAATCTGTGATGTGGTCATTCCTCCAATATTCTTCCAACCATTGGTAGGCACGAGGTTTTGTGGCGTCTATATTTCCCGGGGTCCATCTGTCTTCCGCATCATACTGAAAATAATTACCTGCTGTCCCGGAACGCATGTCATCGTATATTGCCCTAATGGCATTGCCATGGCCTTGAACAAGGGCCGACAACTCCCAATTCTTATAAGAGAAGTTAAGGTTCAGGCCGAAAGTTATTTCCGGGGTTGTTGTCAAGGGGAATAACTGTCGGTCATCGGTAGTGATTTCACCATCATTGTCGTAATCTTCTATAATGATGTCCCCAGGCCTTGCTCCTGCAATATGAGGCATAGAATTTACCTGCTCCTCATCCCTAAAGATGCCGATAGACTTGTACAGTAGTAAAGCTCCTTGTGGATGTCCTGTTCTCACTTGCCATGGAACCGGACGCTCCGGTTCATCAGATTCGATGATTCGGTTTCTTGCAAAGGCAAAATTACCTAGAACACCATAACCAATATCCCCTTTTTGATCCTCGTAGCTCATGACTACTTCAACCCCATAATTGTCTACAATTCCAAAGTTTTCGTCCGGTAAAGAGAAACCTACAAATCGAGGTATAGATACATCTCTTTGTACTAAAATATCACTTCTTCTTTCGTAGAAAAAGTCTGCATCAAAGCCTAATTTGGTGTCAAATAATAAGGACTCCCAGCCCAGGTTGAAAATGCTTGCTTTTTCCCAGGTTATATTAGGATTGGGGATTCCTTGTTGTCTTAAGCCGGGCAAGTAAGTTTTGCCTTCACCCAAAGCCAATCCCTGAACAAATCCGTAGCTAGCCAAATACTGGAAAGGTGACACCAGATCATTTCCCATTTGACCCCAGCTGGCTTTTAATTTAAATTGGTCGATTAAGCCCAAATTATTTTTCCACCAATCATATTCTGAAGGTCGCCAACCTGCCAAGACAGAAGGGAAATTTCCCCATCGTCCTGCTTCTTTGGAGAAATTCACGGATCCATCTCTTCTAAAACTAAACTGGAACAAATAAATCTCTTTAAAATTGTAACTAATTCTGCCAAAGTAATTTTGTCGGGCACCGAAACTAACCGATCCATCATTGTCTTTTTCTGCATCACCCCCTGCAAAGAGATAGGGAAGTTGATCAGATACAAAATACCTTCGGTAGGCATTGAAATTTTCTTGGAAGCCTTCATTTTGCTCATAGGCTACAAAGGCATCTAGATTATGAACTTCATTCAATGTTTTGGTATAATCAATTTTAAAGTTGAAGGTACTGTTGTTAGAATAATTTGAATAATCTCTTAGCCTAGGTTCGGGAGGACCCTTTTGACTCCCGATAATATAATCTGAACCATCTTCAATTCCCGTATTACCATCAGCCAAATAGGCTTCCTCATTGAAGCTATACAAGGTGAAAGGTTTTTGAAATAATTTTCTCTTTTGAAAATAAAGGTCATAGGCAAAATAACTGCTGGCCGACAAGCCTTCAACCCATGGGATCTTAAGCTTTGCTGAAAAGATATTATTGCTCCTAAATCTTTTGTCATCATCGAAACCGGTTTGGTCTGAAGCCATTACCATAGGCTGGTATCCAAATTCAATGTCAGGACCAGGTAATCCGTTTGGATAAACGGCATGATTGGTTGGATACATTCTACGAATAGTTTGGAACATACTTGATGTTGACATTCCGGAATACATTCTGTTTTCTTGAATACCCGTGATGTCTACTCCCAAATCCAGGTATTCATTGATTTTGAAATCTACATTTGCTCTTAAATTGTACCTTTTATAGGAGGTGTTGGAATTGGTATAAATACCATCATCCGCCTGAGTTCCAAAGGAGGTGAAATAACTCACTTTTTCTCCACCTCCTGTAACAGATAAGTTGTGGTGATTGGTACTGCTGAAGTCTCTTAGGGCGACTTTGTTCCAATCTGTATTGGGGTGAGTCCAGGGATAGTCTCCTGATCTGTATTTTTCTACGTCTTCTTCAGAAAAAAGCATATTGGATTCGTCTACTCCACGATAGGACTGGTTTTCTCGAATCATGGTAGCATAAGTCGCTGCATCTGCCATCTCCGGGAGCTTTGTTGGAGACAGCCAGCCTTTGTAAAACCCGTAAGTAATTCGGGTAGGGGTGTCTTTCCTTCCTCTTTTTGTGGTTACTAAGATTACACCATTGGCAGCTCTTGCACCGTAAATACCTGCAGATGCATCCTTTAATACCGTAATGCTTTCTATATCATTCGGGTGAAGGGAATTAAGGTCTCTTCCTAAAATACCATCGATAACCACCAAGGGTGAGTTGTTTCCCAAGGTAGCATTCCCTCTAATTCTGATATTCGCTTGATCTTTTCCGGGTTCACCACTGCTTTGCATGAAAATACCCCCAGGGAGACGGCCTGCAAGGGCATTGGAGACAGCACCAACAGGAGCGGAAGAAATTTCCTCCGCACCAACAGTGGTCACGGAGCCGATAACATTTACTTTTTTCTGAGTACCGTACCCGACGACAACCACCTCATTTAAGGAGGAGATGCTTTCTTCCAAGGTCACGTTCAGGATACTTTGGTCACCTATTTCTATTGATTTTGAATTGAAACCAATGAAGGAGAAAACCAATGTAGACTGTTCAGGTACTGATATGGTGTAATTACCATCGATGTCAGTGGCCGTACCTAGGCTGGTGCCCGGGACTGATACGGTTACCCCGGGAATGGGTTCACCATTTTCATCGGTAACCTTACCAGAAATGGTTACATCAACAAGATTAAAGGCCTCGCTTGCAGGAATTTCAGCTTTGGAATCGGCAGCCTTAATAGGCCCCAATTGTAGCCCCAAGAGAAGCATACAAAATAGCGGGAACCAGTAAAATGTAAAAGATTTTCTTTTTTTCATACTGTTGAAAGGGTTAAATATTAGTAGATGGATTATTATAATAATTCAATTGGGCTGTAGTGTGAAATATTGATTATGGTATTTCTTGTTTTGATTGGGTAAAAAATAATTCTCTCCGATTTTATCAAAATTAACTGTGGTTAAAGCTTTAGGTGGTCAATATAATATTTATAAAATATAAAAATTNTATCTAAAAAATTGATTAAAAAAAAACTAAAAATCTTTAATTTATTATATTTAATAATTATTGTAATTTTTGATTTTATTATAATCTAATTTAGATGATATTGTTTAGGTATGTTTAAGACTTAGTTAATGAAGTTTTGGTCTTTATTTAAATACCAGGTAATCTCATTTTTAAATGAGCCATGGTGGGGCCCACTTGATAAGTGAGGTATAGGGATTGGCTAGTACGAATAGTTTTGATTATTAGTGCTGGCTCAATCAATTAAAACATGACTTTTATCATGTTTACACCTTCTTATAGTCAAGTTTGCTTTGGTATTTGAGGATTAGCTTTGTAGAAAATAAAAGGTATATGCAAGCCAAGCTAGAAACACAATTTGCCTTCCCAAGTGAATTAATCACTTCTTATCAGGAAATGCCTTTGCCTGAGGGGTTTAAAATCAATTTGGGGGCTAAACCAGATAATAA
Source organism: Cyclobacterium sediminis (assembly GCF_054781075.1). NCBI lineage: Bacteria > Pseudomonadati > Bacteroidota > Cytophagia > Cytophagales > Cyclobacteriaceae > Cyclobacterium > Cyclobacterium sediminis. The sequence goes on along the minus strand of NZ_BAAGVC010000021.1, from coordinate 57,569 downwards.
AACATTTCAAATAACCGCGAAACCGGTACTTTATACTGCCCATCTGCCAAGAGTTCTTGATTGGTTACATGGCCTAGATCAGCCTAGCCTATTAGAGAAAGAACCATGCGATACTCCGGTACTTTTGTTTGATAAAGCATTATCATTTGAAAGGCTCTTATTCCATTATGATGGGACACCTGCCTCAGCTAAGATCATCAAGCATTTTCTCCACTTGTTTTCAGTAAATATTCAGGAAAGTAAAGCCACCATCATTTCACCTGCTTTTATTCCTAAATCAAAATTGAAGGAAGAACAAGAAATCATCCAGGAGGTGGCCGATCATACTGCAGAAACCTCATTTATAAAATTCAATTTCGATAGAATTGGGGATTTTTGGTCTTACGCTGTCAAACACCAGAAAACATTGTTGGTAACCACCAAAAATAATCAATCTGATTTGGCAAAAGTACTTTTTCACTTTTATAAAGGAGGATTATGGTACGATAAATTGTCATTTTATCTGGCTTTATAATTTGCTGTTTTTAATAATAATCGTTATGTTTTTTCTTATATTAAAGGTTTAACTTATCTGAAAATGGAGGAAATGCCGGTTAAAACAGAAAAATCCAAAATTGTCAGCTGCTTTCATTGTGGGGAAGGCTGTGAGGATGAGTTACTTGTGCGTGATGAAAAGAATTTTTGTTGCACAGGTTGCCTGACTGTCTATGAGGTGTTGAATGAAAATAATTTATGTGATTATTACGACATAGAAGTTACTCCGGGTACAAATCTGAAAGAACAAGAAATTAGAGACAATCGATTTGATTATTTGGATGATGAGGATGTAATCAACAAACTGATTGACTTTAGAGATGAGGAGCAAACCCATGTTACTTTTACAATACCCATGATCCATTGTGCCTCTTGCATATGGCTTCTAGAAAACTTATATAAACTTGATCCTGGAGTTACATTTTCCAGGGTTGATTTCATAAAAAAGAAAGTTCAAATTAAATTTTCGTCCAAAGAGACCAGTTTAAAATCAATAGTTAAATTACTTTCTCGTATAGGCTATGAACCTAGAATTAACCTTTCCGATTTAGGAGAAGAAAGAGGTTTGAAAAGCGATAAAAAACTAATTTACCAATTGGCAGTTGCTGGGTTTTGTTTTGGTAACATGATGTTTTTTAGTTTGCCCGAATACTTTTCAGAGACAGAATTATTGGGCAATGGATTCAATCACCTTTTTAATTATTTGAATATCCTATTGGCTCTTCCTGTTGTTTTTTACTCTGCAACAGATTATTTCCGCTCTGCCTGGTTGGCCGTAAGAAATCGTTCGGTTAATATGGATGTGCCCATTGCATTGGGAATCATTAGTTTGTTTACTTACAGCCTGTTCGAAATTTTTGTTACCGGGCAAGAAGGTTATTTGGACACCCTTGGCGGGTTGTTATTTTTCCTCTTGGTGGGTAAATATTACCAACAAAAAACTTTTGATACGCTTTCATTTGACCGAGATTACAAAGCTTATTTTCCTATAGCCATTACCAAAATGGTCAAAGACCGTGAAGTAGTAATTCCTTTAACCAAGTTAGATGTAGGAGATATTGTAAAAGTGAGGAACGAGGAACTGGTTCCTGCAGATAGCCTATTGTTGGATGCCAAAGCTTCCATTGATTACAGTTTTGTGACGGGTGAGGCGATCCCTGTCCCTGTCAAAAAAGGAGAGCTAATATATGCGGGAGGTAGACAGAAGGGGGGAGCTATCAAGCTTGCCGTTCAGAAATCTCCTTCTCAGGGCTATTTAACAGACCTTTGGAACCATGATGCATTTTCTAAAGAAGAACAAAAAGATTCACTGGCATCCTTGGCCAACCAAATCAGTGGGAAATTTACTTTCACGGTACTTTTTATAGCATTTGGGGCACTGATTTACTGGGGTTTTAGTGATGTTTCGATTGGGGTAAAGGCCTTTACTTCTGTTTTAATTATTACTTGCCCATGTGCACTGGCTATGTCTACTCCATTTACATTGGGGAACGTGATGCGGATATTTGGAAAGGGTGGCTTTTACTTAAAGAATACCCAAGTGATAGAGAAATTAGCCGGTATAGATAGTCTTGTATTTGACAAGACAGGTACCCTGACAGCTCCCTCCAAGGCAAAAGTAAGCTACCAAGGTGAAAACCTTTCTGAGGTATCCAAACGAATGATTAAGGCTTTGGTGAATTACTCGGTACATCCGTTAAGCAACAGTATAAACCAGTGGTTAGGAAATATTGACCCGGTGCTATTACATGAAGTGGAGGAAATCCCCGGAAAAGGATTGCAAGCTAAGTATAAGTCCAAAACCATAAGTTTAGGTTCTGCATTATTCTTAGGAGTTGGGCCTACAGACAATGCTGGTAATATGGGCAATGAAGTGCATTTGGTGATTGATGGGATGTATTGGGGTGTTTTTAGAATTGCCAGTAGCATTCGGGAGGGGATAGAGAAAATGGTCCCTGATTTAGCGAATTCCTATGAGGTACATTTACTTTCGGGAGACCACAATCATGAAGAGCAATATTTGAAAAAAGCACTGGGAGAAAATGTCTCCATGCATTTTCAGCAATCCCCTAAAAGTAAATTGGCACATATCCGAAACATGCAAGAGGACAGAAAGCGTGTGTTGATGGTAGGTGATGGACTCAATGACGCCGGAGCCCTCAAGGCAGGTGAGGTTGGGATTGCCGTTACTGACAATATCTCTCATTTTAGTCCTGCAAGCGATGGGATATTGGATGGGGAGAAGCTTAATCATTTGCCAGATTATTTGGATTTTGCTAAGACCGGTCGAAAGATTATTAAAGCCAGCTTTGGTTTAAGTTTTACCTACAATGCGGTAGGAATCTTTTTTGCTGTTCAGGGATTGGTAAGTCCGGTATTATGTGCTATTTTAATGCCTGCTAGCAGTATTTCTGTGGTTTTGTTTACAACAATTGCCACCAATTTTCAAGCGTATAGAAAAGGATTAAACGATAAAGAGATGATTCTATGGAAGTGATATTTGTTCTGATAGGTATAAGTTTAGTCATGGCCGGAGGCTTCTTATGGCTTTTTTTCAAAGCGATGAAAGGGGGCCAGTTTGATGACCAACATACACCTGCGATCAGAATACTATTTGATCAAAAAACGAAAAGTAAAGCAAATAAAAAACCACCTAAAAAAAAGAAGTGATATGTCAGGAACGACACTTGAAAAGTTTAGTTACGATAATAAGATCGTAAAATTCTTCGGGGCAGCCACCATGATATGGGGATTGGCCGGAATGCTGATAGGCTTGCTTGCTGCCACCCAGCTATTCTTACCCGAAGCAAATTTAGGCAATCCTTATACGACCTTTGGAAGGATAAGGCCCCTTCATACGAATGCGGTAATCTTTGCCTTTGTAGGAAATGCCATTTTTGCTGGCGTTTATTATTCAATGCCTCGTCTATTGAAGGCACCTATGTGGAATAAAACCCTAAGCTGGATCCACTTTTGGGGATGGCAGGCCATAATTCTCTCTGCAGTAATTACGCTTCCCTTGGGGTTAACTTCATCCAAGGAGTATGCAGAACTTGAATGGCCTATAGATATTGCCATTGCCGTCATTTGGGTAGCATTTGGTGCCAATATGATTGGCACGCTGATCAAGCGGCGTGAAAAACACATGTATGTTGCCATTTGGTTTTACCTGGCTTCATTTGTAACTGTAGCAGTGCTGCATATTTTTAACTCCCTCGCTTTGCCGGTATCATTTATGAAAAGTTACTCTGCTTATGCCGGAGTGCAAGATGCCTTGGTACAATGGTGGTATGGACACAATGCCGTAGCATTTTTCCTTACTACACCTTTCTTGGGCTTAATGTACTATTATTTGCCAAAAGCAGCCAATAGGCCTGTGTTCTCTTATAAGCTCTCTATCGTCCACTTTTGGTCCCTAATTTTCCTTTATATTTGGGCAGGCCCACATCACCTTTTGTATACCGCATTGCCTGAATGGGCTCAGGTTTTAGGTGTAGCCTTTTCAATCATGCTACTTGCTCCAAGTTGGGGTGGGATGGTGAATGGACTGCTCACCCTAAGAGGTGCATGGGATAAGGTTAGAGTGGACCCTGTCTTAAAGTTTATGGTGGTAGCGGTGACAGCCTATGGTATGGCTACCTTTGAAGGGCCTTTACTTTCTATAAAAAGTGTAAATGCCATTGCCCATTATACGGATTGGATTGTCGCTCACGTGCACATTGGTGGACTAGGGTGGAATGGATTTCTAACTTTCTCCATGCTGTATTGGTTATGGCCAAGAATGTGGAGAACCAAATTATTCTCCGTTAAATTAGCCAATACCCACTTTTGGTTGGGAACCTTGGGGATATTGTTTTATGCCTTGCCAATGTATGTGGCAGCCCTCACCCAAAGTTTAATGTGGAAAGAATTTGCAGATACAGGTCGTTTGGCTTATCCTAACTTCTTGGAGACGGTCATTCAGATTGTGCCCATGTATATGCTTCGTGCTTTTGGAGGCTTACTCTACCTGGCTGGTGCCATATTAATGGTGTACAATTTGGTTAAAACTGCTGCTGCAGGATCCTTCTTAGAAGAAGAAGAAGATGAAGCTCCGGCTTTAGCAAAACACGTGGAAGAAAAGAATGAATTCTGGCACAGGGCATGGGAAAGAAAGCCTGTATTTTTTACCATATTGGCTACAGTAGCCATCCTAATTGGTGGTATTGTAGAGATTATACCTACCATATTGGTGAAGTCTAATGTGCCTACCATCAGTAGCGTTCAGCCTTACACTCCGCTAGAATTGCAGGGAAGAGATTTGTATATTGCCAATGGTTGTGTGGGATGTCACTCGCAAATGATTCGTCCATTTAGGTTTGAAACTGAGCGATATGGAGAATATTCCAAAGCAGGAGAATATGTTTATGACAGACCGTTTTTATGGGGATCCAAACGTACCGGTCCAGACTTACATAGGGTAGGGGGAAAATACCCAGATAGCTGGCACTATCACCATATGGTAGATCCAAGGAGCATGTCACCGGGTTCTTTGATGCCACCTTACCCTTGGATGACCACCAATATTATGGACCATAGCAATATTGGAGCGAAAATTAGAACCATGCAAAAATTAGGCGTACCCTATGAGGAAGGTTATGATGAAAGGGCTTTGGAAGACCTGCAAAGTCAGGCCAAAAAAATTGCTGGAAATCTAAAAGAGTCAGGTATAGAAGTTTTACCGGATACGGAAATTGTAGCCTTGATTTCTTACCTACAGCGATTAGGAACTGATATTAAAAAAGGTGGATCCGGAAACGAATAAACTAGAAAGAAATGAAAAAAAATATTTTAAGTTCAATGGAGAATATTGAGATCTATCCAATCATTTCCTTATTGATATTTGTTATTTTCTTTATCGGAATGTTTTGGTGGGTCTTAAAAGTAGATAAAACTTATGTGGACCACATGAAAGAAATGCCACTCAATGATGAACCTCAAAACGATAAGTCGAATGAAAAACTTTAAACTGATTGGAGTCACCCTGATGTGTTTATTTATGGCAGTGCCCGGCTTTGCCCAAGAAGCAGAAACCAGCTTCTTGGCCCAAATGCAGCAGCTCGATAGCAATACTTTGCTATTACTAGCCATAATTACTGTCGTTTTGCTTGTCATTGTGATCATTGTGGCAGTGATGGTTTATATGCTGTCATTCCTAATGACATTAATGAGAAAGGAAAACCCTGCTTTGGCAGAAGAACCTTCCTGGTGGGAGTCGTTCAAGACCAAATATGTGGTTGGTAAAGTGAAACCAATTGCTGAAGAAAAAGATATTCAACTTGACCATAATTATGACGGAATTGTGGAATTGGATAATTTCATGCCTCCATGGCTAAAATATGTCTTTTACCTAACGATTTTCTCAGCGGTAGTTTATTTTTTGAACTACACCGTTTTAGGTATAGGTAAAACGCAAATTGAAGAATATGAGGCATCTTTGGAGGAGGCGGCACTTGAAGCGGAAGCAAGGGGAGCTATGATGCTAACTTCTATTGACGAAACCAATGTAGAACTAGATACATCTACCCCAGCTTTGGCCGCAGGTGAGGAATTATTTGCAGGAAATTGTGCGGCCTGCCATGCCATGGACGGTGGAGGTGGAGTTGGTCCAAACTTAACTGATGAGTATTGGTTACATGGGGGAGATATTAAAAGTGTCTTTACGGTAGTTAAATATGGTGTGGTTGAAAAAGGAATGATTCCATGGCAAGATCAATTAAGCCCTGAGCAAATGCAGCAAGTATCAAGTTATATTTTGTCCCTACAAGGAACTTCACCGGCCAATCCAAAAGAACCTCAAGGAGAAAAATATGAACCCACTATCGAAGAACCGGTAGATGCTTTGGGTGAGGAAGAGTTGGGTGTAGAACCTGCCGAATAAAGCCAAAAGGTCGGGTTTGAAGCTTTTTCAGACCCGACATTTATCATAAAACAAGAGAATCATGGCTGTAAGAAATGAAAATCTAAATCCGGATAAGTTCAGAGATGCCCTTGGCACTGTGAATCAGGATGGAAAAAGACATTGGGTTTTTCCCAAAAAGGTTTCCGGGAAATTTTATCAATACAGGACCTATTTATCATGGTTACTCCTTGGGATTTTGTTTGCAGGACCTTTCATTAAAGTGGATGGTCGACCTTGGCTACTATTCAATATTTTTGAACGTAAATTCATTATTTTTGGAGCTGTTTTTTGGCCTCAGGATACTCATTTGTTGATTTTCTTATTGCTGATTTTCTTTGTTTTTGTTATCCTATTTACGGTGGTTTTCGGAAGGGTGTTTTGCGGTTGGGCTTGTCCCCAGACACTATTCATGGAAATGGTCTTTCGCAAAATAGAGTATTGGATAGAAGGGGATGCCGGCCAGCAAAGAAAATTGGATGCCATGCCCTGGAATGCAGAAAAAATAAGAAAGAAGTCCATCAAAATGTCCATTTTCATTTTGATTTCTCTCCTTATTTCACATACGGTAATGGCTTACCTTATAGGTATTGATGAAGTAAAAGAAATTGTTACATCTTCTCCGGCAGATAATTTAGCGGGCTTTTTTGGTCTGCTGGCTTTTACTGGGATCTTTCTCTTTGTTTTTTCATGGTTTAGAGAGCAGGCATGTATTGTGGTTTGTCCCTACGGACGCCTTCAAGGTGTGTTACTGGACAATCAATCCATTAATGTGACCTATGATTATAAAAGAGGGGAGCCGAGGGCACCCATAAGAAAGAAAAAGGTAGAAGAAAAGCCGGTCGGAGATTGTATCGATTGTACTTTATGTGTGCAGGTTTGCCCAACAGGAATTGATATTCGAAATGGCGTACAAATGGAGTGCGTAAACTGTACGGCCTGTATGGATGCCTGTGACGATGTCATGGAAAAAGTGGATCGTCCCAAGGGCTTGATTAGATATGCTTCTGAAAACAGTATTCTGAACGGAACATCGAAATTGCTAACAGGGAGAGTGAAAGCCTACTCTGCTATACTCTTGTTGTTGATCGTGGGATTTGTTTCTTTATTAGCTACCAGGGATGACTTGGGTGCCACAGTGACTAGGTTTAGGGGAATGACCTATCAAGCCAGAGAGGGCGCGCAAATCAGCAATCTTTATGAAGTTACCTTAATCAATAAAACCTTTGATGAACAGGAGGTTACCTTAGTGCCTGATGATCCTACATTTACCTTAGAAAAGGTGGGACATACTGATTGGCACCTTGAGGGTCAGTCCAAGTTTGAGGGTAGGTTTTTTCTGGTTAAAAATCAGGAAGACATGAAAGTACCGCAACAAAATGTGGATCTTTTATTGCAACAAAACGGAGTAACCATAGATCGGATTTCGACGAGTTTTATGGGGCCTGTGGCAGAATGACAATATTTAAAGAATAGGATATATGAATTGGGGAAATGGGATTTTATTATTATTACTTGTTTTTATTGGCTTGATGGTTAGCTTGGTTACCATTTGTGTGAAGCAAGATGATATTCATTTGGTTACTGAGGATTATTATGCAGAGGAAATAAAATATCAGGAGCATATTGATAGGGTGAGTAATACCCAGGCTATTGAAGGGAAGGTCATGCAATTTGATGTCCTAAGCAAGACGCTTCAATTCAAATTGCCTGTGGGTGCCAAAGGCGAGTTGCACTTATTTAGACCTTCGGATGCGAGGCTGGATAAGAAAATTCAGATTGTAATTAAGGATCATGAATCCAACATTTTAAAACTGAATGATTTAGAACCGGGTTATTGGAAGGTGAAGATGACCTGGGAAGCAGATGGGGTAGCCTATTTTGAAGAGAAGAAAATAGATGTTTAAATGATTTGGACCGCCTTTATCTGGGGTTTGCTTGGCTCATTTCACTGTGTGGGTATGTGCGGACCTATAGCTCTGGCCTTAGCAGGGAAAGATAGCAACAAGTATTTGTTCAATAAATTACTCTATAATTCAGGTCGGGCTGTTACTTATTCCCTTTTAGGTGGATTAGTTGGGCTGCTGGGATTTTCTCTTTCCCTGGCAGGTATACAACAATGGGTTTCCATTGTCCTTGGACTGATCATAATTGGCTTGGCTTTTTTTTATAAAGAATCTGAAAAGTGGATAACCGGATCTACATTTTCAAAGTCATTGACAAAGTTAAAATCACAGCTGGGAAAATCTATAAAAAGAGGTGGGAGCAAAGCTTTTTTTCTATCCGGCCTATTGAATGGCTTTCTTCCCTGTGGAATGGTGTATATGGCTTTGGTGGCTTCTTTGGCCTTACAAAGCCCTATCTATGGCATGGCTTATATGTTCGTCTTTGGATTGGGTACATTCCCTGTGATGATTTTGCTTATGTTTTCAAAGGATGTATTCTCTTTAAATTTTAGAATGAAAATGAACAAGGCAATGCCCTATTTTGTGATGTTTATGGGGGTGCTATTTGTTTTAAGAGGTATGGGTTGGGGAATACCTTACCTGAGTCCCAAGCTTGGACTGCCAACAGCCCATGCCACGGAACTCCTAGATAGTGATATTACCCATTGTGAATGATGAGAAATCAAGTCCTTGCTGGATAGTAACCCTGAATGCAAATAATGAAATTGATGCTTAAATAAGGGGGCATTTGTTCAAATGGCTCATTGCCACCGGTTTCACTTATAGATTTTTCATTCATTTTGCTGTTGGAAGTCTCCGCATAGGACTTCACTGCATAGGGAGGTCTAAATCGGTTCACTTTAACCTGACTCAAGGCCAAATAATTGTTCTCGGGATTATTGGAATTGGCTTTAATAGAATTTGATAATAAGATATGAGAATGAGCAGGTAAGTTTTTTTCTTCTAACTGGAAGGATTCCTGACCACCAATTTCACCGTTCTTTTTTGGACTTAGCCCCGGTCCTGACCCACTTCCAACGGGCATTCTACCTCTCAAATCCGGTAAAGCAAAAGTGGTCTTCCCATCTCCTCCATACATATCGCCTAAAATTGAAAACAAAGATTGATTGTCTTTGATGGACATTACCCTACCATCACAAGGCGCATAACCGCGTGGTGTGAAATTGCCTGCAAACATTTTTATAACTCCTATGTACTCTTCAAACATATTTAATTTGATTCGTTAAAATGTATCGTTTATTTGTTGATGGGTAAAATAATCAAAATATATTTTATAAGGTAGATTTAAGTGTGTTTTTGATTCGGTTTATTGGGTGATTGTCCAAATAAAAAATATTATTGCCCTATTGTTGCACTCTAAGCATTAGTTTTTTTTGAGGCTGGAAATGGTTGAAAAAGCGTTGGCGTTTTTCTGTGTGAATGGAAACGGTTAATCACTCAACGGTTTTTCTATATTAAGAATAACCGATTGCCTAATAGGTAATTTGAAATTAATTTATCTCTTGACTTAAGATGCCATCGGTACAAGTTTTTGGTTTTACTGATGAGTTTTTTAATAAAATAGTTGGCTTAGTTTGAAATTTGTTGCCCTACTTTTTGTAATTTGTTTAACTCGGATAATTTAAGAGGGTTTCCGGAGCTTTCTAATGAAGTGTTGCAATTGCAATAAAATCTGGCTGTTTGGAGTTTTTAGTTTAGTACCGCTAAGCAATGGAGTGGCTGGTTTTGAAGTGATATCAGTACGAAATAGATTGTCTTTTGGGTGTTTTGTATTTAAATCAATAGATTAATGGGTGTAAACCATGAATAAATTTATCAACTGTGCCCTATTGTTTTTCATCAGTTATTCAATTCATGCACAACAAATTGAGAAGTATTTAATCAAGACAGAAATCGGTGATATTGAGCTTGAAGTGTATCCCGATAAAGCTCCATTAACTGTAGGAAATTTTCGTGCTTACGTTAAAAATGGGCTTTATTCGAATTCTAGTTTTTTCCGGGTATGTACCCCGGAAAACGAAGCGGAAAGAGAGATAAAGATTGAAGTAATCCAAGGGGGAGATGTGCCTGACAGTTTATTGTTGGCTCCAATACCCATAGAAACAAGCGAAGAAACTGGTATAAAACATAAAAATGGAACCATATCCATGGCCAGATTAGGGCCCAATACGGCGCAAAGTTCATTCTTCATTTGTATTAATGCGCAACCTGAACTGGATTATAAGGGAAAAAGAAATCCGGACGGGTATGGTTTTGCTGCTTTTGGTACGGTTACAAAGGGGATGGAACTGGTAAAAAAAATTCAATCCCGAGAAGAAGTGGACCAATACCTTGTTAATCCTATAAAAATAAAATCCATACAAAGAATACATTAAATGATATTTGTTTCCGGGGTAAGGAATAATATTTCATAAAATTCTAAAAATACAGTTAATATATAGATAAAAATGCTTTATTTGTTGGGTAAAATAAACCCAAAAATTGCTGTATGTTAGTCTTTGTTTTGATACTATTGGTGCTGGCCATTATTGTGGTAGCGATCATTAAATTTGAAATCCACCCTTTTCTCGCCTTATTCTCGGGAGCTATTCTATATGGGCTATTGGCAGGAATGCCTACAGCCTTGATTATTAGTTCCATAACTGAAGGGTTTGGAGGAGTCTTGGGGAGAATAGGTTTACTGATTCTTTTTGGAGTAATTATTGGGACTTTTCTGGAAAAATCCGGCGGTGCTTTTGTCATTGCAAAGAAAGTGCTGTCTTGGGTGGGGCAAAAATCAGTAATGCTTGGAATGATGATTACCGGATACATTTCTTCTATTCCTGTATTTGGTGACAGTGCTTTTATCATGTTAAATCCAATCAATAAATCACTCTCCTTTAAAGGGAAGTTGCCTTATGCCGCAACAACCGTGGCCTTAACCTTGGGGATTACTGCTACACATTCACTGGTGCCTCCCACTCCGGGACCTATAGTTGCTGCAGGTATTCTGGAAGCCGATTTAGGAAGAATAATTTTATTTGGTACCATTATCAGTGCTTTGGGATTGATACCCTGTTACTACTTCTGCAAGTATTGGGTCTCAAATATCCATTTAGAACCGGTCTTTGCCAAAGTAGATAAGTTAGGTTATGCAGGCAAAAGTCCTTCGCTTGGCAAATCTTTTATGCCAATTATCATTCCTTTGGTTTTGATAATTTTATCTTCTATTGCAGCATATCCAACCAAACCCTTTGGTGAAAATCAATTCACCTCACTAATTTCATTTATTGGTAACCCAATAATTGCTTTACTTTTGGGCGCTTTTTTGGCTTTTAGCTTGCCTGAAAAATTGGACAGAAAAATACTGTCATCTTCGGGTTGGTTTGGAGAAGCATTATTAATAGGTGCACCTGTGATACTCATCACAGGTGCTGGAGGAATTTTTGGTAAAATGTTACAAAATTCCGGAATTGCTGATCAGATTAGTGGTTTGATGAGTAGTGGACATTGGAGTTTATTCCTTCCTTTTGCCATGGCATTTGCTTTGAAATCTGCTCAGGGCTCATCAACCGTTGCCTTGGTGACTACAGCCTCCATTATGGTTCCATTGATGCCTGCCTTGGGTTTGGATACTGAGGTAATGCGGGTATTTACCGTTTTGGCTACAGGGGCAGGGGCCATTGCTGTATCGCATGCCAATGATAGCTTTTTCTGGGCCATGACCCAATTGTCAGGAATGAATATCAAACAAGGTTACCAGTCACACAGCTTGGGTACCCTTATTTTATCCATTACCTCTATGGCCATTATATTCCTTATGGCCAGTATATTGACTTAGGCGTTTACAGAATTTTAGGAGTTATTTGGCTGTCCATCCTCCGTCTACGGTAAGGAGAGATCCCGTCATGTAATTGGCTGCTTCACTGGCTAAGAATATTGCAGCTCCTTGAATTTCTTTGAGTTCCCCCCATCTTCCCAAAGCTGTAGCACCAATAATAAACTCCTTGGTTGCCGGATCATCGGCAACCGGTATGTTCATTTCTGTAAGAAAAGGTCCCGGGCAAATTGCATTAACCTTGATGTCAAACGGCGCTAACTCTATGCCCAAAGCTCGGGTCATTTGGACCACAGCACCTTTACTAGAAGTGTAGGGGGTACGATTGGCCAAACCTACCAGGCCCAGGGTGCTGGCCAAATTTATTATTTTTCCTGACTTTTGAGCCTTCATATGGGGGGTAACGGAGCGGCTACATAACCAGGAACCAGTGACATTTACTTCCATTACCTTATTAAAATCCTCCAGGCTTACCTCATCTATCGCCCCTCTGATGTTTATTCCGGCACTGTTTATCAAAATGTCGATGCTACCAAATGCTTCTATTGCAAAAGCAGCCATGGCATTGGTTTGGTCTTCCTTAGAAATGTCAGCAGCAAAAGCCAGCGCCTTTACCCCGTAGGTCTTGGCGATCTTATCAGCTATATTATGGCCGTCTTTTTCATTCCTATTCACAATTAATAGATTTGCTCCGGCAGAGGCAAGTCCTGCTGCCATGGCAAGGCCTAAACCTTTGGATCCACCAGTGACTATGGCTGTTTTTTTACTGAGATCAAATAATTTAATTCCTGGTAAGCTGTCTAACATGTTATTTAATTTATAGGTTTAAATTTTCTTTACTGTATGACAATGAAGTCAATACATTGTATTCTTCTTTGGCCAATAAGGTCTCAGGTTTTAAAGAACTGATATTGGGAAGCTTTTCTTTTTTAGCATTTACCCAAGCGAGCATTGCTGCCAATTCAGAGGCCGGCACCTGTTGAAGTGTGGACCAATAACCAGGCGTCAAACAAGGGATAAGCAAAGGGTTTCTAGTAATCATTTCGAGATTAAAAGTAATTGTCGGGTTGTGCTTTTTGCAGGTGTCAACAATATGTTTTAATGCCAGGCAACCTTCTCCTAAAGGGACTTCAGACAATTGAAATCCCTTTTCATAAGGAGCTACAGCCATGTCTTTGACATGCGTAGTGAAAACATAGGGTGCCAGAAGCTGGAGGGTATGTTCAGGCTGCTCCATTAAAGCAATGCTGTTTCCAAAGTCCAAGGTAACCCCTATCCATTCACTTGATATTTTTTTTACCAAATCAACCAATTCATCAGCGCGCCAATCTTTGTGATTTTCAATCGCCAATTTAATTTTATGCTTGCTTAAAATCGGCACTACTTTTTCAAGCATTCTAGTGGCTGCTATTTTGAAGGATACTAAATCTTCTTCTGTATGAAGAGCTTCATATCTTCGAGGTCCTAAACTTACGGTTCTCAATACCTTAACACCGGCTTCCTTTGCCGAGGTAAGTTGCTTCTCAAAACCCGATAAATCAATTTCCTTCCTGGGCATTCCAATGGATCCTTCAAGGTACATGCCAAGCTTTTCTCTTTGATCTCTTATGTTTTTTGAGAAATCAGTAGACCAATCTTTTACTCCAACCTGGATACCTCCGGCACCAATTTTATGGCAATGGTTTAGTAAATCACTTGCATTTTTAAAGCCCGGATAAAGGCTGCTTTGATAAGAAGAATGCCACCTTTTTGCATAAGAATGAACAACAATACCTAGTTTATCCTTTCCAAAAATATCCGGTATGACAGGGATGCTCATGGCCAATAAGCCTAAACTTGCCTTTTTAATAAAATTTCTGCGATCACCGGAATAGTTTGTGATTGTTTTATGTGAGGGATTTTCCGTCATGAATTTTAAGGTTTATTCAAAGGGTTTATTGGTGGTTCATATCGTAAAAGATCTTCTGGTTTCCATGGCAAGACCCTGCCTTGTGTAGAAAGTCTTATTTCTGCAACTGTACCACTCTTTACAGCTGGCGCTTTATTATTCCATTCATTTCTAATATAGGTGAGGATATCTGCTATTCTGCCATTGTCAAGACTAGCCATGGAAGGCATCACAGGTAAAATTTCAGGGCTTTGGTACTGGACTCCATTAACAGTTAAAGAGCCTTCTAATCCGTGAATTAAAATCATGGCAAGTCGCTTTTCATTTCCGGTGACCCACTCAGATTTGTTCAAGGGGGGACCCATTCTTTTTATTCCTTCACCATCTTCTCCATGACAACCGGCACAAGTACTTACATAGTATTGTCTACCTTTGGCAAAGGATGTTTTTTCACTTTTTGACGAGAGGAAGGTGCCTTTAAGGCTGTCCACTTCATTTAATTTGCCGGGCCAGTCGAACAAGTTATTTAACTGATGGATGTTTAAATCACTTTTTTCAAAAGCAGTAGTGGTTGAGAACCTTGGTGCTTTGGGAAGTTGAATGGGTGAAGCTTTTTGATGGGAAGCAGCCACGGACATGCCCCTAAAAATAGCCGAGGATTTCCAATCTTGGGACGGTGCGCTTCTATTTAAGACTTGTACTAACTCTTGCATTTCCGATGGGTCATACTTATTACTGATGGCTGTAGCCAACATTTCGATAAAAATAGCTCTTGAACTCGTTTTATTTTGCCATTTTTTTTGTCCTATTAATGCCTGCAAAAAAGCAAATTCACGATCATGCAAGCTACTGAGCGCCGCATCCCTAAATATTGGCTCATCAATCTTTTGTTCCATTACAGCAAAGATGACCTTATAATTAAACTTAGGAGAAAAGCTGCCTGAACTTAAGATTAATTGAAGGTTTATTGCCGGATTATTATGCTTCACTATTTTAAGCATGGCATTTTTCAGGATCTCTTTAACACGTGAATTATCTGCAGAAACCTGTTCTGCAAGGCGAAGGGAATGGATGGTAACTTGAGGGGTTTCAAATTTATCTCTTTCCAATAGGGAAATGATAATTTTACCATCTAACTTCCCCATTCCTTCTAAAGTCCATAGGGCATGGATTTGTGCCAATGGATACCTGTTATCTAAGGCTAGTTTTTCTAACCCTTCTACTGTGCTATTGTCATTTTTTTCAACAAGAAGCCTTTGAGCCATATCCCTATGCCAGCCGTTTGGATGTTTGAGCTTTTGAATGAGTTCTTGACTTTTTAATTCAGATAGTTTAGGTACTGTTTTGTTTTTTTGGTTTTTTCCGCTTATTCGCCATATTCTGCCATAATGTGTAGGCAATTCAAGTTTTCTATTGATAGTTATTTCTTTTAAATAAGGAGAGATATAGGCTGCATGTTGGATTAGACCTCGATACATGTCGGTAATGTATAAGGCACCATCAGGGCCGGATGTTAAACTGACAGGCCTAAACCGCTCATCTTGTGAAGCAATCACGGAACTACCTTGATCGGGCGAGGTGGTTTGGATAAAAATCCCTTTATCCGTAAGGCTGTACCTTTTAATCAAATTTCCGGAAGGTTCACAGATAAATACATTTTTTGAATATTGTTGTGGAAGTCCATCCCCTCTAAAATAAAAGGGAGAACATGCTGAAGTGAATTCCTTTAGTCTGTTTCTTTTATCCAATGTACCGGGAATATATCCCCTGTTGATGGCTAAATTCTCCCTGATGGGATAAATTTCACGATCGACAGTTAAGCCTTGGTCGATTCCAGAGGTGCTGCTATGGTTGTGGTTTCTGTTAAAATAATTGGGGGGGACAAGGTCAGTGTGCAAAGGAGACCAATTGTAATTGTAGTAAAGCCTTCCATAGTTATCTTGGCTAATACCCCACTGCCCTCGGAATTCAGTGCTGTCTTTGATCCATTTTTGATCTTTAAACTTATAGCGAAACCGAGATTTTGCGTTGTAATACCAATTATCAATTCCTCTCAATAAACCGTTACCGGCATGTTCAGGTAAATTACTTCCTGCATAATCGGGATCTACCAATACCTTGGTATCAGCCACTAAATCACCATCCAGATCCTGCGTCCACCAAAGCGCCATATTTTCTGCAACCAAGGCACCATTGGTTACTATGGCAAGTGCTCTGGGTAGGATAAGGCTATCAAGATAAATGGTTTTTTTGTCCATTTCCCCATCGCCATTAATATCTTCCAAGATTGAAACCCTTCCATTCGGTGCTTGTTCATCAAGCCCGTCTATACTATTCATAAAACCTCTCATCTCAACTACCCAAAGCCTTCCCTCTTCATCAAAACTTGTATAAACAGGATCTTCAACCAATGGTTCAGCTGCCACAAGCTGTATCGAGAGGTCTTTATTAAATTCAAATTTGCTAAGGGCTTCTTTGGCTGAAAGGGCAGGGGAGGGCCCATTCTTCTCTGTGGTGTTACAGCTTGTGCATGTAATAAATACTATCCACACTAGTTTCAAAAAGGATGGGCTTATACAATATGAGAAAAACTTAAACAATTTATTTAACTATTGGGTTATTTGGGTGTGGGTTTTGTTTTTATTTGGTAAATATAAAATTTTAACTTTAAATACAAATAGATTTCTGTGTGTAACAGTTAAAAATTTTACAGGAGGTAATTATAACAGAAGTTAGTGTTTTTGGTCGTTTAGAGGGATGAAAGGTTATGGCAACAAATTAGAGTTGAAATTTTACCTATGCAGGAAATTAAATTAATATAGAGTTTGCTCTGGAGATTGTTGTAAATGAAATCATGGTAAGGTTCATTGAAGTAGGGTTATTAGTTTGATATAATAAATAAAAATTTTTATCCGTTAAGCTTACCGAAAAAAAATTTTTATCAAACTTATTTATTTTTATTATTTTTTTCACTTTCAATATAATAAATAAATCAATAGATGGTACGGTTTGATTATTAGATAATTTAATTCTGAATTCTTCTTAAAATTCAGTTTGAAATAAGATACAATTATCTTTTCATTATGCATATTAATTTGGTATAAGTTTTAAAATCAAAATTTAGTGCTTTTTTACGGAAAGGGTTTAAAATAAAGTAGGTAAAATAATGATGTTTTTTAACGAAAAAGTTTTAAATTGTATAAATGAAGTTTGATTTGGTAATTTATTTGAGGCTTTAAATCAATTTTAAATAATTGCATCAATTTTTTTTTCCTTAAATTAAAAAATCATATTATTGCCTAAATCGATTGATTAATTATTTTTTTGAAAGTATTTTTTATAATAGATAATAATTAACAGATAAAGAGAACCCATTATGCCAGTACTACCAGTTGCCTCAGTAAGTCCTTTAGTATTTTTAGGAACCAGTCTGTATTCAAGGACCGGGTATTCGCATTATTTTTCTCGGAAAAATTCTTTATAAGTTAAACATTGGTTGCTTTTACCGGTTAAATCTATTGAGCTTCATTAAAAATAGTGCTCTTAATTTAAATCAATTAATTTATACTAAACCTAAAATTTACTTATGTTAAAAATTTACAAATTATGCAGTTTGGTACTGTTGTCTTTGTTTGTTAGCACGGGCTTTGCCTTGGCGCAAATAGAGGTTTCGGGTACCGTCACGGATGACCTTGGGGATCCACTTCCCGGTGCAGCCGTATTGGTAAAAGGTACATCGAATGGTACTGTAACAGACCTCGATGGTAATTACACAATTTCAGTTGCCAATCAAGAATCCACTTTGGTGTTTTCTTTTTTGGGGTTTAATAATGTGGAGGAGGCCGTAGGAAGTAGGACCACAATTAATGTTACATTGGAACAAGGATTAAGTGGATTGGACGAAGTGGTTGTAACAGGGTACGGCTCTCAGTCTCGGCGAGAGATTACCGGTGCTGTTACTTCAGTGGATTCTGAGGAATTACTTGCCATACCTGCTACAACATTTGCACAACAGTTACAGGGCAGAGCAGCAGGTGTTACCATTATCAACGACGCAACACCGGGAGGTGGAGCTACTGTACGAATTAGGGGTTTTGGAACGATTAATAACAATGATCCCCTCTATGTAATAGATGGTGTTCCCACCCAAAACCAGGGGAATTTAAATCCCAATGATATTGAATCGATTCAAATATTAAAGGATGCCTCAGCTGCTTCGATTTACGGTTCAAGGGCTGCCAATGGTGTGATTATTATCACTACTAAAAGGGGAAAGGTAGGGAAGCCAAGTGTTTCTTTTAATGCCTATTATGGTATGCAAACATCTGATAGAGGTCCTGATCCATTGAATGCAGAAGAGTTGGGAGAATACCTTTATTTAGCCAATATTTATGGAAACCCAGGAAGTACGCCCACACACGGCCAGTATACATGGGGTCCAAACGGAGAGGTAAGTATACCTGATTATGTATTCCCTAGTGGAGCCATGGAGGGAGATTCCGGAGTTGATCCTAGTTTATATGCATTGGAACCGGGAAATATTTATCCCATAACCAGAGCATCTGACACCGACTGGTGGGCTGAAACCACAAGATCTGCGCCTATTCAGAGCTATCAAGTGACAGCAAATGGAGGAACCGAGAATGGTAGATATGCATTGTCCTTAAATTATTTCAGTCAAGACGGTGTAGTAAATAATATAGGGTATGATCGATATTCTCTCAGAGCCAATACTGAATTCAAAACACTTAAAAATAGATTAACGATCGGAGAAAACCTTTCCGTTACAGTTGGTAACAGAAAAGGTGGCTTTGGTAATGGATCAAGAGGTAATAATGAAGAGCAAAATGCTGTTTTTAGTTCATCCCTGCAACACCCACTTTTGCCTGTATATGATATCATGGGCAATTTTGCAGGAAGTAGAGGAGCCAATCTAGGAAATAACTATAATCCAGTAGCCTTTCTAGAAAGGGCAAAAGACAATAGGAATTTAGAATTGAGGGTTTTTGGCAACATCTATGCGCAAGTTGACCTTACGGATAATATCTATGTTAGATCAAGTTTTGGTGTGGATGCAAACAATAGAAGGGCTCGTTACATTGGCAGACCTCAGCCTGAATATGTTGAGGGTAATTTTGTCAATAGCTCCACTGCAGAGAATGAATATTCTTATCAATGGGTATGGACCAATACTTTGAGTTATACCAAAACCTTTAATGAGGTACATGCTTTCGATGCTTATTTAGGTTTGGAGTCCATCAAAGAATTTGGTGAAATATTTGGTGCTTCCAGGCAAAGATTTGCTTTTGAAACCAATCCTATTATTTCCTACCTTGACTTAGGAGATCCCAATACTGCAACCAATTTTGGAAGAGTAGAGAGTGATTATAGATTGTATTCTCAGTTTGGTAAACTCAATTATTCCTATGATGGGAAATACCTCGTTCAGTTTATTTTAAGAAACGATGGTTCTTCGAGGTTTTTAGCTGCATCAAGAAATGCAACCTTCCCTGCTTTTAGTTTAGGATGGAGGTTATCAGATGAAGCAGCAGTAGCTGAGGCCTTACCCATAGTGTCTGACATGAAGTTGAGGTATGGTTGGGGTAAAACAGGTAACCAATTGATAGGTGATTACAATGCCTATACAACCTACAGATCCAATATTTTTAACGCAGGATATCCCATTGATGGTTCCACTACCACACCTGCTCTTGGTTTTGATGCACAGCGATTTGGAAATCCGAATGCGAGATGGGAGACTACCACTTCAAATAATATAGGCTTAGACATAGAATTGATGGACGGTAAGTATTTCTTCGAATTGGATCTTTGGAACAGGGTAACTTCTGATATGCTATTCCAAACACCAATTAATTACGGACATGGAGATGCTACTGCACCTTTCTTTAACGTAGGCCAAATGACCAACAAAGGTATTGACCTAAATTTAGGCCTTGACGACACCGCTATGGGAGGAGAATTAAGATATGGAATTTCCGCCAATTTCTCCATGTACAGAAACAATGTTGATAATTTGGCTGAGAATGAAGACAATGTATTGTTTGGTACTTCCACTAGAGTTCCCTCCGTTACAATCACTCAATCCGGATACCCGATTTCTTCTTTCTTTGGATACAATAACTTGGGTATATTCCAAACCCAGGAAGAGGTAGATGCCCATCCGGCTTACGGTAATTACAATGCTGTTGGTAAATTTAAGGTTCAGGATGTTAATGAGGATGGTGTGATTACCGATGCAGATAGGACCATCATTGGAAACCCTCACCCAGACTTTGTTTATGGCATCAATGTCAACCTAGGATATAGAAACTGGGATTTGGCCATCTTTGGAAATGGATCAGTTGGAAACGATATTTTTAATTATATCAATTACTGGACTGATTTCAACACTTTTCAGGGGAATAAATCAAAGACAGCTTTGTATGATGCATGGCAGCCTAGTAACCCTTCCGGAACGTTCCCAATAATGGACATCAATGATCAGGTAAGTAGTCGACCTTCCAGTTATTTTGTTGAAGACGGATCTTATTTTAGAATGAGGAATGTGCAGTTGACCTATAATTTGTCTGAAGCATTATTAAGTAATATAGGCATGAGCCGGGCTTCTATTTATTTTCAGGGACAGAACCTGTTTACCATTACGAAGTATACAGGGACGAATCCTGAGATTCAGACAGGAAGTAACAATACCGTCGGGTTTGATGGAGGTTATATGCCTATTTCCAGAAATTTGATTTTGGGAGTAAATGTTACGTTTTAATCAATCATAACATAAAGAAGCAAACAAATGAAACGAATATATTTAAAAATAGCTACAGCATTTGTACTAGGACTGTCCATTACTTCCTGCCAGGAAGAGTTTTTGGAAACGGTACCCCAAGGTCAATTCAGTACAGTAGATTTGGCTAATGCGCAAGGCGTAGAGGGGCTGCTGTTAGGAGCCTACGCAATGATAGATGGATATGGACTGGATGGACAATCCGGATGGAATGGCACCATTGACAATTGGGTGTATGGAGGTGTAGTATCAGATGACGCCTATAAAGGAACAGATGCAGGTGATCAGCCGGAACAGTCCTTCCTGGAAGCTTTTGATTTTCAACCTACTAATCTTCACTTAAGAAATAAATGGAGAGCGGTCTATAAAGGAGTAGCTCGTGCAAATGATGTTCTAAACACTTTGAAAAAAGCTGAAGATGTGTCTGAGGCGAGGAGTGCTCAAATTATTGCCGAAGCAAGGTTTTTAAGAGGGTTTTTCCATATGGAAGCTAGAAAAATGTGGAGAAGAGTTCCTTATATTGATGACACTACCTTCGATCTAATAGATTTAGAGAGTAGTAAAGTTCCCAATGATAAGGAGATTTGGCCGGATATTGAGGCTGACTTTGAAGCTGCAATGAATACCCTACCTGAATCACAGGCAGATGTGGGAAGACCTACAAAATGGGCAGCTCAAGCTTTTCTTGCCAAAGCAAAAATGTTTCAGGGATGGGACCAAAGCACCGGGGAAGCCAATACTAGCGTGTTGGCAGAAGCGAAAACCCTTTTAGATGATATTTTAAACAACGGCCCATTTTCATTGACCAATACTTTCCAAGAAAATTTTCTTGTTGGAACGAGAAACAATGAAGAGTCAATCTTTGAAATTCAATTTTCTATATCAAGTGCCACTACAGCTGCAGCCAATGAAGGAACTACTTTGAATTATCCGTATACAGACCCTTGGGGATGCTGTGGGTTTTATCAACCTTCTCAGAATTTGGTAAATGCTTATAAAACTTCTGAAGATGGACTTCCACTTTTGGATACCTTTAATGACAGTGATGTTCCCAATGATCAGGGTCTCGCATGGAATGATCCTTTTCAAGCGTATGAAGGGCCATTAGATCCGAGACTAGACCATACAGTAGGAAGAAGAGATGTGCTTTATAAAGGATATAAAATTCATGGCAGTGACTTTATTAGAGATCAGAACTATGCCGGACCTTATTCTCCTATCAAGCATGTGGCAGAACCGGAATTTTTCGGCATAGGATCTAACCCGCGCTTGTCAGCCAATAATTACAGAATCATGAGGTTAGATATGGTGATTTTATGGCTTGCTGAGGCTGAGGTTGAACTTGGTAACCTAGAAAGGGCCAGAGAGCTCGTTAATATGATCAGAACCAGAGCGGCTAATCCTGATGGTTTTGTACCCAAAGCCATTCAAGGGGATGAAAGGAATGATTTTACTATAGTGGAGGGAGAACCTGCCGCCAATTATGTGATATCTACCTATGATATGCCATGGACAGACCAAGATGTGGCAAGAAAAGCCGTGAGAATGGAAACAAGGTTGGAATTTGCTATGGAAGGGCATAGATTCTTTGATTTACAGCGATGGGGTATTGCTGCTGAAACCATGAATGAATACCTTAATGAAGAAAGTACCAAAAGAACTTACTTAAGTAATGCAAGCTTTACCAAAGGGGTTCATGAATACTTCCCTGTGCCTTTAGAGGCGATTGAAAGATCCTTTAAAGAGGGATCACCTACATTGGTTCAGGATCCAGCATTCGATTAAGGAATTATTTTCGATTGATTGTAAAAAGGGTGGGGTTTCCTCACCCTTTTTTATTTTTGTATTGTACCTCTAAAAAGCATCCTTTTTTGCTAAAAGATATGGAGCGTTTTAAGGTAGAGAATTAGATTGCAAAGCAATTATAGTCAATAGGTTCTTAACCTTCCACTTGCGTTTTAAATTTTTTTCTCAAAAGTTTAATCCAGGTAATTTTTGGAAACTCAATGGGGTAAACCTCATTTGAAAAACAAACTATATATCTCCTTATTTAGTTTTGCCTATAATTTTTATTTGCATTGATCAACAGGTACTCCAAGACCAATTAATTGTCTTGAATTTTGTAAAAACGCTCTTCTAAAAATTCTTTATATTTATTAGGGATTTGTTGGTTTTTTTTTCATTATGATTTTCAATGTTAATGAGCGCACAAAAAAATCGGTGGACTAACCACTTTTTATTTCCTTCATTCGTTTTATGAATAATAAAAATTAAAGACTAGTGAATAGAATATTTAATTTTCCATCGATTTAATAGGTATATTTGACCTTTTAATTAAATAATAGCTGAATGCCAAAGTTGATTAGGATCACTACTGTTCCCATTTCTCTCAAATTATTATTAAAAAATCAAATGAGTTACATGTCAAATGCAGGATTTGACGTGCTTATGGTTAGTTCAGATGGGAAGGAATGGCATGATGTTTCAAAAAATGAAAAAGGCATTAGGAAAGAAATCATTCCTTTTACCAGAAAAATCACTCCTTTACAAGATGTTTATTGTCTGTGGTTGTTATACCGTTTGTTTAAGCGTGAGAAACCAGATATTGTACATACTCATACACCAAAGGCCGGACTTTTGGGTATGATTGCCGCGTGGATGGCCCGAGTACCTGTGAAAATCCATACTTTAGCAGGGCTTCCTTTTATTGTGAAAAAAGGTAGAAAAGCGAAGTTTTTATCAGGAATTGAGAAAATTACTTTCAGGTTTGCAGACGAGGTTTGGCCCAATTCATATTCGTTAAAAAAATTTATATTGGATAAAAAATTAGTTCGGCCGGATAAAGTGAAAATTATTGGAGAGGGATCTTCCAATGGGGTAGACCTAAAGGTTTTTAACAGGAGTAATTTACAGGAAAACCATTTAGTGGCAGCTACCATGCGAATTTTACCTGGTGAGGATGACTTTTTGATGCTTACCGTTGGTCGATTAGTCAAAGATAAAGGGATTGCCGAATTAGTGGAAGCTTTCGTTCAATCTAAAATTGTAAATCGGTCAAAGTTGATTTTGCTGGGAGATTTTGAACAGAAATTGAATCCTCTTGAGTCCAAAACCATAAACCAGATTAAAGATCATCCCAGAATTGTGCATGTGCCTTGGACGGATCATGTTGCGCATTATTTGGCCATTTGTGATGTTCTTATTCATCCTTCCCATAGGGAAGGGTTCCCCAATGTTCTTTTAGAATCAGGAGCCATGTGTTGTCCCATAATCTGTTCGGGTATTCCGGGAAACACAGATTTAGTAAAACATAAAAAGACTGCCCTAGTGTTTCAAGTTGGACATATTTCTGCATTAAAGGAAGCCATGGAATTTGCCTTTGTTAAAAGAACAGATATGCAGGGGTATGCGGAAAATCTTCACCAAAGGGTAGTAGAAAAATTTGAAAGAAAATCCATTCAAAAAAGTATTTTTAATGCATATAATCGCTTGTTGAATAAGGAATAATGTACTTTAAATTTAATTTTCTCATTTTTTTTCAAACCGTTCATATTTACTTAATTTTGGAGGTGGCCATAAAAAGTTTTTACATGAAAAAACTGGTATTACCGGTTTTAATTTTTATTTCAATTACTTCCTGTATAAGTAATAAGAGAATAAATTATCTTCAAAATTTAGAAGGAAATGAACCAATTGAGTTGGATGAATTCATTCCCTTTGCAGATGTAGAGTATGAGTATGTTTTACAGCCATTTGATATTGTAGATATTGATTTTGCATCTTCTAACGAGGACTTATTGAAAGCATTTCAGTTTCAGGGTGCCAATGCAGTAAGGACCGGTAGGGCAGGTGGAAATGGAAACATGGACATCTTTTATTTTTCTGGATATTCAATAGATAAAGACGGATTCATTCAAATCCCAAATTTGGATCCGATCAAAATTGCAGGTTTTACAGAATTGGAAGCAAGAGATAAGGTTCAGAAATCCATTGGGTATTATTTCAAAGATGAAGTGCAGGTAAAGCTTAGAATTGGAGGTATACGATTTACAACCTTAGGGGAATTTCGGGAAGTAGGGCCAAAGATGATTTTAAAAAATCGAGCTACCATTTTTGATGCGATCTCAATTGCAGGAGAATCTAATATACTGGCACGCAAAAATGAATTGTTTTTAATAAGGCAGTATGACGGGGGTACTAAAATTCACCAAATCAACTTGAATGATAGGCAGCTTTTGGCTAGCCCTTATTACTTCATCCAGCCCAATGACATTTTGTATTTGCAGCCGATGAATATTAGACAAATTGGTTCAGGAGAGAATTTGACCGGTAGCCTACAGCTAGGGGTATCTATTATTACCGCGTTGATGTTTTTATATGGAATTACCTCAGGGCTCTTTTAGTTATGGAGAATCTAGATCTTTCGCAATTTGATGAGCAAGAAAAGCCAATAGATATTAAGTATTACCTAATTAAATACTTTAGGTATTGGCCTTTGTATTTACTTAGTATTGCAATCGGTTTAATCTTCGTATTCCTATTTCATAGATATACTGTCGAAAGGTATGAAGTAAGAGGGAGTGTCATGATAAAGAACAATGCTTCCCCAGAAGTCAGAATCCTGGATCGATCAAATATTTTTTCAGGAGGGGAGAACCTTACCAATGATATTTTATTATTTTCCTCTAAAAATCTGGCTTCAGAAGCATTGAGTAATTTACACTTTGATGTGAGTTATTTTGCCTCAACCAATATTAAAGAAATTGAACTGTACAAAAATAGCCCAATAAGAGTTGAAGTAGATTGGAATTACCCGCAGATCGTCAATAAAAAAATCAGTATAAATATTCTTTCTGATTCCACATTTAGGTTACTTTCCGGAGAAAATACTTTTTTTGATACATTTTTTACAAGCTACCAATATGTTGAAGAAGAAACAGGTATTTTTAACAAGGAGCTTAAATTTGGCGAGGAAATTATAGGTGATAGGGCCAAATTTAAAGTCTACCTACTTGACAATTCTCGTCAGTATGATACCTATGAGTTTTTACTGCATAACCCTACTTCCTTAGTGGATAGGTATGCTAATGCCATTCAGGTAAAACCACTTATCAATTATGGAACCGTACTTGAAATAAGTACGGTTACAAAAATTGTGGACAAAGGCAGTGATTATATCAATGCGCTAATGGACGCTTTTCTGGAATATGATCTCAAGGAAAAGAACAGAATCTCTGAAAATGCATTAAGGTTTATTGAGGAGCAACTCTATATTGTTGAAGATTCCTTGAAGTCTGTGGAAGGAAGAATGCAGCAATTTAAAGTGAGCAATAAAATGTTGGATGTGAACGCTGAGTTCGGTGGCGTACTGAATAACATTCAGGATTTAGAAAGAAATATTCAATCCATAGATTTTGAATTGGGCTATTACAATAGCTTAAAAAATTACCTGATTACTAAAACAGATTCTTTTGAGGAAATTGTTGCTCCCTCTGTGGTGGGTATCGATGATCCGCTTTTTAATGAATTAGTAGGTTCATTGGTGACCATTTCTCTAGAACGACGAAAGTTACTTTCTCTGGTAAATGAAACACACCCTGATGTTGAAGTATTGGATCAGCAGATCCATAGATTGAAAGAGAATTTATTTGAAAATATTGAGAACCTCATAGGCAATACGGAAAGTAGAAAAAAGGAAAATCAAAAGAAATTAAACTCCTTTGACAAACAATTTTCTAATTTACCCAAGGCAGAATCAGATTATACCAATATTTTAAGAGAATTTAAGCTGAGGGAAAATTTGTATACCTATCTTCTTGAGAAAAGGGCAGAAGCTGGCATTGCCAAAGCATCCAATGTTCCCGACAATAGTATTGTGGACCAAGCAAAAAGGGGGACTTTAATTTTTCCTAAAAAAACGCAAAATTATACGTATGCCATCGGCTTAGGATTCTTTCTTCCCTTAGGATTTTTGGTGCTGTTTCATTACTTAAACAATAGAGTAATGGATCAGATCCAATTAAAAAGCCTGATGCGTATCCCACTTCTAGGAACCATTGGCTATAGTGATAAAAATACCAATTTATTAGTTGCCGAGTATCCCCGGTCGTTGGCTTCGGAATCATTTAGGTCCCTGCGTTCGGCGCTTTTCTATATAGCCAGTGAAAAAAAATGTAAAAGAGTATTGGTTACTTCAAGTATTTCAGGAGAGGGAAAAACATACATTAGCTTGAACCTTGCTTCTGCAATGGCCTTAAGTGGGAAAAAGACATGTATTATGGGGCTTGACCTTCGAAAGCCCAAACTGGCAAAATATTTGGGCGTATCTAACAAAAAAGGACTTTCTACCTTTTTGGTGGATAAGGATTCGGCAGACGAGATTATCGTTAAAACACCCTACGAAAACCTATATGTGGTCCCTTCTGGAGCGGTACCCCCCAATCCTGCTGAACTGTTATTAAAGGATAAAATGGGTAAGTTTCTAGACCACTTGGAAGAAAGTTTTGATATCATCATTATGGATTGCCCACCTGTAGGTTTGGTTTCCGAAACCATGGATTTATTGCGTTTTTCAGATGTTAACTTGTACATTGTAAGACATGATTTTACAAATAAAAACCACCTCTTGATGATCAATGATCTTTATGCCAATGACCAAGTAAGGAATTTTTATGCCATTTTTAATGGATTGAAAAGTGGTGGAGATACCTATGACTTTAGCGGGTATAATTATGGTTATGGATACAATTACTCTTACATGAAGAAAGATAGCTATGGGGATGGTTATTATGCTGAAGAAAAAGTGCATAAAACTAGTCGACTTGTAAAATTGTTAGCAAAATTTAAGGTTTAAATGCTATCATAAAATAAACAAGAAATAGAGATTGTGATTAATTTGGATTTACGAAATAATTGTTCGGTTTGAGTAGCTAAATTCAAATGAGGTTATTTATAAACTTAATTTAAAATTTTTACATACATATTATATCTTTTAATTATGGAAAAATCAATTTTGATTACTGGGGGAGCAGGTTTTATAGGTTCCCATGTTGTCCGACTTTTTGTAAAAAAGTACCCTAACTACAGAATTGTAAATTTAGATTGCTTGACCTATGCAGGCAATCTGGAGAATTTAAAGGACATTGAAGGAGAAAAAAATTACGTTTTCGCCAAAGCGGATATTAATAATGAGGAGCTATTAAAGGAGGTATTCAATGACTACCAAATTACTGACGTAATCCATTTGGCAGCAGAATCTCATGTGGACAGGTCAATCACCGATCCCCTGGCCTTTGTGAAAACAAATGTTATGGGAACTGTTAATTTGCTAAATACAGCCAAAAATTTCTGGAAAGACAGAGAAAATCACCTTTTTTATCATGTTTCCACAGATGAAGTGTATGGCTCATTGGATGATGGCGGGTATTTCCTGGAAACCACCCCATATGACCCTCAATCTCCCTACTCTTCATCTAAAGCGGCATCAGATCATTTTGTAAGGGCTTATGCCAATACTTATGGCTTGAGAACAGTGATTTCAAACTGTTCCAATAATTATGGCCCCAACCAATTTCCTGAAAAGCTAATTCCACTATGTATTCACAATATCAAACAAAATAAACCCTTGCCGGTTTATGGAAAAGGTGAAAACATTAGAGATTGGTTGTTTGTGGTGGATCATGCCAGAGCTATTGATCTAGTTTTTCACGAAGGTAAAACAAATGAAACCTACAATATAGGAGGTTTTAATGAATGGAAAAACATAGATATTGTGAAGCTCCTATGTGAAATCATGGACAGAAAACTGGGCAGAGATAAAGGAGCTTCAGCGCAATTAATTACCTTTGTGAAAGACCGAGCGGGACACGATCAGCGGTATGCAATTGATGCCGATAAAATCAACAAAGAATTGGGATGGAAGCCCAGCCTTACCTTTGAAGTTGGAATTGAAGAAACCGTTGATTGGTACCTGGAAAATGAAAAATGGCTGGACAGTGTGACCTCGGGAGATTATCAAAAATATTACCAAGAACATTATAGTTAAAATCCATTCAGTATGAAGCAATATCACCAATTATTAGAACACATATTGGATCATGGAATTAAGAAAGGAGATCGAACAGGTACCGGCACGCTAAGCGTATTTGGATACCAAATGAGGTATGATTTGTCCAAAGGATTTCCTTTGGTTACCACTAAAAAATGTCATACTCGATCTATTATTCATGAGTTGCTATGGTTCTTATCCGGTGATACAAATATCCAATACCTGAAAGATAATAAAGTTTCCATTTGGGATGAATGGGCCGATGAAAATGGTGATTTGGGCCCCGTGTATGGGTACCAGTGGAGACACTGGCCCGACGGGAATGGAGGAGAGATTGATCAAATAAAGAATTTAATTCATCAGATTAAAACCAACCCTAATTCCAGGCGACTAATTGTTAGCGCCTGGAATGTGGCTGATGTAGATCAAATGGCCTTGCCTCCTTGCCACCTCCTGTTTCAGTTTTACGTGGCTGAAGGTAAGCTGTCCTGTCAGTTGTACCAACGCAGTGCGGATGTGTTTTTAGGAGTGCCTTTTAACATTGCTTCCTATGCTTTATTTTTGGCCATGATAGCCCAGGTTTGTGATCTTGAAGTAGGAGAGTTTATCCATACCCTTGGAGATGCTCACCTGTATAACAACCATCTTGATCAGGCCCGGCTCCAGCTTAGTAGAGAATGCAGACCTTTGCCTCAGCTAAAATTAAACCCTGAGGTAAAGGATATTTTCTCTTTCAAATATGAAGACATAGAATTGCTGAATTATGATCCTCATCCCAGGATAAAAGCAGAAGTATCGGTTTAAAAGTAAACCTCTCAGTTTTACAATACCCTTATTAAAGGTCGAAAAGTGAAAGTAGTTCGGGCTCAGGCTTGGGGTCGAATTCCCTATCTTCAATTTTAAGTAAGTAACTTATTCCGGTAACATTGCTTACAAAAACTTGATCTGCCTCTAGTAAGTCATTGGGTTTAAACTTTCCAATCTCACAATGCTTATTTAAATCTTTTAACCTGGTAATAATTTGCTTCCGGGAAACTCCTGCAATGCAATTGGTCGCTAGGCTAGGGGTATAGTATTGACCTCCTTTTACCCAAAAGATATTGGAGCTTCCGGCCTCTGAAACAAATCCTTTCTCGTCCAATATAATGACATCAGCCATGCCCTTTTCTTGCCTTTCTATATTGGCCATAATATAAGGCAAGGCATTTAAGGTTTTGACTCCGGACCAAGCTGTTGTATTGGTCTGAACCTTCTGGCTAATATAGGCAGTGCTTTTGGTTGTAGGGGATGGGTTAAAGTCAGAAACGATTAGATGTTCGCAGGCAGTATTTTCAACAGGACTATATTTGCCTATTCCTGACCTATAAATGTTCCATCTAACCCGTAGCTTTTCTGTGGCACCGAAGGTGTTTCTGAGTATTTTAGCTATTCCCTCCAAATCTAGTTGTCCTTGAATTTTTAATTTTTGGCATCCATTATCTGCCCGGTTTTGATGGTCTTTATGAAACCTAAATTGCCCATTGATAAAACACATTGTTTCAAAAATACCATCACCGAATAGGAAGGCCCTGTTGACAGGTAAAGTGTCGACTTCAATAAAATCCTCCGAATTGAATTTAAAAAACTGTCTCATTTTTGTACAGTGAACTGTTCATAAACGAACAAAATGATTTTTTGATTGTTCCTCTCTCGTTAAAATTAATTAAATAATGGTATTTATAGGTGGTTTTTAAAGAGAAAGGTTTAAACTTGAAAGTAATTGACTAATTAGCACCAGGTTTGCTTGTGAAAAGCTGATTTATATAGATTTCAAATAGTATTGACAAAGAAGAAACTTTTTAATTTAAAAAGATAAAAACCCAAAGTTCATGAAAAAGCATATTTTACTGTTACTACTATTCGTTTCAGGATTGTCCGCATCGGTTTTTTCTCAGGACAATTCAGGTAAATTGACTTTGGAGCAGAGTGTAGAAACAGCCTTACAAAATAACTTAAATTTAAAGAGGGCGGAAATGAACCTTATAAGTTCCGAGGCCAATTTGTTGGAATCCAAAGGACAAATGTTGCCTTCATTTTCAATGGGGCTCAGTTCAGGTTTCCGTTGGGGTAGATCCATAAACCCGGTGACAAATGATTTTGAATCAAGGAGAATAGGTAATGTTAATGTTTCAGGAAGCTCTAGTTTACCATTATATTCCGGGGGAAGGGTTCAAAATAGCATCAAACAATCCAAATTAAATGTAGAAGTCAACCGCTTGAACGTAGAAAAAAGCAGAAATGACATTACATTAAATGCGATCAACCTATTCATTAATGTGGCATTTTCAATGGAACAGTTGAATATTGCCCAATCTCAACTGAAGACTAGTACGGAGCAGCTTGAGAGAACCAAAAGTCTTGTAAGAGCAGGGGCTTTGCCCATGGCAGATCAATTGGACTTGGAGGCCCAAAGTGCCACCAATGAATTGGAAGTCATCAACGCGCAAAACAATCTAAGAATTGCGAAGTTAAATTTATCACAGGCCTTACAGTTGCCTTTCGATGATAACTTTGGTATAATTATCCCAGAAGTAGGAGTGGAAGGATTAGAAATTGGTACGGTAGGGGTAGCTGAGGTATACTCAATTGCTGAAGGAAGATTGCCGGAGATTCAAGCGGCTGAATTGGCGGTAAAGAGCGCAGAATATGGCGTGAAAATAGCAAAGGGAAGTTTTGCACCAAGTTTGAACCTTAGCGCAAACGTTTTCTCAAATTATGTAGACCAAAGCACTTTTATGACTCCTGACCCTCTTTTGCAACAATTTGAAAACAATCTCTCGCAATCTGCAAACATTGGATTGAACATTCCTGTTTTTTCCAATTTCCGAAACAAAGCAAGTTTGCAAAGAGCAAGAGTACAGAAAAGATTGAGTGAAATTCAGGAAATAGAAGCTAAAAATCTTTTGAGACAGGATATTGAATCTGCCTATACATCAGCTTATGCAGCAGAACAATCTTATAAAAGCTCATTAATAAGAGTGGAAGCATTGGGCGAGTCTTTTAGGATGGCCAAGCAGCGATTTGAAGTGGGTGCTATCAATGCTGTTGACTTTCAGGTTGCACAAAACAATTTATTCAATGCAGAAGCAGATCTGGTTACGGCAAAATATCAATATGTGTTTAGTGTTAAAGTTTTGGATTTTTATTTAGGAAATCCCCTTACCCTCTAATAGATCAAAATAATGGCAAAGAAAAAATCTAATAAGATAATATACATATTACTAGGAGTATTGGCATTCTTGGTAATAGGAATGATAGTAGGAAAACAAGCTGGTTGGGTAGGAGGAGAGAAGCCTTTAGAAGTTCAGATCGGTAAGGCTGGCAAAAAAGACATTGTGGAGAAAGTGAGTGCATCCGGAATAGTACAACCCGAAACAGAGGTGAAAATGAGTCCTGATGTTGCCGGTGAAATTATTGAATTGAATGTCAATGAAGGAGACTCAGTGAAATTGGGCGATTTATTGGTCAAAATCAGGCCTGACAATTTTATCTCTGCATTAGATCGAGCTCAAGCCAATTTAAACCAGCAAATGGCCAATTTAGCACAGTCAAAAGCTAGCTTGAAACGCTCTGAAGCACAATTCAACCAATCTAAGTTGAATTATGAGCGGAATTTAACTCTTTATGAAGACAAGGTGATTTCAGATGCTGATTTTGAACAAATCAAAGCAGAGTTTCTTACAGCTGAGAATGATCTTGAGGCAGCCAAGCAGTCTGTCATCGCTTCGGAATTTATAGTCAAAAGTGCCAAAGCTTCAGTAGATGAAGCAGGAGAAAATTTAAGATTAACGAATGTTTACTCCCCCACTGATGGGATTGTCTCCAACTTGTTGGTTGAAAAGGGAGAGCGTGTGGTAGGAACTGCCCAAATGGCCGGTACGGAGATGCTTCGCATTGCGGATTTATCTAAAATGGAAGTAAGAGTAAACGTTAATGAAAACGACATTGTGAGAATCAGTATGAATGATACCACCCTGATAGAAGTGGATTCCTACGCTTCTACAGGTAAGAAATTTACAGGGGTAGTAACTGCCATTGCCAATTCAGCCAACGAAAAAGTAAGCACGGATGCCGTTACCGAGTTTGAAGTTAGGATTCGAATTTTAAACGATTCTTATAAAGATTTGGTCTCAAACGAAAACCCTTTCCCGTTCCGTCCGGGAATGACGGCCAGTGTTGAGATCATAACAGACAAAAAAGTAGGGGTATTGGCCATTCCTCTTGCTGCCGTTACTGTAAGGGCAGGGCAGACCATAGAAGAAGGTGAAGGCAAAGGCAATATGAAAGAGTTGGTGTTCTTGAAAAACGGGGATAAAGCTCAGATACAAGAAGTAAAAACCGGTATTTCTGATTTTGAAAACATTGAGATTTTAGAAGGACTTGTAGAAGACCAGGAAGTAATCACCGGGCCATATTATGTTGTTAGCACCCAATTGGAAAATGAAAAAGAGGTGAAAATTTCAGAAGCTGCAGGTGATGGGAAAGAATAATTGATATAATAAATCCTTGACAAATGGCATGATTACAAACACCAACATTTGTAATCATGCCATTTTTTTATTTAGACTGTTCTAAAGCCCTCTCAATGTCCAAGATAATGTCATCTACATGTTCCAAACCTACAGATAACCTTACCAGCCCATTCAATATTCCTACATTTGCCCTTTCTTCCTCCGAAAGCTTGCTATGAGTAGTAGAAGCGGGATGTGTAATGATACTGCGGGTGTCTCCTAGATTTGCAGTAACAGATATCATTTGCAACTGGTCAATAAACTTTTTTGCTCGGTTTAACCCTCCCTTTAAAGTCAGGGTGATAATGCCTCCACCATGTTTCATTTGTTTTTTTGCTAAATGAAACTGAGGATGAGAAGCCAAGAATGGATATTTCACTACTTCCACCTCTTTGTTTCCTTCAAAATACTGAGCAATTTTCAAGGCATTTTCGCAATGCCTGTCCATTCTCACTGCCAAAGTCTCCATGCTTTTGGCTAAAATCCATGCATTGAATGGGGACAATGATGGTCCTGTATGGCGCATAAAAAATTGAACCTCATCGATCAATTCCTTCTTGCCTAAAATAAGTCCCCCCAAGACCCTTCCTTGTCCATCTATAAATTTGGTGGCGCTATGGGTGACTATATGTGCTCCCCATTTTGCAGGTTGTTGCAAATAAGGGGTAGCAAAACAATTGTCTACCACTAATACCAAATTATGCGCATTGGCAAAATTGGCTATGTATTCCAAGTCTATTATCTCTAAGCCCGGGTTAGATGGAGTCTCTATAAACAACATTCTGGTGTTGGGTTGTACCAGTTCTTCCCACCTGTCGATAGCTGAAATGTCTCCATAGGTATGTGAAATGCCCCATTTTGGAAATACGCGTGTTAGCAGTTGATGCGTGGAACCAAACAATGATCTTGAAGCCAATACATGGTCACCTTGTCTTAGTAAAGAAGCCATGCTTCCAAACATTGCAGCCATCCCTGAGGCAGTGGTAATGCCACTTTCAGTGCCTTCTGCGGCACAGACTTTTTCTATCAAGTCACTGGTGTTGGGGTTGGCATACCTTGAATAAATATTTCCCTCAATTTCGTCTGCAAACATTTGTCTGGCTTGTTCTGCTGAGTCAAAAACAAAACTAGAACTTAGGTACAGAGGTGCGGAATGTTCTCTCTGATCTGAGGAGGATTTAGCAATCCTTACAGCTTGGGTTTCAAAATTTTTATAATTCATAAAAGAAAATTGTCTAAAGGTGGGTACATGGATTTTTACCCTTCTCCAGTAAAATTGAAGAACAGCAAAATAAGTCGAGAAAAGTAATGGTGGAGATTGTGTGTAATGTCATATAGTCTAATTTATCGTTCCCTATATTGGGCAGGTATTGGCACCTTTCCTTGGTTTGGAAGGTTGCCAGAGGTTCACAGAGCCTGATCTCTCGCCTCTTCTTTATAAATCAGTTTCCTGAATTTACTGCAAAGAAAACAAGGGTAATTCGATTTTCCAAATTCCCTCCCGTTTTTATAGGGGTTAACTTTTTAGCTTAGGCTTGTTCTTTGGGCCTAAGTTTTACCTGTGGTAAAAAATAATCCCCTTTCCGATGAATCCTCTGGTAATTCAATGGAAAGGGAAAATAAATTTCAATGTATACACACCTGAATAAGTCAGCTATTCCAGTATTACATTTATATGAAAAGCTTATTTATAAATATTTTTCAATGGTTTTAGCCCATATAGCATAACCTTTTTCATTCATGTGAAGGTTGTCTTTAATAAAGATATCATCCATAGGCTCTTTGTCTTTGTTAAGCATAGGCTTCCATAAATCAGCATATTTCATGTATTTTTCACTCTTTGTGAATTTTTTTAGCTTTTTATTCAGCTCCAGGTACTGATCCGCAAGCTTCCATCGAGCAACACTTGGTTTAGGACTTATGATAATGATTTCTGTATCAGGCAAGGCTTCGTGTATTTTGCTTGTAATCAGATTAAATGTCATTAAAATTTCTTCAACGGACTTTCCTGATGAAATGTCATTGTCTCCTTCATAAATAAAAACCTTAGAAGGTTTATATTCCAGTATAAGTTCATCTATATAGTATAGCAAATCACTAGCCTGAGAACCACCAAAACCTCCATTGATCACATTGTGTTGCGGAAAGTCTTCTTGCAGGCTTTTCCACATTCTTATGGTAGAACTACCCGTAAAAACGATACCATTCAAATTTTCTTGAATAGGATTATCCTGGTGGATCTTCTCCACCTGTCCTTTAAATCTAGTAGGGTCTTGGGCGAAAACTGTTGTAGAAATAAAAAGTAAAACTGCTAAGAAAGCGAAATTATTATTTTTCATATTGGATTATAGATTTTATTGTCTAAAATACTTGAATTATGTGGATTTTAAAATCATTTTATTATTTGATTGTCACGATACCGGACAAACAAAGCGGACAGTTTTTTATTCTGCTCCATCAATAGCTATAATTTATCTGCAAGACTACAAATAACTTGTGGAAAAAAGCTTATATTTTATAGATTAATGTGCTGTAAATTAGGATGTTATAAGTTGTGTCTCAATTTTATCGACATTTCAAATAAAATCATGTTTTTTGGCAGTCTACTTGAATAGTATTTCTGGTAAAAAACCACACAAGCACTCTTCTCTATGAATAAAATAGAACGCTTCCTAATATTTTGCTCTGGGGCATACCTTCCATTGGTTAAGCGCTGCCCGGGATCTATTCATCAATTTATTGGTATAGGAGGAACAGTCTTGTTTACTGCTGTGTTTGCAGGCTTGTCTGTAGGTTATGCTTTATTTACTGTTTTCGATAGTATATGGCCTGTTTTGGCGGTTGGAATTTTGTGGATGTTGATGATTTTTAATCTGGATAGGTACATAGTTTCCACCCTCAAAAAGCGGGAAAAATTCAGTCTGGAATTTAAACAAGCTATCCCTAGATTAATATTGGCAATACTGATAGCCTTGGTAATTGCCAAACCTTTGGAGTTGAAGATATTTGAAAAAGAGATCAACCGGGAATTAGATCGGCAACGTTTGGAAACAATACAAGAAAGTAAGAATCAAATTAAAGCCGGTTACCCTGAAATTCAACAACTGCAAGGTCAAATTGATGGATTAAATGCTGAAATTAAAAGTAAGGAGAACTACAGAAACGAGAAACAGCTTGAATATGACAATGAACGATTTGGTGTAAAGACGGATGGAACCACCGGCAGAGCCGGTATTGGCATTAATGCTGAAAAAAAGGAAGAACAATTGGATCAGGCCCAGCAGGACTTGTTGCAAACTCAAGCTTTAAACAGAGAGAAAATTCAAGCGATTCTGTTGGAAATAGATCAACTTAATGATCAAATGAAATTAGAATTGGACCATCAAATGCTTTCAGTGGTATCCAATAATGGGCTGGCTGCACGTATACATGCCTTAGATAGCCTTACCAATGCAAACAATGCTGTTTATTGGGCTAACTTAATGATAATGCTTCTGTTTGTCATGATAGAAATGGCCCCTATTCTTGTGAAACTGCTGGCGAAAAGAGGAGCTTATGACCACTTGCTTGATACTCATGAGGCGGGGGTTATTTTGTATGCGGATGAACAATGGCATAAAAAGAAAAGTCAAAGCGATTTGAGAAAAGATGTATTTGATGAAATTGAACCAGAAAGGAAAGTTGCTCAGAAAAATTTTGATTTGGGACTGCTGCAAGGGAAATGAAGCCCTGAATTACCAATAGTTCAAATGTTTAACTTATACGTAAAATGCTCATTTTATTTGG
Organism: Cyclobacterium sediminis; assembly: GCF_054781075.1. Lineage (NCBI taxonomy): Bacteria > Pseudomonadati > Bacteroidota > Cytophagia > Cytophagales > Cyclobacteriaceae > Cyclobacterium > Cyclobacterium sediminis. Next base: position 20,243 of record NZ_BAAGVC010000021.1, on the reverse strand, counting down.
GTAGCTTATTTAATTTAGTGTAATTTTCATCAAATTTCAATTTATACCCAAATCTTAACGTAATGAGATCTTTCACCCTATTCCTTTTAGGTTGCCTTTTTATTTTGAATTTTTCATGTAAACCAAAAGAAGCGGAACAGTTGAGTGCCAAGGAAGCTTCATCCCCACCGAATATTGTTTTTGTTTTAGCCGATCAATGGCGGGCGCAGTCTGTGGGATTTCTTGGGAATAAGGATGTTATTACGCCTAACTTGGATAGTTTAGCCAATGAAAGCACTGTTTTTCATAATGCTGTTACAGTGATGGCTGTATGTGCACCTTGGCGAGGGAGTTTTATTTCAGGTCAGTATCCATTGACCCATGGAGTTTTTTACAATGACAAACCTTTTCCAACAGAAGCCGCCACGATTGCAAAGATTTATAAAGAAGCAGGCTACCAGACAGGCTATATTGGCAAATGGCATTTAAATGGTCATGCGAGAGGGGAGGAACCTTTTAGTGCTAGAAATAAACCTGTTCCTAAAGAAAGAAGGCAGGGGTTTGATTATTGGAAAGTGAGAGAAGTAACCCACAATTATAACAACTCCTATTATTTTGATGAAGAAAATCAAAAGCATTTCTGGGAAGGGTATGATGCTTTTTCTCAAACTGACAGTGCCATCAGTTATATTAATAAAAATAAAGACAACCCTTTTTTATTGGTATTGTCTTGGGGGCCTCCTCATGACCCTTACCATACTGCCCCGCAAGCATACAGGGAAATGTATGAGCCTTCAGCATTAAGTGTAAGGCCAAATGTCCCTGAAGAATTTCAAGATAGTGCAAGGAATGTATTGGCCAACTATTATGCCCATTGTACAGCCTTAGATCAGGCTGTAGGGGATTTGTTAAAAGCCATTGATCAAGCTGGTATTGCTGACAATACGATTTTTGTTTTCACTTCTGAACATGGCGATATGATCATGTCTAAAGGAATGTTGAAGAAACAAAGGCCTTGGGATGAATCCATAAAAGTCCCAATGCTCCTTAGGTATCCTGAAAAATTAGGCAAAGGCACTAAAGCGGTTTATGACCCCATTAATACACCGGACCTATTACCTACCTTATTGGGATTAAGTGATTTGGAAATACCCGGATCCATCGAAGGGACCGACTTTTCAAGTAAATTGATTGCAGGTGAAGAATTAGGGAATGAGGCAGCACTAATCATGCTTCCGGTTCCATTTCATGAATGGAAATTTTTAAATGGGGGTAGAGAATATCGGGGAGTAAGGACAAAAAAATACACTTACGTTAGAGATTTGCTGGGGCCATGGTTGCTTTATGACAATGAAAAAGACCCTTACCAGATGCATAACCTGGTTGACATGCCTCAGTTTTCCCAATTGAAAAATCATTTGGATGGCCTATTGAATGAAAAGTTGAAGGCTACCAATGATGAATTTCTTCCCGCAGATGAATACATGAAAAAGTGGAATTATTTATACGATAGAAATGACAGTATCAGGGATAAAAATTACCTTAAAATCAACAGATTAATCAAGTCAGAGAAATTTCAGTAGATCAATCAATTAAGGTTAAGTAAATAGTTGGCTGTGTTAAAAGTTTTATTTTGACCTTCTCTGTATCGAAGCTTCAGCTCGAAGTTTCCTTTTAATAGGGAAGGCTTGAAAGAGAAATTAAGCATTCCATTGTCATCAATTTCTTTGTTGGATTGCCAGGTCAAAATACTTCTGAAATCCGGAAAATGCGTCTCATGATTAAATGATTTTAATGCGGTATGAAATTCATATGGTTTTTGCAATCCCCGGTAGGTGATAAACAAGGCGTTCTTTGGCAAGTCAAAACCTCCAAAATCATTATTAAATGAGCTAAGGTTTACCATACCCGTAAATTTTAGATCATTGATATAAAAATACCGGTTGATAATGTCCATGGTTTTGATGCCTTTTGGGTTAAAATTAGCAAAGGCATCATTGTCAAATACAGGCATACCATCGATTACTAACAAGGGACTTTCTTTAAATACCAGATTATAAGGAATGTTGAAATTTTTGAATATGGTTTTGCGGTTTTGACTACGGACCAAAACCATGGGAACATATTCCCTAATGGTGGTGGCCATGTCCTCAAAGCGGTTGTAATCATCCAGTTGATAACTATAGTCTGTGATGTACTGGAAAGGTAAGGGGGTAAGCGGCATCTCAATTGGCGCCAGGTAATATTGGTGACTTGCTCTAGCTAAAATCTTTTCTTTAATAAATGCTTCGTCAGCAGGACTTAGTGTTAAGGGAGGAAGGGTAAAACTCGCATTGGGTGTTTTCTCCCAAAATGGAGAAGAAAGTATGAAGTTTACCTGTTCATCTGTTCTAGTAGATTGTATGACTGCATACTCATAAAAGGAAAAATTACCAGTGTCAAAATAAACATCTCCCTTTTCATTCGGTTTGTCTACAAACATATGGGATTGATGGCCATGAAGAGTTAAGAAAAACACCTCCGCGGTATCAATGGCACTGTCTAAAATTTCACCTTTGACGATATGTCCATAAAGTTCGGGGATTAAGTCCTGATCCGTAGGAGTACCGGACGCGTACATTTCGTTAAAATTAATAGGGCCACCAAGATCATCTAAAGGACTTACTTTATTAATTACAATTGAAATATCGCTGGCATCAGGTAGGGGCAATGATACCACTACCAAGCTATCGGTTGAACTGATATACGCAGGATTCAGTAAGCCGGTAAGGCCTTCGGTTTCCTTTTGTGGCTTGGAATCGATTACTGGAGGCTTCTCTGGGTTAATTATAGAAACCATGGATTGAAAAACTCCTTTTTCACCTGAAATATACGGGCTGATTCTCGTATATACCCGCAATAAGTAGTTGTCAGATGGAAGTTCAGGGGGGATTTGTAAATAGGAATTGACTTTTCCTTTTTCAAGCTTGGCAAGTTCTGCTGCCACAGAAATTCCATTTCTATCCAGGAGCTCCATATAAATCACTTTTGAGGGGCTGGGATTATTTCCTGAATTTACCGAAACTTCCATCCATAAGTATTCCTCTGTTAAAGAAACAGGGTTGACGACTTGAACCAAAACTTCTTCCTCGGGAAGATCGTCCCTTGATTGGGCCATACCTTGATAACTGTAGGTACAGCAAAAACCCAGTAAAACAAGGGTTAGGAATGCATGTATATACTGATTATTCATCTTCCCAATATTCTGGTTTTTCAAGTACTCCTCCTCTGAGTCTGCAATCTGTACAGCCCTCTGTAGAGGCAAAGTAGCCTCCGCAAGGTAAATCATCACAATATTCATATAAAGGTATATAATCCAACAAACCGAATATTTCTTGATAATCCTGCGGCGCCACCGTATCGATAATGCAGCCGAAATAATCTTGAATTGAAGTCCGCCATGGAACTACATCACGGGTGTTTATGTAGAGAATTTTCTCTTTAGACACGCCTGCTGAAATATATCCTATCACGGATTCATCCGAATTGTTTACTGAGTGAATATTGCTCTCTACTGCCGAGGGAAGGGGGCTGAATATTCCTCCAATATCGTCAGAATTTCTTCGGATTCCCTCCCAGAAAATATATGCCTCGCTATTGATAGCATATTGCTTAGCTTTTATTCTATAACGGATTCCTAATTTTTCAGATAAACTGTCTATGGTTAACAATTCTTTTTGAAATATTCGACTGTCTTCAAAACGAGAAGAGACCTCCAAAATAACCCTTCTAGATTGATCAAAATTATAGCAACGATTAGTCAATTGATCAAATGGTATGTCTACCATCTCTCCGGTTTCTTTGTCATAGTTAAAAAAAGAAGTATGTGGCGTTCGGTATATCCAAGCTTCTTCATATTGCCATAGAAAATATTCGGCTTCATCATTGCCGGTTGTATTGCTATAAATCTGTACATCCCCATCTTCTTTTGTAAAAGTGATGTCAAAATCAGGGGTGACGATAGGGGTTATTTTGTCAGAAATGTAACTATCGCCATTGCTTAAATTAATGCTAAGGGTATATACCTCATTTTCCGGCAAAAAATTCTCAGTATAATAAGTTCCAAAATTATCGGATTCCAACTCCCAACTTTCACCGCTTTCGGTGGTAAGGAATAGGTTCGCCCCCGGCACAGAGAATTGAGGTATATCGCTATAGAGGGTAGAGGCATAACTTAAGTTGATGCTAGTTTTGCCTCCTCCAACTTCAATAAAACCTTCTACCACCAGAATATTTTCATTCAACTCATTGAGTTCAGGAGAAAAAGGTTCTCTACAACCAAAAGAGAGTAAAAGAATACCTAGCAGCACATAAAACTGTGTTTTTTTTATTTTGGTATCCATTAAAATTTAAAATTATAGGTGATAAATGGAATAGGCCTTGCAAATATGGATAGTTTATAGCCTTGTATGGTCCCGTTTTCCGGAGAAAAGTAAACCGAATAAGGATTTGCCCGACCAAGTAAGTTATAAACTCCCATTGACCAAGAGGCATGAGCTAGTTTTCTAACCTTGTGATTGCCTTCAATATTAAATGACAAATCTACTCTGAAATAATCCGGTATACGGTAAGCGTTTCGGTCTGAATAATAGACCCTTTCCGAACCGTTGTAATAAAACTTGGCAATGGGCAAGGTGATTGGCCTGCCTGTACTGTAATTGGCATTGATAGAAGTGTTTATCCTCTTGGTAAATTCAAAATTTCCTGCCAGCATGATGTCATGTGGCTGGTCAAAATTACTGGGGTAAAATTTCCCTCTATTGACCATCTCTCCCAATTCATCAGGATTGGTTCTGAACAAAGACCTTGAATAAGTATAACTTATCCAACCATTTAATTTCCCCTCTGTTTTTTTCGCCATTAGTTCTATGCCATATGCCTTACCTTGGGTATTGATTATATCTTGTTCAATATTATCATTGAGGATTAGAGAGGCACCAGATCTAAAATCTACTAAATTCCTCATTTTCCGGTAATAGATTTCTGCTGAAGTTTCAATGGTGTTTGATTGGAAATTTTTAAAGAAGCCGATGGCCCATTGGTCTCCAACTTGAGGGGCTAAATGAGGATCACTTAACTTCCAAGTATCCGTTGGCGCAATGGCTGATGTATTGGTAAGCATGTGTAAATGCTGCCTCATGCTGTTGTACCCGGCCTTGATTGACGTGAAGTTATCCAAGGCATATCGAGCAGAAAATCTAACCTCAGGGCCCTGATAGGTGTTGATAATTTCACCCGAAGTGTAGGATGTTTCTCCTATTTTGGTTTCTTCTGTCTTAATTGAATTGCTTGGATATTCATTGACGGTATTTGGACCCAAGTATTGGTAAACAACATATCTTAAGCCATAGCTGAACATTAATTTTGGATTAAATTCATATTCGTCCCCTAAGAAAAAAGAAGTTTCTAAAGCATTTTCACGACTAACTTGTTCATGAAGAAGGATAGACTCGCTTCCTTTGGGTATTTGCTCTCCGGGGTTGAGGTTATAATAAATGGCATTCATGCCAAAGCTCAACTGGTGTTTTTCGTTTAAGTCATAGGTGAAATGATTTTTCCAACTGCTTTGATCCATTCCAAAACCAAAGGCAAAGGCATTCAAAGGATCTTGTTCGCTCTGAATGTCAAAGGTATATTGGTCATGTCCGATGTGAAATTTACCTTCCAGCCGATCACTGAAATAATGGGTCCAGGTGGCACTTAGGTTTAAATTCTGATAGTTGAATACGGTATCCTTATCAAAGCGAAATGCATCTTTGCTCCAATAGGCAGAAAGGGTAAGCTCATTGTTTTCATTCATGGTGTGTTTCATGTTTAAGTTTAAATCATGAAACGAAGCCCGGCTATTTCGGAATTCTGAATCTTCATCCAAAAATCCAAATAACCAATTGGAATAAGTCGTTCTTCCCCCGACAGCAAAGGTTGTTTTTTCCGAAAGTGGTCCCTCCAGGTACAAGCGACTGGTCATTAAACCTATGCCACCACCTCCCTTAAGTTTCTCTGAATTGCCAAATTTGCTTTGGATATCAAGTACAGAAGATAACCTTCCCCCAAACTTTACAGGTACACCCGCCTTGTATAAATCTACACTTTCTACCATATCCGGATTGAAGGCAGAAAAAAGTCCAAAAAGATGGGTCGGATTGTAAATTGTAGCCCCATTGAATAAAATTAAGTTTTGGTCTGCTGCTCCTCCTCTTACATTAAAGCCTGCACTAGCCTCGCCAACGGTCTTTACCCCGGGTAAGGTCAGAACGGCTCGTAACACATCCACCTCACCCAATACCGCCGGTAATTTTTTTAATGATTGTACCGTGATAGAAGAAAGCCCCATTTCCGGCCTTTCTATATTGGCAGACTTTTCCGAGGTTACCGTTACCTGATTCAATGAAATAATATTGTCATCCATTGCTACATTTAGCACTCCGTCCCCACGAAGATTGACCTGCCTTTGTTCCTGGTATGCTCCGAAATTTTGGAAAATTAAAGTGTGGCGCCCTTTACTTAAAGTAATGGTGTAGTTACCTTCTTCATCTGATATAGACTTGGCACCTTCCGCTGTAGTATAGATTAAAGCACCAATGATAGGCTCTCCGGATTCAAAGCTTGTGATTTTTCCTTTTAAAACGGCCACTTTAGCACCCGGAGCATCATTACTATGACCAATTTCCCATAGCCTGTTCTTTGCAAAAGAACGGTCTTTGTTTACTTTTTGAATAGAATTGTTCACCATTAAACTTGCTGAGGATGATTTGACCTCAAAAAAATCTTTTGGAAGCTCCATACTCAAGGCATTTCCTCGGCTAATGAAAACTCTTCTTTCATCGTCGATGGCATAAAATAAGTCCGACCCTTTAAAAATTTCATCCAATAAATTCTCAATGGTGCTTTCGTAGGCATTGACATTGATGGTTAGGGTGTCAACATCTGTTTGTTTGAAGAAAAGGCGATAACTAGATTTGCTTTCGACCATTAGGGAAAATTGATCAAAAGAAACTCCTGAAAAAATCCCTGAAATTCTTTCCTCACTTGGTGTTTGCGCAAATGTATATTGCAAGCCTATCAAGAAAAGGAAACTTGCTAACCTAAATAATTTCTTAATCATGGTTGGATATTATTCGACATATTCACCAAAGTTTTCAAATAAGTTTCTCTATCTTTTTTGTACCGAAGACCTAAAGTTTTTAGCTCTTTTTTTGCTGATTTTTTAGCTAGACCTAAGGTTTCAAAAACTTTATTTTTTTTGGGAACCTCCACCAGTTTACCTTCGATTTCAAAAAAGTATTTGACCACTTCTTCATAACTTCTAACGAGTTCCATGGTAGAAGATTCTTGCTTCTTTTGTTTTCTGTGTTTGGCATATAAGCCTATTTTACCTGCCTCAACTTCTCTGTAAAACCCGTTTTTGTGAAATAAGAAATCATTAGGTTTTTCTTTTTTGATAAATAAGGAACCGTCAATTAATTTGAAACTGTCTATTTTTAAGTGATTTAAAATCATCCTTTGATGAAAAGCAGAGGAAAAGGAAAGGACCCAATCCTCCCAAATATCATATTGTAGGGGAACACCTTTAAAGTAGTTTTCGCCAATGATTATAGTCCCCAAATCCATTTTTGAAGATAAGTAAAACGGATGCCCATCCAAAGACCTGTTTTCCTCAATATAATGGGTACCCGTGTTAATTTCCGGGAAAAATTGTATGATCTCCACATACCTTCCTACCAATTGTTTTGATTTAGGCTCCTGGGCTTTCACCTGATAAGATCCTGTCAAAATAATTGCCATTATTATAGTTCTGAACATTAAAGGAATGAATCTTAAGCGTCAAAGAATAGGATTAAAAATTTCTGAAATATAGGACATTTTATTTTAATTAAAACTAGCTTTTTAACAATGCTAGAAAAATAGTTTTAAATCAATCTTAAAAAATGATTAATTGATTAACCATAGTTTTTAGCAATGATTAATAATTTGAATAAAACTTTAATTTTTTATAACTAAAACACCCTTGTAGAACAAAATAAATGAAAATTACCATCTCTTCAGGTTTAAGTGAAAGGTGATTTTTCCTATGTTTTAGAAATTAAATTTAAAACAGGGGGTTGAAGTAAATGGGGGCGGTAAGATCAAAATAGTACAATGGGAAATAAACCGCATGGTGAATATAAAAACTAGCATTCATGAGTAAATCTATTTGGCCTGATTGTTGGCTATGGTTGTATTTAGAAAACAGAGATTTTTTAATTCAAGATAAAGTTGATAAATACATTTCCTCCAAATTGTAAGAAGCCAACAGCTCAAATTGTACTGCTAGGAACAGTTCCTTCAGGTATTGATTTCCTGTTTAAGTATCAGCATAAGTTTAAAAAAATTAAGGTCACTTTATTTGAAAAATCAGAGCTCGGACCATTCTTATTGGAGGCATTACTTTTGACTAGAGGAAAGCATATGATTTCTAATCCGAATGGGTGTTCTAGTTTTCAAATAGAGAATATAACTATTACTATCATTCGTTCCTCCATAAGCTCAATAAAGGAAGAGGAAAGGCTAATCAATCACAGCGATGGGAAAATAAGATATGATTACCTGTTAATAGGAAAGGCACAGCCGATAAAGGTTTTTTCTAATTGTGTGCAAAGCTTAGGTACGCTATTATGTGGAGCAGAACAGTCAGATAATAAGCTTAATAAGGAAGATGTGGTGCTGGTAGAAGGTCAGGACTTGTTTGCCATTGCTATTGCAATTCGTTTGTTACATTTTGGCATTGTGCCTGTTATTATCTGTCATGAGTCAAGGTTTGCAAGTAAAGAATTGCCGGAAGAGGAAGCCTGGTTAGTTGGGAAGTATTTAAAGCAAATAGGTGTTGAGTCTATTTTTGATGTTTACCTAATATTCAACAGCTTAATAAGCAAAAAAAACATGCTGGAAGTCAAAACTTCTAAGGGTAAAACCTTTCATGCCCATACCATTATTTCTACTACCGGAGATTTCTTTCATTCATTGGATCTGCTGAGGGATTGTAGTGTGAAGAATTCCCATGACCGAAACACAGATCATTTAGATTTTTTTTCCGTTGATGATATCGGAAAAATGAAATCTTCAGCGTTAATCAATAAGGCAATGGCTGAAATGGCCTTTAAATGGAATAATAGGCATTACCTATTAAACGGTAGTCCTCTAAGCTCGCAATGCGATTTCAGTGGACTTGAATGGAAAAAATATGGGGAAATATCCACTAACTGTGGTCAAGATACCCAAAATTTTTACTGGGAACATCCGAGGGGAGAAGTTTCATTTCGAATGCAATATGAAAATACAAATTTATTAATTAAAGGTATATCCTGTTTGAGTTTACCATTTAAAAGTGGGTTTATCGAGTCTGTTTTAAAAGAGAAATGGAATGCTTACGAATTTATAGATAGGATGAAGGAAGGCTTAGTTAATCCTAATCAAGTTAAAGAAGTTTATCCATTGGTTAAGAAATCTTTTGGAGTGGTATTTAAAGATGAAATTAAAAAAACAAGAGGCCCATTTATCAAGCGAATCATTAAGAAGTTTTTTCATAATAATTGATCAGGTCAAATACCATATTAACCAACTTCTGCTTGCTGTAATTCTAGTAAGAAGTCATTTGGATCAAAGATTATAGATGACAATTAATTATTCAGCTGTTCATGGAAAAAAAGAAAATGATAAGGAATGGCTTCTGTCCAATACTCCCAATTATGAGCACCGGGTCTTTCAATATAATCATGCGGAACACCGGCATCTAAAAGGAGTTGGTGCATTTGCCTGTTTGTGTTTAATAGAAAATCCTCCGTACCGCAGTCAATAATCAAACTCACATTATTCTGCTTCATTTTTCCGATCAAGCCTACGGCCGTATAAGGGCTAAAGGGTGCCTCATAGTTAATTTCTCCCAGCATTTCTTTTTGCTGCTTTTTTCTTAGCGCTTTTCTTTCTTCGCCAATATCCCATACTTCGGTACCAATATTCATTACTCCACTCATGCTCCCTGCTGCAGCGTATAAATCCGGATTTTTTGCACTTAGCAAAATGGCTCCATGCCCACCCATAGACAATCCGGTGATAGCCCTTCCTTGTCGAGTTGCAATGGTTTTGTAGTTTTCGTCAATCTCTTTGATCAGATCAATTGTAATATAAGAGGCATAACGAACAGTATCGAGCACGGGGCTGTCATAATAATAGCTGAAAGGCCCCACTTCAGGGGTCACAATCAACATTTCGTATTGGTTCGCCAAATCAGGTAATAGGTCAGGACTTTTAACACTTTTATGCCAATTGCTAAAATTGCCACCTGCACCATGCAAGAGGTAAACAACCGGGTAATGTTCTTCCGAATCTTTATAACCTTCCGGATAGGTAATGGCATACCGCATTTCTTTATTTAAACTTTGGCTGTAGTGACTCACTGTGTCCACTTGGGCAATAGCACTATTAATTATTAATGCGATAAAACCATATAAGAGAAACGATCTTAAAATTAACATAGGCTTCCTGATAATTGTTATAAAATGAATGATACCCAATAAGCTACCTAACTTAATTTATTGTTCCACAATAAACTGCTGTCTCCATAACTTAAAAACCTGTAGTTATTCTCTAATGCTTCCTTATAGATTTCTCTCCAATTACCTTGGGTAAAAGCAGCCACTAAAAGAATTAATGTGGATCCGGGCTGGTGGAAATTGGTCACTAGCCCATTGCATAATTTAAATTCGTAGGCCGGGAAAATAAAAATCTCCGTGGAGCCAATTAATTGTTTCAAATCATTTGCCTGCATCCATTCTAGAATGGCTTCAAGGCTTTCATTTTTGTTTGGAAGGTTTGTATATTCCTGGTAGGGAGTCAATTTATCTATTCGAAACTCTTTTGATTTACCAAGTAACAAATTAACTCCGAACCAATATAGACTTTCCAACGAGCGCATGGAAGTTGTTCCTACCGCTATAATATTGCCTTCAGCCGCGATTAAATTGACAATATTTTCTTTGGTAAACACCATTTGCTCGCTGTGCATCGGATGCTCAATGATGTTGTCATGTTTGATTGGCTGAAAGGTACCTGCTCCGGTATGTAAGGTAAGGTACTCTATTGATATTCCTTTGGCCTTTAAATCGGTTAGGGTTTGGTCTGTAAAGTGAAGTCCCGCCGTGGGTGCTGCTACCGCCCCCTCTTTATCAGAATAGACTGTTTGATAACGTTCTTTGTCCGCATCCTCGGCTGCTCTGTTTAGGTAGGGTGGGAGCGGCACCTCCCCACTAGCCTCAACGATGGAAGCGAAGGATTTGTCATCAGGACTCCAGCTCATTTCAACCTCCCTGTTTTCCCTATTGACCAATTTTGCTTGTAAGGCATAGCTTACCGAATCGATAACTATTTTGGAGGAAAGCAGTTCATTTTCTTTCCATCGTTTAAGATTTCCAATCATGCATTTCCAAGTTACCGGCCCGGTGCTCTCCATGCTTTGTTGAATAAGGGTTGCAGGGAGAATGGGATTGAGCAGGAAAATTTCAATTTTTGCTCCGGTTGCTTTTTGAAAGTGAAGCCTGGCAGGAATAACCTTTGTATTGTTAAATACCAGATGGCTGTTGGCAGGAACCAAAGCTGAGATATTCGAGAATTTTTCATGGCTAATTTTACCATTTTCAAAATGCAATAATTTAGATTTATCTCTTAGTTCAAGTGGATGTTTGGCGATGTATTCATCAGGTAAATCATAGAAATAATCCTTCAACTGTGGAGCACTTTCGATGCGCATATTATTATTAATTCTCGAAATTCAACATTCTTTTAAAAACGATGCAAATATAGCCCTTTCGAAGCAATACCATGGTATTATGCACGGTTTCTATGGCTTCGATAACCATTGGAATAAAATCCGGGAAAAAAATTGCTTTAAGCATTGCCCCTTTTCATCCTTTGGAAGAAAATAACCATATTTGACTATAGCTAAAAAGACAAATGACCAAAATATTTACAGTTAAATGCTCCATTATTGCTTATAATTTGGATTTTAAGTTTGATGCAGGAACCAGTAGAGGAGTACTTAAAAATAAATTAACCCATTTTATTCAAGTTCGTTCAGACCAATTCCCAAAGGCCATCGGCATTGGAGAGGCCGGCCCATTAAAAGGCCTAAGCATAGACGATGTTTCGGATTTTCAGGATAAGGCCAATTTGATTTTGAGAAGGGTGGAGCAAATAAAGTTCCGGGCCAATCAAGAAATACTATTACAGCTGATAGATGAGTTTGATCTTAGGGAGTTTCCAAGTATTCAATTTGCCCTCGAGACTGCCTTGCTAGACTTAATCCATGGAGGTAAGCGGGAGATATTTCAAAATAGCTTTTTCAGTGGCAAATTATCTCTTCCTATAAACGGTTTGGTTTGGATGGGGGATAAGGGATTTATGGAGCGTCAAATTGATCAAAAACTTGAGCAAGGCTATGATTGTATTAAAATGAAAATAGGGGCAATTAATTTTGACCAAGAATGTGAAATTTTAGGGAATATAAGAGAACGATATTCAAAAGAAAAAATAACGATTCGAGTTGATGCCAATGGGGCTTTTACACCGGATACGGCGCTTGATAAGCTCCATAAATTAAATGAGTATGACATCCATAGCATCGAACAACCGATTCAACCGGGTTTGATTCGGGAGATGAATAAATTATGCAAACAATCTCCCATTCCCATAGCTTTGGATGAAGAGCTTATTGGCATTTGTGGAAGAAAAAATAGATTAGCATTACTCCAATCTATTGTCCCTCAATACATCATTCTTAAACCTACATTGCTAGGTGGTATTGTAGCTACAAGAGAATGGGTTGAGCTTGCTGACCAAACCAATACCGGTTGGTGGATGACCTCGGCATTGGAGAGTAATATAGGTCTTAATGCCATCGCTCAACTTACCGCTGCTTTAAAGGCTACCATGCCTCAAGGCCTGGGAACCGGACAATTGTACCATAACAATATTAAATCACCTTTGCGCATTTCAGAAGGTGAATTGTCCTACCATGTGAATATTGACTGGGAATTACCTGGCATTTTTAATCATTAGGCTGACCGATTTCTTTATGTCCAATTCTTTATTATTATCAAGTTAATGATGAAAGTAAACGCTGCTTATTCTTATATAGTTTTCTTGTCTTTAGTCGCTGCTATTGGTGGGTTTTTGTTTGGTTATGATACAGCCGTTATTTCCGGGACCATCAGTGAAGTGACCGAGCAATTTTCTTTGGGAGCCATTGCACAAGGTTGGTATGTGGGTTGTGCTTTGTTGGGTTCAATAATTGGAGTGAGCATTGCCGGAGGTTTAGCTGATAAGTATGGCCGAAAAAGGGTAATGCTACTCTCGGCAGTATTGTTTTCAGTATCGGCCGTTGGCTGTGCACTCGCAGGTACTTTCAATGCATTAATTGTCTATAGAATTATCGGAGGGGCAGGCATTGGCATGGTGTCCATAGTTTCTCCAATGTATATTTCTGAGGTGGCACCTTCTTCCATAAGGGGGAGTTTGGTTTCCTTGTATCAATTGGCCATTACGGTAGGCTTTTTAGGGGCTTTCTTAATGAATTTTCAGTTGTTGAATTTTGCGGAAAGCAAACTATTTCAAATGGGTACGATTTTGTATAAGGTTTTTAATGAGGAAGTTTGGCGGGGAATGTTAGGGATGGAAACTGTTCCTGCCTTGCTGTTCTTCCTTATTTTATTGTTGATTCCTGAGAGCCCCAGATGGCTTGTGGTCAACAACAAAATGCCTAAAGCAGAACAGGTGTTTGCGAAGTTATACAGCTCTGAAGCATCAGGGAAGCAAAAGGTAAAAGAAGTAATGGACCAATCCGGTCAAATTGGAGAGAGCAATTGGATGCTGTTAAAAAATCCGGTGATTTTGAAACCTGTCCTCTTGGGAATGGCCATTGCTATTCTAGGTCAATTTATGGGTGTAAATGCAGTGTTGTATTATGGTCCTAGTATTTTTGAGCAATCCGGTTTGAGTGGAGGGGATGCGCTTTTTTATCAGGTGATGGTAGGCTTGGTCAACGTTTTGACAACCATATTGGCTTTGATTATTATTGATCGTGTTGGTAGAAAAAAATTGGTCTATTTTGGTGTGTCAGGAATGGTCTTGTCGCTGCTAATGATAAGTTTTTACTTTTATGGTAGTGAAATTTATGGTTTACCATCGATTTTTTTGCTGGTGCTATTTTTGGCCTATATCTTTTTTACTGCCATTTCTATATCTGCTGTAATTTTCGTTTTGCTTTCTGAAATGTATCCCAATAAAATCCGAGGTTTGGCCATGTCTATTGCAGGTTTTTCTCTCTGGTTGGGTACTTATTTGGTAGGTCAATTAACTCCTTGGTTTTTGGAAAACCTTGGGCCATCAGGGACTTTTTTATTCTTTGCTTTGATGTGCTTTCCTTACTTGTATATCATATGGAAAAAAATACCTGAGACAGCCGGAAGAAGCTTAGAGGAAATAGAAAACTACTGGTTAGAGAAAAAATAAAAAACAACTAACAATGAAGGAATACCTGGATATATACAAAAACGAATTATTAAATAATGTAATACCTTTTTGGGAAAAAAATAGTCCGGATCAACAATATGGTGGCTTTTTCACCTGCCTTAACAGGCAAGGTGAGGTCTATGATACAGACAAATTCTTGTGGCTGCAAGCCAGGCAGGTTTGGATGTTTGCTGTAATGTATGATCAGGTGGAGGCAAGAAAAGAATGGCTCGATTTGGCAAAACAGGGGGCTGATTTCCTAATTCAACACGGGAGGGACAAAAATGGAGCTTTTTATTTTTCATTAGACCAAAAAGGAAAGCCTTTGGTTCAGCCATATAATATATTTTCCGATTGCTTTGCAGCCATGGCTTTTGCTGCGCTAAACAAGGTGGCCCCAAATGAAGCCTACGCTTCCATTGCAATGCGTACTTTTGAGAACATTCTAAAGAGAAAAGACAATCCAAAAGGGATTTACAACAAAACATTTCCCGGAACAAGGGATTTAAAAAGTTTTGCCCTGCCTATGATACTGAGCAATTTAACGCTTGAAATGGAGTCATTGCTAGATAAGGAAAAGGTTGAAGAATTGGTGCCTACAGTAATCCATGAAGTGATGGATGTTTTTTATCAGGAGGAATCCGGCTTGATTTTGGAAAATGTGAACTTGGATGGAAGTTTTTCTAATTCCCATGAGGGAAGGTTAACAAGTCCCGGTCATGCCATAGAGGCCATGTGGTTTATGCTAGACCTAAGCCAAAAGTATAAGGATGAAGATTTGTGTCAAAAAGCCATAGCAACAGGCTTGAAAACCTTGGAGTATGGCTGGGACAAAGCGTATGGAGGGATTTACTATTTTTTAGATATTTTGGGACATCCCTCGGAGAAGTTAGAGTGGAACCAAAAATTGTGGTGGGTCCATTTGGAAACCTTGGTGTTTTTATCAAAAGCTTATGCTATCACAGGCAATAATGATTGTCTTCAATGGTTTTATAAGGTACATGATTATACCTGGAATCATTTCAAAGACCCTGAATCTCTCGAGTGGTTTGGTTACCTGGACAGGTATGGTAAAATCCAGCTGCCCCTCAAAGGAGGAAAGTGGAAAGGATGTTTTCATGTACCAAGAGGGCTGTATCAGGTTTGGAAAAGCCTTGAAAAAATTCAATAGTTAATGTGAGTCCTTAGTCCGGCAATTGGTTAGGAAGTGAATGCATTCCGGAAAAGAAAACAATGGCCGGATTTGGGATTAATTCTAAGCAAAATATAATATTGAGACAATGAATAGAAGAAACTTTATGGGCAAAGTGGTAATGGGTGGAGGTACCCTTGCCACAGCTACACTTTCAGGTTTACCGGCACATGCCAACCAAGGAGCGAAAAGGGTTCAAATAAACGAAAGTGGCAAAGTATTTAAGGCAGATTTAATCATTGCAGGAGGAGGATTGGGGGGGTGCTCAGCCGCTTTTGCAGCCCTGAGAAATGGCCTGACTGTGGTAATGACCGAAGAGACAGATTGGTTAGGAGGACAGCTGTCTCAACAGGGAGTACCGCCGGATGAACATCAATGGATTGAATCACATGGAGCTCCCGAATTGTACCGGGTTTTCAGAGAGAAAATCAGAGATTATTACAAGAGGTGTTACCCTTTAACTCCCGAAGCTGCTTCAAACAAAAGACTCAATCCGGGGGGAGGGTCCGTCTCCCGACTTTGTTTTGAACCTAAAGTAGGCCACCTTGTCTTGCAAGAAATGTTTGCTTCCTATGAAAGTTCTCGTAAACTCATTATACTTAAGCAGCACAAGGTAGAGACTGCCAAAGTCCATGGGAAGAGGGTGCAATCGCTGATTGCTAAAAATACAATTACAGGAAACACCTCATTATTGGAAGGTGAGTATTTTGTGGATGCTACAGAATTGGGAGACTTGCTGCCACTCACAGGTACGGCTTATATCACCGGAAGTGAAGCGAAGGGAGATACAGGGGAATTTCATGCAGGTGTAACCCACCGACCTGAGAACAACCAAGCCTTTACTGTCTGCTTTGCCATAGACTATGTTAAAGGGGAGGATTGGACCATACCAAAGCCTTCTGATTATGAGTTTTGGAAAAATTTTGAACCTCAAATGAACCCTCCCTGGGCGGGAAAAATGCTGGAGCTTAATTACAGCAGTCCTAAAGACTTGAAGCCGAAAGCACTTGGTTTCCATCCGGAAAGTGTGAAAACAGGCAACAGTTTAAATTTGATGGTTTACAGGAAAATTATTGAGCAGAAAAATCATCAACCGGGCTTTTATGAGGGAGATGCTACGCTCGTCAACTGGCCACAAAATGATTATGTGTCGGGTAATATCGTGGATGTAAGTGAAGAAACCTTTAATAAACATGTTGATGCAGGAAAACAGCAGAGCTTGTCTTTGCTTTATTGGCTGCAAACAGAAGCTCCACGTCCTGATGGGGGCAAAGGATGGCCGGGTCTTAGGCTCAGGAATGACCTGATGGGAACTGAAGATGGTTTGGCCAAATATCCCTATGTAAGGGAATCGAGAAGAATAAAGAGTTTGTTCACGGTACTAGAAGAACATGTGGGGGCAGCCCAGCGCGCACAAGTTTCCGGTTTGGAGGGGAAGAATTTAAAAGCTGCGGCATTTCATGATAGCGTAGGAATAGGTTATTACCATATCGATTTACACCCCAGCTGTGGAGGTGATAATTACATTGATTTTGGTTCATTGCCATTTCAAATACCTTTAGGGGCTTTGATTCCTCAAGAAACAGAAAATTTGTTGCCTGCTAATAAAAATATTGGTACCACCCATATTACCAATGGATGCTACCGATTACACCCCGTTGAGTGGAGCATAGGGGAGGCAGTAGGCATGCTAGTACCCTTTGCGATGAGTAAAAAAGAGCAACCCAAAAACATTCGGGAAAACAGCTCCTTATTAAAGGAGTTTCAATCTTTTATAAGGTCTCAGGGAATTGAAACCAGTTGGCAATAGGGTTAAGTTTTGACCGAAGTATTGTTTTACTAAGAAAAAATGTAAACAGCTTGAAAATCATTTGTTTTCAAGCTGTTTTATTAGGTGTCTTATTTATTTGGCTCCGATTTTTTTAACCAACCATTCGTGACCTTCTTTGCTTTGTTCAGCATAACGCCAGTGTGCGGCATCATGATAAAGCGATAATTCCTTATCTCCGGGAACCACATTGTAGGCAGAATACATAGAGGTAGGAGGGCATACATTGTCATTGAAACCCCAAGAATAAAAGCCGGGGACTTTCACAAATCTTGCAAAGTTTACCACATCATAATACTTAGATGTTTCAATTCGGTCCGGCTGATTGCTCCATTCATCTCTAAATAAATGTGGCCAACCACCGGCTCTACCATGAAGGTAACCCGTGAGGTCAGAAAGGGCAGGGTAATAACTTACCAAATATTTAATTCTTTCATCCAAACCGGCTGTGATAATGGATAAAGCACCTCCTTGGCTTCCACCCATTACCCCAATGTTTTCTCCGTCAAACTCTTCCTGAGCAAAGATAAAATCCACAGCTCTTACACAGCCAAGGTATACTCGCTTGTAATAATATTTGTCTTTATCATCCAAGAAGATGCGGTTATAGTTGGCCAATGCACCTGCTCTTAAGTCCTGATACAATGATGAATTGTATAAATTCACCGGGATTCCATGGATTCCAATTTGAAGGGAGATAACATTTTGATTGATATTGGCACCATAGTAGGGTCTGATTCCGGCACCTGGAACATGCAAGATTGCTGGGTATTTTCCAGGCTTCTTGGGCTTGGTTAGGATACCATAGATTTCACCACTTATATTTTTAAAGGATACATGGTAAACATTGGTGTGGTGGGTAGATCTTTCAGGGATTAAGGTTAATACTGGCTCGAGAGGTATATCCTTTAGCGCTGCTTTTCCCTTGTCCCAAAACTCTTTAAAATCATCGGGTAAGGTGGTAGTAGGTTGGATATCTAAAGGTGCAATTCCGGCTGTTCCTGTATTGGAATAAGTTTCTCCATTTTCAATATAGGTTACCTGACACCTTACAAATCCCGGGACATCAAGTTTTCCACCTTTCAAAGTAGCGGTTCCCTTTTTTAAAGTTGCTGTTCCGGTTAATACAGGCTCCATTTTCTCTGGCCCAATTTGATATTCAATTTCGGCCCCTTCGACTAACTGACCGAACTTGTAAATGGCCACATCGAAAGATATTTCATCACCTTTTTCATAAGTTTTATCGCTTGATGATGGGCTAACCATTATCCTGATAAGGTCTCCTTGTTGTGATTGAGCAGATACAAATTGGCTGAAGACAAGACCGATTAATAATAACAATAAAACGTGTTTTTTCATTGAATAATGATTTTGATTACTATTGGTTTTTTGAATTAATAAATTGACAGGCAATAAAGTTATAAACTAATGCCTTTTAAAGCCAAAAAGTACAATAAATATTCAATATTTTAAGAAGTAAGGATCTAATATACCTGGTAAGCCATTAGGTTTGATTCAAGCAATTGCTGAAAGCTTGTTATTTTCTAATATTCCTGAAACCCTGATCTTTCTAAGTGCGAAGTAAGGGAGGAACGATTTTTTAGGTTAAATAACCTTAAAGGAGGGTTTAGCCCTTCTTTTAAAAATATAATCATGGTATGAAATAGGAATAATCCATTATTTTGGCCAAATTTGTACTTACCCAGAGAAATAATACCCACTAATTTTATAAAAAGTACCGGATTGACCCATATTTTTTCACTCCGCAAGTGCTACAAACAAAGATAAAATTAGGATGACTTGATTGGTGTTTACTGGGTTATAGGTCTAATTACCGGCATAAAACTAACGTAAGAACAAAAAATAATTTATGGCAAAATCGAAAGAAACTTTTAACAAAAAAGAAAAAGAGAAAAAAAGATTAAGGAAGAAGAAAGAGAAGGAAGAAAAAAAAGAAGCCAGGAAATCTAATTCCAACAAAGGGGGAGATCTTGATGACATGATAGCCTATGTAGACGAAGATGGTAATATCACTTCAACCCCACCGGATCCTACCGTTAAGAAAAAGAAAATTGAGCTTGAAGACATTGAAGTAAGTGTGTCCAAACAAGCACCAATTGATCCTGAAGATCTAAGAAGAAAAGGAAAAGTTACCTTTTTCAACGAATCCAAAGGTTATGGATTTATTAAAGATCTAGAATCTCAGGATAGTATATTTGTCCATGTGAAAGGACTGGTTGATGATGTCAGAGAAAATGACCAGGTAACCTTTGAAACCGAGAAAACGCCTAAAGGCTTAAGTGCCATAGATGTGAAATTGGCAACTTAAGCATTTGTGCTATTTTATATATAAAAATTTTTTCTTGGTCTGTTTAATTTACATAATCATCTTGGTTATGGTAACAAAAGCCCAAGATTAAAATAAAAATCCATTCACCCTTAACACTTTCAGGTTAGGATGAATGGATTTTTCTCTTTATGACTAGTCTGGGCTTGTTGGAAAATTCGATAAAACTTGACCACGTAAGGATAAACTAATTCATTCGTGGTTATTTTGTATGTTTATCTTCTGATCAGCAGTACAATTCGACTACGGTAAAGTGCAATTTGGTGAGGCGTTGGGTAGGTTTTCTTTGACCTTTTATCCATTGGGCATAGGTATCC
>NZ_BAAGVC010000020.1:0-19393 GCF_054781075.1 Cyclobacterium sediminis | reverse complement strand
TCTCCTTGCATCTTCGGAGAACTTTTGTAATTCACTCATTTTGTCCGATTATAGGTTTACAATTTTTAATTAAATTGTGTCAACCTATTTCAGTACACGACCATCATCAGCTATGCGAGATTCCACCCCGATAAATCGGGGCAAGTTCTGACCATTAAAAAACAATTATAAACAGATGAAATTATGCTGGATTAGAAGGTTTGATAACCGTGGATCATTGGTAATTCCGTCCATTTCCAATTGCAAATTGGAAAGGATAGAAGGGTGTTTTGCAAACCTACACCCAGCTCACGAAGGCATAAACTACACCTAGGGGGGGGCTGAGCACGGCCCCTGAGCGGAGTCGAAGGGTGCCGAAGAGTGGCGAAGGGTTCCAACCGACAGAATGCTTAGTTATTGTAGAGCGTCGTTAACTCTTTTTAGATTAATTATATATCATTCATAATGAAGTAGTAAACTCCAACTATTGCAGCAATGATAATTATTGCTTTATACCATTTATATGCTATAAATGACAAAATTAATGCTATAATTCCAACTATTACTAAATTTTCACTAAGATGTGTTAACACATAATATCCTCCACCAAAGAAAGCTATAGTAGCTAAAATGTATCTCGCATTTTGCTGTGGATTACCGACGTTTCCACCACCTCCGCCTGTTGTACCTCCACTATTCCCTCCTCTACCTCCGCTTAATGTGCCTCCACCATTTCCTCTAGTGTCTGCAACTGGTATTTTCCCAGTCCCGCCACAGCCAACACAGATATCAGATTGATTTGTTGAATAATTATAATTAGAACCTATTCCATTACAATTTTCACATTTTTCCCAAGCCATATTTACTTTATCTAAATCATTTTGTATGCCTTCCTTATATCATTATAAAAATCACCAGGAGGTCCTCCACCAGCAGGCTCACTAAATTTACCAATTTTATTACCATTTTTATCATATGCAACATAGATATTAAAAATCAATAAATATTTTTTTAACAAAACTATTGGAATAACCAAATTGGATTCAGAGTTTTCTTCTGATTCCAATAGTTTCTTACGTAAGATTCGACTTTTTAAATAAAAGTGTAATTTAGTTCTATTTTCGCTTGCATAGCAATAGCTATCGGACCAAGGCGCTGCTGCAAAGACCTCTGCTTCAAATTTTTTGGGTAGTTTTTGCATTATCCTAATTATTATATTTAGTTTTCATATTTCTAAATGTTCTGGATTCAATTTTCTTAAATACTGCGTAAATTACCCCCTAAAAGTCTACTTTTTTAATACCTAAAGATACTAATAACAAGTAAACTATCAGCGCCCCCTTCATCAAACCGAATTCTGTTAATTACAGGACAAGCTATAAAGTTTTCCCTCATACGGCTTACCGATAGCCTTCTTTATTTACTTTTCACTTAAATCTACCTAGAATAGATTCCTATCCTACTCTTAATTTCAGACCGCCAAGGAAAAACTCAATTACAATCCTGAAAGATGCCACTTCTGTGGAAACCAAACGCTTATTACAACCAAGCCAATCGCCCCAGAGCGAGGACCACCACCCTTACACCAACTTAAAAATGATAACCTCGCAAATAATCACACGCTATCAAAAAGACTTTACTGGAAGCCCTGGAACACCTATGTCTTAGGTTTTATAAGACCTCAAAAATCAATGAAGCGAGGACTTAAAAATGCTACTAAACAATCAATTCGTCTACTTTTTAATAATTTTACTGCCACCTAATTCCCTGAATTACCCACCAAAACCAATCCAATCCCCATAGAAGGTAGCTACCGGAGCTTGAGTCCTAATCCTGACTGCTCAGGACTACAATGAACCGAAGCCTTACTTCGCATCATTGTAGCTTAATTGTTGTGCATAGTTTTTATCTCATTCAGGTCATATTCAACCTTATTTAGTTGGATTATTTCATCTTCAATCTCTACTTTCGTAGTAGTCTTTTTCCAGTAGGGAAATAACCAAGTCATTGCTGTACCTAAATTGTAAACTTCGTTGTTAGCAAGTATTAAGTCTACCCGATGTTTATATGAAAATTTCCCTTTATAATACTTGGTTATCTGTCTCTTACAGGTCATTAGATTAAAGAAGAGTTCTACAGTTTCATTTAGGTCTTCATATTCTGGGTCACAATGTACATGAGTCATTCCATAACCAACGGTTAATTCTTTAGAGTCAGATGAAATCCATAGTCCTGTATCCTTTAACGATAAATACATTCCGTTCTCGTTTTCTTCAATCTGGTCAGGAAAGTGTTTATTTAAAAGAATCTTTACTTTTTCAAAAATTACTTCATGCTTTTTCATTTACTGCTTATGTCAAAATGGTAAATCCTCCCAATTAACCGACTCCTTTTCTTCTTCTTTAATTTCCTGTTCAATTGTTTTCTCAATAGACTCAATAAATTTAATTGAATTTGTCACGTTATTAAATATCAAAACACTTTCTGAGTAATTCAATATAGGATTATCATGAGCAAAACTCCTGTTATTTCTAACATCATTGAACGCCTCAATAACATGAATAGAATATTTCAAAATTCTTTCAGTCATTTGGGATTCTATTTTTTCACTTGCAACAATAAACTTTACATATTTACCAAATAGAGCATTTAATGATTCATCCTTTTTTATTTCTATTTCATGATTTTCACATAACTGGCGAATAAACTTCGTTACATAAGTATGAAGTCTATCAAGTGCTGCTTCTGGCTCATTTTTTTCTATGCTTTCTCTTATTGATTTTGCTAATAAGCTGAAATCCTTATCATCTTCTTTTCCTTGAATTACTTCAATCTCTTCTATAATTTTACCTTCTAATAATCTATTTGCAATCTTTTCGCACTCTTCATACAAATTTTGCTCAGGTTGGGAAATATCACTATACGACATTGTTTTTTGGTCTCTCCAATGCTCCAACATTTCTAATGTTAATTTTCCGACCGAATAGTTATTTTCTTTTTGCCATATTGTTCTAAGCCTATTAGCTTTTGAATCTCCATTGTCTGAATACTTATCAGAATACAAATCTTTATCAAGTGTCTCAAAAATAAAGTCACTAAAAGTTCTATTTGAAAAGTCAAAAACATAGCCTCCACCCATATCAAATAGCTTTTCTAGCTTCAATTTCTCTCTTCTATTTATATCTGCCATTTGCAGTCTTCTAATTTATGCAGTAGAGTAGAGTCTGATAGCCTACCCTATTTAATTACCTATAAAGATAATAATAAGCAGTAAACTATCAGCGCCCCCTTCATCAAACCGTACATGAAGTTTTCCCTCATACGGCTTACCGATAGAGTTCTTTATTTGCTTTTCAGATGAATCTATCCCAAATTGATAAATATTCCATATATAACCACGCCCCTATATGACTCCGGAATCACATTTCTCTTCACATAAAGGTAATTCCATGCAAAAGGTGGAAACTTAGAATGACCTCTGATTTGGGTCACTATTACTGTCGTCCTTGAGCTTACTGAAAAGACGAAGGATGGTGTAAGTCCATAAGTAGGAATGCTTGGTTTATCTTCCCTGTTTTGAAGCAATTTCTTGAATTCTTGCGTGTAAATCCTTTTTAAGTTGAGTTTGAGAATTCCAAAAAATAATTGGAACGTCCTTAGCATCAAAGTGAATTTTAGTACCTTCTTTTGCCAATGCAATCAGTGGCTTATCTAAAGCATCAGCAAAACCCATCTCATAATAAATATTAGGCCTCTCCATCGAAAGTTCAACTATTACAAATGCACTATTTTTAATACTTGAAAACATGGTAGGCGTAATTCTTTTTGTATCAGTAATTTCATCCATTCTCATGCAATTATATGGCGGATTAAATTGAGAACATACATCCTTAAATGACTGATAAGCATCAATAAGGGAGGGGTCGGTATTAAATGACATTACAACAAATACATTATTAGAAACATTTATTCTTTCAGCCAGATTTATTACAGAAAGAGCTAATTCTTCATCAGAGATAGTAGCTTCAGCCAAATCTTCAAAATCATCTAATGTAATGTTATTACCGCCTAAATTCTCATACTTTTTTCGTTCTTCTTTATAAATAGCTTTTGCTGCACCTCCAAATTTAACTAAAGGAAGAAGTGGCTTATTAGCTATTCTTGCCCAATTTGCTGCTGTTTGAGTTCCATTAAAACCACAAACTGCAATTACAACATCGGCATTCTCTATTGGTTCAGGAATTCTCAAGTTGGGGGAACTTAGGTTCCAATCTCTAAGTTCAGAATTTCGAATTTTACCAGAATTATGTGAAGGTTCCTCACCGTCGATAATATATCCTAAAATTTTATCCTTTGGATCAACATTATTTTTTACTAACCTTTCAGCTGCATTTCGCGCAAGTACTGCGTCGAATTCTGTTCTGCAAGCATTTAATAAAGTATGGCCATTAATCACTATTTGCTCACTTAGTTTTTCAACAAAATTTAAGGCCTTTTCCTTTGATTCAAGATTATTATCGTTAAAACCACCAATTACTAAAATTTTCATATTTCTATATAAACTTATTTATTTAAGGTTTTAATTAAGATAACAATATGGTATCTAATTTAGGAAGAAATCAATTTAAAGACTAATAATCCCTATTCAAATAGCTAGGTCCCTAGTGTTTTTTAAGTTTAATTTTACCTAGTAAGGACAAACCTTTCTGTTCCCGCTTGTGGCAATACTAACGACAAATGAAGTTGACCTACATTTTCAACTTAAATCATCAATCCCTGATTAAAAAAAAAGATTTTTCCAGGTGGGCAGAACTTTCCAATTACTTGCTTGACGGAAGCTTGGAAATAGATAATAACCTGATAGAGAATGCTATCAGTCCAGTAGCCCTGGGCCGAAAAAATTACCTCTTTGCAGGATCCCATGCTTCAGCACAGAGGGCAGCTATGATCTATTCCTTCTTTGCCATATGCAAAAAGAACGAAGTCAACCCATATGAATGGCTAAAGTATACTCTTGAAAAAATCACAGAGATAAATCACAAAAACGTCAGAGACCTATACCCACAGAACTTTAAATTAAACCTTGACATGTAGTTGGTGGTGCGGATACGCTTAATGGGACAGGTATGTCCAAAAGGGAAAAACCACCTAATAATTACGCTAAAAACATCATAAAAGTGACTTTAGCCTACTAAAAAAAACAAAACAACGTAAAGGAAAAACCTATAACTACCTAACTTTTTCTTCCTCCAACCATTGAAAAATAAAACAGGGAAAACCATTCCCCATAGTAATCCTAATTCCCAACATCACTTCAATGTTTCATTGAAGATTACCCTGAAACTTTCTCAGGGTTCAACACTGCATTCAGACTAGGCTGTTCCAGCCGTCAGAATGCTTAGTTATTACCTGCTGGCTTTATTTTTTCTTTTAAATTCTGGGGTGCATAGACTTCCTGTCGCTCCACTTCCATAATTTAAAACTATATTTTCTTTATAAAACATACTCATACAGTCATCTGAGTATTCTTCTTGTTGTTCAGCAGTTAAATTCTTATCAAATACTGAAAAACTCAATAGTGCCATACCGCTAAATCCGTATTCAATTTCGACTGGATTTCTACTTCTAATCCCGATGCAATTAGCTTTCTCCAATTTATCATATAGATTACTAAATATTTCTCGATTCCAATTCAGCTTATTTTTAACTAATTCTAATGACTTTGTATTACCACGATATTTCTTTTTATATTTGGTTTGCGGCGTTTCTATATAATTATCTATGTCGATATCCCATTGTCCGAATAGTTGTTCTCTTTTAACCGAATCCCCAATTGGTCCATAAACAAATAAGTCGATATTATCAGAGGAATTATACTGAATTCTTACAGTAAAATTTTCTGGCACTATATCACTGAAGTAGTTTTTTAAGTCAGCTATTTCATTTGATTTTTCGTCAATATTATTTTTCATTCCTTCGATTGAATTCATTCCACAACTCGAAAGAAATATTGATAATATTAAAATACTTATGAGGTTATGTGTTTTCATTTTCTCAGCTTGCAGGTAACGGCGGCGGTTTCGGGTATGAAACGTAGGGCATTTCGAAGCACTTAACTGTCCGCCCGAAACAAAGCTTGATAAATGCCTGAAACTTGCGGAAACCACTGTCCGCCCTATGTTTTATACCCAATGTTGGGCGTTCGTGCTTTTATTTTTTTATATAAATTCTTTTCTCAATTTCTTGAACTCGTCATAATCAATTTTCAACTCGTCAATTGTTGGTGTTGTGTGTATTACTCTTGGACTGCTGTGTCCGTCAATGGATACGCAACACTTCTCGTAAATGTCGTTTAATTTTCCTTTATGCTTATCAATTTTATCACCGTCAATTCGCAATAAAGAAGGAAAAGCAACACCTTTCGCATATCTTTTTACTGTCTTTTTGAGTAGATTCTCTTCAACTGCTACTTCAATAGCGGAACGTAAATGCCCATAACCTTTACGAGCAACTTCCTCCTCACTCTGCCCATTCGGTTTTGTTCCCAAAAGAAGGTTTAGTTTCTTAGTGTAATAAGTGTACGAGTTAATTTCTTCAACATCGTCAATTATACCCGTTTCTCCGAAACTACTTGATACACTGCGAAAAGCAAATGCAACCCCTGCCTGTTTGTTTGTATCTAACTCTGATTGTTGAATGAAGCTATTGAGAAGCAAAATGCTATGAGTAAAGACGATAACCTGTCTTTGCTTAGATAACTCGATTAACCTTTTTGCAACTTCATCAATAATTCGATGGTCAAGGCTGTTTACTGGGTCATCAAAAATTACTGGCGCTTCTATGTTGTCAAGTTGCAGTTCAGTGAGAAACTCTGCCAAAGCAATAGCTTTTTGCTCACCTTCACTTAAAATGTCTGTCAATACATGATTTTCTATCTTCTGTGAAACCCTCGATTTTCCTCTGTCAGTCACAAAATTCAGCTCTATTTTAATGTTAGATTTTCTGAGTGCTTTCAGTTCTCCCTGAAATATGTCATTGAAGTTTTGCTTTACTAATGCCTCTCTTGCTTCTGTTGTTTTACGGCTGATGGAATTAGTATTAAAGTTGTTATAATTTGAATTTAATACGGATACAATCTTATGATTTGCAATAGCCGATTTTACTTCAGCTTGCTTCGATGATAGAAGCTTGCGGTCCTTCAATTCATCAATTTTCTTTTTAAGCTCATTCTCTTTAGCCGCGAGATTGGACAACACTTCCTTTTTCTGAACAAGTTTGGTTTTAATTGCTTTGCTTTTGTTTTTGAGAAATTCTAATAGTTTGTTATAATCGAAATCAAACGTTGAGCCTTCGACTATTCTATCAGAAACAAAAGTTGTCTTTAACATGCCCAATTCTTTGTTGTAATCAGTTATTTCTTTTGGCTGAATTGGCCTCTCGTCATTATCCAAACCGAACGAAGATTGATGCAATAATAAATTGGTGTCAACCTGTGATATTTGGTTTATCAGCTGTTCTTTTTGTTGTTTTAATTGTTTAATGCTTTCTTGAGTCTTGTCATTGAGCAGTTTTCTGTAGCTTCTCAATAATTCCTCAGCGGATTTTTCAAGTGGTTGCTTGCAATACACGCAAAGATCTTCTTGATTTGGGTATTCAGGCTTGTTGAGAATTTTAATATAGTTTTCTGCAGATTGAATGAATAACTGAAATTCACGTGTTTCATAGAATTCAATTCCATTGCTCTCCGCTATTTCTTTAATGCCTTTCTTAGCTTGCTTTTGCAATTCGGCAAGCTCTCCATTTATCTTGATTAGCTTGCCCCAATTGTTTGAGGATAATAGAGCTTGAGCGGTTTGAATTTTGGTAACAAGTGAGTTTATCTCGGTTTCCTGTGCAGCTAAGTTTTGTATTTCATTTTGCAGTAGTTGTCTATTGAGGTTGTTAAGTTCTGTTTCTTTGTCTTTTAATTCTTTCTCTTGTTCCGATGAGAAGGAAGATAATTCAGTTAGCTTTTCCTCTGAAGAGGTGCCTTTTAAGCCATTGATGAATATCTGTTGTGGCGTTCCTTCACGCAAAGTTTCAGCCCACACTAATGCAGTAGGATGACTTGCAATTTTTGTCTGCAAGAGCCTTTCTAGCTCTTTTAACTCACCCGAAATAATGTTGAAAAGATGAAAACCGATTGGGGAAACAATGAGTTGTCTGTCGGAAAGAGAAATTTGAACGCAATTGTTATTAAAGACTGAAATACTCTCTAATTCTTGATTTCTATTCGTCCCATCCCAAGTAAATGTGTCTGCAACTCCATTTGCTTCAAAGTTGATTAATGCGGACTTCGGTTCCGAACTTCCAAAGACGTTAGAAAAAATAGAGTTGTTGCTATCATAGCTAAACCCAAGGGATTTTAAAACCCGTCCATAGCCTGTTTTTCCCGTTCCGTTTTCTCCATAAATGATTGAGATATTGGGTGCAAAATCTAATGTCTGATTTTTTGCAAGCCTGTTGACACCCGTGATGTCGGAAAGAGAAGTTAATTCAATCCTTTTACCTGTCGGTGTATATGTAGGCTTAGCAGTCGTCAAGCTGGGCAAGCCTGTATGTAGTTTGATATTCTGTAGAAAATAATTGAAAATTGTTGCTCTGTCAGAGGGCGAAAGGGAACTTTCCGTAGTTACGACCTTGTCAACAAGAAGTTTACTCCACTCCCCATGATTTTCAGCCCATTCCCAAAGGAAATCAACAAGTTCTTTTTTACTGGTGGTCGTAGAAGTCATTTTTCTGTTTCAAAGTTTGATATGTTGTACTGTCCTTTTGCATGACGCCCAACTTGTTTATATGCGCAATTTTATTACACAATATATCCGCATGTGGTTGAATTGGTGTAATTTTATTACCTTTTATTTTTAGAATATCTCCTTTAAATTTCGAAGGATTAATATTTATGTTTTTCTTACCAGTCCATATCAAAACCATAATCTGAAGGGTTGATTTTCCACTTCTCCAGCAAGCCCCTGGCAGCCCTAAGGTCATATTGGCTGCGGTCCAATTCACCGGCATTTTCTACCATGGCAACAACTGCATCTAGGCTGGTTTTAGATTGGTCTTCTATGCTGTCTATTACGTTAAGTGCATGGGTTCTGGCAAAGGAATTGGGTGTCATCAATACCTCCGCCAGTGCTTGCCTGGCTTTTTCTTTGGCACCCAAGCCATACAATGCCTCAGCCGCCACGGATTTAACATTGGGAGAGGGATCATTTAAGGCTTCCTCCAGCGCTCCTAGAGCAGGTCTGGCCTTTTCGCCCAATATCAATAATCCGGTAGCTCCCCAATACCGCTCCGCTGCTTCCTCAGAGTTCAGCAAGTCCATCAATTGTGAAAGGTCTTCTTCTTTGGCCGTTGAGGCCAAATTGGCTGCTTCTATCAATTGCTCCAAATTGATATCGGAGTTGCGCATATAATCATAGGCCGTGGTGCCTTCTGTTCTGTCGATGAGCGCTGCTTCGGGGATAAAACCGGTATCCTTAATTTCCAACATCCAATCTTTGGCCGCTCCACGCATCCGCTCCAAAACATCACGGTATTCAGGATCATTCGCCAGGTTATTTACTTCCCATGGATCATTTTCTGTGTCATACAGTTCTTCCGCTGGCTTGGTATTCCAAAAGGCCGATTGGATGGGGTTTAATTCTCCCGCTTTAAAAGCTGCTTGCCAAGACCTAATCGATGGTGCCCTGAATAAATATTCTAGGTACTGCCCATACACCCTGTAAGGAATGTAATTCCGGATATACCTGAATTTTTGGTCACGCACTGCCCTGCTCATGTCATAGCGTTCATCCATTCTTCCGCGAAACATAAATACATATTCCGGATCCGGCGTTTTCTTCTCTCCCAAAAAGGCTTTTCCCTGCAGGTAATCAGGGATATCTGTGCCGATAATGCTTAGCAGTGTAGGGAATAAATCCACAAAACTAATCATTCGGTCTACTTTATCGCCCGGTTTTTCGGCAGGAAACAAATGCTTGTATTTTTCAGGTATTCTCACAATAAAAGGCACCCGGGTTCCGGTTTCATACACATAACGTTTGCTTCTGGCCAGTACGCCCCCATGGTCCCCATAATAAAAAACAATGGTATTCTCCGCTTCTCCACTTTCTTCCAATTCTTGAAGAATTTCGCCGATTTTTTGATCCATGTCCTCCACCTTATCATAATATTGCGCCCAGTCATGTCGCATTTCCGGGGTATCCGGATGGTAAGGTGGCAAAGGAACCTCCTCAGGACTGTGCCTTAGTTCCTCATTGGGAATCGACTTATGGATGGAGCTCTCATGGGAAATGGTGGAATTAAATACCGCGAAAAAAGGCTTTCCTTCCGGCCTGTTTTTATAATGTGCCTTCTTACTGGAGTCGTCCCAAATATTGACGTTTTGCTCCGGATTAATATTGTAATCTTCTTTGGAATTATTGCTGGTATAGTAACCTGCTTCCCGCAACATTTGCGGGTAAAACTTTACCACATCAGACTTGTCATAATAACTCCTCATGTGCTGATTCCCTCCCGAAATGGCATAAATACCGGTCAATATTGTGTTCCTGGCAGGGGCACAAACGGGGACATTGGCATAGGCATGGGTATAAAGAAAACCCTCAGCTGCCAAGGCATCCATATTGGGCGTGGTAGCAAATTCATCTCCATAGCATCCGGCGAAGGGACTGTTGTCTTCACTTGTGATCCATAATATATTGGGGAGAGGTAATTCTTCTTCGGGCTTTCCACATCCAAAAAATAACAAGAGCGAAAGAAAATATAAAGTATGTTTCATTTTGGGTTTTACTTATTATTATCGTGAAAATATAAATAAACTCATTTTTTTTGAATTTTTGTAGTGTATAAAGTGAAAACAAAAAATTAATAAATAAAATAGGTTGGTATTATTCTATCCATCTTCCCAAGCCTTTATATTGGCCCCCTCTTTCCTTATGAAACAATACACAGCCATTGGCTTTGGCCTTTAGTAAGGCGCTCAAAATTTTAATTACCAAGCCCATCAATTTGATATTCAACAATTTGAACCCAATTAAAAAGTGTGATTTTTCCCTTATTTTAGAGGCTAAATAATGGTCAAAAAACATGAAACCCTTCCCTCCTTCTTGAGCGAATAATGGTTTTCAAAGGCTAAAAACCACTTCACTAACCTAATTTATTAAGGGTATATTCCTTGGCAAAAAAGTGTAGCAACCTTTAAAAAAATCAAAGGATTTTGCAGCATACTTCAACCCCAATCGCATTCCTCCAATACAAAATTGAACCGTCCTCTTTTTTCTATAAAATTCAAATAAAACCTTATTTTTTTATGGCATTTCTTTATTAAAAAGAAATAAAATTTTTTTATATTGTATCAAATATGATAAGGTTTATGTCAACAATCCATAAAGGGCTTACAGTTACCGTTACGCTACATGAAGATAAATTGACAGATGTCAATGCCCAATTGTTTCAGTTTCGAAATGAGCTAAAGACCAACAGGGAACAATTTGAGAAGGCATTGCCCGGCACCTTTTTTATCAGCTGGTTAACCTTGCCCCCACAAGTTTACGAGGAACAGGAACAACTTCCCGCCAGGATTATTCTAATGACAAGCTATGTTGGGGATAAAAACCAACATATTGAAGAGCTTGTTGCATTTTTGGAGCCTAAGTTAAAACAGGTTTTTGGCGAAAGTGATGAGTTTCCCATAACCTATTCAGGGGAATCAGAAATGATAGCATTTCTGCACGATAAATCTGTGCCCAACACTTTTTATAGCGGTTTTAAATTTATCAGCACTGCAGATGTGGAAAGGGAAAAAGACCTTAAAGCTGCTGTATGGGAATATGCCCAACAAATGAACACAGACCCCGAGGCTTCCCAACTGCCACCATCTAAAATAAAAAAGAAAATTGAGTATTATATAGCGAATCACCCCAAACTCAGCTGGGCCGTTGCCGGTATTCCATATGCCCGAAAAAACAAAATACAGATGCTACTTCCCCTTGTCATTTTCGGCCTGGTAATGGCATGCTCCATTGTATGTATTGTCCTTAGTTTTTTTGTTGATGCCTTATTTGTAAAAGTAATGGCTTGGGTTTTTCCATTGTTTCTTCTTTTTATGGGGGGAATGTTAGTCCTGCTTCGGCAAAATGAAAAAAAAACACATATTCCGGGGAAAGAACTGTCAGATGAAGAAGTAAGAAAGATCGTTGCCTTGGAAACCAATCCGGTAATAAATGAAATGACAGTAATTGCTCCTTTGAAAAAAGGCTGGATCAGGCGGGCCTTCTTAGCTGTAAGTTTAAAATTGGTGGGTCTACTGGCCTACTTCACCTATATCCCCACCGTCCATACTGCCCGCTGGTTGCAACTAGACAAAGGGAAAAGATTGGTTTTTATCGCCAATTTCGACAACCTTTCTGAGGCTTATGCCCATGACTTTGTCGACAGTGAAAGGAGAACAAAGAACATGGCCGTAATTTTTAGTCATGCTTTTGGATTTCCCGCCACCCGCTGGTTGATTCACAAACAGTACAACCACCGCTCTGAATACATGAAAGGGGTCAGGGCCCACCAAAAGATCACTCAATTTTGGTACAGCCGAAACCAGTATGAAAGTGTAGAAAACCTCAAAAGAAATAGGGCTTTCCGAGAAGGCCTGTTTAAAGAAATGGATGAAGAAGCAATAAAAAAATGGCTATTAACGATTTGAACCTATGACATTGGAAAAAAAAGACATTCAGGGGCTAATGGTTCGTGGTCATGGAAACCTAAAAAGCGCACGATTTTTACTCTACACCTGCTCAGACCCTACTTCCTCCTGTGATTTCTTAAAGGAGATAGTCCCATTGATCACTAATGCTGAAGAAAAACCTGAAAAGGAGGCCATACACATCGCTTTTACCTATGAAGGGCTTTCCTTTCTTCAATTACCGGCTCCTCTTTTAAATAGCTTTTGCAGGGAATTTAAGGAAGGCATGACAGCCGAACAACGGAGAGCTGTACTGGGTGATATAGGAGACAATGACCCGGATAATTGGGATTGGGGCCAGGACAGCATACATTTTTTATTGATGGTCTATGCCAAAGATCAGGAGCAGTTGGATAAAAGCATGCTTCGAATAAAAGAACAAACAGACCGCTGTGGCATTGAATTAATCCATACCCTTCCTACAGGCCTTTTGCAACATCAAAAGGAACACTTTGGGTTTAGGGACGATATTTCCAGACCTGTTATTCGGGAATTATTAAATGAAACACCTCCTGAAAACCTTTTCACCTTTCCTGCCGGAGAATTTATCATGGGCTATAAAAACCTCTATGATGAATATGCTCCTGCTCCCTATGTTCCTTTTGAGTTGGATACCACAGGACTGTTGCCGGTGCATCCGGATTACCCGGAGAGAAAGGATTTGGGTAAGAATGGCAGCTATTTGGTCTTCAGGCAAATGCATCAAAATGTCCATAGCTTCTGGAAATACATGAAGGAGCAAACCGGAGAGAAAGGAGAAGCCATCAAACTGGCCAGTAAAATGGTGGGCAGGTGGCCGGATGGTTCTCCACTGGCGCGCTGCCCCATGGCCCCTGATCCGGCGCTATCCGAGTCCAACGAATTTGGCTATTGGGACGATGACCAAGCCGGACTAAAATGCCCATTGGGTGCCCATATCAGAAGGTCCAATCCCAGGGATCACTTGGTGACTGAAACAAGTAAAAAAGATTCCTCCGAAATGGCTGCCAAACACCAATTGCTACGAAAAGGCAGACCATACGGCCCCCCTGTTACTCCGGAACTTGACCCGCAAAACATCATGGATTCCACAGAAGATAAACAGGAACGAGGCCTGCATTTTATTTGTATGGTAACAGACATCAGAAGGCAATTTGAATTTGTTCAGAACAACTGGGTGAGCTTTCACAAGTTTGGAGGTTTGGAAAATGATGCCGACCCCATCATCGGAAACCACTACGATACCGGGCAATACAAAACCAATGAGTTTAGTGTTCCCCACTACCCCATTAGGAAAAAGTATAGCAATCTTCCCAATTTTACCTTAATTAAAGGTGGAGCCTATTTCTTTTTTCCGGGGATCAAAGCCCTACAATATATCGCAAACCATGAGTGAAAACCAATATACCAAAGAGGAAAAAGAGATTCAAGAATTGATCCGGACCATGAAGGATTACCTGGACAAGGAATACCGGAATGGTAAGAAACTTAGAAATTTCCACCCCAAAATGCATGGGCTTTTAAAAGGTACCTTAAGCATAGCCGAGGATTTACCGGAAGAGTTAAGACAAGGTCTCTTTAAAGAGGCAAGAAGCTATGAAGCTTGGATCAGGCTTTCAAACGCTCCCCCTAAAATAAAATCAGACAAACCGGCCTCCGGAAGAGGCTTGGCCATCAAGGTCATGGGGGTTGAGGGAGAAACAATTGAGCCGGACCCCATGGGAGTGCCCACACAAAATTTTTTATTGACCACCAGCCCAATTCTGTCAGCCTGGAATATCTCTTTGTACGCAAAAGCCATAAAAGCTGTATTGTTCGGCCTCTGGGAACAAGTCAAGTTTGCCTTCAATCCTTCGCATTGGAGAAGTATTTACCTGACCTTCAAGTACAGTAAAAAACACGACAACCTGCTCTCACAAACCTATTTTTCCGGTGGAGCTTTTAAATTTGGTCCTAGCTTGTATGTGAAATTTGTTTTGACCCCATTGGAACCCAATTTGGGTTATACACTCAATGAAGAGAAAGGAGATGATTTTTTAAAGTCCCAATTAATAAAAGACTGTGAAACCAGACCTCATGGGTTTACCTTAAATGTGCAAATTCACAAAAATGACCAAGACCAGCCATTGGAAAACACTTCCATTGCCTGGAAGGCTCCCTTAATACCCGTTGCCACTCTACATATTCCCCAGCAATCTTTTGACTGTGAGGGCCGAATAGAAATGGGAGAAACGCTGGAGTTTTCTCCTTGGATGGGATTAAAGGATCACGAACCTGTTGGCGGTATCAATCGAGCAAGAAGAAGGGTTTACAAAGAATTGGCGGCCTATCGAAAAGAGAGTTGATTCCATCCCCTACAATTTCTCAATTGGCCACAAACAAATACCACACTCATTTTCAATCACTTGCAAATATCAATTCGTTTTGGTATTTTAGTTGATAACATTCCATCAATGGAGGTATTCATTACCTTTTTGATCTTTTGTTGCGCTATTTTTTTGATCAATGCAGTTTTGAGACCCAATAATAAGTCCTGCCATGAAAGAGACTTGCCTATCTATGCTCTTTGCCTATCTGCTTGTTTTTTCCAGCGCAGCCCAAGTCCCAATTGTTCCGGTACCTACCTCTGGATTGCTCAACCAATCTCCGACAAGCTCATTGATAAGTGAGCCAATACTCTTTAAGGAAGAGATACAACAAATTCATTCCTTACAAAAAGCTTACGATTCCCTCAATCAGGACATCCAAAAATTCAAGACAAGTAAAATAGACAGTACCCAAAGAGACAGTCTGGTAAGTGAATTAAAGAATCGAGGCCTAAAAATCATCGAACAGGAGAAAACCATACTTCTCAGCTTAAGCTCCGAAGCTAGCCCCTCAAGTCAAAATTTAAAGCATACCTGTACTTACCTTTTAAGTCAGGTAGAAAAGTCAAAAACAGCCTTGGAACAAGCCCAAGATATGGCTACCATAGAAGAAATTATCGGGCAAAATGAGGAAAACCTGAAAGCAATATTCAATGAACAGCTAATGCCCGAGCTTAAACAAAAACTAGGGGGAACCCTCAATGAGCAGATAAAATCTCCCGATACAGGCATTTTGGATTATTATGGTAAGGGAGCAGTGAAAGAAATGGCTCGTGAAAAAATAAGTCCCAGACTTACCCTAACCAAAGCCCAATCATTGGTCAAAGAAAAACCCAAGGGCATTTCAAATGAATACTTGCAAAACATCGGAAATGACTATAGCAAAATAAGCATGGATTCTTTGGGGAATATCCAAGTAGCGGAGGCGGAAAAAACAATTGAAAAATTTAACCTTAAGGAAGCTAATCATTTGAAAAATGCTCCATTCTTAGAACGTACAGGTTTATACCTCTGGTACGATCCCTTGACATCATTTGCTGAGGGGTTATATGTAGATCTGGGCATCAAGTACAGTATTAGCAGTCAGTGGCATACTTTTGCAGGAATAAATATCAAGCGGCAATTTAAAAATCAAATCGGGCCAACAAGTACAGGAGAAGGAATAAAAGGAGGATTGCGTTTTAGTCTGGGGAATTGGTTCCTTCAGGGGGAGTTGGCCAGAAGCAGGATAAGTTTGGCCTATGCACCGGGTTTTGAAAGCAAAAATTTTGATGGTTCCATTTGGTTATCAGGTTTAGGGGTTGGCCGAACCATTCCAATGGGAAAAAAGTTTCAATCCATAGTTTTGCTGACCTATGATCCCCTATTTAATGAGAATCGCGGCCTTTCAACTTCCAGGTTTCAACTTAGAATTGGCTTTGAGTTAAAGCAACTAAAGAAAATCACGCAAGAAATCCCCAAAAACCTGATCCCCTCAATTCCCCGCCCAACCGCTACTTCCAAAATATTGGATTGACCAGAGACTTTTAAATCCGTCATTCCGAGACTTTGCTGGGGCTTGCGTGTAGAAAGTCGAAGGAATCTCCAACGGAATGAGGTTTGACTCCTTTCCATACACAACAACTCTCCAAAAATGGTTCGCAGTGACGGTACATCATTCCAAGAATTAACATTTTAAAAACGCAGCAATCATGATGACAGCATTCAATTAAAAAGACCATATCTACTTTTTTGCTGTAGGCCTGCCCTGATGCGAAGCAATTCAGTGGTCAAAAAAGTAAGGAACCTGTCCTGAAGCGGAGCCACTCAGTGACCTGTCCTGATGCGTAGCAAGTCAGGAGAAAACCCCGCCGCTGAGTATCTTTTCGACTAAAATTTAAGGCCTCCCGCACACATGCAAACTCCTCGTTTTTGGTGTTAATATTGGCCTTACTTTTTAATAATTACTAAACCAAAAACTTCGTCAAACAGTGCCTGTGCCCTTGCCATCACTTCTTAAATTTCTTAACGCCGAAAATCTACAAGGCGGAAGTTAATATATTCGTCATTCCGAGACTTTGCTGGGGCTCGAGTGGAGAAAGTCGAAGGAATCTCCAACGTAATGAGATTGCCACACCCTTTCCCTACGCTACACCTCTCCAGAAAAGGGTTCGCAATGACGGTACATCATTCTTAAAATTAACATTTTAAAAACGCAGCATTCATGATGACAGCATTCAATTAAAAAGATCATTTTTTACTTTTTTGCTGCAGTGCATGTCCCGAGCAGTGAAACGAATCGGGATCAATAAAGTAAGGAACCTGTCCTGAAGCGGAGCTAGTCAGGAGAAAACCCCACCGCTGAGTATCTTTTCGACTAAAACTTAAGGCCTCCCGAACACAGGCAAACTCCTCGTTTTTGGTGTTAATATTGGCGTTGTTTTTTAATGTTAACTAAACCAAAAAACTTCGTCAAACAGTGCCTGTGCCCTTGCCATCACTTCTTAAATTTCTTAACGCCGAAAATCTACAAGGCGGAAAATATATCCGTCATTCCGAGACTTTGCAGAAGCCTCGCGAAGAGAAAGTCGAAGGAATCTCCAACGGAATGAGGTTTGATTCCTTTCCATACACAACAACTCTCCAAAAAGGGTTCGCAGTGACGGTACATCATTCTTAGAATTAGCATTTTAAAAACGCAGCAATCATGATGACAGAGTTCAATTAAAAAGATCATTTTTACTTTTTTGCTATAGGTCAAAAAAGTAAGCAAAAAAACCCACCGCTGAGTATCTTTTCGGCTAAAATTTAAGTCCTCCCGCACACAGGCAAACTCCTTAGTTTTTGGTGTTAATATTGGCGTTGCTTTTTAATGTTAACTAAACCAAAAACTTCGTCAAACAGTCCCTGTGCCCTTGCCATCCCCGCTTAAATTTCTTAACGCCGAAAATCTACAAGGCGGAAAATAATATATTCGTCATTCCGAGACTTTGCTGGGGCTCGAGTGGAGAAAGTCGAAGGAATCTCCAACGTAATGAGATTGCCACACCCTTTCCCTACGCTACACCTCTCCAGAAAAGGGTTCGCAATGACGGTACATCATTCTTAGAATTAACATTTAAAAACGCAGCAATCATGATGACAGCATTCAATTAAAAAGACCATTTTTACTTTTTTGCTATAGGTCAAAAAAGTAAGCAAAAAACCCCACCGCTGAGTATCTTTTCGGCTAAAATTTAAGTCCTCCCGCACACAGGCAAACTCCTTAGTTTTTGGTGTTAATATTGGCGTTGCTTTTTAATAATTACTAAACCAAAAACTTCGTCAAACAGTCCCTGTGCCCTTGCCTTCTCATCTTAAATTTCTTAACGCCGAAAATCTACAAGGCGGAAATTGATTAATGATGGGCGATTTTTAACGCACTCGCCAATCTGAGGGCGGGAGGCCGGGCCAAAACTACGAGGCGGCGTTGGGCCTTGCGGGGGGAAGTTTAGTTTTGGCTAGATTTTTCTTTGGTTCGTTTCTTTTCATCAATGCCTGTCCTGATGCGTAGCAAGTCAGGGGAAAAGAAATGAACGGAAAACCTCTGCTTTCAGGGATAAAATCACTTTAGAAAGCCAAACTCACCAGACAGCGTTGAACCAGTGACAGTTCTATTAATTCTTGTACTTTACAATTATTAAAGATTTGAAATTTCCAAGTGATTATTGTTAAATTACAAACCAGTATTTACTACACCAAGACATTCACTAAAACAACTGTCACTTTTTTGCTGCATTGCATGTCCCAAGCAGTGAAACGAATCTAAAGGAAGCGTAGTAACTCAGTGGCCTGCCCTGAAGTGAAGCGACTCCATGATGCGCAGTAACCCAGGAGAAAAGAAATGAACGCTTTACTCTCCGTTAAATATATAATTATTACAAGCAGTTCAATGTAATAAAGCATTTCTGTTTCTAATATACCAAGTAATTGATTATGATCATTTTTACTTTTTTGCTACAGGTCAAAAAAGTAAGGAACCTGTCCTGAAGCGGAGCTAGTCAGGAAAAACCCCACCGCTGTGTATCTTTTCGGCTAAAATTTAAGGCCTCCCGCACACAGGCAAACTCCTTAGTTTTTGGTTTTAACATTGGCGTTGATTTTTTAATGTTAACTAAACCAAAAACTTCGTCAAACAGTGCTTGTGCCCTTGCCATCCCCGCTTAAATTTCTTAACGCCGAAAATCTACAAGGCGGAAAATATATCCGTCATTCCGAGACTTTGCAGAAGCCTCGCGAAGAGAAAGTCGAAGGAATCTCCAACGGA
>NZ_BAAGVC010000019.1:0-139440 GCF_054781075.1 Cyclobacterium sediminis | reverse complement strand
TGACGCCATTCTAAATTTAGAGGGGTCAGCATCCGCCAGAATGGCATATAAAACACTCCTTTCTGGAACACTGCTTTAGGGGGTCAACATGCTCCGGAATATCCAACAATAGGGTTTTCTCCGAAACCAATGGTATAAAAAACCATGAAATAATGATAGCTGGAATTGCCCCCCTATTTTCCTTAGTACAAGGAGTTTTAGCTTATCAAGCTTCGAAAAAAATGGAATCATCTTCAATATCATTATTTGTTTTGTGGTTTGGAATAACTGGAATAATTACTTTTTTTGGATACTTAATGATAGCACCTTTAATCCCCATTGGAGATACAGGAAAAGTATTTTCTCTACTAAATATTCCATTGGTAATTCAGGTAATGGCTTCAATCATTGCTATAGTAATGGTTACCATAATATTGATGAAATCTGCAAAACAATTTGAAAGATATGCCATTGAAGATTTTGGCTCCGTAGAAGTCAATAGAAAAAAATGGTCGGTTTCTTTAATATTAATGCCCTTACTATTAAGCATCGTCCTTGTTACTCTTTTTCAATTTCCTATCCCACATATCCTAAGCATACTAGCCACCATTTGTATACCCTTTTCAATTATGGCTGTATTCGGCGCTTTTATTGGTAGCAAAGATAAATTAAGAAAAGATCCACAGGGAAATTCAATAAATCAGGACATTTCAATTTCTCTAATTTGTCTTTTTATTTTAGTAGGTATTCTAAATAGAATATTGGTCAATGGAATATCCTTAGTCAATAACTGAGCATTCTGACGGTTGACCTATCCATCCTTCGAGGCTTCGGCACCCTTCGACTCCGCTCAGGGGCCCACAGGTTCAGGGACCATGTTCAGGGTTCAAATCATAGTATTGGGAAGTAGGTTTATAAGGCGAATGATTTCCCCTCTT
This sequence comes from Cyclobacterium sediminis, assembly GCF_054781075.1. Taxonomy (NCBI): domain Bacteria; kingdom Pseudomonadati; phylum Bacteroidota; class Cytophagia; order Cytophagales; family Cyclobacteriaceae; genus Cyclobacterium; species Cyclobacterium sediminis. Next base: position 138,523 of record NZ_BAAGVC010000019.1, on the reverse strand, counting down.
TTGTTTTATTAGCTGATTATGGCCACTTTTCTGATGGTTTAAGCGGAATTTTTAGGTTGTTTTTACCTTTTGGAAATACCTGACCCTATAATCTATTTGATCCTTACTGTTTTGCTTCTTAATCTTTAATCCAACCAAGCAGATCTAACCGGAAAATCTTTTTATTGCCATTACCAATAAAAAGGTGGTCTTTCCCTTAGATTCTTTGACCGAAACACTTAATTTGATAAATAATAAGGCTAAGTGGTTGATAGCATAGGTTATTACTCAAATCGGAGGCTAAACATTTATATATACAATTGTTGTGGTGCATTTAAGATGAGACAAATTATAATAATAACGATTTTCATTCTGTCCACTTTAAGTTGTGGGAGAGGTGATGGAAAAATTATGTCGACCGATGATAAGAATTGCGACTTCAAATTTGAAATTGATGAAGAAAGTGAAAACTCGTACAACTACGACAGTCAAACGGGGAATTTAAGAAAACTTATTGCTCTATTCAAAGAAGAGAATCTTTATGCAGACACAACTTTCTTTATTCCCAAAGCAAGTCTATGAGAATTAATGAAAATGTTTGAAACTTATAACATTTCTACCTATCCGAATGACTTTCGTCCAAAAAGTAACATCGCATTGATTCCTTCCCCCTCATATCATATAAAATTCACAAAGAACAATCAAGTGAAGGTAATAAATTGAACAATAAATACCATTACTTCTGAAAGTGAAGATGCTTTTAAATTGCGTGAAATATTAAATAAAATTGACAGCATTGTATTGTCAAGCAAAGAATTTATGGGATTACCTGAGCCGGAATATGAATGGTTATAAAATCAATATGCATCACAATGTTTTGAAAAATGTATTAAAATGCATTTGACATTTGCCGTTAGCCTGCCACGAAACAGAGGTAATCCGATAACTGTAAACCCTACCTAAATAATTTGCTGATCATTTAGAAGAGCTCCGACTGTGTGGGGTTCGCTGAAGCTCGGAATGCTCAAATGTCCAAGCTAAAATGCATAAGTGTGAAACCATAGTAACATCGAGAAATGTATCGGTAGCTGAGGAGCGTTTTGATCACGATTTTTCGGGAAAACCCTAGAACATTGCATAAATTAATAGCAATGTGAATTGCAATGGTCTACCGGAGTCATAGGAGGGAAGTGGTTGTAGATAGATTATATCTATTCTGGGTAGATGCAGGTGAAAAGCAAATAAAGAAGGCTATCGGTAAGCCAGATGAGGTAAAACCTTACTGTATATAACAGGCTATGGTTTGATCAAGGGAGCGTTGATAGTTTACATCTTATTATTATCTTTATAGGTACTAATAAAGTAGGCTATCAGGCGCTACTCTACTGAGCAAGCCTTACACTAGTGAATATTCTCCAACTTATTACAAAAAAATAAGTATCTTAGACTATGGTAACTGACGAACATAAAAATAGGCTTATCGAAAAAATTAAATCAATCCATGACAAGGATATCATTGATGAAATTTATAGACTTCTTAAGGTTGACTTTGACGATCCGGTTTATGTGACAAATGAAAAACAAAAAGCTGAAATTGCTGAAGCCAGAAAACAAATCGAAAAAGGAGAAGGAATTGATTCTGAAGAAGTTTTCAAAAATGTGCGTAAATGGCTAAAAAAATAAAATGGTCTCCTCTAGCCGAAAGGGAATTCAAAGAAATTATAGCGTATTGGACTAACCGAAACAAATCAGAATCCTTTAGTGAAAAATTAATTGGTTTGTTTGAGGACGCCACAGAGCTGATTGCCACTTTTCCAGAAATGGGTCGGTCAACGGACATTGAAAATGTTCGTCAGAAATTAGTCCGAGAATATTTAATCTTCTACGAGGTAGACGGAGAAATAATAAATATACTAACAGTTTGGGATCCAAGACAAAACCCTGACAAATTAGAGCTTCGGTAAATTGTGTAGAGACAGCTCAAAATATCACCTTGGATAAACGAGAACTCATAGTAGCTTCGAGAAGTGTAGCTGTAGAGCGTTTTGATATCGATATACGGGAAAATTCTGGGACAACCTAGGCCCCTTAGACCCTTCGCCACCCTTCGACCCTTCGGCACCCTTCGACTCCGCTCAGGGGCCGTGCTCAGGGACCATGTCCAGGGTTCAGATCATCGTATCGAGAATTAGGGTTACTATGAGGAATGATTTTCCCTCTTTTGTTTTATTAGCTGATTATGGCCGCTTTTCTATTGGTTTAAGCTTGTTTTTACCATTTTGGAAATACCTGATCCCGTAATCTATTTGATCCTTACTGTTTTGCTTCTTAATCTTTAATCCAACCAAGCAGATCTAACCGAAAATCATATACTGGTATTCTCAATCCTGATTATAGAATAGATTGGCTATAGCCAATTTTGGGTTGATGTGAGACATTGAATAAGCCTACCTGGAAAATTTTGATTAAATGTTTGATGACATTTTTGGTTTATTTCGATAAAAGGTAAAACAACCAATATGAAAAAAATAAAATACCTCTGCATTGTGCTAATTTTGTCCGGAGTACTAAGTTGTATTAATGACGAAAGTGAGATCGATAATTTACAAAATGTCCAGGCAGAATTTTGCAATAACTATTCAGGACCGGGCGCTGCTTATTGGAATATGGCCAACGGTATTTTCTTACCATTGAATGAAGTGCCCATAATTAAAAATCCAGGCGGCCGGGTCTCATTTGATGAACAGCCTCTTTTAAGTCTTGAATACCCGGTTGGGTACAATGGAACGGGTGTAAGAGATGCGCAAAACTTTCCAATAGGTATTGACATAAAACGTCTTGACAATAAGGTGTTTTTTCGTTGGATTCCTAATGTAAGTTTTTTTGGCGTTTCAGATTTTAATCAAATTATAGCCCAGGAAATCAATACAATGTTTGCAGAGGTGGGATTTAATCCGAGCAATGGGTTTGAACCGATTTGTTCTCGAAATGAAAGTCAAAATTTTGAAAGTTTATTGGTCAATTTTAATGGTAGAGTAATACAATTTGGAGAATTTACAGGGATTGTATGGGTGCGTTCTATAGTTGTTCCAGGCTTGGGAACAGTAAATTCTGCAATTCAAACATCTGTGGCACCTTCGACAGAGTTTGACGCACGTACCTTGGATACCTTCCTGCCTTTTAATTTTCAACTTTACGTCCGACCCGACGGTGGGGGCTTTATAGACAATGATGGGGATGGTAGCCCGGCACATTTAGATCCGGATGATAATGACCCGAATGTAAGACATCAAGGTTAGTACTAACAAGGCCCTCGGTTCAATGGGAACCGGAGGCCTTTCTTTTCCAAATTAAATAGAAAAGAGCAGCTGCCAATATTACCCCTATAATTATATACCAATAGTTATTCACTGGGGTTGATAGTTCAACGGGCAGGGTATCTCCCATTAAAATTAAACCGGCCCAATATTGTGGATGAAGTGTTCTTCCCTCCGCATGATCTAAATAATCCAACTTTGCATTTCTTAATGCCTCATCCTTGGGATGGCCATTTTCGAGATATTCATAAAAGCTATCCAAGATTTCAGCACTTGATTGCTCATCAATTTGCCAAAGACTGGTCAAGATACTTTTACTACCTGCGTAGTTGAAGGCGTGTGCCAAAGAAATCATCCCCTCGCCGGGCTGATAGCTCGGTTTACCTGTTTCACAGGCCGTTAGGATTGCCAGATTAGAATTTAGGTTTTGATTGTATATCTCATAGGTATACAGGTAATTATCATTGATAAGAGTTGCGTCGGAAATGTTCTTTGCAAAGATCAATCGCGAGAGCTCTGGGTTTACATTGTTTGATTCAGCATGGGTGCTGATATGTATGATCTTATGTTCGTTTGCAGTTTTGGTGAAAATGGTTTTGGATGCTTGCTGATTTAAAAATGACCTGCCCCCAAAACGGTTGGAGAATCTTTCCGCAATAGCGGCACTAAACGGTTGAGGTAATAAGGTTAGATAGGTTTTATCCATCTCGATGGAATCGGTAATGGCCATTTCATACGCTTTCTTCATCCCTTCACCAAAGGTAGGGGCGTAGGCAACAAAATCATCTTTGAAATCCAATGTCTTTCGATTTTCACCCAATAGAAGCAGGCTATAATTGTATGAAATATTATGTTTGCCCAAAAGGCTTTTGTTTGCAAGTTCTTTATAGGAATTTATTTTCTCCGAAGTAAGAAGTTCAAAATTTAGATTGAACAATTCTTGATCGGGCAATAGGATAATGTTTTCGGTTTCAATTTTATCTTGAATTGGTTCCCAAAGAGACTGATACAAAAGTGAGAAGCACTCAAAATTTTTAGAGTTGTTTGTTCGGTAATCCGATAGGGTGGCAATACAATCCAATGATAAATTGGAAGGTAAGGGGACCATCTCCATACTGTCTTTGGTTAGGATGAAGGCAACGAGGTCATTTTCAATGAAAAGATAGCGTATCGCAGTGCTCAACTCATCAATATTTTTCTGTAGATCTTCCAATGGTGTCAATACCGTGGCATATCGTAATTCATAATATTGGGGATAGTGGGTTTTTAATTTAAAAAGATAATTGTCCCACTCTTTTAATGTGGACTTCCAATCCTCTACATCAAATTGAGTTGCTTGTGCAGGGTCAAAAAAAGTATTGATTTTCTTCCGGAGTACATCTTCTTCCTCTCTGATATTTTCCGGAGTAAGCTTATGTTCTGTTAGATTGAGTCTTGTACGGATTCTTTGGTATATGGAAGATTCGTGAAGGTTGATTATTTTCTTCAAATATTCTTTCTCACCGGTCACATCAAACATTTTACGATATACCTTTTTACCAAAATCGAATAACGCTCGACTGTTTTCTAATAGTACATTGATATCGGCTTCATTGGTGATTAGCGATTTTTTTCTTTCGATTCTTTGAATGGCATTTTCTACAACGGCGGTAATTTCACCCAAACTCTCCACTGTTTTTAGGGTGTCCATTTCATATTGGGCTTTGGTTAGGTAAAGCAATAGTCTTAGTTGGTTTGGGCTAAAAAATTCTTCAGAAATTATACTGTTAAACGATTGACTCTTGTAAGATTCCAAAATTTGATTGCTCAGGGCGACGGTACCTTTATAATCTTTTTGATCAAAAATTATTTTGACCTTGGCTATTTGTACCTCATTTGCCAAATAACTATTTTCCCCATGTATGGAAATAACCTTGGTAAGGGTCTTGTTGACAATACGAATACCTTTCGTGTACTCGTTGAGGTTTGAATAGGATTTGGCCAGGTTAATATTGGCATAAACCTCATTTTGTGAAAAGCCCTGCTGGTTACTGTTTTTATAGGCTTCAAGGGTTTTATGGTAATAGTTTGCGGCTTCTTGGTAATTTCCTTTTTGAAAGGACAAGTCACCCAATACGCCGTAAAGGTTGGCCTGGTAAGAATAGTTTTCACCATTAATGGAGTTTAAGGAGCTTTCTGCCTCTTCTAAATAGCTCTCTGCCTCGTCTAGGTCACTGTTGTATAGTAAAGATTCGCCTACCATTAAGGCGGCACCGAAATACTGTATGGTGTTTTTTAGGAAGTGTTTTTTTGCATGGTAATAACCTAACAATGCAATTTTTTTTGCCTTTTCTTTTTCCCCTAAGTCGTAATAAAGACTACCCAAATTTCTATAGGCAATGGTAAGGTTTCCGTGCACTTTTTCCGTTAGGGGATGATTATTGGTCTTGTTCAAAAAAGCATTGTAATGGCCAATTGATTTTAGGGTGAACCGCATGGCATCATCAAAATTGCCCGAGGACTGTTTAACCATGAACCAATTGCCATAGATGGTTCCCGGAAGATAATCTGTTTGTTCCGGGTCATCGTCGGTCTTTCCCAAAGCATTGATAGCCTTTTCAAAATAGTAATTGGCACTGTCGGGTTTGGCATTAAAATGCATTAGCGCCCCTTTGTAATTGTATATTCGTGGTGCCAAAGGGAATCTTTCGGAATCATTTTCTCGCATTAAATCAAGCGCTTTGTCCGTATGCGCGATCAATGATCCAAAATCGCCCATTTTAAGGCCTAACTCGCTTAAATGAAATTCAGATTCCACCATGCGGTGGGCATCTCCCAATGCTTTGGCTAAACTGTTTGCTTCACTTAAAAATTTTTGCGCTTTTGATGGAGTTCCTTGATCTATGTAAAGAATCCCCATTCTTAAATTGGCCTCATAAGCTATTGGGTCTTTTAATTTTCTGGAATCAATCCGTGCATATAATTCCAAAGCTTTTTCAAAATCAGTTTCCGGATTTTGTAAGAATTCTATCTTTCCCAAAGGATAGATCAGATGTCCCAATATCAAATTTTTGGGATTGTCCATTTCTGCTTTGAGAATCGCTTGGGCATTTACGAACTCATTAACAGCGATAAGACTATCTATTTTTCTTAAGACCCCACCTTGTTGTGCGTTTGCATTCCAAAATAGTGCAATGCAAAGTAGAGTAATCCATGCATTCAACTTCATATATTTTATTTTTGGATTTTTTTCAGAAGCTCAACACTCTTTTCGTCTGCAACCATTTTTAAGTGTTTAATGGCTTCCTCAGTATTGTTGTTCTTTAATAGCCCAAGAGCCAAATAATAATGGGCATCTTTGCTAAAAACGGACCCATCAGCGTTCAAGGTGTTCTTAAAAAAATCAATGGCCTTATTGGAGTTCCCCTTAGCCAAATAAGCACTACCCAAGAAATAGTTTAAGGTATCACTATTCTGATCAGTAGGCAATAGCTTTTCCCATTTATTGATGGCGAGGTCGTAATTGCCCTGTTTATAATCAACCATTGCCTCATAAAAGGCATAATTGTCATTGGTGCCCATAACAGTGGGAAGACCTGGATCAACTGTGAAATAACTTTGGAAAAGCTTCTCGTTGGGACTTTGTTTGTTAAAGAACCAAATACCGAATGATAACAATAGAACAATACTTGCAGCTATTTGGTACCAATAAAACTTGTGCTTTTTTGCACCTGATTCCCCTTTAGGATTATCGTGGAATATGTCCATCAAATTTCTCAGGCCTTCTTCCTCAATGGCAAGGAATAGGTCCTTAAACTCATCAAACTGTTTTTTGAGTACCGGATCACCATTTATTTTGTTATTGAACGCCTCTATTTCTTTAGAATCCATTTGGTCCAAAAGGATTCTTTCAAATTCTTCTTGCTGTTCTTGAGATATGTAATTGGGGTACTTATCCATTGTTTATTGTTTCCAAAGCCAATGCCCTTAGTTTTTCCATACATCGGTATTTTTTGTTTCTTACCGAGGCCGATCCAAGTTGAAGGTCCTTTGCGATTTCATCCATAGACTTGCGCTCAAAATAAAACTGGGTCAAAAGCTTTTTGCAAGAGGCACCAAGTTGTTTAAGAGCACCATGTAGTGCATTCAATTTTCTTTCTTCTTCATTTTCATCCCACTGCTCTTCGTTGTTGGACTGCATGGCCATGACTCCTTCATCAGAGACCGTTTTTTTAAATTGGGCTGAACGTAAATAATCGGTCCATTTATTTTTGGCTATGGTAAAAAGATAGGCTTCAAGATTACTACTTTCGTTTAGTTTTCCTTTTTTGACATTCCGCCAACAAGAAATAAAAGATTCTTGAAATACATCTTTGGCTTGAGCTTCATTACCATGGTTTTTAAAAACATGGTTCCTTAATTTTGGAAACATATTTTGATATACCTCTTGCATCACCTTCTGGTCATTGTTTTTAAAAGCGGTAACTAGCTGGATGTTGGTCTTTTCTAAGGTGTTCCCCATACTTCTTTTGAAAGTATGGGGAATTTACAACATTTTTTTTTCTTTTAGAAATTATAAAAATAAAGCATATTCTATGGCAAGTGAGCGCATCTATTACTTAAATATTGGTGTAATTTCTATTTTCACCGGTTCCACCTTTATGTTTCGAACAAATTCATTTGCTCGAGCTTCAGCTGTAGCCTTATCGCAACTTTGAAAAATCACAATGCTTCCTACACCTGTTTTAAATCGCAATGTTCCATTTCCTAAATCTTCCAATTGGCTTTCATCAAGAACTCTTTCTTGGTTCACCACTCCATTACTGGAGCTAATGATTCCTTTATATCCGGAAGCGCCTTCTACAGCAGCAAAATCAGCAGTATAAGGAATGGGACTAAAAGCCTGATAACCTATGTTATTGGGACAGCCTGAGTTTGGGATTTCTCTTAAGTTTGATTGCCTTGTGAAGGACACGGTAAAAGACGCACAACCTTTCTTGTTGTTCATGCTCATAGTGTCTCGTCCTGCCTCTGATAATTCCCCGGTTTTTTTATTGCGTAGGTAAAGAATGACAGTTACTGTTTCTTTATTGTCACCACTCCCTAATTTGGATTCTAGTGCGGTACTGATATAGGACACATAATTTGTTTTTGTAATAATGGATGGCCCAAAATTGTTGGGGTCATTTTTAATATCCTGAAGTCTTCCTCCATACTCGTTGGATGTGCTCCAATGAAATTCAAATTCTTCCAGATCCGGTTCAAAATCCGTAATTGCGGTTACCCTAAGCTCAGTGGCCTGCCCCAAACAGAGTTCAATATTGTCCTGTTGCATCTCTACTACCGCATCTATTGATTTAACATTCCAGCTTTCAAAATTAAAGGCCGTAGTGCGTAGCCCACCGAAATTGGGATAATAATTGGTTGCTTTTATGTTCCTATCTACGACTTCAATTATTGCTTTAGTTCGTTGGTAACCCGTTTCTATTAACTCATGATCTTGAATAAAAGAATGGGGAAATTCACCCTTATCGGACACTATAGTGTATACGTCTTTCAAAATGGTACGCAAATCATTGCTTAACCTTATATCTTTATACAAAGCTGGAAGGAAAATGTTCGTTGCTTCCTTGAATTTGTTGTCCACCACTTCTTTAATTACTTCGGGATATTGCTCAAGAACGGGGAAAACAGCATTGAACAATTCAATTTCTTTATCACTACCAAATGGTGGCAGTAATGATTTATTACCACTAATATCAAGTAGCGTAGGTAAAAAATAGTCGATAACATAGGTTTTCTTATTGATGTCTGCATAACTATTGCGTTCTTCCTCAGTCATTTTTCTTGTCTCAGGGTTGGCTTTACCAGCACCAATAACAACCACTTCATATTCTGCCACAAATTCAGATTCCGGGCTGACAGGTAATAAAATCGGGTCTGTTTTTATTATGTTTTCAATGGATGCTTGTTGTGCATTTATTTGCTGCACCGAATTGCTCAATTCCAACGATTCTATTTTGTTGGTCTTGCCAGTTTGCAATTCAAAACGCTTAAAAGCCCTAGAGGTGTAATTTGAAATATCGATAATGCCACCGTTTCTATCCGTATAACTCTTTTTGTAAATAATAACGTTAGACCTTCTGGGTAAAGCATTTTCTAAAATAATACGGGTTGAATCAATATTGGATAGTGTTACACCGCTTTTGGTACTTTTATCCAAAATAAGAATACGTTCTTTTATTTGAGTTGAACCATTTGGGAGTAATTGGTCTATAAAGTTTTGTAAGATTTGTTCATAACTACCTTGACTATAGAAGAGGGTATTACTCCTAAACAACGATTGCAATTCTTCTACAAATTTTGAAAAACCCGAACTTTGCCCTATGCTATTTAAAAAGGCGCTTTTTGCGTTATCTGGCAATAGATAATAACCTAGCCCATAATAGAGAATAACCTCGGCGGTAGTTTCAATCGATAATTCTTTTCTTTCGTCAGAAATGAATCCGGCGAGCAATACATTATTATCCGCATCCAGTAGGTAGCCAATCTCTATTGTTTGGCTGTTGAAAGGCACTTTTCCAGTTCCATTCTTATTTATATCAGCATATGCACCTAGTGAAACCAAGGTGCTCTTTGATAGATTTACATTAGATTCATCGGGCAATACTATTTGAACATTTGTCCTATTTAAGGCCCCATTATCATCTTGCATAAATTCATCTGCATCATCCGTTGAAGTACAGGCTATCAGGATGCCAAAAAATAAAAGAGGCAATAAGAAGCTTTTGCTTAAAATTTTCATGTGTTAATAGGTCAAATGTGTATACTATTTCTCAATTAAACTTTTGATTTTATGCCTTTTCCCAAAACCTGATCTAAAGGTTTTAGTTAAAAGGCCTTTTCAACTTTTACCCATTCCCTATTTCCAAGGTCAATGCCTCCGTTAGGATTGTAGAATAGGTCATCATTTTTTATGTAGTTGCCCTCACTATCCATCCAATATTGAGTTGAACCTGCATTTACTTGATAATTTTTTCCGTCAAGTGGATTGAATACAGTTTCTTCTTCGTTGATCATATTGATAAAGTTTTGTTGAGACCGATCACTGCCAGAGCCAAAGGTTCGGTTCATGAAAGAAGCGTGGTTGGCATCTTGTGCGGCCCAAATCCCTCTCATTTTTTGTTGATGCGCATTAAATGCTGCTTGTCTGTTTTGCATATTTACCTGATGTTGTTGAGCGGCTTTTTGTGCGCGTAAATGATTTAACTGCGCAACATACTGTTTCCATTGCGGGTTTTCTTTAGCGTTGATTATGGCATTCTCCAAAGTTGAAATGGTTTCTGTAAAATATGCTTCATCAACGAACATATAGTCGGCACTGTACATCCATAGGGTCATGGTATCTATAAAACTCAATGGCTGCTGCATGTAAATTTTGCCTACTGTGACCAAAGCTTTTTGGCCTTTATTATTTCTCCAAACCGTTGATATCAGGTCTAATTGAACTTGGCCCCCACTTTCTGCTAATATTTTTTCCTGAAGGTGGTTTTCTAATTTTGGCAGTCTGATATTTTCTATAAACTGAAATCCACTGTTCTGCATTCGTGGTAATACTTCTTCTTCAATAATATTGTGATTACTTATCATTGGCCGGTGCAAGTTTGCGACACTAGCGTTTTTCATGAATTGATACGTTTGTGGATTTTGGTAAGAAATATGCACTTTTAAAGGCGTATTAAACGATTTCAGGTTATTAGGACCTTGAATCTGAGTCAAAAAAACAGGCAGTTTTTGATCTAAAGTATAAGTAGGTTTAGATATTACCTCCCAATCCGCTGGATAGTTTGAGCTACTTACCACAATACCAGTTCGGGCATCCCGAAATTGATGTGTCTCTAGTTTCTTTTTTTTAACCTTTTGGCTAAGTCCCAATTTGGGTTCAGTTTCAGAAAAATCAATTTTATCACCGGATTCAGTGGCGACCCCTTCTTTATATTCATCGTAGTAATCATCGTCTGTATTGGTTTGGGCTGAATTATTATTACCGCATGCAGTAACCAATATTAAAATAGTAATAAGGTGGATGGCGTAGGCTTTCATTTGATAATATTTAAAGGTTGTTTTACTTGTTATCGTTTGAAATTTAAAATGTCATCACTTTTGGTAACAATATGATGCAAATGATAGCTTAGGGGTTAATTTGTTTCAAAGAAATTAAGAGAACTTGGTTTGTTAAACCCGGATTATTTATAGAATTTCCAGTGTCGAAGAGAAGGCTTGTAACCGCAAGAAAGCCAAGGTATTTAGAGGTTTTAGCATAGCATTGCTATGGTGAAATTGAAAACCGCAGCGATTGGCTGATTTTGAAGGTGCGAGCATGAAATAAATTATTTATTACCTAATAGGACTTAATAAAAAAAAATGACCTGAGACTTAGAATCTTTGTCCGAAATCCTTAATTTGATAAATAATGACAATTCTAAGTTGTTGAGGAAGAGGCAGTAGATTGATAACCTAGAGACTAAATTATTGTAAGAATCCTTGTTTGGTATCAGTAGGAAACCGGGAAGTCACCCTAGCAATGTCTGGGAGTACATTTTTAGAAAATGATCAGGCCCAAGACACAATCAGGTATATTCTGAATTTGACGGGTTGCCAAATAAAAATAAATATCCTTATGCGTTCTAAAAGTTTTTTCGATATATGACCAATCTGAAAATTTGTCTATTGACCATATTCGCTGTTTTTTGTACTTCTTCGGTGAAGGCGCAATATGATTCAGCGAATGAGATCTCCGGAAATGAAAAACCATTCAAAATCTTTCAGTTCCCTAAAAATCAGATGCCCCGTATAGATGGAAAATCGGATGACTGGGAAATAGTGCCCAATTCGTATGAATATGGCAATGAAATGTTGAAGGATACAGAGGATGGATTGGGAAGTGCTATTGATCATACCAATGATTTGGATGTAAGCCTAAAAGTAGGTTGGGTAGAAGGTTTAAACAGGCTGTACTTTTTGTATGAAGCTACGGATGATTTTTGGGATTTTGGGAGGTTTAGTAATAAGGGATACCTCAATGATATTTTCGAAATAGTGATTGATGGCGACCTTTCCGGTGGTCCTTTTATTTATAACCCGGCTTATACTAAAGAAGACCTGAAGTGGGATAGCAAATCGGAGGTTTATTTAGAAAACCATTTCACTTTTAGTGGTGTCCATGCTCAAAATTACCATATCTATACCCCGCCTGTGAATAACGCATGGGTTTTGATTTGGGGCAATCAACATTGGATAGGTGATTTCCCTCAATCAAATTATGCTTATGATTACAATTTTGAACCCGGGGATGGAGGAAAGCTCGTTTTGGAATTTTGGGTTACACCTTATGATTATGCCCCATATGAAGGCCCTGAAAAGGCCATTGAATCGGAACTCATTGAGGGCGGTAGCATTGGGCTTTCCTGGTCGATATTGGATTTTGACGGTGGAGAAAGAGAAGGCCATTTCAATTTATCCCATGACGTACGGATGGTAAAAGACGCAAGCTTCCTACGCAAGTTTAAATTGATGCCAATAGAAAGTGAATTAAGGGATTTGATCAAGGTAGATTGGTCCTTTGAAGTAATAGATATGGAAAAGAAGCGTGTAGCCTTCAGAGATGAATCACAAGGAGAGATTTTGAAATGGGAATGGGATTTTGGGGATGGAAATTACTCGAATGAACAACATCCGATCCATCAATTCAAAGAAAAAGGAATTCACAAAGTGGTGACCTTAACGGTAGAAGGGCCTGCCGGTAAATCTAAGCACACGAAGTACTGGGAAGTAATGATTAGATAAATCCTGTTTTGAAGAAAAGGAATAACCGAAGAAAAAGTAATAAAATAACCGCTTTTCAAACATCCGGTCCTGTACAAAAATTTGTACCATAGGTAGTTTGAAAGCCTTTTCGACCCTAATCAAAAGCTTGGCCATAAGCAATATGATTTAAATACTATTGACTATACGTAACATATTATTAAATTTGTACGTAAAATAAATGTTATGGATAAAAAATTAACCTTAAGTCTAGATCAAACAATTATAGAAAGTGCGAAAAATTATGCCAAAACCAATAATATTAGTTTATCAAAACTTATCGAATCCTATTTGGCGACACTCACCAAAAGTAAAAGAAATTCAACGGACATAACTCCTCTAGTTGAAAGTTTAAGTGGTGTGATTTCCCTGGATAAAGAGGTTGATGTAAAAGATGCTTATACTGACTATTTAATAGAAAAATATAAATGAGCAGATTGCTGATAGATACAAACATCGTAATGGATTTACTTTCTAAAAGAGAAAATTTCTATGATGAAGCTGCTGATTTGTTTTCTCGTGCAGACAAAAAAGAATTGGAACTGACAATCTCCTCTTTGACATTTGCAAACACTAACTATATACTTTCAAAACTTAAATCCGCAAAGGAGGCGAGAGAAATATTAAGGAGGTTTAAAGTGCTTGTTGAATTGTTAAGTTTAGATGACAAAATTACGGAATTGGCTTTGAGTGATGAAGATTTCCTAGATTTTGAGGACGGATTACAATATTATTCTGCCATTGAAAACAACGTTGATATTATTATTACCCGTAACAAAAAAGACTTTAAAAATTCGAAAATTCCTGTATTTACTGCAAGGGAGTTTTTAGCTAGCAATTAAGCCTAGTAGCTAAGAATCTATAGAAATATTGATCAATTCGTCACTGAATCTTATAGATAAGGCTTAATACTGTCTTCTTAATTGCTACGTTTTTAAAATGTCAAGTCACGGAATGACGTTTTCCGGTCACTGAGCTTGTCGAAGTGTACCGATTTGACGAAGTTTTAGGTTTAATTAACATTAAGTAAATAAGGCAAACATTAAAACCAAGAACAAGACGTTTGGCTGGGTGTGTGACTTTAAATTTTAGCTGAAAAAATACACAGCGGTGGGGTTTTCTCCTGACTTGCTACGCATCAGGACAGGTTGTTTACTTTTTGGGCCCTGACCGCTACGCATCAGGGCAGGCCTGCAGCAAAAAAGTGACAGTTGTTTTAGTGAATGTCTTGGTGTAGTAAATACTGGTTTGTAATTTAACAATAATCACTTGGAAATTTCAAATCTTTACTAATTGTAAAGTACAAGAATTAATAGAACTGTCACTGGTTCAGCGCTGTCTGGTGAGTTTGGCTTTCTAAAGTGATTTTATCCCTGAAAGCAGAGGTTTTCCGTTCATTTCTTTTCTCCTGACTTGCTACGCATCAGGACAGGCATTGATGAAAAGAAACGAACCAAAGAAAAATCTAGCCAAAACTAAACTCCCGTCCGCAAGGCCCAACCCCGCCTCGTAGTTTTGGCCCGGCCCCCCGCCCTCAGTTTGTCGAGTACGTTAAAAATCGCCCATCATTAATCAATTTCCGCCTTGTAGATTTTCGGCGTTAAGAAATTTAAGTTGAGAAGGCAAGGGCACAGGCACTGTTTGACGAAGTTTTTGGTTTAGTTAACATTTAAAAAGCAACGGCAATATTAACACCAAAAACGAGGAGTTTGCCTGTGTGCGGGAGGCCTTAAATTTTAGTCGAAAAGATACTTAGCGGTGGGGTTTTCCCTGACTAGCTCTGCTTCAGGACAGGTTGCTTACTTTTTTGACCTATAGCAAAAAAGTAAAAATGGTCATAATCAATTACTTGGTATAGTAGAAACAGAAATGCTTTATTACATTGAACTGCTTGTAAAAATTATACATTTTACGGAAAGTAAAGCGTTTATTTCTTTTCCCCCTGAGTTACTTCACTTCAGGGCAGGACCATTATGAAAAAAAAAAGAAATCCTGCCAAAATATGGCAGGATCTCATTGGTAAGTCACCTAGTGTTATCAGCCTTTGCCTCTCATGACGATCTATTCACCATCAATATTGCGCTGATCAATAAGCCCTATTTTTCTAAGGGTGAAGGCAGTTCAATAAAACATAAATTCTTGTATTGAACTATGGTTCAAGCGTGATCGAGATGATCCCTGAATCGGTATCTCCTGAAAACACTATTGTAACCACATCGCCTACATTATTCAAACCAGCTTCCTCCTTTGTATAGGTGACGGAAGTGGTGAAATCACCGCCAACTGTCACCTCTTTCAAAGATCCTTCTAAAGGCAATAACTGTAAAGCCCCTTCAGGATCCCATGATGGCACCTGGTTTTTTAATACTTCTGCTTTCATCACATCTCCCGGTTTGGCATTTGGAAAGTAGGCATTTACTGTGAAGTCAGGATCTGATGCCGTCAGGCCATCTGATGTGACTTCAGAAATATCAGTAAAGATTACCTCCCCATTTTCATCATAAGGGATGTCAAAGTAGGGTTGCTCAGTACAACCCATCATTAGTACAAATGACACAATGAATGATATTGATAATATATTTTTAGTTTTCATATTTATTCAACTTTTTGATTACATGAACTCCTCAAGACTAATTTGTTTGCGTTGGCAAATACCCAAAATTCTGCTGAATAACTCCATTGTTGTTCATTTCATCTCCCGGTATTGGAGATAATAGATGCTGAGGAGTAAAAGCAAAGTTGAATATTCTTGCTTGATGACCAATGAAGTTGTCAATGCTTGATATTTCATTATCTCCATACACAATACATCTTCTTGTACGACGCTGATCCCAAAGCATTTTGTTTTCAAATACCAACTCCCAGGCCCGTTCACTGAGTATTTCTTTCAAGGTAATTGTCGCGCCATTTAGAGGAGCTAAACCGGCCCTTAGCCTTACTTCATTTATCCCTTTTTCTATTTCTGCAGGACTCTCACCCAATGCCCAGTTGACTTCTGTAAGCATTAATAAAATATCCGCATACCTATAATGTGACCAGTTCAGCCCGGACCCATTCACTGACTTTACTGCTGCTGCATCATAGTATTTGAACAAGTGAGGGGCAAACCGGATGGTGTCGGTAACATCATCGATATTGGTATCCCAGGTGAAAAACATACTTCTCTCCATAGCTCGTTCATCATTGGCAGCATACGAATCATAATAATGCTGAGCCGGAACAAATGAACCGTTCTCATCAGATTTCGAAATTTTAGTCAATAATGGTAAAGAAGGTTGCAAAATGCCATTGTTATAACCTGGTTGGGTGGAATACTGTACCTGGAATATGGCCTCTCCCTGATTATTCATAGATGGGTCATGCAAATCATCATAAGTGCCCAGGACATAATTACCGTATAGGGCATCAAGCTGGGTTTTCGCTTTTTGCAAAAATGCCGTCGCACTACCACCGCTCACGGGGTACTCCTGCATGGCCCAAGATCCTTCTCCGCACCAATCCTTACTAGGATCAGTCTCTACCTCCTGGTATGGATATCCGGAAACTGTAAGGTATACATCGGCTAAAATAGCTCTGACGACATCCTGTGTTACACGTCCATTGCTTGATTTACCGGCAGGTACCGCATTGAGTGCAAATTCAAGATCAGGAATAATTACCTCATCGTATATCTGCTTGAGACTGGTTCGAGGTAATGCTGCTTCATTTACATTGTCAAGCGGTGCGGTGATCATCACTGCATCGCCCCAGTACCGAACGATATTGAAATAATAAAATGCTCGTAAGGCACGAACTTCTCCCTGGTATTGAGCCAATAAGGCTTGCGGTAGGTCCACAGAAGGGAGCAAATCCAGGGCGAGGTTGGCATCCTGAACACCGGCATACCAATTGGCCCATTGATTATTGAAATTATCTAATAAGTTACCTGTAACTTGATTGGTAGCATATTTATCAAACTGGGCATGGGGCTCACTTGTAAATGCCCCGCCTGTAGGGAATTCTAAGGTGTTGGGCAAAATATTACCCCAATCTCTGGCACCGCCTGTCCAGGAGGAAAGCATTCTGTATGCACCAATGGCCAAAGGTTCTCCGAATTCTCTAGCCGTCAAATCTCCTTGAGCGGTAAGCTGATTAGTCGGTACTTCCTCCAAAAATTCCTCGCAACTACTTAGGGTAATAAAGCATGCCAATAAGAAAATTGCGGGTCTTATCACGATTTTAATATTATTGTATTTCATATTATTAGCTCTTTTTAGATTAGAAATTAACATTAACTCCTAAAATGAAATTTGTAGGATTAGGATATTGATATTTATCAATATTCTGAACATTAGATCGCCCTTTATCCAGCGAACTACCTTCAGGATCATACCCTTCCATCTCTATTGCCGTTAACAGGAAGAAGTTTTCCATAGAGTAGTAAACCCTCAAATTGCTAATACCTACTAATTCAGAAAATGTGTAGCCTATCGAAGCTGCTTGTCCTCTGATAAATGCTGCATTATAAATTTCGTGGGTATCAGTAAAGGAATCGTAACGCGCACCGGCATTACCCGCTCTAACCTGAGCTACTATTGTTCCCTCCTGATGGTCGGGACGCCAGGCGTCTAGAACCCTGTTTACCATACCTGACACAAATTGGCGGTCTTCAGCAGACTCATGTACAATGGCTTTGTCTACTCCACCGACAAACTGTATCGTAATGTTCGCATCAAAATTCCCATAAGTGAATGAGTTGATAAACCCACCATACACTCTAGGATAGGAATTTCCAATAATATTACCATCGGAAATTAATTCGATTTTCCCGTCCTGATTTACGTCTTCAAACTTCAGGTCACCAGGTACCCTGCCATAGCGTGCAGCCAAAGCAGCTTCTTGTGTGCTGTATACACCCATACGGTTAAGCCCAAAGAAGGAACCTATTGGTTCTCCAACTCTATAAACTGAAGTAGCATTTCCTGCACCGGTATCAACAAAAACGTCGGCGTTATTAGGCCCTAATTTCAAAATCTTATTCCGATTGGCAGACACCGTCAAGCGGGAGCCCCATGTGAAGTTTGGCCTTTGAATATTGGTAGTTGCCAATCCAATTTCTACTCCCTTGTTTTCTACTTCTCCCAAGTTTACAAAAGCACTTCCGGGTGCACTTGATTGTGGCAATGGAAGATTAAACAACATGTCCCTAGTTGTTTTATGGTAGTAGTCAGCAACGATATTGAACCTGTCATTGAACAGGCTAAGGTCTATTCCAATGTCCCATTGAAAAGTAGTTTCCCATTTTAAGTCCGGATTACCTGTAGATCCCGGATAGAAACCTGATCTTAAGCCATCCCCAAACATCACATTCGTCGTGTTGATATACCTTTGGGTTACAAAACTTCCGATCTCCTGATTACCTGTCTCACCAGCACTGGCCCGAACCTTAAGGTTAGAGATTACCCTGTTATCTTTCAAAAACTCTTCATTGGAAATGGTCCAACCCAATCCAATTGATGGAAAGAATGTATATTTATTATTGGGGCCAAACTTTGAAGAACCATCCATACGCCCGGTTGCTGTCAACATGTATTTGTTATCAAAAGCATAGTTGACCCGTGCAAAGTATGAATTAAGAGCACTTCTTTGATTTGATGAATACACTTGAGGTGTATTGGCACCAGCATTTAAATTGTTAAAACCATAAAAGTTTGATGGGAAATTGGAAGCTCGCGCTTCAACCCAATCCATTTGAGTTTCCTGCCAGGAAAGGCCGAGTACACCGGAAAATGAATGCTTGTCAATTATTTTATCATAATTGAAATAGTTTTCATTTTGCCAGTAAAACCACCTTTGGTTGCTGCCTCTGGCATCTGAACTCCTCGTTCCCTGAAAATCTCCATTAAACCATCTACTATCCTCACTTCTGTTATCTATGGCAAAATTAGATTTAAAGCTTAAGTTGTCAGTAATTTGAGCGTTTAGTACTATGCCTCCAGTCAACTGCTGGTTAAGATAGTATCCTTCTCTCTGATCAGTTGTGTACACAATATTTCTCCAATTTTCTCCAACCGGAAAATCTCTACCGGTACTCCAGGTACCTGCATAGATACCAAATTCAGGATCATCCGGATATTTGGTGGGCAAGATTGGCCAGGTCTCGGAAACCGTACGAAGCTGATCATCGCCCCTGGTGTTTTTTGCCCTGGAATACAAAATATTGGTGCTTACGCCCAACCATTTATTCAATTCAATATCTGTTGTAAATCGTGCATTGGTACGCCTGTAATAAGATTGCATCAAAAGGCCATCCTGATCCGTATGCCCCAAAGCAAATGAGTATTTTGCAGTTGCAGTTCCACCACTCACATCAATATAATGATCTTGTGAAAAGGAGTTATCAAAAGCAATGTCCTCCCAGTTTGAATAATACCTGGGTTTGTAATAATTTCCATCATTCCCAACCAGGTCCATAAAATACTCTCCTTGTTGAACTTGTTCAAATAAATGTGGCATTTCTGACCAGGAAGCTCCTGTGCCCTTTCCTCCTCTGAAATCCTTAGATTTATCAAGGGTACCATATTTTGGAGTATTGGTAAAGGCTTGCTCATAGAGGTAGAAAAATTGGTCTGCAGTAACCGTATGGTTGTGGCGCTGCATTGTCCCTAAAGTTGCAGAGCCATTGTAATTTACTTTTACTTCGCCAACCTCCCCTCGTTTGGTGGTGATGATGATCACGCCATTTGCTCCTCGGGTACCGTAGATAGCAGTAGCTGATGCGTCTTTCAGGATATCCATTGATAAAATATCCTGTGGATTAATGTTTCTCAAAGCATTACTTACTCCAATAATCCCATCGACAACAAATAGTGGGTCACTGTTCGAATTAATCGAGTTTGTACCTCTGATACGAATGATAGGATTAGAACCCGGATACCCGGCCCCTTGTTTTACTACCTGAACACCTGAGACCTTGTTTTGCAATGCTTGGCCAATATTAACAACCGGCCTGTCTACGAGTTCTTTTGTTGATACACTGGCAACGGACCCTGTAAGATCACTTCTCCTTTGCGTACCGTAGCCAATCACCACCACTTCATCAAGGCCACTGATATCTTCAGTAAGGGTGACATTGATGACGGTCCTATTGCCTACCGTCTCACGGACTGATTCGAATCCGATAAAAGAAAAGTCCAATATGGCATTCCCATCGGCAACATTTATCTCATAACGTCCCTCTATATCCGTGACAGTACCATTTTGAGTACCGACAACACGTACATTTACTCCGGGGATACCCTCTGGGTCAGTTTCAGTAGTGACCTTTCCGCTTATAGTAATAAATCTAAGGGCAGGAGTGGAGTTGGATACCTGTGCTTTTTGAGCTTGATTCTCCCTTGCGGTAATTACAATATTTTTTTCATTTTTTACATACTGTAAATCGGTGTTTGCCAGAAGTAGATCCAGCGTAGTTTTGAGTGTTCTCTCTGACTTACTTAACGTTAGATTTTGATGCTTTTTGATTTGATCCAACTTATAGGAGAACTTATAAGGAGAGCTTTCGTTTATCTTTTTAAAGGCACTCAACAGGGATTCACCTTTGAGTTCTATACTGACAACGACATCCTCAAGATCCGGTAATTGATCGCTGGCCTTAGTAGCTGTAGTAGTAATCATTAATAGAAATACTAAAAAGCCGACTCCAAGCGTTTTAAAAGAAATTGCCAGTGATTGACAATTCATAGGATGAAGTCCATGATTTTCTAATAGGACACGACGCATCCTAGATAAGTAATATTTCATAGTTTTAGATTGGGTTTATTTAATGGAAAATGACTGAATCTATGCCTTTTATAAGGCAGCGCTGCTTCGGGTGCAACCGGAGCAGCTTTTTTGTTTTAACTTGAATTTTACATAGGCTTATTTTTACAAATATTTAGTTCATTTATAATAGAAATTGCGATTTTCATCCCTCAAGGAAATTGCGTTGAATTTGGTCGTCGCTATAAAAACTTTATCTAAATCTTCTTTCAAATCAAAATTCGCAGTAAATCTATTCCCCTTTTGGGAATCATTGTCAAATAGCCACTTATCCCCAAGGGGCGTTTGTAGTGTAATTGCAGCTTTGCCAAATATGGTAGTTTCAAAAATTGCTTCTCCAATAAGCCTTTCTAATCCTATCAAAAAATCCTTAAAGAATTTAATTATTGAATCGGCGTTCAACACAATTTCTTTGCTACCCGGAAGAATCATGTGTTTTCTTTCCCAAACCCCAGCCGGAAAGGAGCTAAGGTCTTTTTGGTTGGTCTGTCCGGTTTTGGTGTATTGGAAAAATAATGGTGGCCAATTAGCAAATAAAATAAAGGATGCCTTAGCACATTTCCACTTCATAATTGTCTCAATTGATTTTTAAACATTTAAATGAGCAGACTTTTATACATGGTCTTCTCAAAAAAAATCACTATTGGATAGCAAGCTAGGGCTTACATCAGTACTTGGAAGATCCCATGACTTATGCGTTTTTCGATTAAGCATATCCTTAAAATAGGATCAATAAGTATTTCAAATAGTTCATCTTTTTCTAATGGCAATCTGATGTTCGTTAGTTGGTATTGAATAGATGCATAAATAGGTGGTAATATAGAATGTCTTGCTAGTTTATTTTAAAATGGTTATTAAATAACAAATTAAAAGTAATATAAACAAATTAAAACTGAATTCTGTCCTAATTAAATGTTAGATGGAATAAGTTGGGTTTTGAGTCAGTGATGTTAAATTAGAAAAAAACGCTTGTATTACATTTTTAGGAGGTTTTTGTGGTCATCAAATGGTCTATCGAGCCATTTTTCAATTGAGCTTTAACCAATATTTTAATTGAATAAATGCCACTGGATTGAGCAGCTTTCAGCCATATTTTGTAACCGCCAACTTCTATATACTAGCGCAAGGTGTGCTACGAAGCCGTAGTAATTCAGTGGGTGTATCTCCTTGCAGTATATATTTAAAATACATTGGATTTTCCTGAACTTAGGCAATTTCCACGGCCGAACAAATATCAAAATGCCGGATAAAAAATTGGGGTGGTTTAAAAAATTCTTACCTTTTCACCCTATCCTCGGTGAAGAAAGGTATACCACCTCAACAAAAAATAATTTATGAATCGGATTTTTCAAATAACATCTTGTTTATTGTTAGGCTTGGTATTAGCCTGTAACTCAACAGTAGCCTACAAAGTTTGTGAGCTTAAAACCAAACACCTTAAAAAGCCCCTGGGCCTAGAAGAAAACCCAGTATTTAGTTGGCAAATGAAAGAGGTTTCACCGGGTTTTTTCCAACAAAATTACCGGATTTTGGTGGCCTCAAGTCCGGGGGATTTAGATCTGGGAAAAGCAGATCTTTGGGATTCAGGAGTGATTTTCTCTGCTCAATCGCTAGGCATTCCTTATACCGGAAAGGCCCTTAACTCCGGAAAAAGAGCCTACTGGAAAGTCATCCTTGAAGATGAAAAGGGACTGGTTCATGAAAGTGAACCCACCTGGTTTGAGATGGGGCTGACCAACCCTAAGGATTGGAAGGCTTCATGGATAGTTGCTACAGAAGAAAGTAACAGTAAGCCTGAGTTGACAGCAGCCCCTTATTTCAGAAAAGACTTTTCGGTAAACAAGCCTATTCAATCTGCAAGACTTTATATTTCAGGTCTAGGCTACCATGAAGCCTTTATTAATGGCGCTAAGGTAGGAGATCATGTGCTGGATCCTGCCATGACCCGCTATGATAAAAGTGCAAAATATGTAGTTCACGATGTTACTGAATTACTAAAGCATGGAGACAATGCCATAGGGGTTGTATTGGGGAATGGCTGGTATAATCAGCATACAAGGGAAGCCTGGGATTTCGATCAGGCTCCTTGGCGCGACGTACCTGTCCTAAGGGCGCAATTGAAGATCGTAGATGCTGAGGGGAACGAGCATTGGATTTACACCAATGACAGTTGGAAATTCACCTTGGAAGGGCCAATCCTTTTTGATAGTGTGCACAATGGGGAGACTTATGATGCCGGAAAAGAAATGAAGGATTGGACCATGCCGGGTTTTGAAGCGCATAATTGGAAAACAGCCCATTCAGTAAGCGGGCCAAAGGGAAAAATGGTAGCACAGGTTATGCCTCCGATAAGGGTTATTCAATCCCTTGAACCAAAGAATCACTGGTCAATCAACGACAGTACCCTGATGTATGATTTAGGGCAAAATATCACCGGATGGGCAAATTTTAGGATAAAAGGACCGGCCAATTCAAGGGTGAAAATCAGATATGGTGAACGAGTTTATCCTGACAGTACTTTGGATGTCGAGGAGCTTAGCCGATTTATTTGGTCAGGAGATACCCAAACAGACAGGTATTACCTTAAAGGTGAGGGAGAGGAGTCTTGGCACCCCGTTTTCACCTACCAAGGTTTCCAATATTTGGAGCTTACCCTAAGTGAACCGGATATTGATTTATTGGAAATTAAGGCGGATGTAGTCCATACAGACTTGTCCGAAAAAGGATATTTCAGAAGCTCAAATGCCATGTTTAACCAATTGCAGGAAAACATGCGCTGGTCTTTTTTGGGCAATTACCATGGGTATCCCACCGACTGCCCTCACCGGGAAAAAATGGGATGGACCGGTGATGCGCTTTTGGTAGCAGAGATGGGGAATTACAATTTTGATATGGTGCCGGCATACAGTAAATGGTTGGATGACTTTGTGGATGAGCAGCAAGAAAGTGGAGATCTTCCCGGCATAATTCCAACCAGCGGTTGGGGCTATACTTTCAATCAAGGACTGGATCGGGAAAGAGGCTATGGTCCTCATTGGGAAGGGGCCTTTCTAGAAGTAGCCTGGCAGATGTACCGATTTTCAGGTGACAGCTTATTGCTGGCCAAGTATTATCCAAATATGAAAAGATATGTAGACTATCTAGAGGATCACGGTGAAAATTACCTTTTAAATTTTGGAATTGATGATCACAAACAATTAGAAAACCTTACCCAAGGACCCTTTTTATCCACTGCTTTTTTTCATTATTTCAGCAATTTACTGGCTAAGATGGCTGATGTTTTGGGTGAAGAGCAAGACAGGAAAACTTATGAGGCATTGGCAGCAAACATTGCTGATGCATTTAATCAGGCCTATTTAAATCCCGAAACCGGCCAATATGACCATGGAGGACAAGCCGCTCAAGCCGTGCCATTATTTACAGGTTTGGTACCCGAGGAGAAGGAAGAGTTGGTGTTAGCCGCTTTGTTAAAGGCCATTGCAGCTAAAGACGGTCATATTGATGCGGGTGTAGTGGGGACCAAAGCCATTCTTCATGTGTTAATGGATTACCATCAGGGGGATGTATTGTTTGAAATGGCCAATAAAAGAACCTTTCCGGGCTGGGGCTATTGGGTAGATGAACTGAATGCCAACACCATGTTCCAAAACTGGGATGGCAGTCAATCTCGGAACCATATCATGTTTGGTACAATAGGGGATTATTTCTACAAAGGTTTGGGAGGTATCCGTCCAACTTGTGAAAGTCCGGGGTTCAAAAAGTTTATTGTTGCCCCTTCTTTTCCTTCCGATTTGGAATGGGTAGAATCAGGATATTCCTCTCCCTATGGAATGGTAAAAAGTCATTGGAAACGAACCTCGGAAGGAGTAGAATGGACCATCACCGTCCCAGCCAATTCCACGGCAGAATTAAGATTGCCGGCAATAGGAAAGAAGGCTCCCTATTTTTTAAACCTAAAAGGGAAAAGTTTTGAAAAAAATGTTGATAATGGAGTATTTGTTTATTCTTCGCAATTACCGGGAGGAGTTTATGTAGTGGTGTTGGATAGTTAAAAGTATAATGTTGTGTTGGTAGGGGTTTTCGGAGAATTTATGCTTATGTTAAAATGTAATTGTACTATTTTATATGTAATAATTTTAATTTAAGATAGTGTCTATTTAAAATATCTCTATATTTAGGTGTTAAGCAATAATAAACCCAAAAATGCCCCAATTTAAACTTGATCCTTTTATAAATGAAATTTCTGAAACTCAAGAAGCAGATGCTACAAAAATTGTAGTGCATGGGGTTTTATGGGATGAGTTCAGAAAAGGTAGCGATGCTGCCTTTATTCAGATATATGAACAATTTTTTGATAGTCTGTATAATTATGGGATGCGCTTATCTCAGGATGAATCTCAGACCAAGGACGGGATTCAGGAAGTATTCTTTGATCTCAAGCGCCTACGTCACAAAATAGGCCCTACTGACAATATTAAGTTTTATTTACTCAAATGCCTTAAACGTAAGCTTCAGCGTCAGTTTTCCAAATGGGAACAAAGAAGGGAAAGCCTTGACTCAAGTCAGGATTTTGATTTTACAATTTCTCATGAACAGCAATTGATTGATCAACAAATGAGTATGGAGAAAATTGAGGAGTTAAATAGTGCTATTGCCAAACTTAGTCCCAGAAAAAAAGAAATCATTTATTATTTTTTTTATGAAGGTTTTAGCTATGTCCAAATTCAGGAAATAATGGGATTGGACAGTGTCAAAACTACTCGAAACCTAATGTACAAAGCCTTGGGATTTTTACGAGAGACGCTTAAATAGGGCACTAGGGCTGTTTAATTTAAAAGCCATTTCTTCTAAAGTTTAAGCTATTTCAAAAAAATGTAAAAATTTTAGGTGTTCTTTTGCGGGTGCTTTGTATTTACCTATAAAGCCAGTATAAATTAGATGAAGACCAAAGAGGATTTTTTAACTAACCCGGAGTTTATTGCCTGGGTAAAGCATCCACATGATCATTTGAATGATTATTGGTCTAAATGGATGAATGCAAATCCGGATGATTTAAGGGAACTTAAGCTGGCCCGAGAGATTTTATTGCGTACTAATTATCCTGAATACAAGGCTCCAACGGGGATGAAAGAGGACATTAGACAAAAGCTTTTAACCATAAAACCTGCAGATGCTCCAAGAGAAAAGAAGAATTACCGGTCGGTAATTAACTTAGCAGCTGTGCTTTTGATTGGATTTGCCTTGGCATGGATCTCAGGAGTTTTTAACAAGGATCTAGTAGATAATCCTGTTGAAAATCTGGTAATGCATCATAAGAGAACTGTTTCAGGGGAAAAATTACAGCTAACCCTATCTGATGGTACAAGGGTTTGGTTGAACAGTAATAGTGAATTTTCCTTTCCTGAAAAATTTGGAAACAAAGAGCGGAAAGTCTTTTTAGAAGGGGAGGCATTTATAGAAGTGGAGAAGGATAGCATAAGACCTTTTAGGGTTGTTGCACAGGGATTAGTGACCACCGCTTTGGGTACTTCCTTCAATATTAAGGAAAAAGGAGAAGCAGAAATTAGTATTTCATTGGTAACTGGTAAAGTTAAGGTTGAGAATGTTGCCAAAAGTGAAGATTTCTTTCTTAGTCCGGGAGAACAATTGCATAGAGACCCTATTACCGGTGAAAAAAGCATTCGGAAGTTTGATAGGCATACTATTTCATCATGGAAAGAAGGGACTATTTTATTTGAGAAATCAAATCTTAAAGAGGTGGTTGCAATACTGGAAAATTGGTATGGGGTAAAGATTGAGGTTGAAAATTCTACAAATGCCTCTTGGGAATTTTCGGGTGAATACCATAAGCAAAGCCTTGCCAATGTATTGAAGAGTATGGCCTACGTACAGAATTTTGAATATGAACTAAAAGGAAAAAATGTCACAATCAAATTTTAAAAATAGGATTCTCAGAATACCACCTTAATAAAACCGGTTGGATAAATCCAACCGGCAGTGGGAGGTCTAAAGATGGAAAACATTGGGGAATGGGACCATCTAAAGACCCTGCATATTGAATAAAATCCAATAAACCCTTAAAAATATGAAAAAAATATTACTTAAGACAATTATGATGTTGTCCAAAGGCTTCTTGTATGGATTAATATTCCAGATGATGGTGGTAAATTTTACCAGTGTTATACAAGCAAAAGGCCAGTATAAAAGCATAGAAGAAGTTACCATTCGGCTATCGGCCCCTTCATTAAGTATAGGGCAATTTTTTAAAGAAGTAGAAAGAAAAACTCCTTTTAAGTTTGCATTTGATAATCAAAGGCTTGACAGATCTCAGATTATACGTTTCGATCAACAGAAAGGAACTGTGGAAGAGAGCCTGATCGTTGCAGGCAAACAGCTAAAACTGAGTTTCCGTCAGATAAACAATACCATTGATGTGATCAAACGTATTGATCTCGAGTCCATTAGTCCTAAAATAGCAGAAAGAAAACCTATCACAGGTACGGTGAAGGATGAAAATGGAGAGGCAATACCTGGTGCTACCGTTCTGATCGTTGGTACCAATACAGGTACAGCTACTGACATAGACGGGAACTTTAGCTTAGATGTGGAAGAAGGTGCAGAGATATTGATTTCTTTTATCGGTTTTGAGCCTCAAAAGGTGGTAATAGGAAACCAAAGCAAGCTTACCATAACAATGTCAGAGGATCAATCCTCTTTGGATGAAGTGGTGGTCGTGGGTTACGGAACCCAGAAAAGCAGGGATCTGACTACGGCTGTAGCCAAACTTTCCGGAGAAAAGCTTGAAGACAGAACAGGAACGATAACTCGGGTTGACCAGGCATTAATAGGTGCATTGGCGGGAGTGAGGGTTCAGGAGGTTTCAGGTCAACCAGGCCGAGCATTGAGTATAAAAGTGAGAGGCACTGGCTCTATAACTGCAGGATCAGAACCATTGTATGTTGTGGATGGTGTGCCCATTTCAGGGGATTTAAATAATATTGCTGTAGGCAATATAGAAAGTATAGAAGTATTGAAAGATGCTGCTGCATCAGCCATCTATGGATCAAGAGGTGCCAATGGTGTTGTAATCATTACTACCGAGAGAGGGGCTTCCGGAGCCCCTGTTGTATCATTTAAAACCAGATATGGCTTTCAACAAGTTGCAAAAACTTATGATGTATTAAATAGGGATGAGTGGATAGATTTTGCTGTTGAGGAAAGGAACAATACGTATTTATTGAATGGAGGAGACCCTAATGTTCCCTATGATGAAAGACCTGGAGGGAGCAGAATAAACCCAGAATGGATTTCCAATCCCGAAAGTTTTCCGGATACAGATTGGCAAGCTTTGATTTCAAGAACTGCCCCCATACACAATTCGCAATTATCAATTTCTGGCGGTACTGAAAATACTACCTATAGTGTTTATGCAGATGTCTTCCAACAGGAGGGAGTTATAAAGCATACAGATTATAATCGGTATTCATTTAAAGTAAATGTAGAAACCAAAATTCATGAGAAAGTGAAAATTGGTTTAAATATAAGTCCAAGTTATTCCATCCAAAATGAGGCTGACGCAGAAAATGTGGGAGGGCCTATATCAAGGGCTAAATTTTTAGCCCCGATAGTTGAACCTCATTTGGGAACAATTAATACCGGTGGAGAGCCATATACGAGAACAGATATTCTTGTTAATCCATTGGTTTGGCTGGAAGAAACGGATGATAAAACCAAACGGTTTAGAACTATCGGAAGCTTTTATGTGGATTTAGAAATTATAAAAAATTTAAGTTTAAGAAATGCTACTTCCGCTGATTACTCGAGTGGTAGCAATAGTTTTTACAAGACCAATAATGTAAATAGAAACAATGGGAGCTACGCACAAGCTGCTACTTTATTGAACACCAATTTGTTGAATGAGACATTATTGAGTTATTCCATCGGTAATGACAACTATGATTTTACGGCAATAGCTGGTTTTTCCGCTCAGAAATTCCGAAATGAAAATACTTTTAGTGAAGTAAGGGGATTTCCGGATGATTTGGTCAAAACGTTAAATGCCGGAACAGAGTTAATTGCTGCCCAATCTACAGCTAGTGAACACAGTCTTTTGTCTTATTTTTCACGTGCGACCTACAGCTTAAATGATCGCTATCTGGTTACTGCAAGTATCAGAAGGGACGGTTCTTCCAGATTTGGAGGCAATAACAAATGGGGTTGGTTTCCATCAGTATCTATGGGCTGGAGGATCTCGGAAGAAAGTTTTATGAATAACATTAATGCACTGAATAATTTAAAATTGAGGGCGAGTTATGGTGCCACCGGAAATTATAATATCCCCAACTATGGATATATAGGAACTCTATCGCAAACAAATTACGTGTTGGGTGATGGAACAGGGAATTTAATGGGAGGTTTGAGTCCTTCCTCTTTTAGTAACCCTGAGCTAAGCTGGGAAAAAAACAACACTTTGAATATTGGTGTAGATATGGGCTTTCTCGAAAACAGATTCACATTAGGTGTAGACTTATACAGAAGTATAACTCGTGATCTACTCCTCAACGTCCCAATTCCTGTCATTTCAGGATTTAGTAGCACTTTGCAAAATATAGGTAAAGTAGAAAATAAAGGAGTGGAATTTGAATTAGGAGCAAGAGTAGTCAGTACCAGTGATTTTTCGTGGAGAATTGATGGGAATTTATCTTTTAATAGGAACAAGGTTTTGGAATTAGGTCCAGAAGGAGCCTCAATTCCGGGATTTGCAAGGGGAACTTCTGTAACGATCACTCAGATAGGCTCTCCAATTGGTAGTTATTTTCTTATTCCAGTAGCCGGAGTTTTCATGAGTGAAGAAGAGTTAAATGCTAGCCCCAAGTCAAAAACACAAAATGTGGGTGACTTAAAATATGTAGATACCAATGAAGACGGTGTAATAACTGATGATGATAAACAGATCGTTGGGAAAAATCAGCCTGATTTTACCTGGGGCTTATCTCAAACTATTCAATACAAAAATTTTGATTTAAGTGTAATGGCTTATGGAGAATCAGGAAACAATTTGATTAATGAAAGCCAAGGTGGAGCAGGTCGTTCCCATGTAGGAAATGTATTAGGTTATTGGAGAGACAGGTATGTTTCAGCAGAAAACCCCGGAGATGGAAACACGCCAAGGGCTGCTGTTACTTCTAATTTGACCACTCCTTCAACCTTTTGGATGTTTGATGGTAGTTTCTGGAGAATCAGAAATGTTTCTTTAGGCTATAATGCTCCCGAGTCCTTCTTAGGGAATTTTAAAGGAGCAGTATCAGGATTAAGAGTTTATTTAAGTGCTGAAAATGTATTTACCAAAGACAATTATTTTGGTAACCCGCAAACCGGAGTAAGGAACAACAGCCTTTTGGTACCCGGTATTGACGCAACAAATACTTACCCTTTGGCCAAATCACTTGTTTTGGGTTTAAACATTACATTTTAATAATTAAGAAAAATGAAATTTATATATAAATATGCATTCATTTCCCTTGGGATTCTTTTCTCATGTTCAGAAGATTATCTCAATCTGGCGCCTATTTCTAATAGAAGCGTGGAAGGGTTTTATAATAATCAGGAGGAATTAAACCAAGCCTTAATGGGAGTCTACGATGGGCTTCAATCTACTCAAACAAGTGTGTATGCAATGTTGATGAAAGAGCAACGTTCAGACAACACCTTTCAGCAATCCCTCTTGTATAACTTTCACTCCATAATCCATTTTAACGAATCAGCAGAGAATACGCAGCTTTACCCTGCTTGGTCAGGCTTGTATGAATCCATTTACCACTGTAATGTTTTTCTGGAAAAGATTGAAGGAGTAAGCTTCGAAAATGATCAGGTAAAAGAGCAGATGAAAGCAGAAACCAAAGTGATTAGGTCCTTGTATTATTTTGACTTGGTAAGGTATTTTGGAGGGGTTCCGATTGTTACTAAACCTTTATCTATTACAGAATCACTTCAGTATGACCGAAATTCCATAGAAGAGGTTTATGCAACCATCATATCGGATTTAGAAGAGGCAGCAGCGGACTTACCTCAAACCTATGCTCCACAAGATGAAGGAAGAATTACTTCTTTGGCTGCGAAAGCCCTTTTGGGTAAAGTGTATTTAACCAAGAGTGGGTATCCTTTGAATTCTGGTGAATGGGAAAAGGCAAAGGTTTTGTTAGAGGAAGTCATTAATTCAGGGCAATTTGAATTTTTCTCTAAATATTCAGATGTGTTTGATATTGCCAATGACAATGGAAAACAGTACGTTTTTTGGGTTCAATTTAATTCAGTTGCTCAAGGAGAAGGTAATCCTATTCCTAGAATTCAAGCGGCCAATAATATTGACCGAAATGACCCTGTTTTAGGCGTTTCCTCAGGAGGATCTCCGCTAAGCCCAATTGTCTCTCAGGATTTCATAAATAGTTTTGAAGAGGGTGATGTAAGGCTTGCCCACACCGTTCAAATGCAGTGGCTTCAAAACGATGGGGTGATGTTTTATACTCCCTTTTCTAAAAAGTTTGTTTCAGGGAATTCCGGTCCACAGAATAACTGGGATATAAATTGGCCTGTCATTCGGTACACAGATGTACTGATGATGTACGCAGAGGTACTAAATGAGATTGCTTATACGCCAAATGGAAAAGCTTTTGAAATTTTAAATCAAGTTCGAGAAAGAGCTGGTTTGGATCCCAAAGGAACCAATGATGTACCTGATCAAGCGTCATTTAGAAACTGGATATTAAATGAGAGAAGATTTGAATTTGCCTTTGAACACCAGAGATGGCACGATTTGGTTAGAACTGATCAGGGTTTATCCGTAATGAAGAATTTTTTGATGGAATATGGACTTGATGGTAATGTAACCAAGGAGAAATACCTTTACCCAATTCCTTCAAGAGTAATCCAAACCAACCCAATTATTACTCAAAATCCTGGTTTTCAATAAAGCAGAAGCATACTTGATACCTGTCCCAGTTTTTGTTTTGAGAGGTTTAAAGGATAATTCATCAGGCCATTTGGAGGTTTCAAATTAGCAGGGCTAAATTGTAATCTCCAGATGGCATTGAATACTTTCTGTTTAGTGATTTCACCACCTAGTTTATTACAGGTAAACCCCAACTACGATTGCCCCATAAAATAAAGAATATGAGAAACTTACTTTACGGATTTATTTTTTTGGTTTCACCTCTTATTTCATGTAGTGACCAGACAAATTCCCAAGGGGAGCTTTCTTCAGTATTAAGAGAACATGCCATCGAACAACTCCATTCGGTTTTGTACAGTGATTTGAAGTGGGAAAAAATTCATGCAGCAGAGTACCTATTGGCACTTGACTATCAGACAGGCGTAGATAGTGTTTTTAAAAAAGAAGAATTAAAATTTGGCAATGAACCCTATTATAGAATTGGAATATGGAGGGTGTTGGCTCAATCTGGTGGGAACGATGATTTTAAAAAGGTTTGGATAGATAAAATTAGGGAAGTCTATCAGGACAGCCTTTCACAAGATAGGATTCATGCGGTGGAAGCACTGGCGAAGCTTGAAATATCTCCCAATATCGAGATACAGACAAATGATGAAATTTTATATGTATTTAGCACATGGGCTCATGCCTATTCATCCGAATCCAGAAAAAAGCAAAGCATAGCGGATTTGATGGAAATTTTAAAAGGGGAGGAACATTCTGAGAGGGCTAGAAAGTTAGCTGCTTATGCATTAAGAAAGATAAAAGGGATCAGTACCTCAGATTGGGATCAATTAACTGATTTGGCATTAAGTCAACCTGAAATTTCTGATTTTCAGGTTTATTTGACTTCTTTAAGTTGGATTACTGCTCCGAAGGATTCATTATCAGTTCCTAGGATGGAAAAGCTAAAGAATCTTTTGTCAAATGGGGGCAAGGACAATCTAATTTATCAAAGAGAATATGCCTATACCTTGGGCGAGAAAGGTAGTAATCTTGATCTGGATTTACTGGAGAAAATGGCCAATTTAAACCCTGACAAGGATAACCCCTCCTATAATCAACTTATTGATTTAAAAGTTACGGCTGCCTATGCCTTGCTGCGGATTGAACGAAGGGTGGAGGCTACACTTTCATGGATTGACTGGCTCGTCATTTCCTTGTATGGGGCCTTGATGTTGGGCATAGGATATTTCTACTCAAAGGTCAATAAGACCAAAGAGGACTATTTATTGGGAGGAAGGAAGATGAATTCCGTGTCTATTGGCATATCACTCTTTGCCACTTTACTTAGTACCGTGAGTTATTTGTCCTACCCGGGAGAAATGATCAAATATGGGCCGGTAATTTTCGCTGGAATGTTAGGCTTTCCAATCGTTTATTTTGTTGCCGGCTGGTGGTTGATCCCTAGAATAATGGCAATGAAAGTGACGAGTGCCTATGAAATATTGGAATTGAAACTGGGTTTAAGCATCAGGATGTTGGCCATCTTTATGTTCCTTTCCTTACGGTTCCTTTGGATGGCTACTATTATTTATGTCACCATTGATATAACTTTTCTTACGGTTGTTCCTATAGACCCAAGTTATATCCCTTTAGTCAGTATCTTATTAATGGTTATAACCATTGTTTATACTTCAATGGGTGGCTTAAAAGCAGTTGTGGTAACCGATGTAGTTCAAACGGTAGTGTTTTTGGGAGGAGCTTTTCTGAGTATTTTGATTGTAAGTATACATTTTGGATCGGTAAGTTCATGGATACCTACGGAATGGCCGGCCTACTGGAAGCCTATTCAATTTGGTTTTGATACCCAGGAAAGGACCACC
Organism: Cyclobacterium sediminis; assembly: GCF_054781075.1. NCBI lineage: Bacteria > Pseudomonadati > Bacteroidota > Cytophagia > Cytophagales > Cyclobacteriaceae > Cyclobacterium > Cyclobacterium sediminis. The sequence goes on along the minus strand of NZ_BAAGVC010000019.1, from coordinate 104,771 downwards.
ATAGGGAATGCAGTTGTGATGTTATTTGCCTGGTATATTTGTACCACAGGCTCCGACCAAATGGCCATTCAAAGGTACTTGTCCACCAGAGACATTAAGGCAGCCAGGAAATCTTTAAAAGTTTCCTTGTACACCAATTTATTGGCTAAATGTCTACTAGGTCTTTTGGGGCTCGCAATGTTTGCCTTTTTCTCTAAGAACCAACATTTTTTAGCCGATGGACAATCCTTTAGTGAACAATCAGACACCTTATTTCCAAGGTTTATATTGTTAGGGTTACCGGTAGGGATATCTGGTTTGGTGATTGCAGGTCTGCTTGCTGCAGCCATGTCAAGCCTTTCCTCGGGCTTAAACTCCGTCTCAACGGTGATTTCTGAAGATATTTTCAATCGATTTTTTAAAAGAAAAAAAGAAGTTTCCTTCAAAGGCTCATTGCAACAGATTAAAATCCTTTCCTACTTAACTGGATTAATTGTAATTGGATTGAGCTTTTTTGTAGGCAGTGTACAAGGGAACTTGTTTGATATTGTGATTAAGGTGACCCACCTTTTTGTGGCACCTTTGTTTGTATTGTTTTTTATGGCGCTGTTTGTTCCTTTTGCCACTGAAAGAGGGACATTTCTGGGGGGCATAGTGGCCATTATTGTTGCTGTAGCAATTTCATTTTATGGTGTGTTGGGAATTACGGTGCTCTGGGTTTTACCCTTCTCCTTTTTTGCAGGAGCTATTGTCGCCTGTGCTATTAGTTTGATTAATAAAAAAGAATAAAAGATATGAATAGTAGCAAATGTTTAACGAAGTGGGAAGCAGGTCAACCGGTTTTGGGGATAACGCTTCATTTAACGGACCCTTCCGTTTTCGAACTTACCAGTTTAATGGGGATGGATGTTATTTGGGTTGACATGGAGCACCACTCTCATTCTATAGAAACGGTTAATGGCTTGATGAGGGCTGCAAGAGTTGGTTCGTCCGATCTTATGATAAGACCAGGAAATGGTGAGTACAACCAAATGGCCAGGTTGATGGAAGCAGGAGCCAATGGGATCATGTATCCGAGATGCCGTACGGTAAAGGAGGCAAAGCTTGCAGTGAAAAGCATTAAATTTCCTCCGATGGGAGAGAGAGGATTGGATGCCGCAGGTCCGGATGCCCATTATGGTTTAACACCATTGTCAGAATACCTGGTATCCTCCAATAAAGGAACCTTTTTGGTGATTCAAATTGAGGATCAGGAAGGACTTGTTGCTGCACAGGATATCGCAGAAGTAGAAGGAGTCGACTTGCTTTTCTTTGGCCCGGGAGACTTTAGTCTTCAAGGTGGATTCCCTGGGAAGTTCAATGATTCAAGATATTGGGATGCGGTGGGAAAAGTTGCTGACTCAGCCAAGAGTGCCGGTAAATTGTGGGGTACACCTGCCTTTTCATCTGAACATGCCAAGAAATTATTGGACATGGGAGCAATGCTAATTACCTATTCGAGTGATTTAAGTTTATTTCGTAAGCGATTGACTGAAATTAAAGATGAATTTAAACCTTTGGGAATCAATGTTTCATAAAGAATTTAGAGTTAATTGAATGTTATGATAAGGCGTAGGCAATTCTTAAAATCTTCTGTTTCAAAGGGTATTTCTCTGATGGTTATTCCTGGACTTGGAGGACTGAATTTTCAAACTTTCAGAAATAGAAGAAAATTGAAATACCAGCTTAAACATGATATACCGACCAAATTATATGATGGTAATAACTGCTGGGTTCATCCTCGCGCAGGGATAATTCCTGGTGCAGGGAAAAAAGGCAAACCAAAGGTCTTGTTTACGATGAATACCCATGATATTTCAGGAAGTGATGTATTCAAGGGTATGTACGGGTTTCAAACGGATGATTTAGGAAAGTCCTATGCTGAGCCAAAAGCATTACCTCCGTTAAACCCTCGCTTCGAAACAATTGAGGGAAAAGAACATCCTGTAGCAGCCAGCGATTTTTGGCCCGCTTTTCATTCTTCCTCTAGAAAACTATTAGGCATAGGCCACACGGTGGTTTACACTCCTGAATGGAAGGTTATGGTTCCTCGTCCAAGACATACCTCCTATGCTGTATACGATGAGAAAAAGGACAAATGGGGCAATTGGAAGAAGCTCCAAATGCCTGGTGGGGAGCGGTTTTATTTTGCAGGAGCAGGTTCAGTACAAAGGTATGATGAAAGCGATGGGAGCATTTTATTGCCTATCTATTTTAATCCTCATCCGAATGGGAGCAGGCGATCTGACCGTATAGCTGTTTTGCGGTGTAGTTTTGATGGAGAAAACCTCAATTACCAAAGCCATGGTCAGGAAATTAGTATTGAAGACAATTCCCGAGGTTTACAGGAGCCCTCCTTGACAAAGTTCAAGGGCAAGTATTACCTAACCATGCGTAACGATCACAATGGATATGTAGGCAAAAGTCAGGATGGTTTGAATTTCGAACCGATTGTTTCCTGGAAATTTGACGATGGAACAAACTTGGGCAATTACAATACCCAACAACATTGGGTTACTCACAGTGAAGGCTTGTTTCTCGTTTATACCAGAAAGGGGGCAGACAATGACCATGTCTTTCGCCACCGTGCCCCCTTATTTATGGCTCAGGTAGATCCGGAAAAGCTTTGTGTTATCCGGGATACAGAGCGGGTTATTGTTGAAGAAAGAGGAGCCAGGTTAGGGAATTTTGGTGTGACAAATGTTAGCCCTAACGAAACCTGGGTGACAGTGGCGGAGTGGATGCAGTTTTCAGGAAAGATAAAAACTCCTAGCTCAAATCTCGAGGTGGAAAATTATGGAAGCGATGGCAGTGTTTGGGTAGCTAAAATTCATTGGAATCAGTCTAATAAGTATTTTAAAATCTTATGAAATTTCTCTTAGCCCTTAATGCAATAATTAAAACTCGTCCATTATGGAGGCTATTTGTATGTTTAAATACTACCATTTCTAAAAATGGATAGAAAAGAGGAAAATAATAGCCTAAATCAAAAAGATCAATGTTGGTAATCAGAAACTTGCTTCAATTGTCTCGGGCATTGCACTGGGTGATCTGCTTTCTAATTTTTATAAATTATACCAATTCCTATGCAATATCATTTCCGAAAGATACTGTAATCGAGATTTCTAATCGAAAGGTTTACATCGCCTTGCCTGATAGAAATGAAAAAATGGTTGAAGCCCCATTATCGGTTTTAATGGCAATCCATGGAAACGGTAGGAATGCGATGAGTTATGCTCCTGAAAATGATCAAAGCGTGCCCTTTTATGTGCACCAAAGAAATATGGCCATCGATAATGGCTACTTATTTGTTGTCATCTCTAATGGAAATGATACTTGGGGAACAGACCAAGGGCTGGAAAATTTGATGAAGGTATACCGGTACATAAGCTCAAATTATAGGGTTAAAGAAAAATGGGTTTTATGGGGCACTTCAGCCGGAGGGCTTCAAATGTTTAGAATGATAGCTGAATACCCGGAGAAAATTGACCGGGTTATTGGCACTTTTCCTGTCTATGATTTAGAACAGGCTTATTCGCAAAGAAAGTCTTCAAATTTTATTTGGCAATCAAAAGAAGATTTTGAAGATATCAATCCTGCAAATTTCCCTGAAAAATTAAAAAATGTGCCTATGTTGATTTTTCATGGTAGGAAAGATCAGGCAGTACCTTATAAGAATCATTCGCTGAAATTAATAAGAGAGGTCAATGCACTGGGCGGAGCTATAAAGCTAAAGCTGGTCAAGGGTGGGCACAGTACTTCAAATTGGAAGGTTTACAAAAACCCTATAATTAAGGCTTTCTTGGCAGAATGAAAGGATATTATTAAGTAATAGATTGTTTGTTATAAATTATGCGGTTAAATATTTATCATCCCGGATAACATCATTTTCAATCCTTATTCAAATAATTAAAAAATGAAATTTAGAAATTGTTTTGGCTTGGTAAAAACAATCTTGATTATGATATCAATTGTGCTATTCATTTCTCCTTTGGTAAAAGCTTTGGATGTGGGAGATTTTGGTGGACTGAACTATTCCGAAAAGGAGGACCCATTCCCTATAGTTTTAACCTGGGATTATAATATTTATGTCATGGGGCCAGCTGAAATAAAGCAATTTGTGCAGTTGGCTAAGGAAAAGAATATTGATCAAATTAATTTAAGAATAAACAATAAGGGAGTAATCAATGCACGAATCGATCATGGAACCGTGTATCGGGAAAGGCTCGATGCATTTGGTGAAGACTTTGACCCTTTAAGGGTGCTGGTAGAGGAAGGTCATAAGGCCGGATTAAGGGTTGGTGTTCATTTCGATTTGTTTGAATCAAGTTATGACCAATTTTTCATTCGTCATCCGGAATTCACCCCACAATCTCAAAAGGATACCATTATTTACAATGCTTTTCCAAGTTACGCACACAAGGAAGTTCGGGATTACATGCTTGGTAGGGTTAGGGATCTTGCTGAATATGAAGTTGATCAAATGTTTTTTTGTACAAAATCCAGTCATACCCCAAGAAACATGACTGAGGTTCCCCGAAATACCTATGCTGCTTATAATTCACCAATTGTAGAAAAATACGAGGAAAATTACGGGGTTGATATTTTGTCAACTGCACCGGATAGAGAAAAGGTAGCTAAAATTCATGGTGATTTCATCATTGATTTTCTAAAGGAAGCCAATAAAACCTTGGATGCCTACAATATATCTTCCATTGCAGGAGCGACACTTAGCGGGTACTTACAACCTTCCGGTAAAAACATCATTTTGGATTGGAAGTCCATGGTTGATAATAAGGTAGCTGATGGCTTGGTGATGTCCAATACTAGAGGCGAAACTTTTGCCTGGTTTGAAGACGGTGCAATAGAGAAGTTTCGGGAAATTAGACAGGAAACTTCAAATAATGGGATGAAATTTTATGCCTACATGCTTTCTACTGTGTTTTGGAAGGTTAGGGATGAGCATTCTTTGAGTCACCTTTTGGAATACATCCCAAAGCAAATGCACTATTTTCAACAGTTAGGGGCTGATGGTATTCTGATACATGAAGTTTATCAACCCGACATTTGGGAAGCCTTAGGGAATTGGAGGCTAGTAGAACAGGATAAAAAACAAGCGCTTACTATTCCGAAACCTGAAGGAGGTATTTTGGAGTATATTTTTCACCAGAAAATGCCACACGGAGGTTTTGAAGAAGCAAACAGCCATTGGTTATGGGACATTTTACCGGCATGGTCAGGTAGGGAAGATTGGCTTCCGGAAAGAAATAGTCCTATAGGCTTGAATGCGGATGATTTTGAGAAGTTTTGGGTGTCTGATAATCAGGGCTACGATCATTTACATGCAGCATACGACTGGAAGGTAATGGCCAATTCTGATTATTCGGGTAGATCTTATTCCGGAAGATCCTCCATGTTACTTTATGCAGACAGGGATGCAGGGAGAGGTGCTGGAAGGAAAATATCCTGGAAGTCCCATTCTGAAATTCCCATAATCTTGGAGACCCCATCTGTTTTTTCAGTTTGGATGCATGGGGAAGAATTGGCTGGAATTGAAAAAGCAGGTATGCAAATCACTTTTAAGGACTCCAAAGGTAACATCATTGATAGTGTTCAAAAAAATCAAAAAGTTAGAGGAACATTTAAATGGAGGGAACTGAAATTGCCTTACCAAATACCTGCCCAATCGCATTTTATGGAAGTAGTCTTAGCAATGGAAATTTCAGCTGAAGTTGAAAGCCATGGTAGGCTTTGGTTTGATGCTTTTCGCATTGAGGATGATCAAGGGACCTTCGGTAAAGAGCATTTTACTATTGTGTCAAGTCAGGATGCGGTTGAGGGAACCCACTTTGCAAGTTTTAATAGCCAAAAAGGTTATGAAATAACCTCGAAAGAATTTCTATTGAAAAAAGGCAAGGCGGATTATTTGAAGGTGTCTCTGAGAACGCCTGAAAAAGAAGGGATGGATGTTTTGTTGTTAATTGGAGAGGGAATTTCCAAAAGAGTTCGCCTTTCTGAAAATTGGGAAGCCTTTCAAATCCCTATTTCTGAACTACCTAATCAATTGAAAACAAAACTCATTATACGTGCATTGGCCACAGGAACCATTCATGTCGATAACATTAGTATTGAATAAAATAAGAAAAACCAATAACCTCAAAACCAACATGCTTGTTGTGTTTTGATCAAACCTTATAAGAAATAATGATAAATCTTAAAATTTTAACCAATTGCCTAGCTGTTTTTTTTATAGCCATTTTTATGGCAAATGGACAAGATGCTATAATCCCAAAATACAAGACAACGCAAATTTTGGTTTCTTCCAATGAATATGAAAAAGACAATTATTTGGCTTTCCCAGCTATTTTAAGACTGAATCCGGACGAAGTATTGGTGTCGTTTAAAAGAGGAACACAACATGGCGGAGGGAAGGAAGCTCGGTTGGATATGATGCATTTCGATACCAAAAATAATGTCATCATAGAAAGAAAAAACCTGGCGAGTGACCCCGGATTGATTCTCCAAATGGGGGAATGGGTTGAATTTCCGAATGGATCTATAAAGCTCTATATCGACTCTCAACATTCCGGGCATGACAATGACAATTACCGAACTGGGTTGAGACAGGTAAGTGTAAGGAAGACAAAGGATGGTTTTGAGGCTTCAAAAACCGAATTGGCGCCAATGGTAGACGGGCGGGAATATGGCTATGCATTTGACTTTATCGTTAAGGACAAAATTACTTATATGTTGGTGATGGGTTTTGGTTATAGGCCTGGAGGTAAATGGTCTGTGGATGTGATTCAGTCCAAGAATAATGGTAAATCATGGACTTTGGTTCGCAACTTAACCGAAGAATTTGGTGGGCATAAAATCAATGAAAGTGCATTTATTCCATGGGAAGATGGATTTATGGTGACCACCAGAGAATATGGGCAAAATCAAAGAATATATTTTACAGATGCTGAATTTAAGGTAATCAAGGAGAACAATTTAAGTTCATCCTATGGGTTTATAGAATCTCATATTGGTCGACCACGTCTTTTTTCAAGAGATGGCAATCTGTATTTATTGGGTAGGAATTGGAGAACCATGGAAGGAGAGGGGAGAAGGATGGAGTTGGGTCTGTTCAAGATCAACCCGAAATCTTTAGCCGTAGAAAAATGGTTTATATTGGACAATAGCGAACGTGCCCACATCACAGATGGCTACTATGCGGTTCCTTATTTTCAGGAAAAAGAAGGCAAGACCTATTTTAATTTGATCAACTACAAAGGAGCTAATAAGACTTTCCCTAGTATTGAGCGGTATGAATTTTTTTGGGATGAGATTAAGTAGAGTGGAGGGGTTATGATGGGGTGATGTAGTGATCTGTGATCTGTGATGGTGTGATTTGGTGATGTCGTGATGTAGTGAAAAGTGTAGCTAAAACTAATCTTTCCCTCATAAAACCCAACGCCGCCTCGTAGTTTTGGCCCGGCCACCGCGCCCTAATATTTACGATTTTGTTAAAAATTCTCTATATCGTCATTGCGAACCCTTTGTTGGAGAGGTGATGCTTAGGGAAAGGGTGTAGCAATCTTATAACGCTGGGGATTTGTTCGATTTTTTTCAATAACAAGCCCTAGCAATGCCTCGGAATGACGTTTTTTCGGTCACTGAGCTTGTCGAAGTGTACCGAAATAATGATATACCATTTCGTCATTGCGAACCCTTTTATGGGGAGGTGTAGCGTAGGAAAAGGTTGTGGCAATCTCATTACGTTGGAGATTCCTTCGACTTCCACTACGCAAAGCCCCTGCAACGTCTGGGAATGACGAAAATTTATTTCCGCCTTGTAGATTTTCGGCGTTAAGAAATTTAAGCAGGGTTGGCAAAGGCACAGGCACTGTTTGTCGAAGTTTTTGGTCTAGTTAACATCCAAAAAGCAAGGCAAACCAGAATACCAAAAACAAGGAGTTTGCCTGTGTGCGGGAGGCCTTAAATTTTAGCTGAAAAGATACTCAGCGGCGGGCTTTTCCCTGACGTCTCAGGACAGGTTGTTTACTTTTTGGGCCACTGACTAGGGTCAGGACAGGCCACTGAGTTACTACGTTTCAGGGCAGGCCACTGACCGCTGCGCATCAGGGCAGGCCTGTAGCAAAAAAGTAAAAATGGTCATAATCAATTACTTGGTATAGTAGAAACAGAAATGCTTTATTACCTAGAACTGCTTTTTAAGATTATACAATTAACTGGCTGTTAAACGTTCATTTCTTTTCCCCTGAGTTGTTGCGTTTAAGGAGGAGCCTGCAGAATAAAGTGACAATAAAGGATAAAATATCTTCTAAAATAATTACAAGACTCCTATTCAATCCTTTAACCTTTCATTTCATGGTCAAATCATACACAATATAAAGATATTGTGTTATATTTTTATAAATTTATAAAATAAGCGTAAATTAATTTGGGGTTAAAATTTAATTCTGAAATAACAACATTATGAAATATATTATAGTAGTAATATTTTTTGTTACAGTAATTATTCCTCCTGCTGTAAGTCAGGAATTGGATTCAATTCCCAACCTCAAATCCATACCCTATCACTCACCCTCTCCGCCTCCGGAATGGGCTTTGTTACAAAGGCAAATGATGGAAGCACTCTATCCTGCTGCCATGGAGTTTGTTGAAAAATACACCAATCCCGACGGTACCTTAATCTGGAGAGATGAATGGCCCGGGATGGATGGATCAGATGACGGCTATGAGAGCTTTTATAATTTCCCCTTGTATTATGCGCTAGGCGGACCAAAAGAAATAGACCTGCTTTCCAGGAAATTATGGGAAGGAGTTACTCGACAGTTTACCGACTATGGTCAGATAGTGGATGAATTTGATGCAGGCTATGACTGGATGCATCATGGAGAGTCCTATACCTATTTTTACTTTTTCGGCCTGGCAGACCCTACTGATAAAAAGATGCGGGACAGGGCCATGAAATTTGCAAAATTGTATTTTGATGATGGTACCGAAAATTCCAATTTTGACAGTAAACTGAAACTTATTCGTTCCCCACTTACAGGTAGCCTTGGCCCAAGATTTATCAATACTGCTGAAGACTGGGTTACCCATAGACCCATTTTAAGCAATTACCCCCTACCATATGATGACATACCCAATGTCACTTCTGGAAAAGATTGGAACAACGACAACAAATTCCAATTTATTTTGGAGGCTTTAAATAACCGCATGATGAAAGGAGATGTGCCCTTAAATTTGGCTTCAACAAGCATGATGCTGAACGCCTATATGTACAATGGGGAGGAGGAATACAAAGAATGGGTAACCTCTTATGTCAATGCTTGGATGGAAAGAACAGAAAAAAACAATGGGATAATCCCGGATAATGTAGGCCTTTCGGGGGAGATTGGAGAACATATGGATGGGAATTGGTGGGGAGGATATTATGGGTGGAAATGGCCACATGGGGTCAAAAATAAGTTGGAAGCGACAACAATTGGCGCTTCCAATGCATACCTGATTTCCGGAGATGATAAATACCTGAATTTACCCAATGCCGTAATCGCATCCGTTTCAAATGAGGCAAAGGAAGAAAATGGTAAAAAATTGGTACCTCACCGATATGATCAAAGGGGCTGGTACGACTACCGGCCGATGCAGCCCATGTATCCTACGCATTTATGGTACATGTCCCGGGAAAATAAGGATTGGGAAAGGGTATTAGACTTGTTGGATCCTGAGGAAATGGAAAAATTGACTTATAGAAAGGGCAAAGGAGATGAAATTAATACGGCAACATGGTTAGGGTATTTAGAAGGGAAGGTTCCCACTTATCCGGTAGATATTTTAAAGGCCACGTACAATGAAATGCTTTCCAGACTGGACCGTATAAGAAAAGATACTACCACACCTGATTTCCAGGATGTTCATCATTGGCTGAACCTGAATCCGGTTGTATTAGAAGGAATTGTTCAGACCATGCTTGGTGCTCCCAACCATATCTACCATGGAGGACTATTGCATACTTCAGTGCGCTATTTTGATCCAGAAAATAGAAGAACCGGAATTCCTCCGGATATGGCCGCACTGGTTGAACAAATCACCGATGCCGGTATTTCTCTTACATTGGTTAATCTTCATCCTACCGAAACAAGAAAAGTAATTGTTCAAGGAGGGATGTTTGGAGAACACCATATCAAGCGGGTAAATATGATCGATAAATACCCTTACCAATTTGATACAATCGATCACAAATTTTTTCAAGCTGAGATATCATCGGGATCGGTTGTGAAATTGGAAATTGAAATGACCCGGTTTCAAAATCCTCCGACATATGCCTTTCCATGGCATGGAGAAAACATACCGGAAAGAGAGATTAATTATTAGTTTGGATTTGAATATAGAAAAAAATGTAAGGAAATGACGCTTGCCTGAGAGATTTTGTCAGTATTGTTGCAGAAAAAAAGCAACAATACCGCCAAAATCAGTTTGTGCTTCTTGCCTTAACCAAGGCTTAACAGCTTTGGCTACAAAAATAGCACCCCCATGGGGTTTTGGGCCGGTCACTGAGCTTGTCGAAGTGTACCGAATTAATGATATACCATTTCGTCATTGCGAACCCTTTTATGGGGAGGTGTTGCGTAGGAAAAGGGTGTGGCAATCTCATTACGTTGGAGATTCCTTCGACTTCCACTACGCAAAGCCCCTGCAAAGTCTCGGAATGACGTTTTTTGGTCACTGAGCTTGTCGAAGTGTACCGAATTAGCCATATACCATTTCGTCATTGCGAACCCTTTTTTGGGGAGGTGTTGCGTAGGGAAAGGGTGTGGCAACCTCATTACGTTGGAGATTCCTTCGACTTTCTCTACGCAAGGCCCCTGCAAAGTCTCGGAATGACGAAAATTTATTTCCGCCTTGTAGCTTTTCGGCGTTAAGAAATTTAAGCAGGGTTGGCAAAGGCACAGGCACTGTTTGACGAAGTTTTTGGTTAGGGGAATACCCAATAAATAACGAAATATGTGAAAACCAAAAACTAAGGAGTTTGCCTGTGCGCGGGAAGCCTTAAATTTTAGCTGATAAGATACTCAGTGGTGGGGTTTTCCCTGACTAGCTCTGCTTCAGGACAGGTTGTTTACTTTTTTGACCTGTAGCAAAAAAGTAAAAATGGTCATGATAAATAACATGGTAAATATATACAAGGTATATTAATGTAAAACGCATCATGGACCTATTAAAGTTTTTGACAAAGGTAAAGGCCTAACTAAAATTAATCCGTTCATTTCTTTTCCCCTGACTTTCTACGAATCAGGACAGGCCCTGAATAAGACAGGGTAAACATTGATGAAAAGAAACGAACCAAATAAAAATCTAGCCAAGACTAATCTTCAGAAATAACACCAACCTTTTCAATACCTTACCCGATCTTTTTTGTTATAAAGTAATCCTTTTTCCCGAAGCATTTGATAAACACTGACTTTCTCCTTGATATCATTGTTGATAAAGGAGCGAATTAGGTTATTATGCAACATAGAACCACCTAATTTCCCAAAGGAATGCCGATCCCGAATAAGCAGTAAGGTGGAATTTAAATAAAACTCTGCCAACACATCATAACAAAACCTGGAAAGCAATTTGTCATGTACTGCACCTACAATCAATACCTTACCAGTAAAATTTAATCCCCGATCATAATTCACCCCAAAAACAGAGAAAGGATGGCGTTCAAACTGCTTCCATATTTCATGACTTTCCAGCATCATCCACTTCGCTATTTTAGATTCTAGTAAATTGGAAGCTTCATTATAGGTCAATCCATAACTGTGCTCAAAAAGCCTAATTTTCAGAGCGATATCGGCTTTATCTGCTTCTACTAAAGACGGCAACAGAAACCCCCATTTTAAATAAGTATAAAAGACCAGGTCAATGTCTTCAGTCCCCGTTTGTTCCTTACAAAGGTTCTCGGAATTGTTGTACCATAAAAAATCAAGGTAGGAAGCATTTTCAAGTGGTATTGATTCCAGGCACTGTGAGGGGTTGATAAGATTCAAGTTTTTTTGAAGGTCAAAGAGTAGGGGGTTGAAGGAGATCAAGGATTTGACGTTTTCAGGGAAAAGTCCAAGGTAATAATGCAGGTAGGCAGCCGCACCGGAAAAACCCAATAAATGTACTGGCCGATCTCCTGATAAGTCTTTACGGACCGACTCTATGTCTCTTGCTTGTTGGTCCATATTTAGCAATTGATAAGCTTTTGCCCAATCAATTTCCCCTGAAGAATTGATAATTTTCAAAATGGCATCAGCCTCATTCCGACCTTTGATATGAACGATATTAAATTCATCCCGCAGTGGCTGCAGGTCTATGCTTTTCTGAAAATACTTGTCCAAGGGATCCTCAATTAGCAGAATGGTTTCCTTTTGCTTATCGTAGGGATGCATTATGGTATAGCTAATTTCTATTTTCCTAGCATTCTTTAAATGATGATCCAGCGGTACTAATAGGAAGTGAGTTGTATCAAAGGGAGGAAGGTAAAAACCTGTGATTGCACTTAGAAACAGTAGAAAAGCTATCAAAATTCGTCATTCCTTAATTTTACAACATGGAACTCTAGGGTATTTTCCTTCAATGTAGGATTTGCAGGATGTGCTAGGTTTAAAAATAAACCCTTTTTAGTTACAAACCAATTATTGATCTGGTAAGTATAATCAGGTAATGAATAGTGCTGAAGTTTTTTCAATTTGGAATCAAAAACGGTAAGTGAGGTTTTCTTTTGTAAAAATGAATTTTCTTTCCCTTTAATTGGCGCTTCCCAATTGAATCTATAAATAAGTTTCCGCCAAGGGTCAGGTATTGGGGAAAGAAAATGCGTATTGTTTATGGCATGTGAATCAATATTATCTAGGTTGATTAAAGGCAATATATGCTTAACCTCTTTTCCTTTGTTCAAATTTCCTTCAGTACTTAAACAATAAATATTGGATTGATATTGAAAATTATAGATCATACTACCATCTAAAAAATCATTGAATCCCAGGTACGTGACAAACCCTACATTACCTTCGTTTCTTTTGAAAAAATCGCTATGGTATATTGGTAAATAATTCGTTTTTAATGTTTCAAGATTAAGTAAGCCTATCAGAGGAAGATTTCCTTTTGATTTTTGATCTGTATTGTGGTAGACTATAAAGAAAGCTACACTTTTTGACACAGGGTTATACCGAAGCTTAAAATAGAAATTTATAGATGGTTCTCCTCCACCATCAAAATTAAACAACTCATAAAGTGAATGAACTTTACTAATTTTCCCCTCTATCGTAGAGATGTATAGTTTGCCTCTCGAGTACAAAAAAATTGAATCTTCATTATAGTAATCTAGCCCATCAACTTTATCTATACCATCAGGCCCTTCACGTTCAAGTGGTATTTGGCTTAAAGTAGATTGTTTATCCAAGCTAAACACATCAAATGAATGCCTTGTTTCGTTATAGGCAAGAAGTTTGGATTCCTCATTTTCATAATAGGAATCCCAGATTTGATAAGTATTTAAGAATTTTTCATCAATTGGGATTTGAATTTTTTCTACAATGATTGATAGATTTCCATTATTCGTTGTGGAAGAACAAGAAAAAAACACAAAAACCAAAATTAATTGTATGGAATTTTTCATAAAAATGAACCTAAGTAAAAGGGTCAGCCTAAGCCAACCTTTTTTATTTTTAACAATTTTTGAATTCATTACACTCCTGACTAGTGACTTCTCCAAGCCCACATGCACTTAAACTCCATGTACTTTGGCACCAGATCCTCGTGCATGGAAACTCCACTCCTGCTATGTCGACAGAACAACTTCCTTCATTTGCTTCAGCATTAAAGGAGTTAAATAATCCAACACTCATGGTTACTACTCCCACGGCAACTGTAGCTTTTTGTAAAGTCATTTTCTTTTTCATGCTATTTTTTGTTTTACGGTTAAAAGATATCTCAAATAAGCAAATTTTAATTATTTTTAATATAAGATAAATTGTATTTTCCGTAAACTGGGTTCTTTTTCCTGTGAACTAGCGGTTTTATCGGATTTGGTGAGTTGGTGAAGGGGTTATGTAGTGATGTGGTGATTGAAGATTAGTGAAAGAGACTGGGTTTTAGGAATTATTTGTAATTTAGCTTGATCCTCATTTCCTTTGTTAACATCTTAAACATTTCTTTTTCCCTTATGGGCCACTGTTCAAAGGGTGGGAGGTACTCTACCTTGGTTGCATTCGACCTTTGATTCATGATACGGTTTATTTTGTTCCAATCTGCATTCCTTTTTTCAGTTAATTTCATAAAATCTACAACCCGTAAAATTGTTTTTTCCCTGATGGACTGATTTTTTGAAAAGAAATCTTCGTACTTAATTTGTATCGAATTCACACTGTTTTTTAATGATTCCTGAATAATGCTATTGACTTTATTCCAGTACCAAGCTATTTTGTGAACCCGGTTGAAATCGGGCCATTCTTTTTCCCATCCATCGCCTGGAAAGTCCTTGGGGCAGATCCTTTTCCTGTGATCGTTTTCCCCATAAAACAACATTTCCCCACCACTATCTTTTGGAGATTTAGCATAAAATGACCTGACGGAGTCTATTGGATTTCTAACCACATACAAAAACTTGATAGATGAAAATGTAGCCATTAGTTCCGGAATAAGGTATGCAGCGTGTGGATTTGATTCTATATAGGTGGTCTCTGGAGTGGAAAGCACTTGCTTTAGTAATGGTTTTCTGAATTCACATATATTTTGGCGGCTGACATCAAAAAGCAAATCTGTCCTAATTTTTTGCATACCCATGTCAAAAAAATCAGGTTGGGGCTCATGAACTGCATATACCTGACTGAAACAGGTATTAAAAAAATCCTGGAAAAAACGCGTGCCTGTTCTACCTGCACTTAGGATAAAAATTGTTTCTACCTCAATGCTTTCTTTGGGTTTTGACTTCCTGCTATTATTTCCAGTTTTATCTTTAAATAAACAAGAGATAGGATTAATTTGTATTTTCCAAGCCATTATTTAGTTGGTTTAGTAGAATCATTTTCTTTTTTATTTCAGTCCATTTTGATTTGGCCACCTTAAGGCGAAAATCGTTTTGCATAATTATTTCCCTTTTTTTTACTTGAAGAGAATTGATTAAATTTACATTTACTATGCAGTTTCGGTTTATTTTGAAAAAGTTTTCCGGCAACTTATCTTCCATACTTTTAAGAGAAGAGCAGCAAGAATGGCTATTTCCATTCAAACAAAAGACCGTGAGAAGGTAATCATTTACTAAAAAATGCGTTATTTTTTTCAACTCTAGTTTTAGTATGGTTTGGCTGCATTTGAGAATTAAATAGGAGGTTTCCATAAAAAATATTTAGTAGTATAACTATATTGTTAAAGTAAAAAAAAAATAGAATTTAACAAAATAATAGGTGTTAATTTGACATTTGTATTGGAATTACATTTTTAATCTCAGAATTATGTAATAGACGATCTATTTTCTATTACCGATTAAAATTTATTTGTATATATTTTTTGTTTAATCAGTGCTTTTAAACAAAAATATTTGAGTCCTAAATGACTTATAGCAGATCAGTATATGTTTTTTCCAGTTTTTTACCTAAATGGAAGTTGTCAAACTTGTGTTCTATAAATTTTCTACCACTATTTCCCATATCCTTTCTAACCCTTGGATGTTCAATAAGGTATTTCATTTTTATTTGAAGGGCATTGATATCTTTTTCGGGAACTAGGTATCCAGTGATGCCATCCATTACTCCTTCAGGTATCCCATTGTGTAAGGTAGCAATTACCGGTAATTGCATGGCTTGGGCTTCCTGAAGTACCAGACCCTGTCCTTCGGAATTGCCATCACTCCCAGTAATGCTTGGAAGTACAAAAATGTCGGAATTTCTGTAAAAATTGATAATGTCAACCTTTTTTTTCTCTCCATGAAAGAAAACCTTTTCCTCCAATCCAAGAAAGGTTACCAGTTCCATTAAAGGTTTCATCAATTCACCATCGCCCACGATGTCATAAAAGGTATTTGGGTGAAGTTCTACAAGCTGGTGAAAAGCTGAGATGGAGTAGTACAATCCTTTTTTCTCTACTAATCGCGCAACGCTTAACAGTCAAATGCAATCTTTGTCTGTTTTCTGCTTATGAGGTATAAATTCTCCAGGATTCACACCAATGGGCAAAACCACAATTTTATTCTTGTCAAATCCAGCTGAAATTGCTTTTTCCCTGATAAAATTAGAAATGACAATAAATATATCGCTATTGGAAAACAGGTTTTGATAATAGTTTTCACCCATTGCTCGATGAGTGATATCATAGCCATAAAAGGTGGTGAGCATTTTACCATCTAAAAGTCCTAGTGATCTCACAAAAACTGCTCTCAAGCCGGTAGGGCCAAAATGACAATGAATAATATCATATTTATTTTTTGATATAAATGGATAGAAAAGGGAAATCAAATATAACCGACGTATCATATCCTGATTGCGGTAAAAATCCTGAGAATCAAGTAACTTAACCAATTTTCGAACAGCCGGCTTAATATTTACCAACACAAAGAATTTTAGCCAAGCCCATATTTTGTTTTGGGGTACTTTAGGTGGATAAAAAGTATGCTGGAGTAATCCTAATCGGTGAATCTCATCATGTACTTTAGTTTCTTCAGACTTGCCTGCCGGAAAAATATCCACCTTATGGCCTGCCTCAATCAAATAACTAATTTGGTTGAGTATAAATGTTTCGGATAATTTGGGGAAACGCTCAACTAAGAACGCAATTTTTAATTTTTTTGAAGTTTCATTCATTTTCTAAAGCTTGTTTTTAAGTGACTCGATGGAATGAAAGTCAAGAAGGTATTTTATGTCTTTTTTAGATAATTCGTTATATTCGACTTTTGAAAAGCACAAAAAGTCCCCCTCAAACTGATAAACCTGATAGTCATTGTAAAGAAATAAAAGTGCTGCTTTTAATTCTTCCCGGTTCAAGTGTTTCATTTCAAATAATATAAGAGAGGGTTTAAATCTGGTCAAATCCAATTGTCTAAGTATTTTCCAGTCGTGGCCTTCACAATCTATCCGCAATAGATCGATTTGTTGAATTCCATGCTTTTGAAGCAAAGTTTTCAGGGTAATTCCCTTTATGCTTGTGGAAACAATAAAGGGGGTTAAAATACCGTTCAGATGTTTACTGATATGGTTTTTGTCAAAGGAGCCCAATTGGTCATACCAGTCCGGAAGATTGCCTAGGATGTATTTGGCCTTTTGGTCTACCCAATAAAATTCCTGCCTTGTGCCATTATTGATGGCGGTGTTTTCGAATAAAAACCTAGTTGAATCGGGGTAATGGGTCTTTAGTTTTTCAAATAGGTAGGGAACGGGCTCTACGAAAAGCATTTTCCATTTTTTAAAATAGACTTATGAAGTGGGTCTTTGGTTTTGCCGTCATTGGCTCCAATTTGTACTACCGTCCAGTTTTTCTTATTCCCAGTAATATGAATCCAGTACTCAACCTGGGATTTAATCTTCAATTTAGGATTCAATTTTTTAGTTAAATTTGTAAAATAATTTAAGATTGAGACCATTCTTGGATTTTGTTGTTTAACTCCTTTTTCCCCAGTGATTTAATATAAAGAATGTCGTTCCATTTTCCCTGGTCTTCACGATTACTATGGAAACTACTATTGATTCCACGGGGATGAGATAGATGGAACAATGGCCCGTCTATGCGGTTATGGTTGTAACCTAGCCCTTTCCATCGGTGTATTCGCTCTCCATCTTCCCTTCCCCACCCGTAAAAGTTCGGGTTTTCAATCCCCGTTGCCTTGTAATCCTGAAGGTTTGCAAGAAAAGCACCACCTATGGGGTCAGGTCCATACATTGACATCATTTTAGCTTTGTGTGAAGTAAATACGGTATGATCCCGATTTTTTATAAAAATTTCCCTAAGGATCATACCCGTATCTAAAAATTCTTTGGCATAGGGAAAAACGAAACTTGATTCGCCATCTTTTATGCATTTTAGGGCTGCTATGATTTGTTTTGGTGGAATGATAACATCACAGTCCCAAATTGCTACAAATGGTGTCTTAGAAAACCCTACCAATGTATTGATGTATTTTGTCCGGTGGAAGATATCGTCCCTATCTTCTTCAAACCAATAATTTATTTTGTTCCCTGCAAAAGCAGGAATAATCCCGGTTTTATAAGCGGAAGCTTCGAGGACTAAAATAGGAGAGCGTAAGTGATGGTGTAGAAAGTCTATCACCACCATTAGGTTTTCCAGCCGAATGACAGAATCCAACCGGACAGGAATAAGAAAGCTGATATCTTGCAGAGACGCTTTATTCATGTTGAGGATCTTTAATTTGTTTCAAAAAAAGGAGAGCGTAATGAATTCCTGTAATTCCGTAAATAAACCCCATTTCGTTTTCTGGATTTTTTTCGGTGGCTCTCCAATACTCGGATTTCTCCAGATGTTGCATCGCTAGTTGTACGTTTTTTTCATCATTAAACAAGCCCTTCCAATCATCTATTTCCAACCCTACTTGCTTGTCTAATAAAATCAAACCAGAAAGACCGTTTTCTACATACAGGCTTTTATTTCCAAGCCTAAAAGAAGTGATTGAAGCACTATTTAATTTTTCTTGCAGAAGTCGGGTGTGTGCTGACCAATCCTCATGTGCCACCTTGCTCATTCCGTAAAGTAAACTGAGACAGTTACCTAGATTTTGGGGAATTAAGGAAAGCAGCAGAGAAGAAATGTTGCGAATCATTTGTCGGGTTTTGTTGGGCATTATGTTTAGGCGGTTGATTTCACCCAATACATACAAGTAATTGGGTAGGTCCCAGAAAAGGTTAAATTCTTTTGGCTCAGTAAAATTTCCACTGTTTTCTTCGGCCATTATGTGGATGCGGTTTATCAGTAAAACTGCAAGAGAAGTGAATATTTCACTGTTTACCTTCTCTGGCGCATTTTTAGGCTGGACTGAAACACGGTCGAGGATATAGATCAGGTAGCCTAATATTCCACGTTTTAAGCCAAATTCAAGCTCGTTCGTTTTTTCAGAAATAACCTTGAAAAGGATTGTGTCTATTTCCATTAGCAATTCATCGGCATTACCCTCCAAATAACCTCTTTTGATTAATTGGTTAATTCCCCAGGCAATTCCGGCTAGTCCATTGTCAAATGAGGTCGGCATCGGGTTTTGGTGAATAAAATTGTACCCCTCTTGTAGTAAATGTTCCGCTGCATGCTGGTATTTTAGTTCTTCGCACTGTTGAAAGGCTTCAAAGAAGTAAAGGCAAAGGCCAAACTTGCCTTTAAAGAGTCCAGGATTTTCGAGGCTGGTGTAATGTCCCAACAATAGCTCATCTCGTGTATGGAAAAGTTGTGTAACCTTATTCATCTGTTATTTTTACAGGGTGGTAAAGTTTATTTTTCAAATTCCCTGTTTTTTCGAAAACGGGTCTCCATCGCATGGTGCCGTCGGAAAGTATACCTCTTTTGTTAGGTGTATTTTCCGAATAAAATTTGTTTTCAAGGCCTTCGGGTACAAATTCCCCTTTCCCACCAAAGTCTTGGATGGAAAATCCACTTTCATAAAGCAGGGTAGGAATGAGTACTTCATGATGCCCACACCACTTGCTTAAGAGTGCTTTGTGAAGTAATTCTAAAGCTTGACGTGAAATTCGGTAGATGGGGTTAAAGGACCGGATCCGTTGCTCTTGTGGGATAACGGTGTAGGGATGGGCCAGGGTAGGCCACCAAGGCCATTCCGGTTCTTCTTTATAGCGGCGGATATGACTACTGATAAAATCAGTGTCAATAGAGGAAAAATCTTCAAAAAAGGATTTCCAATCCCCCGAGAATTCCACGTCGTCTTCAATGCACCAATAGTAATCGTAATGTGGATGAGAAAGGTAGAATTTTAGCAAGGGGAAATGATTGCTACCCGGTACCAGGGTAAAGCCAAGTGGGAAATAATTCAAGGAGCTTAAGACTTCATCGTCAAAGATGTGCGTATTCACGTCTTCTAAGTTTGGATTAGAATTATCCCCTAGCAAATGGTACAACACCACTGTATCTCCCATATTTTGGGTAGCTGTAAACAGCTTATGGTATTTTTGAATTAAAGGGAGTGAGGTTTTATTGGTGAGGATTAAAAAAGATTGTTTTAGCGAAGTATTTTTGCCCATTGAGGTATTATTTTAGGTCAGGTAAGTCAAAAACAGCAATTCCTGGATCTTCATCTGTGGTGATGCCATATAATTTTTGGGATTCCTCGTCTACCGCCAATCCTCTGATAGAAATATCCAATATAAAATTACATTTAATTTTACCTTCCAGGTCAAATGCATAGATATCATTGGCGATTTCATTACTTTCCCTCAATTGTTTTTCGGTTTTATCAGAATATAAACCAAAAATATAGTTTTTGGATATAGCAATGTCCAAATAGGCCAAGGGTTCGGCTATACCCACGATTAATTTATTAGATGAGCCACTGGAATTAGCAATTGTAAATTTGGGAATGTAATTGAAGGGGCCATCTGTAATGAAAATTTTTCCTTTCTCTTTGTTTAAAATTTCAATTCTATCTCTATAAACACCAGCAGATGCATAAACATTATTTATCTGGTTTCCTTTAAACCATCCCATATGTAAATCCGACATCATATAATTGGTTAGGTCTTCTCTGACTAAATGATCTTCCCATTTCCCATAATTCGCTAAGCGCCTTCCATCAATCGAAAATTCTACAAATTGATGGGGATCATTTACCATGCGGCACATAACTGTACTATCGGAGGACCAAGCCATGGCCATGGCCATATAGAAGTCTCCTTCTTGTTTGATTTGATTTTTTGACAATGATGTGGTATCATCAAGGTCGAATTCTGAAAAATGCTTTGACATTGCGCTATAAACCCAGAAAGTATTATCATTGGCACCTAAATCAATTCCTGAGACGTCAGAAACTTCACCGGGTCCAAACCCTATTTTACCGAATGGCCGCAAATATTTCATTTTTTTTGCATCGAGGACATGAATTGGAGGAAAATCTTCAGGTACCCTTCTGCTTTCGCCAATGATCAACTTATTGTTTTTAATGAAAATTTTAAGCGGCACTTTTATTTCCTCAAAAAAGTATTTTTTGCCAGCCAGGTTTACTGTTCTAGGTATCGTTTTTTCAGTAAAGCTTTTTACATTATCAGATTTCAATTTGTCTTCTGAACAATTCGATAAAGACAATAGTATAATGATTAACATTGCCGCATTTAATAAAACCTTATTTGATTTTTTAGTTAATTTCACAACAGTATTAAATTTACAATTTGCTAAAAAGCTTCACGATAAACCGAAAGATTCTAACTAACCTAAATAAATCTAGATATAAAATAACTCTTATCGTGAAGCCTTTTATTTACTATTTACCATAGATTATTGATGATTCGTACAGGTATCACCTGGAAAATCTCTATCAACCGGTCTGTCCTCTGACCATACTATTCCAGATTCATCAGTACAGTATGAGGTGCCTGGGCAACACATATAGCCACAACCTCCATCTGCTTCTACATTAAAAGAATTAAATAATCCAACACTCATGGCCACAACCCCAGCGGCCACCGTAGCTTTTTGTAAAGTTATTTTCTTTTTCATGCTATTTTTTGGTTTATGGTTAAAAGATGTATTAATTAAACCAATTAAAATTATTTTTCATAAACGATTAATTATATTTATCGTGAACTGGTTGCTTTTTCCCGTGAATGGGCATGTTTATTGGATATGGTGATGTAGTGATCTTGTGATGTAGTGATTGGGTGATAGAGTGACCTTGTAATCTACTGGAGGTGAGTTCTTAATGAATTGGTTAATCCTTTATTTGATATATGGCAAAAACAAAAGACACTGTTTCTTGTTGCAGTGACTCAAGCAGGGGATGGTCTGAATTTTCCATCTGTTCAATTGTAATAAATTCATCGGGATAATGAACGCTAATAAGTGTTTTATCGGATAAATATTTAACATTTAAATAAGGTAATAATCCATCTAAATCATTGGTAGCATTGGAGATGGATTTAGAGGTTTTTTTTGTTCTATTATAGAGTAGTGTACTTCTGTAATTTTTCTCCCTAAAACAAGTGACCAAATATTTTCCGGATAGGTGTAAATTGGGCATGTGGTATACATAGTCTTGCATGTACTCCAAGTTATTGAGAATATTTGAGTCATGTTCCTGAAATATATTTAACTTTAGCTTTTTAGAATTCTCAAAATCCAAATACATCTTTTCTTTCAATTCCTTACCTTCAAATACGTAGATTGTATCGGAAAAATGCTTTGTAAAGAAAGTTTTGTTGTCTAAGTAGACCAAGATATTCCTGTCGGCAAAAAACGGAATTTTTTCTTCCATAAATTTAGAGGTAAAAAAAGGATGGACTTTTTGGTTTTCATATGAAAATAATATATTATCGCCATGCTTAGGGTCAGCCGACGAAATGTTTGGAGGAACGTAAAATATCAACTCGTCCTTTTTGGTAGCTAAGAATTTATATCCACCACTTATTGGTCTGTCTAAATCTTCAACGAAATTTCCATTGAAATCGAATGCCAATATTTTTTTGGTAGATAAAATAAGTACTTTTGGGTCTTCATGATGTATGACAAAGTCGTTAATTTGAGTGTACTCCCCCGGTCCTTCCCCAAATGCGTTGATACAGCTTAGGAAATTACCCTCCTTGTCAAGGATAATTACTTTGGGATTTTGGTAAAAGTCTCCAATGAATATATTATCTTCAGTTATAATTACTTTATCGGCCTGGCCAATGGATGATTCAAGTGGTAATTGGACAGTTATATAATTTACTTTATTAAAAACTTCTGAAAATCTTTCGATATTTTCTTCAGGTATGGGAATTGCCATATTTTGGGAACCCAAATTATTGTTATTGGATGTATTTGAGCAGGAGCAGAGAAATAAAAAACTAAAGATAATTCCGGGTAATGTTTGAGTGAAAGAATTCATTGTTTTTCTTAAAAGCCTCCACATGCGAGACTACATGGGTTTTGCATCCAAACATCGCAGGTAAAAATTCCTTCTTCCCGGCATTTTTTTACTACAAAGGTACAATTGGGATAATAATTTTGGCAGTAGTCGTTTTCTTTATAATAGCCACAACCTCCATCTGCTTCCACATTAAAAGAGTTAAATAGTCCAACACTCATGGCTACTACTCCTGCAGCAACTGTAGCTTTTGTAAAGTTATTTTCTTTTTCATGCTATTTTTTGGTTTATGGTTAAAAGAAGTTATAATTAAACCAATTTAATTTATTTTTAATAAAGAGATAGTTGTATTTATTGTGAACTGGCTGCTTTTTCCCGTGAATGGGCATTATTACCTTGGTATTAATCTGTGTGAAGACTGTAATAAGCAGAAGATCAATAATTTGTGATGAAGAGATTGAGTGACTGAGTGATGGGGTGATAGTGTGATGTAGTGAATCGGTGGCTGTGGTGTGCCATTCTTTTGCCCTTACCTTTTTTAGCACCCGTTAGGAATGAAAATTTGACATCTTGTAGTGGTGAATTATCTTTTTGGGAATCAGGGCATAATAAAAATGGCCTTGTTAGCTCTCTACTAGATTGAAATATACGTTAAAAACACTTATTAAAACCACTATAAAAAAAATCACTATATTTAAAGGAGCTAATTCTACCAAACAGCATGGAAAAATTTGAAGAATTTGAACATCGTATAAAGCGGGCTTTGAGCAACTTGGATGCCAAAATTTCCTATTTACATGATGCTACAGGTCAACTCAAAAACTCCTTTGGAGAATTCCAGGAAGAGATGGATGAGTTTATGCATTTTGTCGGGAATCACGTTTCAGATCATGAACAGGGTCTCATCCGGATTGAGAAGCGCATGGGTATTTAAATAATTGTTTGTTCTTTTTTGACTTGGGTTTTAATGATGGAGGTTTAGCAATATTGATATTAAATGAGAATGATTAATCATTCTAATCTTTTATATCCTCTATTTGTTAATAGGGATCAATTTATTGATGATAAAGTGATGTGGTGATCTTGTGATGTGGTGATCTTGTGATTTTGTGATCTGGGATGGGGTCTGGTTTTAGGTTTTGAGGACTTTATATTCTGTTTTATGTTTAGCTAGGATTTATCTACCCAAGGCAAAAAGGTTTTTACCAGTCTTCAGGCAAGTCCAAGGACCAAACATCATTGACTAGGGGAGGGAGCATGCCTCCGGCAACAAATATTTTATCCTGAAATACAAAAGCCGAATGTTCGTGTCGGCCGGGCCAGAATATTCCCGGTTTGTATTCAGTCCAGTTTATGCCATCCCTGCTGTACCAGGCGTCTCCCCAGTTTTTGTAAGGGTTGTTGGACCAACCGCCCATTACCCAGATGCAATCCCTGTATACTACAGATGAAAACCATATCCGCTCATGCCATGGGGCAGCTTCGGTTACCTGTTCCCAATTGATGCCGTCTTCTGTGACCCAAACGTCATTTTTTGCATGGTATTCAGGTGTATAATTGCCACCGCCGAAAACATACATCTTGCCATTGAGCACAGCGGACTGATGGTAAGCTCTTGGAGACCAGCCGGCATCGACAGTGGCCAATTCCCAATCCTTCCCATTTTCGGAAACCCAGACATCGTTTTTAAGGCTTTTTTCATCCCCAAAATAGTAATTCTCTATTCCGCCCATTAACCATAGCTTGCCTTTGAATTCCACTACGGTTGAAGCAATTCTAGGTGTCCAGGAAGCTGCTTTCTTTTCCAATTTCCAGTCTGCTCCATTTGTGGAGGACCAGATGCTATTGCTGGCAGAATGTCCTTCAAGCCGGCCATTGTACCAGCCACCTGTGATCCACATTTTGTCCTTAAAAACAAAAGTCATAGGAAGGTCACTGTGGATCCATGGTGCATTGGATGCTACTTTGTTCCAATCCTTTCCATTGGCGGATGACCATACATCTCTAGGTGGGGCATGGTGGGAATCAAACCAGCCACCTAAAATCCAGAGCTTGTTATTATAAACCAGTTCTCCTTGTGAATCCCTGGCTTGCCAGTCCACCTTTTCGCTTACCTTTTCCCAATTGGGCAATGGGTTTTGGGCCTTCAGGCCATTCACCAATAGACTAATTAAAATTAAAGGGAGGAGGTAATTTCTCTTGTTCATTTTAGGAAGCATTTTACTTATTTACTCTTTTTCCAAAGCCCAATGAATACTATTGATCAGCAATTGAATAAAGGGCGCTTGTTTGAAATCCGTTGGATAGCCCAATGAGGTGTAAAAAACCTTTCCACCATAAGCTGTATTTCTTGTCCATGCTATGGGTTCGGTGGCAGATTTCCCTCTTGGCTTACCATTGAGTAAAATTACCGCATTTGGGTCAATGATGGGCTTTACTTTATATACCTGCCCCTTGCTCTTCCAATTTTTTAAATCTATGTCGGCTAAAATTGGATGACCTTCTGCATTTGGGAAGGCAGTCACAATTGTCCCTAATTTCTCGGGGAAATAACCATTGTTTTCACAGCCCAATATGTCCGGTACAAAACCCCACCATCCTTCAAAACCGGGCTCCACTTCATCTCTAACCGAAAACCCATGATTGGCTGTTCGCAAACCCACCAATGGCTTGCCTGACCTATGGTAATTTTTGATGCTTGTCATTTGGTCAAAAGGCAGAGCCAATCTTCTACAAAAGACCACCAGTAAATCCGCCTCTTTAAGTATCTCAAGGTTAGGAAAGCGATAGGCGCCATGTGTGCCCTCACCCTTTAGCACAGTTATTTTTAAGTCTTCATATTTTTCATCCAACATCTCCGCAAAAGGAGGGACCGTAAGGTGGGCTTCATAGTTTAAAGGATCCTCACTGATTAGAAACACCACATGTTTTGGTCCATTGGTTGGTAAAGCAGTTGCAAACATTGCTTTAGGTAAGCCTAGAGCACAACAAATTAAAAGCGCGACCAAAAGGTATTTGTGATTTTTCATTAGTTGGGTATATAGGTAAGAGAAAGCGTGTTTGAATTTAAAATAGTGAAATAGACAAATTTAAATTTTGCACGGTTACGTTACCTAAATATGGTTTAAATTTTTTAAGTATTGAAATATTATCTTATAAAATATGGAGTAAGTAATGGATTTAAACGGAGCCTAAGGGGGGTGAAGGGGTAAGAGTCAACCTTTCAAGGCAGAATAAAATACAAATAATGGCATAACATGTTTTTTCCAATTATGGTAACATTTAAAATTTGCTATCGCAAGAAGCGCGGGGGCATGCCAGAGAACGAGGCGGCGTCGGGCCATTTGGGGAGGAGTTTTCTGCTGGCTTGATTTTTCTTTGCTTCGTTTCTTTTCATTTAAGGAAAAGAAATGAAGAGGTCAAAAGATTCTTTGCTGAGGAAAATTAAAATTTTATCCTCTCTAATAGGCTAAGCAAAGTACCAGATCATCACGTTTCCCTATGGCTTTAGCTCCTCTCAGCCACCGGGGAAGGGGGGATTTTCTTTATTATTCCATCTAATAATTTACTCGAGAATTTAGGTGCTCCAGAGGAACAGTATTTTTGTAGCATATGAGGTAAGTTTGGATTATTAGCTCCAAAGGAGCGGCACCTTTTTGATTTATAACGTTCCAATAAAGGCTCCTTTTAAACTATGCTATCGCAAGAAGCGCGGGGGCATGCCAGAGAACGAGGCAGCGTTGGGCCATGTGGGGAGGAGTTTTCTGCTGGCTGGATTTTTCTTTGCTTCGTTTCTTTTCATTTAAGCCTGCCCTGAAACGAGGCAAGTCAGGGCCTGCCCTGAAACGAAGTAACTCAGGGGGAAAAGAAATGAAGAGGTGAAAAATATCTTTGCAGAAGAGAATTAAAATTTTAACCTCTCTAATGGGCTAGGCCAAATACTCTATCATCATATCTCCCTAAGGCTTCGACTCCGCTCAGCCACCGGGAAAGGGGGATTTTCTTTATTATTCCATCTAATAATTTACTCGAGAATTAAGGTGCTCCATAGGAGCAATATTTTTGTAGCATATGAAGTCAGATTCGATTATTAGCTCCAAAGGAGCGGCACCTTTTTGATTTATAACGTTCCAATAAAGGCTCCTTTTAAACTATGCTATCGCAAGAAGCGCGGGGGCATGCCAGAGAACGAGGCGGCGTCGGGCCATGTGGGGAGGAGTTTTCTGCTGGCTTGATTTTTCTTTGCTTCGTTTCTTTTCATTTAAGCCTGCCCTGAAACGAGGCAAGTCAGGGCCTGCCCTGAAACGAGGCAAGTCAGGGCCTGCCCTGAAACGAGGCAAGTCAGGGCCTGCCCTGAAACGAAGTAACTCAGGGGGAAAAGAAATGGAGAGGTGAAAAATATCTTTGCAGAAGAGAATTAAAATTTTAACCTCTCTAATGGGCTAGGCCAAATACTCTATCATCATATCTCCCTAAGGCTTCGACTCCGCTCAGCCACCGGGAAAGGGGTGATTTTCTTTATTATTCCATCTAATAATTTACTCGAGAATTTAGGTGCTCCAGAGGAACAGTATTTTTGTAGCATATGAGGAAAATTAAAATTTTATCCTCTCTAATAGGCTAAGCCAAGTACCAGATCATCACGTTTCCCTATGGCTTTAGCTCCTCTCAGCCACCGGGAATGAGGGGGTTGATCCGTAAGTGTATAACGTGTTAGTCTATTCAGTCCCATTCCCTATTTATAATCCAAACTCATATTTTTCAAATCATACCCAATATAAAGGGGTCCATAACCAAAATCGTACGACATGATGCCCCCCAGGTTAGGCTCAAATTGGTTTTGCATAAACAGGCTGTAAATGCCTTGATTAAACGCCTTCATGTCAAAAGTAAACACCACATACAAAGTTTGTTCGTTATTTGCTTCAATTTGAGTTTGCTGGGAGGGAACTTCTCCCAAATTAATTTCTCCCATGTCTTTTGGCTTTACATACATGGAAAAGGGTTGGCCTCCAGGTAAGATAACGCTGGAACGAAAAATGGGAATGCTAATCGGGAATTCATTTTGATTCTTAAATGTAAAGGGAATTAAAATTTCAAAGCCTCTAGTCTGTGGTCCGGGTAGCTGATCAGGAAATACGGTATACTTTAGCTGATTATAAGAGGTCTGAAAACTGTCCCATTTTTCTGAAGCATCAGGGAAGCCTGCGGGATCCAGGAAATTGTCTACAAAGTAATCCGTTGCTTTAAAGCTGTTGGTCCTGTACATTAAATTCTTTATCTCTGCCCATTTATTGTTGATGTTGGGGTCAAAGGGACTGAGTAAATTCAACACATGGTCTTCAATTTTCACATTTACGGTTCTGTCCCACTGAGTAATGGTAGGAGCAGGAACAGGGATGGTAAGGCTGGTGACAGCATCTATAAATGGGTTTTTTAGCCCATTCAGTTCTCCATTGATCAATAAATCTCCAAAAGGAATTAAGGCATTTTTGATGGCATTGGGATTGATCAGGTTGCTTCCTGTACCCAAGAGTTTGATTTCTATAGGTTCGTTGGATTTTGTGATGGAGGGAGGAGCTGGGATTTTTACACGGGCACTGTGTTCATAGGAGAAATCAAACTTGCCGATCTTTTTTTGGAGCAGTTTGTTGATATATGGTTTTAATTCGGAAGACTCCAAATCAAAATCCTCACTCACGGCCAACTGAAAATTCGGCAACATATTGGTATAATCTGTAAGGTCCAGTTCTATGGCCGTTTTAAAGGTGAGGTTGTTGTCTTTCCCCATCAATTGCCTCAACTGGGCTGAACTTAAAGTAAAGGAATAATTTAACAAAGAGGA
This sequence comes from Cyclobacterium sediminis, assembly GCF_054781075.1. NCBI lineage: Bacteria > Pseudomonadati > Bacteroidota > Cytophagia > Cytophagales > Cyclobacteriaceae > Cyclobacterium > Cyclobacterium sediminis. Next base: position 75,864 of record NZ_BAAGVC010000019.1, on the reverse strand, counting down.
AGATTTTGAGGTCACCATTACCTCTTGATGGGTTTTTGCCAATCCAATGTCTCTACCGTTGACGAATATTCCCATGACATGATCAGGTATAGGAAGGTCTTTTTTGTAGGGATTGCTGATTTCATAAACCAAGTTAAAGTTTACCGAAAAATCAGTTAGTGTGGCCTGATTAAATTTTACTTCAAAGGACTTTTGCTTGGCTCTTGGCAGCATGTCTTCCAATACCATTAGGTTGGTACTGCAGCTGATTAATAGACATAAGCCAATAAAATAGCCGACTTGAATCAGTAAGTTATTTTTCATGTTGCAGTGGTTTTTTTGAATGGATTTAATTCACAATCGATTGATATAAAATTGATTGTACTCTATTAAAGATAGGTTCTATTGTTTATTTTTTTTTGCTTTTTGTAAAAAAGAGTAGGCTTTAATCAGAAATTAATCCTGATTGGATAGGGGGATAAACAATTTACATCAATTTAAAAATAACACTTAAGTCGGATATGTAGCTTAAAGCAACTCATTTTACTTATTCACAGATGAATTCAAGCTAGGTAGCGCCCAACTTATTTTTGAAGGTAAGCTGAATAGGAATCCTTATATGAAGGGAATTTATAAAGGCATGTTACTTTTTCAAATTTGTCAAAAATCCTATGACTTCGCGTATTGATGGTTTATATTGTAACCTAATTATCTCTATTTGGTAATAAGATCAATGATAAACGCCTAAACCTGAAATTTCAATTAATCCAAAACTAGCTGACTAATTCATATGAAAAGAAGAAAAGCCATTAAATCAATCGCCTTAGGAACAGTAGGTTCATCTTTGGTTTTAACGGATACTTGGGCCGAAACAATGCCCCTAAAATCCTTCAAAAAAGGAAGTCCGCTTAAAAGTAAATGGCAAAACTGGCCGGACATGGCTTGGGTAGGTCCTGAATATTGGGGAAATCGGCTGCAAGATTGGGAATTGAGAGGTGGTAAGGCGGTTTGCAACCTCAGCGCCAAGAACCGTACACTCCATAGCCTCACCCATCAGTTAAGTCCTAAAACCGAAGCATTCAAGGCTGAAGTAAAGGTAAACTGGCTCAATGAAGATAATATTGGGAACCCAGCCTCCTATGTAGGCATGCGAATAGGTGCCAAAGGAAAATTTGAAGATTATCGGTCTGCTGCAGTTTTTGGTAAAGGCTTGGATGTAGGTATCAATGGGGAAGGTGTTTTATTTATTGGTGAGCAGGTAGGTAGGGAGAAGTTACCCTTGGATAATGAAATCAACCTGGTGCTGAAAGGAGAGAATGGGGCTTTGATTTTAGAAGCTTTTGCTCCTCAAGGTAAGCAACTCCTGGAGGTATTGAAAATTGAAAATTACAGGGGTGACCTAGTAGGAAATATTGCGCTGGTATCCCATTTTCCGGAAGAGGCGCTCTTCCGAGATTCAGTCGCTTTTTCAGATTGGACTGTAACAGGGGAGAAGGTATTGGCAGCAGAAAATCAAACTTTTGGACCTGTATGTTTTGCCCATTATACCTTGCACGATGGGGTGCTAAAACTAGGTGCCCAACTGGCACCAATAGAAAAAATTAAAGGAAATAAGGTCAGTCTGCAACTAAAAAAAGGAGCGGCCTGGACCACAGTGCAGGAAGCAGCAATAGATGAATTGGGAAGAGTTACCCACTTCCGATTGGAAGACTGGGCGGAGGAAAGTGCAGTGCCTTACCGAGTGAAAGTAGACTTGCCTTTGAAAAGTGGGGTAGAAAGCCATTATTATTCAGGGACTATCGCTGAAGAGCCAGTTGACAAAGACAAGGTAAAACTGGCAGTCTTTAGTTGCAATGCAGATTACGGCTTCCCGGACAATGAGGTAAGTCTACATACCCTCAGACATGCTCCGGATATGGCGGTTTTTTTAGGGGATCAATTTTATGAAGGCACCGGTGGATTTGGTATTCAAACTTCACCTTTAGAAAAATCAAGCCTGGACTACCTTCGCAAATGGTACATGTTTGGCTGGTCTTACAGGGAAATATTTAGACATATACCATCTGCATTTATACCTGATGACCATGATGTTTATCATGGCAATGTTTGGGGAGAAGCAGGAAAGGTGGCCCCAACCGATGAAGGATGGACCTATGTAGCCCAAGACCAAGGGGGCTATAAAATGCCTGCTGAGTGGGTAAATATGGTGCAATTGACACAAACAGGTCACCTGCCCGATGCCTTTGACCCAACACCTGTAAAGCAAGGAATAGGTACTTATTATACCGATTGGGTATATGGGGGAGTTAGCTTTGCCATACTTGAAGATAGAAAATTTAAATCTGCGCCAAAAAATGTATTGCCTGAAGAAGCCAAGGTTACCAATGGTTTTATTCAAAACAGGGAATTTGACATCAAAGAATACTATGATATTGAGGCAGACTTATTAGGCGAACGCCAGTTAAAATTTTTAAAGCATTGGTCTACAGACTGGAGCAAAGGTACGGAAATGAAGGCCGTTTTATCGCAAACCAACTTTTGTACTGTAGCTACTCTCCCTGAGGGTAGTATTATCGACAGTATTGTGCCAAAATTACCCATTCCTGAATTGGGCGAATATGTGCCGGGTGATGCACCTACATCCGACATGGATTCCAACGGTTGGCCGCAAAAAGGCAGAGATGAAGCCATAAAAATAATTAGAAAGGCTTTTGCTTTGCATATTGCCGGAGACCAGCATCTGGCCTCAGTAGTCCAGTATGGAGTAGATCAATTCAAAGATTCCGGCTATGCTTTTGCCGGGCCTGCATTGAACAATTTATTTCCCAGACGATGGTGGCCGCCGGTTCCGGAAAAACATGAACCTTTACCCGGAAAACCAAAGTATACAGGGAATTTTAATGATGGATTTGGCAATAAAATGACGGTGCATGCGGTGGCAAACCCAAGAAAAACAGGTATAGAACCGGCGCGAATTTATGATCGGGCAACAGGATATGGAATAGTAACCTTTGACAAGAAAGGTAAGCAAATGACCATGGAATGTTGGCCTAGATACGTCGATCCAAAATCCAACCCAAATGGGCAATATGAAGGTTGGCCGATAACAGTTTCCCAAAAGGAAAATTATGCAAGAAATGCCAAGGGAAGTCTACCTCCTTTGGACTTAAGCAATTGTAACAAACCGATAGTAGAAGTATTTGAAGCGCAATCAGGGGAATTGGTGTATTCTCTTAGGGTCAATGATAAGGTTTTCCGGCCGGAAGTTTTCAGCGAGGGAAATTACTTCGTGAAAGTTACAGATGATAAGCGAGGAAAAAGTATGGTTTTTGATGAGCTGAATACCAATTCTGATCCTATGGCCACCCTCAAAGTTGATTTTGATTCCAATAAAGTATAAAACATCCCAAAATAAAATGCCATATTCTAATGGAAATTTAAATTACCTCAACCATATAAATTAAGAATGAAAAAGAGATTACTATTAATACTACCTCTAATTGTCTTCTATTTGGCGGCTTGCCAAAGTCAGAAAGAGGAGCCTGTTCCTCCAAATATTGTATACATACTTGCAGATGATTTGGGATATGGAGATTTGGGATGTTATGGACAGGAAAAAATTGAAACACCCAATATTGATGCTTTGGCAGCTTCAGGAATGATGTTTACGCAACATTATTCAGGTGCACCTGTATGTGCACCCGCAAGAGCAGTATTGCTCACAGGGCAACATTCAGGACACTCGCAAGTAAGGGGCAATGACGAATGGGGTAGTAGAGGCGATGTTTGGAATTACCATGCCATGTTAGCAGATTCTACCCTTGAAGGCCAAAGGCCAATAGCAACAGGTACTTATACCCTTGGTTCAATGCTTCAAGAAGCCGGTTATACCACTGCTGTAGTTGGTAAATGGGGTTTAGGAGCTCCCCATACTGAGGGCGTCCCCAACAAACAAGGCTTTGATTATTTCTTTGGCTACAATTGCCAAAGGCAGGCACATACCCTTTATCCGGTTCATCTTTATGAAAATGAACAACGGGTATATTTAAACAACGATACGATTGCTCCCAATAAGAAACTGCCGGAAGGTGTTGATCCCTATGATTTGGCAAATTATGGAGATTATTTTCTTACAGACTATGCGCCGGAGATAATGTCCGATAGAATTGCCAGTTTTGTAAACGAGCAAAGCAGCGAGAAGCCTTTCTTTTTGTACTGGGCTACTCCTATTCCTCATGTTCCACTGCAAGCCCCCCAAAAATGGATTGATCACTATGTAGAGAAATTTGGAGATGAAGAGCCTTATCAGGGGGAACGTTCTTATTTTCCATCCCGATACCCAAGGGCAACTTATGCAGCCATGGTCAGTTATTTGGATGAACAAGTAGGGGAATTAGTTGACCAGTTAAAGGAAAAAGGGTTATATGAAAATACCTTAATCATTTTCACTTCCGACAACGGCCCTACCTTTAATGGAGGAACAGATTCTCCTTGGTTTAATAGTGGAGGAGCGTTCCGGGAAGAGAGAGGTTTTGGTAAAGGCTTTCTTTATGAAGGCGGTATTAGGGTTCCCATGATTGCCTCTTGGCCCGGGAAAATCAAAGAAGGAACGGTTAGTGACCATGCCTCTGTTTTTTATGATGTCATGCCCACCTTAGCTGAAGTAGCCGGGAAACCTTTAGAATCTGCAACAGATGGCACTAGTTTTTATCCTACTTTAATCGGTCATTCTCAGCCTCAACCTGAATTTCTTTATTGGGAATTTCCTTCCTACGGTGGTCAAATCGCGATCAGAATGGGCGATTGGAAAGCCTTAAAATTGAATGTTCAAAAAGGTGGAGCCACATGGTTATTATTTGATTTAAAAAGTGATCCTTTGGAGATGCATGACGTGGCTAAAGAAAATCCCGAGATAATCAAGAAAGTAGAAGAAATTGTAGCAAGAGAACATACTACCTCACCCAATGAGCGGTGGAGGTTTGAGGAATTGGATGGGGTTTAACTGCAGTTAAGCCTTTTTTGTCCTTTTACTTTGAATATAAATTAAAACCATTATTACCCTTATGCCGACATTCTTATAAGGTGTAGATAATGGTTTTTTTGTGTAACTTTAAAATTTACCAAATAAAAATTCTTATAAATTAGGTCTTTTTAAAGACAGCAACAGAAGATGTGTTGGCAATCTGCTTGATAACCATTAAATTAGAAATGTAATTAATATAAACCCGGTAGGATTGAAAAACAAAGGAATTTTTACATCAATATTTATGGTGCTATTTATAGCTTCAGTGGCTTTAAATAGTTGTTCAAACGAGCATACCTACAAGGAAACTTCAATTCCTGATCAAGTTAGTTATAACTTCCATATTAGACCTATATTATCTGACAATTGCTTTGCCTGCCATGGTCCTGATGCCAATAAAAGAGAAGCAGGGTTAAGGCTGGATACGGAAGATGGAGCCTATGCAGCTCTCAAAGAAAATCCAAATCGCCATGCGATTGTCTCCGGTAAATCCAATCAATCTGAAGTAATTACAAGAATTTTTTCTGAGGAGAATACTGAAAAAATGCCTCCCCCTGAATCCAATTTAAGCCTTTCGGATCAGGAAAGGCAATTGATTAAGAAGTGGGTAGACCAAGGTGCCGTTTATGAAAAGCATTGGGCTTTTGAGCCACCTGTGAAGAAAGATATTCCCGAATCGGCTCTATCGGAATGGAATCACAATCCCATTGATGGTTTTGTTTTGGCAAAAATGAAAGAAAATGGGCTTACACCCAATCCAAAAGCAGAAAAGAATTTCTTGTTAAAAAGGTTAAGTCTGGACCTTACCGGATTGCCGCCCACTTCTGAAGAAGTGCGGAGCTTCAATTCAGGTGAAAAATCCTGGGAGCAAATGATTGACCTGTACCTCAGCAAACCTGCTTATGGAGAGAAATTGGCTTTGTTATGGTTAGACATATCAAGGTATGCGGATTCATTTGGTTATCAGAATGACAATATCAGGACCCAATGGCCCTATCGGGATTGGGTTATTCATGCCTTTAATCAAAATTTTCCTTACGATCAATTTTTAAAATGGCAATTGGCAGGAGACCTGCTTCCCGAGCATAACAGGGAACAACTTTTAGCTACAGCCTTTAATAGAAACCATAAAATCACTGAGGAGGAAGGAGTAATTCATGAAGAGTACAGGGTGGAATATGTTTTGGACAAAACCAATACCTTTAGCAAGGTGATTTTGGGCATGACCATGGAATGTGCCCAATGTCATGACCACAAGTATGATCCAATTTCTCAGAAAGATTATTATAACCTTTATGCTTTTTTTAACAACACCCCCGAAAAGGGTTTTGAAGGAGGAGCAGGTTCTCCGGTGCGCGCCAAATCACCGCTGATGTGGGTTGATGCTGAGGATACGGAAGGAATTCTTGACTTTATCAATCATCCGGATACCAATAAAGTAGCCGTTTCCATCATGCGAGACTTAAAGGATTCGATTCGTCCCACTTTTATCCTGGACAGGGGCTTATATGATGCGCCAACGGGCGAAGCACTAAGCCCCAAAACACCGGACATCATCAAACCATTTTCAAAAGACTTGCCCAAAAATAGGCTAGGATTGGTAGAATGGGCCTTTGCTGAGGACCATCCTTTAACATCAAGGGTCTTTGTCAACCTTATTTGGCAGGAAATTTTTGGTGTGGGCCTGGTGCCCTCATCCGGAGACTTTGGCATGCAGGGCAAACTCCCAACTCACCCTGAATTATTGGATTGGTTGGCTGTGGAATTTCGTGAAAGCGGTTGGGACATCAAAAAACTTATTAAACTAATCGTTAGCTCTTCCACCTATCAGCAATCTTCAGCTGTAAGCAAAGAAATGTTGGCCATTGACCCGGACAATACTTACTTGTCACGTTTCCCACGCTTGCGCTTGCACGCGGAATTAATCAGAGATATGGTATTGGCCAGTAGTGGTTTGCTGGTTGAAGAATTGGGTGGGCCAAGTGTTAAGCCATATCAACCGGAAGGACTTTGGGAAGCTTCCAGTTCCGGAAGAGGAGAGTTGAATATTTACCGGCAAGACAAGGGAGACAAATTGTATAGAAGAGGAATATATACCTTTATTAAACTCACTTTGCCTCCTCCTTCGCTTTTAATTTTTGATGGCAGCAATCGTGACATTTGCCAAGTCAATAGAAACCGTACCAATACCCCTTTGCAAGCTTTGGCCATGCTCAATGATCCTTTGGTTTTGGAAGCATCAAGGGTGCTAGCTGAAAATTTAGTCGATCAAATGAAAGACGAGAAAGCGGCAATTGGGGAGGCGTTTGTTAGGATCTTGGGTCGCTTGCCTAAAGTCGAAGAAGATCAATTGCTTATGGATTTTTATGCAGAGGAATTGTTACGCTTTGAAAAAAGTCCCGAAATTGCCTCCGGTTCTTTAGATATAGGCGAATCGCCGGCTTCAAAAAAAGAAGCGGTTAGGACAGCAGCGCTGATGCAAGTCATCGTAGCCCTTTATAATTTAGAAGAAGCCATCACCAAAACCTGACCGTAGTTTTTTAATTCAATTTAATGGCTTCTGACCATTGATCCAAAGTTTTGATTAATAGGTAGTAAAGTCGATTTTCGTTATTGATTAGCAGATCTATTCGCTTCCAAATTTACCGGCCTTTTCCATTTTTTTGTGTTATTCCTAAGCTTCCAAAAAGGTTTGATTTCTTTTGATTACAATTCTTATTATAAAATCAGGGAACCTGCTTTTCCTGGCATTTTCAGGATGGAGAAGTACGGATGCATCACCAGCTTTTGGAATTCCTGCTCGCAGTTGACCTTTAATTCCTTGAGACCTATAAATATTAATCATTTAGTATAAAAGTATCAGTTATAAATTAAATGCCATCTATAATAAATGATATGGGTTAAATACATAAAAATCTTTTATTACAACAAATTAATTTTTATGTTGTACAAAAATTTTAAATTAATATTTTAATAAATTAGTCTGTAATGAGCATAATTATGTAAAAATTGCCCGATTAAATTGTTCGGATCCTATCTCAGTTAAAATTTACTTAGAAAGGATGCTGATAATCGAAAGTTTACCAAAACCAATTACTTAATAAACCCAAATAATTATGAATAAACCTATACGCTACCTTTCTGGGAAGGTGTCAAAAACCCTGTATTTAGGAGGCTTATTGCAATGTTTAATCTCCCCAAATCTTCAAGCTGAAGAGGGAGTAAGCATCGCAGAAAGAAGCCCTGACAAAGCCACCTTTTCCTACTTGCACACAGCAATTGAAGATCTCAAAAATGTTTCCGGAACTGTTACTGACAATCAGGGTGAGCCTGTTCCCGGTGCAACCGTGGTCATAGAAGGATCTACTACGGGTACTGTAACGGATATCGATGGAAAGTTTAGCCTAGATGTACCTGAAGGTGAAGTGCTACTGATTTCTTTTATTGGTTACGAAACGCAAAGGATTAACCCCGGTAATCAAACCAACCTTAGCATTACCTTGGTGGAAGATGCTACTTCTTTGGATGAAGTGGTGGTAGTGGGATATGGTGTTCAAGAAAAAGTAAATCTTACAGGAGCCATTTCCACGGTTGATTTTGACGATGAATTAACCAATCGCCCCTTGACCAATGCCTCCCAAGCCTTGGGGGGAACTGCATCCGGTGTTTGGGTAAGTCAAAACTCAGGAAAACCTGGTAGCGATGGTGCGCAAATTAGGGTAAGAGGATGGGGAACCCTCAACAATTCCAATCCACTGATCATTATCGATGGTGTTGAAGGTTCTTTCAATCAATTGAACCCCAATGATATTGAAAATATTTCTGTATTGAAAGATGCTGCAAGTGCTGCCATTTATGGTTCCAAAGCTGCCAATGGAGTGGTCTTGGTGACCACCAGAATGGGTAAAAAGAATGAGGCAATGCAGATAAATGTAAACTCCTATTTTGGCGTGCAATCTTTGGGCAGAAGGTATGATGTGATCAATAACAGTGCTGAGCACATGGAACTAACCAATACTGCTTTAATGAATGAGGGGTCTACGCCACTTTTTTCAGATGAACTGATTGCTGAATTTAGAAATGGAACAGACCCTTACAAATATCCCAATACAGATTGGTTTAAGGTAATCTTTAATTCAGCCAGTATTCAGGAACACAATATATCTATCCGTGGAGGTTCAGAGCAATCCTCCTCCTTTCTCTCATTCAATTACCTCAATCAGGATGGTATGGTGCCCAATACAAATACGGAGCGCTATGGGTTGAGGGCAAATATTACTTCCAATGTAAAGGATTGGCTGACAGTCAGTGGTCGCTTCAATTATATTCACAAAGATTCAAATGAACCTTATGCCGATGTAACCTATGGTTCCTTAGGGAGGGTATTTGAAATGTTGGGTGGTTCTGCTCCCTACATCGCCCCATATACCCGAGATGGAAGGTTTGGTTCCGTTCAGGCCATCAGTGAAGATGGGAATTTGCTGTTCGACAATAGGAATGCCTTGATTGATGCCGCCAATGGCTTAACCAATACAGAGCAGAACATCCTGACGCTAAACTTAAGCGCAGATGTAAAACTTACGGATTATCTTTCTTTTAAAACCACAGTTTCTTCCAATGGCAACTGGAATTTGGTTGATCGCTACAATACCAGTGTGTTTGGTTATACTGATACGGGAATTGAAACAACTACTAGGAACTATAACCGAGAAGGTTTAGAAATCAATAGGTCTCAGGTTTCTAGTCTGCAAAACAATTTGTTCTCCACCTTTAACTTTAAGAAGGATTACAATGAAATCCATAGTGTTTCCGCCATAGGAGGCATACAAGTGGAGACTTTTAAAGTAAAGAACATGTTTTCAAGACGTTCTGAACCACCGAAAGAAGGATTAACTCAGGTGGATGCAGGTACTTCCGGTATTCAAGGTGAAGGAAACATGAATGGCTTCCGCATATTTTCGTATTTCGGAAGGGCGAATTATACCTTGATGAGCAAATATTTATTTGAAGCCAATGTAAGGGCAGATGCATCCTCCAGATTTAGTAAAGCCAATCGATGGGGAGTGTTCCCTGGATTTTCTGCCGGTTGGAGATTGTCTGAAGAAGATTTTATTAAGAATGTTTCTGCGATTTCTAACCTTAAATTGAGGGCTTCTTGGGGGCAATTAGGGAATCAGAATATTTCAGGTTATTGGCCTTACCTGACTGTGATTGGTCAAAATAACAATCTAAGTTATAGTTACAATGGAAGCTTTTCTCCTGGTGCTGCTGTTACTGCCTTGGTAGATGAAAACATTACTTGGGAAACATCTTCATCTTTGGATATTGGTTTAGAGGTAGGCGTTTTGGATGATAGGATTACCTTGGAAGCGGATTATTTTAGGAAAACGACCAAAGACATTCTTGTGCAGCTTCCTATACCATCGGTGATGGGAGGAATTTCATCCCCTTTTGAGAATGTGGGTCAAATGGAAAACAATGGCATTGAGTTTATCCTGAATTACAATAACCTAAAATTTGGTAGGGATCAATTGGGTTTCAATATGGGATTTAACCTGACTTATATCCAGAATGAAGTGACCAAATTTAGAGGGGGAGACTCTCCTGACCAATTGTACCTACTTAGAGAAGGTTACTCCTTTAGAACTCTTTATGGATACAAGGCTATCGGCATTTATCAGTCAGACGATGAGGCCTTGGAACATATGCATGCCAACCCATTTACTCCTAAGGCCGGGAATTTAAAATATGAGGACCTTAACAATGATGGCAGGTTGAACTATGAAGATAAGATGGCATTGGGAAATACCTTACCAAAGTATACTTTTGGCATTTCACCAAGCTTTAAATACAAAGGATTTGACCTTAACCTTTTGTTTCAAGGGATTTTGGGAGTTAACATGTACACCCAAAATAACTTTACAGATCTGGACTGGGAAAATAGGATGATCTCCACCCGATGGAGAGATGCCTGGTCTCCCGAAAATCCGGATGCTGAAAACCCAAGCTTGAAATTCAATAATCCATGGGATAGCTACCAATCATCTTATTGGGTGAATGAGGTGAATTTTATCAAATTGAAAAATGTTCAATTGGGCTACTCATTTCCTACACCAATGGTAGAAAAATTGGGCTTACAGAAAATTTACCTTTATGTCAATGGGCAAAATATTTTTTCTATAGCCAGTGATGGGTACGAAGGTTATGATCCGGAAAGAAATACTTTCAATGCGGGTTATCGAGTGTATCCAACCCCTAGGATTCTTTCAGCTGGTATCAATTTAAATTTCTAAGGACATGAAGACCAATAAATACATTATATACTTATTGACGACCGTTTTATTATTACCATTATCAAGTTGTGATGACGACTTTCTAGAGTTTTATCCCGAAGATAAAATTACTTCAGCCAATTTTCCTCAAAATGAAGAGGACATCAAACTATTACTTAACGGTGTTTATGCCTTGATGCGGGAAAGATCCATTTACAATGAAGGACTATTTGGTTTTGGCGTCCTAGACGGTGCAACACCCAATGCATTCAATTGGGGAAATACACCGATCGCAAGGGCAGGAACCGGTCAATTGAATTCTAGTGATGGAAGCATTGTCAATTTTAGATGGACGAGGTCCTATGCTATAATCTTTAGGGCCAATTACCTTTTACAGGCCTTGGATCAAGTGGATATACCCGAAGAGGATAAATCCATCTACCGTGCAGAAGCTAGATTTCTACGTGGACTGGCATATTCTATTCTTGCAGAAGGCTTTGGAGGTGTACCGATTATTTTGACAGCCATCTCTACAGAAGAAGCAAGGAATATTTCCAGAGCTAGTAGAGAAGAAACCTGGGATCAGGTAATGGCTGATTACAATATGGCAATTGATAATCTTCAGGCCGAAGCTCCTGAACTAGGTAGGGCAACCAAAGGGGCTGCATTGGGAATGAAAATGAGGGCTTTACTTTATCAAGGTAAATATGAGGAAGTATTGCAAGTTATCAATGAAATCGATGCTTTGAATAAATATGGTCTTTTCCCAAGCTATGAAGGATTGTTCAGGTTAGAAAATGAAAATAACCTGGAAGTGATCTTTGATATACAATACATTTCCGGAGAAAACTCCCAAGGGTCTTTGCATGACCAGTATTGTGGAACCGGTACCGGTAGCTGGACCCGTGGAAGTCGCTATGTACCAACCGATGATTTGGTCAATGCTTATGAGATGATTGATGGATCTGAGGTTGATCCCAATAATCCTTATGAGGGGAGAGATCCCAGACTCGAGTTTACTGTCGTGGTACCGGGTGCCTATATATTGGGCTATAGGTTTCCTAATTATGAATACCCGGGAGGAGCTTTCAATCATCCTGGAAACCGATTAAAGCACCTAAGTGCAAGAAAATACCGCATAGAGCCTGAAGCAGATTTGCCTCCTTCCGGCCAGTCCGGCCTAAATAATATTGTCTTAAGGTATGCGGATGTGATTTTATCTAAAGCCGAAGCGATAATTGAGACCAATGGGGATATTGATGAAGCCATCAATTTGATTAATAGAATCCGGACGGAAAGGGAAGATGTGAAGATCAGCCCATTGCCTATGGGGCTTTCTCAGGAAGAAGCACGAGCAAAGCTTAGGCATGAAAGGAGAATAGAGTTTGCCTTAGAAGGGTTGTATTGGTCCGACATCAAAAGGTGGGGTATTGGTTCGGAAATTTACCCTGTCGAGGTAAAAGACCACAATGGAAATGTGATTGAAACGAAGTTTCCGGATGGATACCTTGATTTTTATCAGTTGCTTCCAATCCCTGATAGTGAAATATCATTGAATGAAAACTTGACCCAAAACCCGGGCTGGTAATAAGCATGTATTATCGGGCCCTTCCTTGGTAACACCAGGGAAGGGCTCGGATAATATTAACCTGGGGAAACTGAATAAAATAAGTGTGAAATGAATGTGTCAAAAATACTTTGCCCGCTCCTTGTTTTAACCCTTTACCTGAGTGCCTGCAATCGTCAGGAACCGAAGCTGGATCCTCCTCCAAATTTCATTGTTATTTTAGCTGATGATTTAGGATATGGAGGTCTTGGGGTTTATGGAGACATTAAGCTAAAGACGCCTAATATTGATTATTTGGCTAAAAACGGAATCCGTTTCACTGATTTTCATTCCAATGCCCCCGTGTGTTCACCTACCCGAGCTGCCCTTATGACCGGAAATTATCAGCAGCGCTCAGGTATGGAAGGCGTAATATATGTTAGGGGAGAAACAAGAAAGGTGGGGCTTGATACAGCTCAGACGACTGTTGCCAAATTGCTGAAATCGGCAGGGTATCAAACCGGAATAATGGGAAAGTGGCACTTGGGATACCAAAAGCAATACAACCCTGTTCATCATGGTTTTGATACCTTTTTTGGGTATATAAGTGGGAATATCGATTACCACAGCCATTATGACAATGCTGGAATCTATGATTGGTGGCATAACCTGGATAGTATTTATGAAGAGGGGTATGTGACCGATTTAATCACGCAGCATGCAGTGGATTTTATAAAAGATAATAAAGAAGCTCCCTTTTTTCTGTACGTTTCTCAGGAAGCCCCACATGTTCCATTTCAGGGGAGAAATGATCCGGCTTACAGGTTCCCCGGTAAGGAGTTTAGCTATCATGGCCCGGTAAAGGATACTTTGGCAGTATACAATGAGATGGTGGAGGTAATGGATGAAGGAGTGGGAGAAATCATGGATGCTTTGCGGGAAACAGGACTAGAAGAAAACACCCTGATTTTGTTTATTTCAGACAATGGGGCGGAAGTATTTGGAAACAATGGAGCGTTAAGTGGAAATAAAGGCAACCTCCTGGAAGGAGGCCATAGAGTACCGGGTATTGCCTATTGGAAGGGCAGGATTAAACCTGGAGAATCGGCCGAAACAATTATGAGCATGGATATTTTACCAACCTTACTGGAAATGAGCGGAGCTAATTTACCCGAAAAAACTAAATTTGATGGGGTTGATCTTTCCAAACACCTTTTCACGGGAGAAGCCCTTCCGGAAAGGAGCTTGTTTTGGAGGTATAGAAATCAGAAAGTGGCCAGGCATCAGGAATGGAAGCTTCTTCTTTCAGATAAGGATACCTTATTGGTGAATTTGAAAAAGGATCCATTGGAAAAACATAATCTTGCCAAGGAAAAACCGGGTATTTTAAAGGAACTTCTGGACAAACTGGGAGATTGGGAAAAAGAAATGGGGCCGATAGAAAAGATGAAGACCATCTAAAATACCATTTGCATAAATCGAAAAATATTTACAATGTTACGTAATTTAATAGTCTTACTTGTAATCGCATTTACTACTTATCAAGGGAGCTTGGCACAAAATGAAAAGTCACCCAATATTGTGCTGCTTTTGGCAGATGACTTGGGGTATAGGGACTTGAGTTGTTATGGTAGTACTCAGGTCAAAACACCTAACTTAGACAAACTTGCTGCCAAGGGAATTAGATTTACTGATTTCTATGCAGGATCTGCTGTCTGCTCTCCCTCCAGGGCTGCTTTAATGACCGGGCGATCTTCCGTAAGGGCAGGTATCTACAGCTGGATCCACACTTCCCATAAAATGCATTTGGCTGAATCGGAATTTACGACGGCTGAATTATTGAAGAAGGCCGGCTATGCTACTGCCCATATCGGTAAGTGGCATTTAGGGTATGATCTGGAAGAAGCTTCGGGGCCCGGGCCAAATCCTGGAGATCAAGGCTTTGACCATTGGATAGCAACCGGTAACAATGCCCTTCCTTCTCACCAAAATCCGGTAAATTTTGTCCGTAATGGGCAGGCTTTGGGCGAGGTAGAGGGTTTTTCGTCTCATATCCTCGCTAATGAAGCGATAGGCTGGCTTGAAAACCGACCAAAAGACCAACCCTTCTTTATAAATCTATGGTTTCACGAACCTCATCAAAAAGTGGCCGCACCGGAAAAGTTTCTATCCGAACACAAGGATACTAATCTCCCTGCTTACTATGGCAGCATAGAAAATATGGATGCGGCAATTGGACGAATTTTGGAGGAGCTGGACAATCAAGGGTTAACTGAAGAAACCTTGATCGTTTTTATGTCAGATAATGGAAGTTACCGAGGGGCCCATGGCAGCAACGGTGAACTGACCAAAGGCAAAACTACCTTGTGGGAAGGTGGAATTCGAGTGCCGGGGATATTTAGCTGGCCGGGAGTAATTACGGAAGGAACCATAGAAAACAAGCCTGCCGGAGTGGTAGATGTTTTTCCCACGATTAAAGAAATTGTCGGAGGAGAAATTGATTCTGAAATTGTAATTGACGGTTCCAGCTTGCTTCCTCTATTTCAAGCGGATAAATTTGAACGAAGCAAGCCTTTGTATTGGTTTTATCCTCCATCCAGACCTGTTGCCGTAATCAGGCAAGGCCCCTGGAATTTGATCGCCGACCCTGAAATAGACATTCCCAGAGGGAATATGTTTCAAGAAGCGTATATTGGGATGATCAAAGAGACCAAGCTAGTTAATTTTAGGCTGTATAACCTTAGAAATGATCCCAAACAAAATAAAGATGTGTCCTCAGACAATCCTGAAGTATTCGAGAGCATGAAAAAAGAAATGATCCGGTTGCACGATGAAATTGTGGAAGAAGCGATTGACTGGAGAAGTTTCTCTTGGGACAATAATTAAATTCAAATAATAAAATATAAAAAATGAAAATTACCGGATGGAAGCACTTAGGGCTAACCTGTCTTATGTTAGGTTTAGGAATTGTGCATGCTCAAACCTTAAAGAACAGCAAGAAACCCAATATTTTAATTATTTTCACTGATGATCAGGGGTATCATGATGTCTCATATTATGGCACAGAAGATATTCAAACACCCCATATTGATGCCATTAGAAATGATGGGATGCAGTTCGATTATTTCTATACCAATTCACCCGTGTGTGCCCCCACCAGGGCTTCTTTGATGTCGGGTCGATATCCGGATCATGTAGGCGTACCCGGCTTGGTGAGGTCCCATCCTAAAAACAATTGGGGGTATTTAAATCCGCAAACTGTATTGCTTCCGGCCATGCTTAAAAAAGGTGGTTACCATACGGCACATATAGGGAAGTGGAACTTGGGATTGACGCATCCCAACCTTCCCAATGACCATGGATTTGACTATTTTCATGGTTGGTTGGAAGACATGATGGATGATTATTTGACGCATAGAAGACATGGAAAAAATTATATGCGGTTGAATGAAGAAGTTATTGATCCTAAAGGGCATGCCACCGATCTTTTTACTGAATGGTCAGTGAATTATATCCAAGAGAGAGAAAAGAAAGAGGATCCTTTTTTTCTGTATTTGGCCTACAATGCGCCTCACTTTCCAGTGCAACCTCCAAAGGAATGGGTTGATAAAGTGAAAAAAAGAGAGCCGGGTTTACCTGAAAAAAGAACCAACCTAATTGCATTTATTGAACATCTGGATGATGGTATTGGTCAGGTAATCAAAGCACTAAAAGAAACCGGGCAATATGAAAACACCCTAATTATTTTCACCAGTGATAATGGGGGGCACCTTCCTGATCTGGCAAATAACGGTTTATTGAGAGATGGAAAGCAAAGCATGTATGAAGGAGGTTTACGTGTGCCTACTGCCATCTCCTGGCCGGCTAAAATCAAGGCAGGAAGTAATTCAGAACAAGTGAACTTATCCATGGATATTTTCCCTACACTTACCGAAATAGCAGGTGTTCCTTTGGATCATGATATCAATGGAAGAAGTTTTTTACCCACACTATTGGGAGAAACCATGCAGGAAGAAGCCAGGCCTTTGTATTTTGTAAGAAGGGAAGGGGGGACAAGGTATGGTGGAAAAGCCTACCATGCCCTACGATTAGGAGATTGGAAACTACTACAAAACAGCCCTTTCCAACCTATGGAGCTGTATAATCTCAAAGATGACCCCTACGAGGAGCATAATATTATAATGGAAAATAAAGAGGTTTTTCAAAAATTAAATGCTTATTTAATGTCTCATATTCAGGAAGGGGGCAAAGTTCCTTGGCAAAAACCTGAATAGCTCAAAAAGTTTTTTATTAATTATAATATCAAGAAAAATGAAATCAAGTATCCCCGGAATAGCCTTAAGTCTGTTAATCAGTTGTATAGGTTTTTTTATTACCCCTGCAGAGGCAAGGCAAGAAGCAGAAAAGCCCAATATAATTGTGATTTTTGCAGATGACTTGGGTTATGGAGACTTGGGTGTGTTTGGTCATCCGTCTATTAAAACCCCGAATTTGGATAAAATGGCCTTTGAGGGCCAGAAATGGACCAATTTTTATGTTGCTGCTCCGGTTTGTACACCTAGTAGAGCAGGCCTTCTAACCGGAAGGTTGCCTATCCGATCAGGGATGAGCAGTGACAAAAGAAGGGTGCTTTTTCCGGATTCTGATGGTGGGCTACCACAATCAGAAATAACAATAGCTAAAGCATTAAAGGGAAATGGTTACCAGACTGCGGCAATTGGAAAATGGCACTTGGGGCATAAGTCACCTTACCTTCCTACAGATCATGGTTTTGATAGCTATTTTGGCATTCCGTACTCCAATGATATGGATAAAATTGACAAAACGGATCATTTTACCTTGACGGATAATGAAAAGTTTGATGCCTATAATGTTCCTTTGATGAGGGACACTGAAATTGCCGAAAGGCCAACCGATCAACGCACCCTTACCAAGAGGTATACAGAAGAGGCAGTTTCTAAAATTAAAGCCTTTAAAGACGAACCGTTTTTCATTTATCTGGCCCATAACCTGCCACACATACCCTTGTTCAGGTCTGCAGCATTTAAAGATCAGTCTTTGGGAGGAATATACGGAGATGTAATTGAGGAGATTGACTGGTCTGTGGGTCAAATTCTTTCCACCTTAAAGGAAGAAGGGATTGCAGAAAACACCTTGGTGGTCTTCACTTCTGACAATGGGCCTTGGCATGTGTTCAAAACCCATGGTGGAACCGCCGGCCTGTTAAGGGGAGCCAAAGGTGGTACCTTTGAAGGAGGAATGAGAGAACCAACCGTGTTTTGGTGGCCTGCTCAAATCAAACCTGGTGTAGTGATGGATATGGGAACCACGATGGATCTGTTACCTACATTTTGTGCCATATCAGGTACTGCTTTGCCCGATGATAGGGTATATGATGGTTATGATATATCAGGTTTATTAAAGGGTACAGGGAAAAGTGAAAGAGAAACAGTATTCTACTATCGCGGGCAAAGAGTATATGCCATCAGAAAAGGAGATTACAAGGCACA
The DNA here is from genome assembly GCF_054781075.1 of Cyclobacterium sediminis. Lineage (NCBI taxonomy): Bacteria > Pseudomonadati > Bacteroidota > Cytophagia > Cytophagales > Cyclobacteriaceae > Cyclobacterium > Cyclobacterium sediminis. The sequence continues at coordinate 57,534 of NZ_BAAGVC010000019.1, read as the reverse complement.
CTTTATTACACAGTTAGAATACGGTAATCCCACTGCACATCCGGTAACTCAGCCTAAAGTAATCGTAGAGAATAAGGCCACTGTTTTAGAAACGCCTTTATTGTATAACGTCAATGTAGATCCCGGTGAACGGTTCAATATTGCGGCAGACCATCCTGAAATTATTACAGAGATAAAAGAGGTATTGGCGGCTCACCAAGCGAGTATTGTGCCGGTGGAAAACCAACTTGAAAAGTAACCCAAATAAACCATAGAACACCCAAGATAGACTAAGCATGAAAGCCTTCTTTTTTATATTCGCCTTTATTTTATGTTTCCAATCCATAACGGTGAATGCATTTCAATCTAAAGAGCAGCCGCCCAATGTTATCCTAATAATTACTGATGATCAGGGCTATGGAGACTTTGGTTTTACCGGTAACCCCCATGTACAAACGCCTCAGTTAGACCAACTGGCAGAAGGAAGCATTCGATTGAATAATTTTTATGTTTCTCCGGTATGTGCTCCTACCAGATCCAGTTTAATGACCGGAAGGTATTCTCTGCGTACGGGTGTGAGAGATACGTATAATGGGGGAGCCACCATGGCTACGGAGGAAGTTACTCTGGCAGAAATGCTTAAAGAGGCAGGCTATGCAACGGGTGTTTTTGGAAAATGGCATTTGGGTGACAATTACCCTTTTCGACCCGGAGATCAGGGTTTCGATGAATCATTGATTCACTTGTCAGGTGGAATGGGACAGCCCGGTGATTTTACGACTTATTTTAAAATGGACCGTAGTTATTTTGACCCAACCCTCTGGTACAATGGTAAACAAAAATCTTTTCTGGGTTACTGTTCGGATATATTTACTGATGAGGCCATTCACTTTGTTGAAAAGCAAAGTAAGGATCAACCATTTTTTTTGTATTTGTCATTCAATGCACCACATACTCCTTTGCAGGTGCCGGATAAATATTATGAAAAATACAAAGACATAGACCCCTCTTCAGGTTTTGAAAATCAAAACATGCCATTTCCTAAGATGAGCGAAAAAGACAAAGAAGATGCAAGAAAAGTATATGCCATGGTCTCCAATATTGATGACAATATTGGGAAATTAATGCAGAAACTGGAAGAATTAGATATTGCTGAAAATACCATTTTTGTCTTTATGACAGACAATGGACCGCAGCAGTCCAGGTATGTGGGAGGACTTAGAGGTAGGAAGGGGAGCGTTTACCGTGGTGGCGTAAGGGTGCCTTTTCTGATCAAATACCCTAAAGTTCTTGCAACCAATAAAGAAGTAAATACTACCTTGGCACATATTGATGTGATGCCAACATTGGCGGAGCTTTGTCAGGCAAAATTACCGGAAGACAGGAGGATTGATGGGCAAAGTTTTGCAGGAATTTTGAAAGGAGAGGGAAAATCTGAAACAGGCTTTGAGCAAAGACCTTTGTTTTTCTATTGGACACGAAAATTACCGGAATTGTATGACAATGTAGCCATTCAGCAAGGGCCTTATAAATTGGTAGGCAATACCGGATTTGATGCTAAACCTAAAGATTTCGAGTTGTTTCATCTGGTAAAAGACCCTTATGAACTTGAGAACCTAGTTGAACAAGAGCAAGAAAAAGCTGAAGAATTAAAAGAAAGCATGGATCAATTGGTAGAGGAGTTAACTGCTTCTCCCAACCTTAAGGAAGAGCAACGACCTATCATAGGAACTTCTCATGAAAATCCCCTTGTGCTGAATCGAAATGATGCTTCGGGGCAAAGAGGTGTATGGACCCAAGAAGAAGTCTACGGTTATTGGAATGTTCAAATACTAGAGGGGAATTACAATATCCGGTACAAGTTTATAAAACCTTTGGAGAAGCCAGGAAAAGTGATGTTGGAAACCAATACCCAAATTATTCAAACACATATTAGCGACATGCCCACTGATATCATTGAACTTAAAAATGTTTCCTTAAAGGCTTATAAAGGAAGTGTGACGCCACATTTTATGAGTGGAGGTAAAAGCATTTTTCCTTTATGGGTGGAATTTGAGCGTATAGATTAGCATGGAGAAGGTGTTGTATTTTAAAGCACTGCTATTTCCATTTTAGCTCGAAAACCAATGAATCAATTAATAGAAAAGGTCAGCATAACACTGCTGACCTTTTTTAATATCCAATATTAAAATATTATGCATTGGCATTTTGAGGTGCCCAATGAGAACATAGCATTCCCGGAGCCGCTTTTTGCGGGTTGGCACAATCTGCTGTTTCATACTTTAGACAAGAATCACAATTTCTGTTATCTTTTAATGCCGCCTTCATTTGGAAGGTGTCACATGTGTAGCTATCGTTGACTTTTACACCATGAACTTTACATACGCCATTTGAACTCAAATTCTCACAATTACTGCAGTTACTCGCTAATCTAATAGACATAATGTTTTGGTTTTAGTTATGAAACAAAACTACAATTTGATTCGGATAGAATGAATTTAAATAGTTGATTATCAGGTATTTAAATTTAGATTGTTTAAAAATAGCTTGGTATGTAATTGAGGCTTAGCTTATTCAACCTTGGAATTTTGTAAAATGATATTTTACTGTTTGACAAAATTCCAGAGAACAGGTATAGAGATCTGAAATTGCTTATAGTTTTTGAACATGCCTTAGAAAATTATTTTAATTTTTGGAATTGAAATGCTTTAGTTATATTTTAATTTGAATTAAATAAGAATTAATTTAATTATTTTTATTTTTTGATAAAATTTTAATCGGTTTAAATGATTTTTAAATAATGTTTTATTAATATTATTTTAACAAATAAAATAGAGATAATTGTACATTTACGAAAATATAGTTTTATGATTCCTAATTAAAATTTTAATCCATTTTGTTTTTAAAAGGTATGCTTAGTTTTATTGCAGCTTTTTTTAATTAAGGTCTGGGAAAAATTACCTGAACATTGTTAAAGGTTAGGTTGCTCATGGGGAGAATAGGGTTATTTGGAATTAATAATTATCTTAAAATTAAATTTTATTTAAGGTAGTAAAAACATAGTTTGTAATAAGTTTTTTTTACGAATTCATTTATCAATAAAACGTTAAAATTAATCAATTCAATACAACGCTTAATGAACACCCTATGAGAAAAACTATTCTAAAAAAGAAAAACCACCGAGGAATTGGGTTGGTTTTTCAGCTCTTCACACTTTTGCTTTTAATTCAGCCGGTAATGGCGAATGCAGCCTCCCCTGAAATATTTCGGCTGGCAGCTATTAAAGGTAAGATTGTTGATGAAACCGGAGAACCACTGCCCGGTGCGACGATTACCATTGAAGGAACCACCCAAGGGACGGTTTCTGATATTGATGGAAACTTTGCCTTAGAAGTTCCCGAAAATGGGACCTTAATTGTTTCCTTTATCGGGTACGAAACGCAAACCTTAACTATTGGAAATGAGAGCTTTCTCAATATACAAATGGTTCAGGAAGAATCTTCCTTGAATGAAGTCCTTGTTGTGGGATATGGTACACAGGAAAAACGAGATGTTACCGGGGCAGTTTCTTCTATAAAAGGAGACAATCTAGAGAATTTACCTGTTTCGGGTGCAGCCCAAGCGCTTCAAGGAAGGGCTGCCGGCGTCAATATCGTGAGAAATGGCGGAGCACCGGGAAATCAAGGATCGATAAGGATTAGAGGAACAGGCACTTTAAATAATGCTGATCCCTTAATCATTATTGATGGAGTACCCGGGGGTAATTTAAATGATGTAAATCCTAATAATATTGAATCCATTGAGATATTAAAGGATGCATCAGCTTCTGCCATATACGGTACGCGAGCTGCGAATGGTGTGGTGATTGTGACCACCAAAAGAGGAGATTTCAACCAACCCTTAAAAGTAGAAGTGAATGGTTATATGGGTGTTTCAAATGCCATTAAAACCATTGATGTGCTCGATGCTCCTACTTTAGCCACCTTAAAAAGAGAAAGGTATACCAATGATGGCTTAGCAATCAACCCAATCTGGGAAGATCCCGCTTATCAAACACAAATGACTGACTGGCAAAAAGAATTGCTGGGACAAGGTTCTACCCAGAATGTGGACCTTACCCTTAGAGGGGGGAACAACAACTCCTCATTTATGATGGCCGGAGGATACTTTAAAGAGGAAGGAATGATTACCAATTCTGATTTCAGACGTTTGAGTTTCAGAATAAACTCTGACCACAAGCTAAGCGAAAAATTTAAAATTGGTCAAAACCTTCAACTTGTTTCTATCAACCAAAGAAGTCCTAATACCTTGTCTGCGCAAACAGGAGTGTTATGGAGCGCGATACGTTTCCACCCCGGCTTGCCTGTAATGTACCCTGATGGTTCTTATAGCTCTTCTCAAATATCGGGAGAATTTGGGGATATCAATAATCCGATCTTCACCCAGGATACGCAGGACAATAATAGCACAACGCATAAAATTTTAGGAAATCTGAATGCGGAATATGAGCTAATGGAAGGGTTGAAGTTTCGTGTTAATTTTGGTCTGGATGGTTTTATTAGTGATGGGTATAATTTCAATATCATTGTCAATGATCAGATAAGAACTACCTCACAGAATTCACTTTCCAGAAGCTACAATGAATACTATTCTGTATTGGCAGAATACTTCCTTTCTTATGATAAGGTCTTCAACGAGCTCCATAAAATCAATTTTGTAGGTGGATACACCACACAGACCTTCAACTCTGATGGTTTTAGTGCCAGCAAAAGAGATTTCTTGGATGAATCATATGACCAAAGATTCCTCAGCGTTGGGCAGACATTAAATGGCATTGATGGGGGCAAGTCATACGATGCCTTGGCTTCTTACTTTGGAAGGGCCACCTACAATTATGATGAACGCTACTTGTTAACAGCCACTTTTAGAAGTGATGGTTCATCTAAATTTACCTCAGGTAATCGTTGGGGTTACTTTCCGGCATTCTCCTTAGGTTGGAGAATCTCCGAAGAAGAATTCTTTAAGAATGTAGGTTTTATTTCCAATATGAAACTGACAGGTGGTTGGGGAAGCTTGGGAAATCAAAATGTTCCCGGTTTACAGTACCTGGCATTGATCAGCTCCGGTAGGAGGTATTCATTTGGAGGTAACCAAACAGTGGGCGCAGCTCAAACCAGAATTCCCAATTTAAACATTACATGGGAAACAGCTCAAATGACCAATATTGGATTGGATTTAGGCTTTTTGGACAATCGCCTTTTGGCAAACTTTAATTACTTTATTAAAGACACCAAAGACATGCTAATAGCTCCGCCTACCATTGGTTCTATCGGTACTGCCCAAATACCTAATCAAAACCTTGGAGAGCTTAGAAATAAGGGGCTTGAAATGGAGGTTTTGTTTAGAGAGACGCAAGGAAAATTAACTTATAGTATTAGCGGTAATGCTTCATTTATTCAAAATGAAGTTACCCAATTGGTAGATGGCAATTTTATCGGGTCCAGACTTTATGGAAGATCCAGCCAGGAATTGTCCAGAACCTATGAAGGTTCACCCATTGCAAGTTTCTATGGTTGGAGAGCAGATGGTCTATACCAAACTACAGAAGAGATCCAAAATGATTCCAATATCGCTAATGATCCTAGAAAATCTGCCGGATTGATTCAGCCCGGTGATGTTAAGTTTTTGGATCTCAACGATGATGGTTTGATCGATGAAGAAGACAGAGAGATTATTGGAAATCCACACCCTAAAGTCGTTTATGGCTTAAATGCTCAGTTGGGATATGGAAATTTCGATTTTAGCTTATTTTTCCTTGGTAACGCAGGCTTTGATATTTACAATGCTGACAGAATGCAGGGAATTGACCCTACCTATCCATTTAATATGTATGCCGAGACCATCAATAGATGGAATGGCGAGGGAACCAGTAATGAAATTCCAAGAATGACTACCAAAAGGGATAACCTAAATCATAGAGCTTCGGACATGTTTTTAGAAAAGGGAGATTTCTTGAGGTTAAAGAATATTGTATTGGGATATACTTTACCTGATCCAATTACTAGCAGGTTGGGTATTTCCAAGGCAAGATTTTATGTGACAGGACAAAACGTATTTGTCTTGACGGGCTACTCCGGAATGGACCCGGAATTGGGTTATACGGATGGAAACCTGCAGTTGAATGTAGATTATGCGCAATATCCACAATCCAGAAGCTGGACCATCGGTACAACAATAACTTTCTAATCAAGCTTATGAAAAATATAATTCAACTTCTTTTGTTGCTGGTATTATTTACTACAGCATGTGATGACAATATACTAGAGACGACTCCTTATGGCCAATCTACCTCCTCTCAGTTTTGGAGAAATGGGGAAGATGCAGTAGCTGCTGCCAATGCCATGTATGAGCCGCTAACTGTGGAGGACTTTTACGGACATGCAGAGCATACCTTTGATATTCCTTCCGATGATCAATTCAGGGCAGGGGATCATGGGGAAGATCAAGCCATTGAGTCCTTTACGTTTGATGCCGGTAACCCGCAATTGTACTATAGCTGGAGGCATAAATATGAAGTAATATCCAGGGCCAACGCAGTGTTAATTAATGTTCCTGATATTACCATGGATCAAACCCTGAAGGATAGAACATTAGGTGAAGCCTATTTTCTTAGGGGTTTTATGTACTGGAGGTTTGCCGTAATCTATGGAGGTGTTCCTTTAATTTTGGAAGAGGACGTTCTAGCCAATAACTACAATAAGCCCAGGGCAAGCTTGGAAGAAACCTTTGCACAGATTGAATCAGACTTGATGGAGGCGGCAAATCTTCTTCCAGCCACACATGGTTCAGATGATTTGGGTAGACCTAATAAAGGTGCAGCCAATGGATTATTGGCAAAAATGTTCCTATATAAAGAAGAGTTTGATAAGACCATTTCCTATGGACAAATGGTATTGGACGGGCCATATCCTCTAGCAGATGATTTTCAGGATAACTTCCGTGTAGAAACGCAAAATAATCCGGAAGTTTTGTTTTCTATTCAAAGTCTTCAAGGATGGAGGGACAACACCCATATCATCTATTCCACACCTAGGCCATGGGGTGGTTGGGACTTTCATGAACCGGTGCAAGACCTGATAGAAGAGTTTGAAGAGGGTGACCCTAGGTTAGACTATACCGTTTACAAACCCGGGGATATGGTGGACTTAGGAGGAGACAAAGGCCTTACTGAATACACAGCAGATCTTTCTTCCACTGGCTATCATTTCAGAAAATACTCCTCATGGAATCCTCAAGGAGGGCTAAATATGAGCCATAATAACCCTATTCTTAGGACAGCTGATGTATTGCTTTTGGTGGCTGAAGCCAAGATTAGATCAGGCCAAAATGGAGACGCTGAAATCAATGAGGTAAGACAGCGTGCCGGTAGAGAGCTTTTGTCCAATGCAACGATGGAAGATTTAATCCATGAGCGTAGGGTAGAGTTGGCAGGTGAAAACCAAAGGCATCAAGACCTTATCCGCTGGGACAAGGCCAATTTGGTGGATATTGTGGCCATTTATAAAAAAGATTTGGGTCCTTTAAAACCACCAAGAAATTTCGAAAGGCCTAAGCATTATCTATTTGCTATACCTCAAAGAGAAATTGACTTGAGTAATGGGGTATTGACACAAAATCCAGAATACTAATGGTGAATAGGACAATGGTCTTCCTATTTGTTTTGGCTTTGCTAATGTCCTGTGGTGCCAATACCGAGCAAAAAATCATTGGGGAATGGAAATTGGATTCGGCTTATTATCATTATAACCAATTCAATTTTTCCAGTGATGGTTGGCATCAGGATGAGCGATACACATTTTTACCCACTGGTGAAACCATCACCAGTGCGGTAAATTCCTCCATTCGAAACAAATATGCCATAGAAAACAAGCACCTTAATTACTATGATGAAAAGGGCAACCTTGTCAATATATATGAGATCCTTTCACTTAGTGATGAAAATATGGTTTTGAGAGTGGAGAAAAAGCCCTTGTTTAAAGGCGCAAATCAAAATAGGTTTGAAGTCCGTTATTTTTCCAAAGTCAACTGAATGAGAAATTAAAAACCTTAAGAGTTTAAAGCCTTATGAATGGGCTTTAAACTTTTTCGGATCGATCTATAGTTTTTAAAGTACCTTCATAGGATGAGGGTACTTTTTTTATTTTGACCACCCCTCTAATTGAATAGTTTTAATGGATTTTCCATCAGCATCAAAATATTCAACCGTTTCAAGACCTGTCTCAGGAAAAATAGAATTGGACCCTTGACTCAAATAGCCAGATCCATGATAATACTCTACCAACCTTGTTTTGCCATCCTTAAAGAATAAAATTGCTTTTTTTGAGCCACTGACATGTGGCAAAGGTGTCAGGTTTAATTTCTTATCGGGTAAACTTAGCCATTGTGAAGGTTGGTTGTTTTTAGCTGCCAAATACAACAATCCATATTCTTCTCCTAGGAAAATGGGAACCAGACTTCGGACATCCCCCTTCAGTTGTAGCATTTGATCCTTTATTAGAAATTCGCCATTGTCCAAATACTCCAACCTTAAGCCATATCCGGCATCATATTGTCCTGTAATTACCTCTGTTTGATGAAAATTTCCAGCCAGCAAAATTTCCATCCTGCCATTTTCATCAAAGTCCCCTGCATCTATACCAAATATGGGCGACACCTGGGCAATATTAGGTAATGGGATATTGTCAAAGCCTTCCTCGCCCTTATTGATCAATAGAATGGAAGAAAAGGTCTTGGCCTCAAGTTTATTTTCTGTACTGTCCAGGTAAGCTTGTCCAAGCAAGCTGCTTAAAGTGGCTTGTGCATAACTATGGTAATCATTGAATTTTTTCTTCAACACAGGGATTTGTTGGAAAATGTCATCTCTGGGATGCATCGGGTATCTTTTGCCATCTTCTATATAGGAAATGATGGCCTCACTTTTCCCATTCTTATCGAAATCTGCCCAGTGAATATTTAGTGGGTGGGTTTCAGTACTTTTGTACCTACTGTTTAAACCTAGGTTGCCAATTATATAATCGGTTTGGCCATCCTGATTGATGTCTGTCCCTATTATACTGTTCCACCAGCCTGTGCTCCCTTCCAAACCTGGGATATTTTCCTTCAAAACCAAGCGACCTGACTGATTCTCAAAAAGTGTAATTTCCATCCATTCTCCCACGACAATCAAGTCTGTCCAATTGTCTTGATTATAGTCGGTCCATAGGGCAGAAGTGACCATGCCTATATTTTCTAAGCCGGGAGCAATTTCCCCAGCAACTTCCCTGAATTGCCCCTCGTTGTTCTGAAGCAATTGAGATTTGCCTGGCATTGGGTAATTATTGGGAGCCAATCTACCTCCAACAAACAGGTCCATATCTCCATCCTTATCAAAATCTGCTCCGACCACTGCTGAACTGCTAGCAAAAATTTCAGGTAGTGCCATGGGGTCTAAGCTAAACTTTCCCTTTCCATCATTGATAAATAACCGATCCTTGTAAAACTTGGATCCGGCTTCAAATTCGTTTCCCCCTGAGGCAATGTATAGGTCTTGGTCTCCATCTGAATCAGCATCAAAAAAAAGTACCCCCATGTCTTCGTATTGAGCATTTTCGATCAATAGCGTAAGGCTGTCAAATCCTTCGCCTCCATTATTGAAAAATAACTTTCCCGATTGACCATAGGCACCACCGATATAGAAATCTTCCAGTTTATCACCATTGATATCAGCAACAGCTATGCCCGGCCCTAATTGGGAATGCTTGTGAGGTAACAAAGGTTGTAGGTTGAAATCTGCATAAAACAACTCGCGATGCTCGAATGATGGAAGAGACTTGTTAGGGTCTTCTTCTATTTTAAAGGGGCGGTTATTTGCCTTTATTTGCTTTGCATTAATAGCCTCAGGATTATAAGAAATATTGAGGACTTGATTGGCTGGGATGGAGGATAATTTTTGGCAGTTTCCATCCGGCCATTGGATCAAAAGGGAGTCAACGGTATGCTCTAGACCCAATCCAAAATGAATGGTTTCACTAACCGAAGACTGATAGCCTCTGCTTAGGTAATGTTCATAATATTGAACCTCTCCCTTGCTATAAAGATTGATTTTAGCACCCAAGGCCTGTAAATTTCCTTTTTTGCCGGTAAGCCTAATTTGCAGGAAATTGTTGTTTTCATCCGGATGGCCATTGTTTTTATAAATGGAAGCTTTACTGTAGGTATTATTAATAAGGAGATCTAGTTGACCGTCGTTGTTGAGATCCGAAAATGCCACACCACTTGAATAACCGGGCAGGTCAAAACCCCAAGCCTTTGACACATCTTCAAAGGTGAGGTCCTGCTTGTTTTGAAACATAAAATTGGCAAGGTGGGCTCCTTCAAGGGGTTTTAATTTTTCAAATATTTCACGGCTGTTCAAACGGGCAAAATTGGATCTATAATCTACAAAGTCCCGATTGGTGATGTCTCGGGGATAGCCATTGGTAATGAATAAGTCCTTCCAACCATCATTGTTCCAATCTGCCCATAAGGGAGCCCAGCTCCAATCGGTAGCTGCTACTCCTGCCATAAAGCTGATGTCTGAAAACTGCGGTAAAGAGTCGTTAGAAAAACCCCGGTTGAGCTGAAGGGTATTCCGCATAAATTGAGGTTCATATCCCGTTTTTATTTCAGAAGTAAAACGGTCATGGCCTGTCTTCCCAAACATTAACTTCTGGCGATAGTTTTTATTGGGCAACATGTCTACTTCTATAAAATCCGCTTTGCCATCATTGTTAATATCGGCTATATCGTTTCCCATGGCGGAATAACTGGTGTGTTGGAACACCTTTTCTGCAACATTTTTAAAGGTTCCATCTTGCTGGTTCAGGTATAGAATATCATTCGACAAGTAATCGTTACTTATAAAAATGTCCGGCCATAAATCCCCGTTGATGTCGGCAATGGCCAAGCCCAAACCATAGCCTTCAATGGTAATTCCACTTACCGCTGATACATCGGTAAAAGTCAGGTCCCCATTGTTTTGGAATAGCTTATCGGTATTCAACATCTCTCCATTGATCCTTTTAGGCCGAATGATATTGGGACCTGTCTCATCCGTCATATTATTCATTAAGTACATGTCTAAATCACCATCCCGATCATAATCAAAAAAAGCAGCTTGGGTGCTAAAACCTGTGTCATCCAACCCATAATCAGCGGCTTTTTCTTTAAATTTAAAATCTCCCAAGTTGATGTACAATTCATTTTTTCTTTGAATGGCGCCATAGGGACCAGAAAAACAAAGGTAGATGTCTCTTAAACCATCTTGATTGATATCCACTATGGATACTCCTGTAGCCCATTTCCCCTTGGTAGAAATTCCGGAGACTTCTGTTTGATTGGTAAAAGAAAAGTCACCTTCATTAGAAAATATTTCACAACTCCCCATGTTGGAAGTAAAGACCAGGTCGTCCAGTCCATCATTGTTAAAGTCTGCCACAGCTACACCAGCCCCATTGTAAAAGTATTCGTAAGTAAGAATATTGAAAAATTCGTCCTCAATCAGGCTGTTTTCAAAATCTACTCCCGTATCATCCGGACTTAAAGAGGTAAACCTTGTCTTTTCTTTACAAGAGAAACATAGCAAAAGAAATATAACCAAGGACTGGGTTGGCGATAAAAATGAAGGCTTTTTCATTCAAATTAATATTTGCAAAGGGCAACTTTTTGACTGGCAATATAAGGTTTTTGACCGGCCTAAATCATGAATATTAGGGTTTTATTTGGATGATTATTAGCGGAATTAATAGGGGCGAGATTTGGAGCTACTGATGTATTGGGGTATATTTAAACTTCAACCTACTAAAAACCATAATTAAACATGAAATATTCTAAGTTAAAATTTCTATCAGCAGCCTTTGTTTGCGGAGGTTTGCTTTACGGTTGTGGAAGTTCTACGGAGACAGAAACCGAAACAGATTCCCCATATTTTACAGCAGATGAAGATCAAGGAGGCTTGGCCCTTCCTTCAGGTTTTCAATCCTATGTTATTGCTGAGGATCTTGGGAGAGCAAGGCACTTGGCGGTTAGAGATAACGGCGACATTTATGTAAACCTAAGAGAAGCCAATGATCAAGGAGGAATTGCAGCACTTAGAGATACTGATGGAGATGGAAGAGCGGATGAAATCAAGTATTTCGGTGATTTTGGCGGTACAGGAATGGCTTTTTATAATGGTAACCTATACGCCTCAAACGACAGTACTGTTTTTCGATTTTCCTTTGCCGGAGAGGATTTATTGCCTGACAATGCATCCTCACCCGATACCATTGTTTCAGGGCTTCCTGTGCAAACCTCTCATGCTGCCAAATCCTTTACTTTTGATGACGAAGGATTTTTGTATGTCAATATCGGTGCCCCTTCCAATGCCTGCCAAGAACAAGACAGAACCAAAGGATCTCCAGCCATGGACCCTTGCCCTTTATTGGAAAGACATGGTGGGGTTTGGAGATTTGATGCAGAAAAGATTGGACAAACTCAAATGGAGGATGGTCATAGGTATTCCACCGGGATAAGAAATGCTGTGGCCTTGGAATTCAACCCCTTCGATGGACATGTATATGCAGTACAACATGGTAGAGACATGTTGACTGGGTTGTTTCCTGATATGTATACAACAGAAGAAAGTGTGGAACTACCTGCAGAAGAAATGTTTAGGCTGAGTGACGGTGCAAATTTTGGATGGCCATATTGTTATTATGACGGGAAGCAAAATATACGTTTAACTGCACCGGAATATGGTGGAGACAAGGAAAGTTCCGAGAGATGTGAAGGAACAGTTGCTCCTGTTGCTACATTTGCAGCCCATATGGCCCCCAATGACTTGTTGTTTTACTCAGGGGATCAGTTCCCGGAGCGTTATAAAGGAGCAGCCCTTATTGCTTTTCATGGCTCTTGGAATAGGGCTCCTTTGGGACAGAAAGGGTATAAAGTAAGCATGCTGCCTTTTCAGAATGGCTCTCCAAGTGGTGAACAACGGGATTTTGCAGATGGTTTTGCAGGAATAGAAGAGATAGAAGCACCTAGTGATGCCAAGCATAGGCCTACAGGTTTAGCGATGGCTCCTGATGGAACAGTAATTATTTCCGACTCTGTTACCGGAAAGATCTGGCGTGTGTTCTATCAAGAAAACAATACCATGGCAATGAATTAAATTTTATGCAATACGAGTAATTTTTAATAAAAAGTAAAGGGAAATGTTTGGTAAACTTTTCCCTTTCTCTTTTTTGGATGATCTTAAAATTAAAGCAAACCTTCCATTGGACAGGTGGGTAGGAATTCTTTGGAAGCTTTATTTCTAGGAAAGCTAGGTTTTCCTTGAGCCATCATTATAAAGCCATAAATTGCACCAAATTTATTAACAGCTAAAAATATCTGATGACAATTAAATTTTATGCCCCACTATGGGGAAATACCCTGACTTTTGAAAACTTTTGTAACAATGTAAAAGAAGCGGGGTATGATGGGGTAGAAATGCACCTTCCACTGAAAACCAAAGAGAGAGATCATTTGCTGGCCATACTTAAAGACCATGATTTAGAATTGATCGGACAATATTTTCAATCCTTTGAAGCTGATCCTAAAGAAAATTTAAATGCTTATGAAAAATATTTAAAGCACCTCATTGCTGCGGAACCGGTGCTGATCAATTGTCAAACAGGTAAAGATTATTTCGATTTTGAAGAAAACTTACCTCTTTTTAAATTAGCAGACAGGCTTTCAAAGGATTCAGGGATTCCGATAACCCATGAAACTCACCGAGGAAAGTGTTTGTATGCCGCCCCAGTGGCCAAACGCTATTTTGAAAGCCTTCCGGATTTACGCATTTGCTTGGATATCTCCCATTGGTGCAATGTCCATGAGTCGTTGCTTGAAGATCAGGATGAAATTGTTAACCTGGCCATTTCGAGGGCAGATCATATTCATAGCAGAGTAGGGCATGCAGAAGGACCACAGGTAAATGATCCCCGTGCCCCGGAATGGGAAACAGCACTAAAGGCTCACTTGACTTGGTGGGGAAAAGTAATTCACCTGCACCAAGAAAGTGACAGGGACTTGACTATCTGTACCGAATTCGGTCCGTTTCCTTATATGCCTACCTTTCCTTTCTCAGAAAAACCCTTGGCGAACCAATGGGAAATCAACGTTTATATGATGGAACTGTTAAAAGAACGATTTCATATTTAGGCAGCTGGTTTATGGGTTGGAAGATAAATTCTCTGTCTACACTTAAAATAGGCAATGGATTAAGCACCAAAAATTACCCTGTCTGACAGCTATTATTCTTTGTAATTCGCAGTTTTGGGTGTAATTTCAACATTGGTTATTTTCGGGTATACCCTCTTGAAATAAAATTCGGTAAAACCTCGAATACAAAAAGAGAAATTTGATGTAATGCACAGAATAGGATTGCCTATGTCAAATGTACTGGATGAAATCAACCGTTGGGATAGCCATGCTTGAGATAAATAAATTTAAAATCCGTTATTAATTCGCTTATTAAAGAAATGAAACTTACGAAGACTGTTGCTATTTATTTTTTTCAACGATCGAAAATTAAAGGTTTTTTCGGTATACTTTACCTGTTACTAATGATGATCTCGGCTTGTGGTGAAGCTGAAAAAGAGGAGCTGATAACTTCAGTGAATTTTGACGAACAAAGCTTCGCTCCATTTGTGGAGCCTGCATTTCCTTATATTTCCACCTCTTTTGATGGGAGGAATTTAGGAGAGGGTTTTCCCGAAGACAATATATCCGGTCGTGTATTGGCCATAAAACTTGGGAATGATGCCTATGCATGTTTTGATACAGATATGCTGCGTTGGTCTGTAGCCTGGACAGGAGAATTTATGCCCATGGTAACCATGGCACAGGTTTCCTATGCAGAGTTTCACAACAAAGGCAACCAAATACCAACAATAGGAGGAGATCCCAAACTTGCCACAGGAGCTTATCCAGGTTGGGCAATAGGACAAGCAACTGTCAAAGATCCCAGAAACCCATCTCCTCATCCCGACAGTCCCAAATGGGGAGCTATACCTGCGGAAATTGGTAGATATGAAGGGGTTTATCCTATGGATGACAAAGTTATTCTTTCTTATACAGTAGGTGGGACACTCGTTTATGAATTACCCGGTAGTAAGCTCCATGAGGGATTACCGGTTTTTAGTAGGAGATTTGCCATGGCCCCATCTGAGGAGAAAACCTTTTTAATGGCGGCTGAAATAACAGACATCAGCAAGGTAGAGCAGGAGGGAGACCAGGTAATGGTTTACCATGGTAACAAGGTGACAGCCATGGGATTGGTAAAAGGAAGTGAAGGGGTAAGCCTTTCTGTAGTAGAAAACAAGTATTTGGTGGCAGAAGTTGCTGCACATTCTTCCACAGTAGATTTTGAATTGATGCTTTGGAATGGGGAAGCGACTGAAAAGGATAAATTCGAGGGAGCTTTGAGCCAAGAATTGACAGCAATTCCCGATTTTGAAAATGGTAACAATGCTTACTGGACGGAAGAGGTGTTGACTCAAGGGCAAATTTCTCCTGATACCGCGGCCTTTGTAACAGATCGATTGACCTTGCCTGTTCCTAACCCTTGGAATAGAAATGTAAGAATGGTTGACATAAGTTTCCTTGGCGATTCTGAGGCTGCCATGGTTACTTTTGAAGGTGATGTGTGGAAGGTGACAGGGATCAATGAGTCATTGGACCGTCTTGTATGGACCAGGGTTGCTTCCGGTTTGTACGAACCGCAAAGTATTGAAGTGGTCAATGGAGAAATCTATGTATATGGAAAAGATGGAATCACCAGACTACATGATTTGAATGAAGATGGAGTAGCAGATTTTTACGAAAACTTTTCCAATGTGATGGCCCAGTCTATAGAAACACGTGAGTGGGCAAGTGACATGGTAGCTGATCCGAAAGGTGGTTTCTATGTGGCCAAATTTGGGGCCTTGGATATGGGGCCGGAGGCATCTTCTCCAAAAGCCTTAATGGGATTTAGGTCGGCATCTAATGATGATGGTTCCATACATAAAATTTCCGCTGATGGCAGGAGCAAAGCGCAGTTTGCTACTGGGTTTAGGGGCCCTTACCTGGGTATACATCCTGAAAAAGGTTGGTTGACAGGTTCTGATCAGCAAGGTCATTATATGCCATCCACACCTGTAATGTTGATTCGGAAAGGAGATTATTTTGGAGTTCCTGCCACTGCACATAGAGATCCTATTCCAGAAACCACCCCTCCAATTACTTGGATTCCTCACACTGACGATCGATCAGGTATGGGGCAAATATGGGTAACTTCTGACAAGATGGGGCCTTTAAATAATCAGATGCTGCATTTATCCTATGGCCGTCCAGGACTATTTGTTGTGAAGGTAGACAGCGGATCTAATACCGTTCAAGGCGGGGCTTCTGTCATTCCGGGCAATTACCCGGCTCCTTCCATGAAGGGAGATGTAAACCCAGGCGATGGAATGGTTTATTTTGCTGGCTTTTCATTATGGGGTCATAATTCCGAAGACTTAAGTGCCTTACTTAGGTTAAGGTACACCGGGCAAGAGAGTTTGTTGCCTGAGGATTATAAGGTGAGGGATGGTGGAATCCTATTGAGGTTTGGTCAGGCATTAGAAGAGGAAACCGCAACAGACTTGGCCAATTATCAGGTTAAAAGATGGAATTATATGCGAACGGAAAAATACGGTTCCGGACATTACCAATTGGACGGCTCAGTAGGGGAGGAACATCTTCCTGTTTTGGCAGCCCGGTTGTCGGAGGACAAAAAAGCCGTTTTTCTGGTTGTACCAAACATTGCTGTGGTGATGCAGATGGAGGTAGCTTTTGATTTAAAAACTGCAAAAGGTACTACATGGTCCGATAAGGTTTGGATGACGGTAAATGAAGTGAATCAGCCTATGCTCAAAGCAGAAGGATTTGCCGATTTCAATCCATCTGACTTGATAGACAACTTTGATCCGGCCTTATTGGCGGCCAAGGAAGAAGGAACCGCAGATGCCATAAAAGGAAAAGAAATATTCTTAAAATACGGATGTATTGCCTGCCATGCGATTGACGACAATGTAGCGGGCAAAATAGGTCCAAGTGTAAAAGGGCTCTATGGAGCCAGAAGGGAGTTTAAAGATGGCACTACTGCAACCGCAGACGATGCCTACATCAAGGAGTCGATCGTTGATCCGGGTGCCAAGGTTGTAAAAGGCAGAGAAGGGGAGATGCCTTCTTTCCTAGGATTACTTTCCGATCAGGACATCGAATCTGTTATTTTATATTTTAAGACATTGAAATAGGAAAGTATAGGTTATCCAAATCAATTGCGGAAAGCCATCTGAATTTTGGACGCAAATTATATTTAAAAAACGCACATAATCAATTTATGTGCGTTTTTTTATGACTTGACTGGTTTGACAGCTACTCTTAGTCTTTTGGTGGCCATTTTCCCTAGCCACAGAAGTGGGTGATATTGTTATTTACAGTCAAAGGTTACTCTTCCCCCATCTAATCCCTTTAATCCTTATAAAACCCTTTCAATTTCCCAGTGTTTCAGTAAAAAGTTTCAATCTTAATAAAATTGAATTGCATTTTATCTTTGATTATCAGCCTGTTCCAAAATAAAAAAAGGTGAAAATTCCAATGTATTATATTTTAAAAGGTTAAAGAATTAATGTAAATTAGAAGTAAAAATCGCCATGAGACCATTATTCTATTTGTGTAGCCTTTGTTTGCCAATTTTAATTTTAAGTTGTCAATCAACCCGGAAAGAAAATAAAAATCCTCACATTGAAGATGAAGAGTCAAAATTGACTGTAAACCTAAGAAAAATGGTAATGTCGAAGGGTGAAGAAAATGGCTGGGAAGGGATTGAGTATACAGAAACTTGGGATCCTCAAAAAACAGCCATTATTGTTACCGATATGTGGGACAGACACTGGTGTGAGAGTGCTACTGAAAGAGTGGCAGCTATGGCTCCGGGTATGAATAAAACCTTAACGAGGGCAAGGGAACTTGGTGTTACCATTATTCATGCACCAAGCGGAACCATGGATTTCTATAAAGATACACCTCAAAGAAAAGCTGCGATTAACACGCCCATGCATAATGTACCAGAGGGTTTCCCAATTGATGATTGGTGTTACCTGGATAAGGATAAAGAAGCTGCTTTACCCATAGATGACAGTGATGGGGGCTGCGATAAGCCATGTGCTGATGGTGATCCTTGTGAAGAAATGACGGCTTGGTCAAGACAGATTGCTACCATAAGTATTGAGGACAAAGATTTTATCACTGATCAGGGACAGGAAGTATATAATATTTTGGTTGAAAATGATATAGACCAGATAGTGGTAATGGGGGTTCATTTAAATATGTGTGTATTGGGAAGGCCTTTTGCCATCCGTCAGATGGCGAACCTTAATAAAAATGTGGTATTGATGCGGGACATGACAGATACCATGTACAACCCGCAAATGTCTCCTTATGTGAGCCATTTTGAAGGTACCCGTCTTGTAGTGGCCCATGTAGAAAAATATTGGGCACCCACCATGCTAAGCTCTGACTTCACCGGAGAGGCAGCCTTTGCCTTTAATGAAAAGTAGTAGGGCAAATAAGAGGGTTCTGGTAGTTATTTAAAACTAATCGAGAATAATAATTATTAACGCAATTTATTGTCATCTAAAAATCTGGGAAGCAATTTTCAGATGGCATCACATTAAATGAAGTCGAATATGCAATTTATTCCAATTTCAATAGATGATTATGTAAAAAGACACTTGAAAAACAATCCAAATGAAAAAGAAAAAGGTTTAAGGCAGCGGCTTAATTCCGCTTTAGAAGCTTTTAAAAAAGGAGTTAAATGTTCTTGTGGAAATGACATTTGGGTGATTGGCTCAGCGGCAGTTGGAAATAGCTGCTTTACTTGTATTACCGGCGAAAGGTACCCTAAGGATGATTATGAAATCGAGTCAGCAATTAAAAAGGAAAGCAAGGTCAGCGGACGAAGACACATTGACGATATTCCACCCTCTGAAATTAATGGTTTTTTTGATGATGATGGATATGAAATAAATATGGATTTAATACAAAAACCGTCCTTATGCCTTACCTGTATCAATAATGATAATCCTAACGAAGAATTGCTTTGCAATATGACACGCCATGACCAACAAAACGAGCAGGAGTTTATTTGTTTTGCTTATAGAAAAAAGAAATAAATGGAAAAGTTAATACAGTTATCCAAAGCTCATTAAGGCTGGCGATTAATTTTGTAGCGAATCAGTGCTCATTCTAAAAACTACCTTTGGCTTATTAAAGTGGCTTATTTTTACTAATATCGACTAGCTGCACTAAGGAAGTTAAATCGGAGGGAGATCACAAAAGTGTAATCCTGCTAACCGTACACATAATCCAGTAACGTTAGGGAAAACTAGCTGAATTTTTTTGGGCATAAAATTAACTAAATATGGTTGAAGATTAACCGGTTTCAAACTTATAGAACAGTATTTTAAAATGATTTTTTACCCTCCGTATAATGGGTTTCTTTTGTTTGTGGTATTAAGGTGAAATTAGTAGGGATAGGTGATAGGATAAAAGCAAAAGAATTGGTAGTGAGTGTGATGATATGCTCATTAAAGCCTATACAAGCAAAGGGATTGATGGATGTTAACATAAGAAACAACCTGAAGAAATTCTTTGGAATGAGAAAGTGTTTTGTAAAAGGAAAATTAGGTTGCGGTGTATTGGGGCATTAAAATCTAATAAACAATTTTTAGAAATATTAAAGCACTTAATAGCTACCTACGGGCGTAATAATTTATTTAAAATAAAGAAAATTTAGGTGTTATTTGTTTAAGGGGAGACTTAGTTTATTTGATCTTTATTTTCCTAATTTATTTAATTGTTTTTTTTTATGATTATAATTACTATATTTATAGTAGGTTTGATTTAAGGAAATTAATATACTTTTATCCTAAGTTTTTTTACTTTAAGTAAATGTAAGAAAACTTTTATTTAATAAAATTTTTTAGTACCCAATCAAGAGTTAATAAGAATTAGAAAAATAGGATTAAAAAGTCTGATTTGAAAATATTTAATTATTCTACATAGTTTGTAGAGCAGTTATATTATTCCTTTAATAGATATGATCTTGAATAAACTCATACCTTTGCTAATAGGTTGCATATTTTTACTTCTTACAAGTAGCTGTAAGCAGGAAGTTAATACGGAGGAAGACCCTAGAGGTGTAGCCTTGGTAACTGTGGACCTCTCCGAATCCAGATCCGGTAAACTGTCTGAATTTTTTGCACCTGAGATCTCCTATATTTGGTTGGCAGATGAGTTGAATGAAGCACAACTTAATGCCGGCTTAAATCAAATCCTCTTTTATGGAGACAAAATTTATACCCTTGATATTTACGGATGTAAGTGCATTTCAATTTTCAATATGGAAGGGGAGTACTTGGGAAAGATTGCTGCTTATGGTGAAGGCCCCGGTGAATTTCTAGAATTTGATGCTTTGGCAGTTGTAAATGAGGAACTGGTCTTATTAGGAGTTTATCCCAGAAAAATCATGTGGTTTAGCCTGGAAGGTGAGTTTCTACGTGAAACGATCTTGAAAGATCACTTTGGCCCCGGTGTGTTTTCTGAATTCGACAATCGCTATTATTTATACAGCTCGGCTAGAAATACAGGAGAATTTTTTGTCAAAAGCTTAAATGAAAGCCTACAGGATACCGTTAGTTTCTTGCCATTTTACGCCGAAAGACTTGAAAGTGAGATGTCCGGGAGAAATTATTTTCAAAAAAGCAAACAACATCTTTATTTTGGAATGACTTTTCACGATACGATTTATCAATTTCAAGATCAACAAATGTTGCCCATGTTTACTTTTGACTATGGAAATTATGATCAAGACCTGGAGGAATTAAAAGGTTTGGAAATAAGGGATAGAATAAAATTAATGAATGGCCAAGCTAAACTTTATTTCCGAGGTAGATACCATGTTTCTGAAAAGCAGCTTTATACAATTCTCCTATTTGAAAAGAAATTTTATAACCTTTTTTATGACCGCCAGAATTTACAATCTCATGTGATTGAAGGCGAGCTAACCAACGATTTAGATGGTGGATTTGAACCACCAGCAATAATATATAGTTTTGAACAGGGAAAAATAGGGGTAAAAATTAATGGTAAAGAATTATATCAATTGTTGGTAGAAAAGAAAAAGCAGTTGGGGAAGGAAGAATTTGAGAATTGGGCTAAAGGTAAGGGAAGAAACTTTGCAAGAACAGCTTTGGCGGCAAAAGACTCAGAAAACCCGGTGCTTATTGTTTATACGCTAAAGTAACTTTTTTCCTCTTGAGAAGTGCCACTATTGATAAAGTAAGTCGGTAATTGTGATCAAAGTAGGAAACCTGAAAGGGTTAAACCATTGAAGCAACAGGTATCAGACTGTGAAGTAATGAATTGATAATCAAACGACCTTGGCGGTATTGATGCATTAATAGCAGCGATACCACCTAAATTTTTACCAGCTTCCACCAGCACCACCACCACCAAAACTTCCTCCGCCGAAGCCTCCGAAACCTCCGCCGCCGCCTCCGCCAAAACTACCTCCTCCGGAAGAAAAATCACCGAATTTACCTCGGCTACCTCCAAGCATATTGGCTAGCAATAAGGTGGTGAAGAAATCCACTCCGCCTCGTTTTCCTCCCATATGGTTGTTGTTGTCATTTCGGTTTCTGATCAGGGTAAGGATCACAAAGCCAACGATCAATATCAAGAAGAGGGGTAGGCCGCCACCGGGATTGTCCGAGGAACCCAAGTCCTCTGCTTTATACTCTCCGGAAGCTAGTTTGAAGATCATATCAGTGGCCTGATCCAAGCCGGTATAATAATTTTCTGTACGAAAGTTAGGAACGATCAACTGCTCTACAATTCTTTTCGCCAAAGCATCCGGAATTGCTCCCTCCATTCCATAACCTGTGGCGATAAATACCTTTCGGTCCTTCATTGCCGCCAGAATAAGTACCCCATTGTCCTTGTCTGCTCTACCGATTCCCCATTGATCACCCAATTGAAACGCATAATCACTAATGTCATAAGGTCCAACAGAATTGATTAAAACGATGCTTACCTCAGAAGAGGTACTGTCATTATATGCCACTAGCTTGGTCTCCAGCTGTCGGACTTCATTGGCTGATAGTGTCTTTGAAAAATCATTAACCAAGCGAGGAGGGTTAGGCTTTTCAGGAAAATCCCCTTGAGCCCAGCTGGCCAATGAAAGTACCAATAATAAAAAGGAAAGGAAAAGCTGTTTTTTAATCATGATGTCTTATTCAAAGGATATTTCGTCAGGGAGTTCATTGATGTCTCCTTCATGGTCATAGGGGAAATGCTGCTGCAGTTGCTTGCCTGACATTTCTATGCCTATTCTAAGCCCTTCAGTATAGGCTTTAGCTTTGAAATGAACAAGCATTTTTTCTTTGATATTTTCCCAAAAGTCTTTGGGAACTACCTGGTTAATTCCTGCATCTCCGAGAATGGCAAACTTATGGTCCACCACAGCAAGATAAAACAGCACCGCATTGCGCTGTGCTGTTTTATGCATTTTGAGTTTTTCAAACACTTCAGCAGCCCTGTC
Source organism: Cyclobacterium sediminis (assembly GCF_054781075.1). NCBI lineage: Bacteria > Pseudomonadati > Bacteroidota > Cytophagia > Cytophagales > Cyclobacteriaceae > Cyclobacterium > Cyclobacterium sediminis. The sequence goes on along the minus strand of NZ_BAAGVC010000019.1, from coordinate 34,826 downwards.
AAGCACATCACCTTTGCAGTTGTTTTCGATATGCACTTGAATTTCCCCTGAGGTTTCCTTTTCGGCATTCTTGATTGCGCCAATGATACTTTCTCGGTCTGCCTTACTAAATAATTTTTCGGCCATAATTGTCCTATTTAAAATTCTACCGTTGGGGCATTTTCTGAACCTGCTGAAGCTTCGAAATAGCCTTTGGTTTCAAATCCGTACCATCCAGCAAACATGTTGTTCGGGAAAGTCCTCAGGTTGGAGTTATAGCTTTGCACAGATTGATTGAAATTTCTTCTTGCTACCGCAATCCTATTTTCGGTACCTTCCAATTGGGCCTGCAGCTCAAGAAAGTTCTGGTTGGCTTTCAAGTCAGGATATCTTTCTACGGCCACCAGTAACCTGCTAAGAGATCCACTCAGCTGGTCTTGTGCATCCTGGAATTTAGCAATGTTTTCCGGGCTAAGGTCATCGGCCTGCAAGTTGATGGAAGTGGCTTTTGAGCGTGCTTCAATCACGTTAGTCAAGGTTTCTTGTTCAAAGTCAGCATATCCCTTTACCGTATTCACCAAGTTAGGGATCAGGTCAGCTCTTCTTTGGTATTGGGTCTCTACCTCCGCCCACTGACCATTGATTGTTTCTTCTGTTTGTACAAAGGTATTGTAAACACCTACCGCTTTGGAGTATACAAGGAACCCGATCACTGCGATGATGGCTATAGGAATTAATATTTTTTTCATGGTATGAATATTTTTAAAACAATGAAGGTATATGACGTATAATTTGGTTTGAGGGTTTCCGAAATAGTTGTTTTTTAAAGAAAATTAATGCAAATTGAATAAAACACCTTAATTTCAAACAAGTGATTGTGTAAGATTACCAGGTGAAAATCGCACCTAAACTTTTTACAAAACACTGAAACAATTCCAACTCACTCAAATACCCTATGACAGAGGAGTATTCTTTCTTATTAGGATTTCTTTTTAAAAACAAAGGTACCATATTAATTGGAGAAAATGTCCATTACATATAAACAACCAATATTTGATTACAGCTGCCAAATTTCAAGCCTTCTCCGTTCGCAAAACAAATACCTCTCTGGGTGGCTGAGCTTGTCGAAGTCAACGGAACAGGAGTCAAAACCCGCTCGAGGGTCTTCGACAGGCTCAGACATTGAAGACAAGAACTTCGAAAATTCGCAGTGTATGAGCGGAGTCGAAGACTTAGCAATTTTCTATAATTGGCCATTATAACTTGATCATTTCTAAAGTTTATTATCATTCCATATAAAGCTGTAATTGCAAATTACAGCTAGAGGGTTCAATGCGTGATAAGTTGAGGCCGCCAAAGTTGTAATCAGGTTTACCGCGTCTGCAAAAGCAAAATATCACCTATATATTTTAATACCATAATAAATTGATTTTAGAATTCATCAACGCCTAATAATTTAGTATTATTGTAGATGAATGGGTGCATTCTTGCAATAAATTCTATTTAAGCTGACTTTAAAACTCCTTAATTGTAGGCTTTTAAAAACCACCTTGATTTTTGAAAATCACATGAAATTCGATCGAGTACGCTCTGGCTCATTAAATATTCTAATAGGTTATAAAAATAATATCATGATTACATCCAAAGACCATAAAGGGATAAAAATGAGAATCAATGCTTTTGTAAATCTCTTTTCATCATGGCAGCCTCAAGACTTTCCTTTCTATGTAACCTTAGCATTGATCTGTCCTTCTAAAGATTCCAACTTTTTTAATTTTAGGTTTCAGTTTTTGTTAAGTTTATTTTTGCTATTGGCTAGTAGCTGTCAACAAAAAGCAGATATTGAAAAACAGGAGGGAAGTGTGGCCGTGATCCAAGTGGATCTTTCACAATCCCGAACTGGCAAATTATCTGAATTTTTCGAGCCTGAAATCAACTATATATGGTTGGAAGATGAATTAGAGGAAGCACAATTAAATTCCAATTTACAACAAATAGTATTTCATGGAGATAAAATTTATGCCCTCGATAATAACGGGTGCAAGTGCATTTCAATGTTCAGTAAGTCAGGGAAGTATTTAGGGAGAATTGCCGCCTATGGAGAAGGTCCAGGAGAGTATCATAACCTTGGCTCGCTGATAGTTGTAAATGAAGAATTGGTCTTATTGGAGGAGTTTAGTGGAGATATAATGTGGTTTAGTCTCGAAGGAGAGTTTCTGCGTGAATCGAACTTGAAAGGTTTTTCCGGTATAGGGGTTTTTTCTGAATTTGACGAACGCTTTTACTTCTACAACATTGCTAGAAACTCTGGAGAGTTTTTTGTTCAAAGCTTGAATATGAAATTGCAAAATACCATTAATTATATGTCATACCATCCTGAAAGGTTGGAAAGTGGGTTGACAGGTAGAAACTATTTTCAAAAAAGTAAACATCATCTTTATTTTGGAATGACTTATTTAGATACCATTTATCAATTCCAAAATCAACAATTGGTCCCCAAGTATGTATTTGAATATGGGAATTATGGCCAAGACTTGGAGAGATTAAATGGAATGGAAATAATGGAGAGAATAACCTATATGAATACGCAAGGAAAATTTTATTTTCGAGGTCGATACCAAGTTTCCGAAAAACAACTCTACACCATTCTAAGTTACGAAGGTGACTTTTATAACCTCTTTTATGCCCAAGAGAGTTCAAAATCAAATCTGATTGAAAGCGTGATAATCAACGATATAGATGGGGGTTTTGACGTACCTATGCTACCTAATGGTTTTGCACCCGGAAAATTAGGGTTTACGATGCCTGGGAAAGCCTTTTACCAGGCATTGATGACAAAGAAAAAGCAAATGGGACAGGTTGAATATGAAAGTTGGGTTAAAGGCGAAGGTGCAAATTTGGCCAAAACTGCCTTTGCTGGAAAAGGATCCGAAAACCCAGTGCTTATCGTTTACACCCTAAAGTAATTGCTTTTTATTTAATTGCTGATATGGCTTTACTTATGATCTGAGAGTTTAATGAGAATAGGGAGCCTAGAAAGAGAGAAATTATTAGAACTACGGGACTTTTTTTGCGAGTAAATTTATTGTCCGATTTTTTTAACTAAGATGAAATAAAATAAATTAGAGGTATGTAGGTCACTTTCTTCTTCATTGCGAGGGTTAGGATTACTTATTTCGGTTTATTCATGTATTATATCCCGAAGCAATCCCATGATTAGAAGTGATTGCTTCGTCATACCTCCTCGCAATGAAGTATAGGGCTTATTTGAATTTTACCACCAACTGCTTTCAAAACTTTAATTATTGTCGAAAATTGGGGTTTTGCTCCGGCCGACAAGGCTTTGTACAAACTTGGTCTGCTCATTCCTGTTTCTTCCGCTATTTTGCTCATTCCAATCACTTTTGCAATATATCCGAGGGCTACAATCACATCGTCAAAATCACCTTCATCCAATACGGAATTTAATTATTCGGCAATCATTTCGTTGCTGTCCAAATAGCCTGCTATATCAAATTTTGTAGTTTTCATTTTCAATTTTTTAAATTATTCGTATGCATCCCACCAAGTACATACTAAGCTTTATTTTTGAAGTTCTGTGGGTAAAGGTTTCTTACGTTTTTATGGTTTGTTTGCATGATATTTTCAAGTGTATACTTGAGCCATTTAAATGGATTCNCGTAGTTTTGGCATTCCCACCGCACCTCTCGAATTGCGATTGCATTAAAAATTTCATAATAAATACATTACAATCAACACTGACTATCCTCCATTGAAAAATTATTCTTTAGTCACAGAATAATTATAGCTTCTGCATTATTCACTTTACCTTACCCATATAGTCCTTTTGGTATTTCTTTAATAACAACCTTGTAATTACTGCAATAAGGATTGACAGGAGTATGCACAGATAAAAATTAAACGCTGAATAATCGAAAGTACCAAAGGGCATTAGCCACATAAATAGCAAGGACATCCAAATAATATCAAATGGAAAACTAAATATTATTTTAATTAACTTTTTCATTTTCTTTAAAACATAAAGCAAATCCTCATAGGTACCCATTGAATTCAGACTAGGCTGTTCCATCTGACAGAATGCTTAGTTATTGTAGCACGTTTTTATTCTAATATTTTTTCTATCATTCTGTCAATTCCCTCTGCCTCTAATGTGTTCATTCTCATATTTCTAATATGCATTGCTCTCATTCTACCAAATTCATATTCTTCATAAAAATCTGGTATCGGAATCGCATAATGTAAATTTAAAGGACGTTTTTGAGATAATGCAGAATCTTCAAACCAGACAACCCACCATTCTCCATAAAGGTCTTCTTGGTTTGCCTTTCTCAAAACCAGATTGTAACCCATATTTTGCATAGGTGATGAATTGGCTGGAAGCACTATTTGTCCTATTAAAACAACATTATCTCTTTCTAGGTGTGTAGCTTGAGGTTGTTGAAATACAAATCCGTGTTGCCTTTTTTGATATTGAAGTGAAGCTTCCTTTTGAGCTTTTATTCGTTTCGGAATATCTGAACTCGGATAGAAAGAAATAGAAAAACTTTTGCCCATAAAACTAATAGTCATTTGACTTGAATTCCTGCTTATTTGAATTTGGGCTCTTTCAAGATTTTCATTAAGTTCATTAACTCTAGTGCTAAACTTTTCGAACAACGAATTTTTTGAATAATCTAAAAATTTTAATTCAGAATCTATTTTTTCTTTTTCTTTCTTTCTTGCTAATTCTTTCTTTTCGGTAGCTGATATTTTCTTATTGGCTTTTTGCAATAAAGAGTCTATTTTACTTTCTTTTTCTTTAGATTTATCCTTTAAAGAACTTAAAACATCAACAATTTCGGAAATAGAATCATATCTTTCGGTAGACCTTTTGTTTGTCATTCTAGATATCATCTCCAATAATCTTACAGGTAAATCAACCCTAATATTGTATGCATCCCACCAAGTACATACTAAGCCTTATTTTTGAAGTTCTGTGGGTAAAGGTCTCTTACGTTTTTATGGTTTGTTTGCATGATATTTTCAAGTGTATACTTGAGCCATTTAAATGGATTTACATCATATTTTTTACATATAGAAAAGAAGGAATAAATCATGGCAGCTCTTTGTGCTGATGCATGTGAACCTGCGAATAGGTAGTTTTTCCTTCCAAGCGCAACAGGCCTTATGGCATTTTCAACTAAATTATTATCTATTTCCAACCGGCCGTCGTGAAGGTAGTTGGATAATTCGGCCCAGCGGTTGGCACTGTATAAAAGTGCTTTTCCCATAGCCTCACGGGGTTTTATAATTACCAACTGCTCTTTTATCCACGCAGCCATTTCATTGATCACTGGAAGGGATCTTTCAAGCCTGAGTGCTTTGCGTGCTACAGGATCAAGACTTTTTTCTTTAGCCTCTCGCTCTACTTGATAAAGCTGACCTATATAGGTGAGCGCCTGCTGTGCCGTTTTTTCGTTGTTAGACATGGCTTCGAAAAACTCTCTTCTAGCATGTGCCCAGCAGGCAAGGTGAATGACATCCTTTCTGGCACCCGTCTTTTTATATCCGGGATATCCATCAGTCTGCAGATAGCCTTTGAAGCCACTGAGCATGTTTTCCATACTTTTCGCTGCACGCGTAGGCCTGTAGTCAAAAAGGACCGTGTCGTTTAGAGGACTGTGGTAGACCCAGTAATAACCTAAATGGCAGGACTTTTTACCCGGATTTTCCAGTACTTTGATGGTTGTCTCATCAGCCTGAAGATAGCCCATCGATTTGGTGTCTTCAAGCAGGCAGTCATATAAGGGTTCCAGCCGTTCCAGCCCCTGTCTTGCCCAACCTTCTATGGTAGAGGGAGCAATTGGGATCTTTTCCCTCTTAAACTGCTGTATCTGTCTGTAGAGTGGTAGGTGATCCATGTATTTACCAACTAGTATGTGGGCCAGCAGTCCGGCAGAGGGAATACCTTTATCGATGACCCTAGTCGGCAGAAGGGCTATTTTTACCCCATTTTCGCTGAATTTATCTTTAGGGGCATATTTATAGCGGATAAACCTTTTGATGAAAAACTTTGCGGGAACAAAATCTAGTTCCTCGGTCACTTCTTTACCGATGCAGACCATCTCAGAGAGGTCACCATCCGGATACAGTTCCACTTCTTCCACGGGAAGATGTTCAGGAAGGGGTCTGCGCCCTCTATGGGAGGTTTTCTTGGCACTTCTTAGTCTTTCTTTCTTTTTTTCAAACTCCGCTGCCTGTTCCTGCTGTTTTTCGGCAGATGCTTCAAAAGGAAGTGACATCTGATCACTGCTACCTTCGAAACGTTCTCTTCTCTGTCCGAAGGCAAGTCGCCTGAACTTCTCGACAAGGGACTTCAGATAGGTAGCCTCCTCTTCTTTCTCACGGATAATACGCTCCCTGTCACCCAGAAGGGTGATGAGTTGTTCTTTAGAGAGCCGTTCCAGAGAGGTTTCCATGATTTAAAAATAGGGTACAGAAAGCGTATTTCCATGGATTATTTATCCACACGAGCTGTGGATAAATCGAAAAAAAAATGGTTTTCTGAAAAAATGGAATAAAATCATCCCATACGGCCTGTAGGAGCAGGTAGGTAAAGAGTTTACTGACTTCCGGTCAATGAAAAAAGTGGTTTTACACCCTATTTTGGTACCTCTTTTTTTGTTTATAGCCTTGTAAAAGTATCCCTTCTGCCATCATAACCAGCTCCGGCCACCGGATTGGCCCACCTGTTTGGGTCTTTTCGGGAGGGGTAAAGGTGCCTTGCTCCAATCGTTTATAATATTGTACGTATCCGCCTTGTTCCCAATGGAGCAATTTGATTAGGTTCCTGCCACGATTCAGGAACACATACACCACACCGGATGATGGATCTTTATCCAAGTGGTTTCGAACTAGTCCGCAAAGCCCATCGAAGCTTTTTCTCATGTCCACAGGACTGCCGTAAAGGTAATAACTGTGGGTAGATCCCAAGCTAAACATCAGTACAGTCGGATAAGCAGGGAAACTAGGTCGGGATCAGCACTGTCAACCCGTAGTACTACTCCATTGGGATAGACAAGCTCGGCCTTGCAATTCTTAGTAGAGCGGGGAGTGTGATTCTCGATCTTTTGAAAACCCTCAGGCGTTACCGCCTCTCTTTTTAGCTTCCTGTACCAGTAATTGAATTTATGGAACCCTATCCCCTTGGATTCACTGAAAAGCTTCTGCGTCTGTCCGCTAGTTTCAAACTCATGGACCAACTCTACCATTTCTTCTCTTATTTTCATAACTTATGTTTTTGCTACAAAAATAAAGGACTCCCTATTTGGATAAAACATGCATTTTGTGGGTTGAATACCTAATATTTGAAATGTTAGGTAATGGCTCATACAAATGCTTGTCTCTGAATTCTTGCTCTGTTTTTCCTGTAAATGGTTGTTTTAAAGTTAGAATTTCATAGAAAATTATACCCAATGAATAAATGTCCATTGCTTTAGTGTTTGAATCGAACATCCAACACTCTGGTGCCATATAAGCCAAAGTTCCAAAACCTTTAAAACTTTTAGTTCTAGTTTTGGCATCAATAAGTTTCGCTAGTCCGAAATCACATATTTGCAGATTTCCATTATCGTCTAGAAGGACATTTTCAGGTTTCAAATCACGATGAACTACTTTAGTGTGAGCAGATTCCAATCCAATTGCTAAATCAATCATTAATTTGATTGAACTGTCTAAATCAATTAATTCTTTTTGGGATGATAAATAATCTCTTAAGCTACCATTATTATTAAAAGGCATTACACAGTAAATGTATTTAACATTTTTGCTCTCAAATTCATCAAAAAATTCTGTGGTAACGATATTTTTGTGATTGAGAGAGGTAGCTAACTTAAATTCTGAAATTAATAACTTATGTTCCTCATTGTTCTCTACGGGAACGATTTTAATTGCCTTTTTTGTTGCCTCAATGATGTCAGTTGCAGTATATATTTCGCCCATACCACCTTTCCTGTAAAAGTCGATTTCTGTATATTGTTTGTCGCCTTTAGGTCCTTTTAGAGTTTCTATTTTCATTGGCAGTTAAATATTGTACAACGGCCCTGGGTATGAGCAGGCGGGCTTTAAAAGCTAATTGCCTGTCAACCAAGACCAAATTTTGTTTAAAGGATTATCGTTTGATTTAGCACTTTCTGCCCGCTTGCTTATACCCGATGTTTTAAGCAGTTTATAGTGGTTTATACATAATATGAGTATCTACGAAGCCTAATTCAAGGTGTCTAAATCCATTTGGTGTTGTACCAATGATTTCAAACCCATACTTTTCCCAAAGTTTAATTGCGGTTTTGTTAGAACTAACAACAATGTTAAATTGAATTGCTTTGAAATCACTTTCTTTAGCAAATTCTAATGAATGTTCACATAGTTGTTTTCCTACACCTTTTCCTTGGGCATTAGGACTTACCATATAGCTGCAATTTGCTATGTGATTTCCTAAATCTATTTGGTTTGGCTTTATTATATAAGTTCCTAAAATTTCATTATTTTCTTCAAATACAAACGTGTCCATATAATCCGCAAACCAATGTTTCTGCATATCTTCTTTTGACGTCTCTGGACTAAATACATATGTATCTCCTGTTTTTATAACTTCAGAAAATATTTCCCATACAGGGTTATAATCTTCTTTTGTTGCTTTTCTTATCATTGTATTTTTTTTGAATTGTAGATATGATAACCGTGAATGAAACAGTATAAAATAGCACCTACCACAACTGGCATTGCATTTATAGCAAAACCATAAATAATATACATTAAGCTAGAAATGAAATGCCAAGTTCTTAATTTGATTATGTTTTTATTTGACAACGCAAATAATGCGATACCTAAAGCTGAAAAACCAAATAAATTAATCATTATCTAAATGGATTAAAGTTCGTTCTTTATAGTTCGATTTTAAAATTGCATTTTCAATTCTATCCAACTGTTCGAAAATTTCAGTGTTGTTATCTAAAATGTCTGCAATAGTTTTTTCACCAGCAGACCAAATTCCTTCTAATTTAGGTAGTTCTTTTTTTGCCTTAGTTGTAAGTTTCAGTAACTGAATTCTACTGTCCTTTTTATCTTTCTCGGCTTTAAGATAATTATTTGTCTTCATTTTATTGACAATCTTAATAACTCCAGGCTGAGATATTTTCAATTTTTCAGCAATTTCAGTAATTGTAAGGGTGTTTTTTTCCTTGAAAAGAAGAAATATTAAATGCCAATTAGGTTCAATTTCCAGGTTTAAGGTTTTATATAAATCCTTTGCTCCATAAAGTAAATTATCACTTATTCTTTTGAGTCTGGCAGTAAAAGTTAAATGGTTGTATTTCATAATTACATAACTGGTTATGCAAATATATGAATTTTAAATCAAATAGATAACTGGTTATGTTATTTTTTTTGAATTGCTTACAACGGTTTGCAGCTAAGAAACGTGGGGCATTTCGAAGCAATTTACTTTCCACCAAAGATTAGATTAGTTAGAGGAGCAAACCTCTCTAAATCCAATGGCGGCCCCATGTTTTCTTAGGTGCTGTTATAGCCATGTTTTTTTCTTAGTGAGCTCAATTTCAGTTTCATTTTAATATCTCCATGTTTGGCAACAAGTTCAGCTTGATCTTCAATTTGACTAGGAATATATTTCCAATGGACATATCTCCTATAATCCCTTTCATTATTATATGATTTCTTTATTTCTATTGAACCCATAATTTTCAAATTTACCTCATTAGCTTTATAATGAGGAGCCATATACCAACTAATTAGTGGATAATCTTTATAGGTATTTGGTTCATCTTGTACTTTTGAAATTAAGACGTTTGCCTTTTTGAAAAAATCGACTGTCGGAGTTTTATCCGAAATGTAATCGCAAAGTGCAATTAGGTTAAGTCCATATTCGGTTTGTTTTTCGGATTCTAAAACAAAAACTGCTCCGAATAATCCGTTAGAAAGTTGGACGCTAAGGCAATCACCTTTTTTGAAAATAGAATCTCTAAGTTTTTTCTTTTTTCTTCTTTTCGGATCTTTCTTTTCAGTAATGAGCTTTTCCAGGAATTTTGCAAGGACTTTCTTCCGCTTTGTAAGCTCGGATTTCTCAGCACCAAGTTCCTCCCAAAGTTTAATGTCATTTCCTGATTCAATTATCTGAGTGACTCGCTCAAGGATTTTTGGTTCGAGTGATTTGCATTCCCATTGGCAAAGAGCTAAAGCAAACCAAAAATTGTTAGCTTCTTCATAATCGTTGACAATCCCTTGATTGGAATCAATAAGTTTTTGGACAATTTCGTTTGGCTCGTGTCCTTCATTGTATAGTTCGAAGAATTCAACTTTTATGTCTTCGAATATATCATTTGAAGATATTCCTGTTCCCCAGCTTCCCATTTGTGGATGATTTTTGTCGTGTTGTAAATTGGCTATAACGGTTAGTACATGCGGCGTGGCGGCGTTTAGCCGACATGATCGTCATGTACATTGTTAGCGATATACCTTTCTTTATTCAGTGGCATTGTAGTATTAACCAAGTTTTATCAAATTTTCTGTTTTTCAAATCTTCTTCTTTGATCCAGAAGTATAATTTACCTACATCTCCCCACATCATTTGTGCTTCATTTTCACTATCCAATTGAAATAGTAGTTGCCATTGATATTGACTTTCTTTTATTTGATCCTTTTCACTTGGTGGGACACTATTCCAATCATATCCTCTATCAACCATTTCACATTCATATTCCATTGTTCCTTGAACATTTATTGAGTGTCCACCAAGTTTCGTAATGTATTCGCCAGAAGATGAGATATCTATATAGGGATCATTGTCTATATCTTTAAATTGCTCACTAACAAATTCATGTTCCCAATTTGGCAGACTATAAGAATTAATGTATTCTACCTTACACGGCAGATACATGCCGTTTTTCAGCGTTGTAAGAGTTGTTGGTATTTCTCTTCTTTCTAATTCCTTTGTGGTCATTGAATGAATAACTCTAAAGTCATTGGCATTTTCTTTTGAGTAACCCCAAAACTCTTGATCTTCGCTATAGAAAAAGTAAATTATTCCTTGATCAGGAAGAGTTAATTCTACATTATTAACTTCCCTTAGATTAATTTGGGCTAAAAATGCTAAGTGTTTGCCATTGTTTTGTTTTGGCCATTCAATTTCTTTTGGTAAATCTGGTCTTCCTCCAATTTTAGTCTGGCCAATTTCAATTTCATTTTCGGTAACGTTTTGGATACTTAAACGTGTTTCTGGTTTGAGATGCTTTTCAAAATAGCTCCATTTCTCCGTAAGGCCTTCTTCGTCAAAGGCATTTTTGAATTCCTCTTTTGTTATAGGATTATAGTCTTTCCATACATATTGCTTTGTGGTATCAGGAAATCTTCTTTCATGTTCTTCGATTTTGTTTGCTAAGTTTTTGTTTTGAGCAACACCTGATTTAACTGCTAAATAAACAGTAAATGCCAAGAAGAGTAATATGAGAATAAGACTGTTCATTTTCATTTTATTTGGTTATCGCTAACATTTGTATATAAACAAGTTTTATGGAGGAGTTACGTATATATCTACTATCCACCCACCCCATTTAGCTTATAAAACATCAAATTAACTATTTAGGACAAAAATTCAAGCAGCATAAAGTCACTTTTACTTAAACGGAAGAAAAATATTTTGAATTGCAGAAATATACACCTCAATACACCTTATCTATTGAGGTTTTAAAAGACTATACCTAAGCATATTGTAATTAAATCAAAAAATAATATGGTTGGACAGGTGAAAAAATTTAACTTTCTAAAAAAAATCACCCAATCCAATCATCCTCACTAAAATCAGCTACCGCCAACTTACCCTCACTTCTAAAACTTAAGTTTTGGGACAGGTCGAAAAGGTGGGCTTCGGTTTCGAAAAAGTGCATCATATAACCGGCTGTATTGACAAAAGCCACAAAATCACCTATAGCAGGGAGTTGGGCCAGGGAAATTTTTCGCTTGAGCAGCACATCTCTTTCCAAACAATAGGCCCCGTGAAAAATACATCTACAGGTGCATTTGAATCCGCATTATCGGCATACATCACATAGGGATCCAGTAAAAAATCCTCACTGAAACTTATCATCTGACTCATGTTCATCTCCAATCCTACCAGCCATTTTCCTTTAGCATGCTGTTTTCTATGCGCTACTTTGGCAATGGTCATTCCTGTCTGAGTAAGCAGGGAACGGCCGGGTTCTATTCTGATCTCCAGGCCTAAGTCTTTTAGCAACTCCTGATTCCAAGTCTAGCACCTCGTTTAAATATTATCATATTTGATGCTATTTCAATCCATTGTCGATTTTATTAAGCAGTGTCTCAAAATCAAGTGGATCGTAATGAATCATGTTTCTTTGCATTTCACTGTAATCGGATTTATAGTTATCCCAATGCTCATGTGGTGGAATAATCCGTAGACTTTGCAAAGTAAGTGTTTCGTAATTTGTTGCTTTCATAGGTGTTAAAACACTCCTATGGGCAACAATACTGTCAAAAAGTTTAGTGTTTTTCAATGCCTCTTTACCAAATTCTGAATCCAGTATTTGTCCAATATCATAGAAATGTCTAGACATTCTCAAATGCCTGACTTTTTCCGTTGGTTTTTCAAATTCTTCGTGCAATAAAATAAGCTTCTCTAAAAATGTCTTTTGAGGATTGGTCGCATGAACCGTAAATTCACTTTCAGCAAAATCTGTTTTAGGATAATGTTCATCAATAAACGACTTGATATTGACCTCTTGATTAGGTTCAATTAAAGACCTAGCGCTAACCTCAATCAAAATCCTTTTTGGGAGTTAGGCAATCTCTCCAAATAGCGATTGGTAATTAATAATTATGGTCTCAGGGTCTTGGTCAGACACCTGTGTGTTTTCAACTACAACTTCATATAAACGCTCTTCAACACCGTGCCGGAATAATTGTTTTATGAGCAATTCAGTCAAATCCTGAGAAACGAAAGAATGGCGAACCCTTCTCAATTTTCGAATTTGTCCTTTCGATAATTCTCCCTCAAAACCTAAATATTTTCGGTCCAACCCTAAGTCAATATCTTCTGAAAATCGGTGAATTAAATTGAAAGCTTTACTCAAAGAAGTCCCTCCCTTAAATATCAAATGATTAGTCAAATTAGAGGTAAATAACATTCGTAACATTAGCGTGACCCAAGCATCTTTTTCAACTGCTTGTGGAGGTAGATTTGTTTTTACTCCAATCTGTGTAAACAATTCCGTTTGCACCTCTTTTGGTAATGAAAGCCAGTTCTTCATTTATCTAAAATTTTTTTCTGAACCCACACAGGTGCATCTTTTAGATTTTGATAAACAAGTTCTCGGTCCCCACTTTGGTCGATTATTTTCTGTAAATGATTAAGTTGGTCTTGTGTAACATTCTTTTCACCGATTGATTTCAATGCTTGAATTATCAGGTTGGTTAATTGGTGCTTAATGCTAAGGTTTTTTGGATTTGTCTTTTTGAATTCAATGGTGTGCTTACCCACTTTTATCTTTCTAGCTGTGCCATCAGTTAAGAAAACTACCTTCAAAGGTATTTGTGATGATAAACCTAATAGGTTTAAGGCTGTAGAACCTGTGGCAATAATTCTTGCTTTATCACGCTTGGCAATTGCTTTTGCAATTTGTTCGGCATGTGGGTATATGACGCCCAATTGCTCGTTTTTTTTAGGTAAAAAGTAAATCCCTTTCGCAATTCGTTCAATGTATCCATCTTTTGTTAAGCGTTGCAAAGATTTACGTGTAGCCTCATAATTACCTAAGTTGGTAAAGTCGGAAATAAAAAATACTTCTCCTTTATTAACCTTATTCTCTATTGTTTCTAAATCTACCATGGTCCCAAAAATAGCAAATAAATGGGACAATTTAAAAACATTACCCACCTAAATGTCCCGATTTATATCAATAAATGGGACATTTTACTGGAAATGGATCAATACTTTTGACTTTGAATACGGATAAAATTTCAATCTTTCAATGTCCCAAAACAGACCTTTCAAACCAATGTTTAACCATGGATTAACAATCCATGTGATTTATCCATTAATAAGCAAACACATTGAAAAAACTTACCCAATCAAATCATCCTCACTAAAATCAGCTACCGCCAACTTATCTTTAGTGGTAAAACTTAAATTTTGAGACAGTTCGAAAAGGTGGGCTTCGGTTTCGAAAAAGTGCATCATATAACCGGCTGTATTGACAAAAGCCACAAAATCACCTATGCCCCTTTCTGGTCTAAGTTTAGCGGAGCGTAACTTGGACCCATCATGATGAAAGTTTTCAACTTTCTATTATACAAGAGCTTCTCAGTTATATTCGGCACCTCTATGACTTCGAAAAGCTCAGTCAACAGTTCTAAAAAAGCCAATTTTCACCAACTAAAACAAAAGTCACCACTATTTTAATACAAATTGACATTCTTGGAATAGTTTATTAATAATTTTCCGCCTTGTAGCTATTAGGCGTAAAGAAATTTAAGCAGGGTATGGCAAGGGCACAGGCACTGTCTGCCGAAGTTTTTGGTTGAGGTATCATCCAAAAATCAACAAAATAGAAAAAACCTAAAATACCAGAGTTTGCCTGTGTGCGGGTGGCCTTAAATTTTAGCCGAAAAGATACTCAGCGGTGGGGTCTTCTCCTGACTTGCTGCGCGTCAGGACAAGCCCTGAATAAAACAGGGTAAACATTAATAAAAAAAACGAACCAAAGAAAAATCTAGCCAAAAGAAAACTCCTAAAACAAGGCCCAACGCTGCCTCGTAGTTTTAGCATTCCTACCATACCCCTCGAATTGCGATTACATTAAAAATTTCTATAAAAAAACTTAAATCAAATCATCTTCCACAAAATCAGCTACCGCCAACTTATCTTTAGTACTAAAACTTAAATTCTGGGACAGCTCAAAAAGATGGGCTTCGGTTTCGAAAAAGTGCATCATATAGCCGGCGGTATTGACAAAAGCCACATAATCACCTATGGCAGGTAATTGGGGCAGGGAGATTTTTCGCTTGAGCAGCACATCTCTTTCCAAACAATAGGCACCAGTGAAAAACACATCTACAGGCGCGTTTGACTCTGATTTACCCGCATACATCACATAGGGATCCAGTAAAAAATCTTCACTGGAACTCATCATCTGACTCATATTCATTTCCAAACCTACCAGCCATTTTCCTTTAGCATCCTGTTTCCTATGGGCTACCTTGGCAAGGGTCATCCCCGTTTGGTTAAGCAGGGAACGGCCCGGTTCTATGCGGATTTCCACCTGCATGGCCTTTAACCTTTGGGTATTGCTTTCTTGAGTTTCCGCATCTTTATAGTCCAGCACCTCTTTTAAGAATGTAGTGCCATTGATGCTGTTATAATAGGGGTAGGTTTTGAGTTTTCCTGTTAACTTATTGTTGATCATTTCATAGCCCAAGCCATGCCCATTGAAAGTTAGCGGATTCTTATTGTTCTTCACCCCTTCCTGCAAGGCCTGATCAAAGGCTTTCCATTGCTCCTCACTTTCCAGGTAGTTCATCAATATCCCTCCCCCCATATCTATAAAAGCAATGGGGAAGCCCGACGGTTTGAGTCGCTTGGCCAAGGTTAAACAATCAGACAAAGCTTTGCCACGCTGAAGGGTAGAATAGCCGTCCAGGTGAAAGTGAAAACCCTGAATAGAGAGGTTTTTAAAACGCCCTTTTTCCCCGAAATTTTCCAGAATAAAGGCCTCCACAGCAGCTATATCAAAGCCAAAACGACTGTAAAGCTTATTCCCTTCCACCGTAAAACCGCTTATGCGAATACCCATAATGGCCTTTTTATTCAGTTCCTCTGCTATGCTTTGGGCTTGCTTACATTCATCCTCATTGTCCAAGACGATCGGCACTTGGGCTTGTATGGCCAAGGCATACTGTTCCTTGGTTTTAATGGCAGAAGTAAGTACCAGGTTTTTCCCGGTTCCACCCATCGCGAGGGATTGTTCCAGTTCCTTTAAGCTGGCTGTGTCCACACCTATGCCTACCTCCAAAGCCTGTTTTACTAGAGATTTGGATTTATTGGCCTTGCGTGCATAGTAGATTTGATGCTTTAATTCATAGCTTTCAAAAAGCTTTTTAAAGGAAGCAATATTATCGGAAAAGGAGGGCAGATGGTGCAGGTTGATGGGAGAACCATGCTTTTCAATCAGTTCCTTGATGATTTTCTGGTCTTCAAATATGCAGTGCATCCATGGGGAAGTAATGGGCGTCAGGCCTGCATTCGGATTACCTTTGGTATAGTTAGGATTCATTTTCAATACAATTTTTTTCTATTTCTTTAAGCGCAATAAATTGGGCAACATCTTTTGCCCATTGGGAAGCCAAATTATTTCGTTTTCTGGACAAGGTATCATTGTCCAAGCACAGCCCCTCAGTAGGCGTGCCATAAAGGGCAATCCCTTCATTCACTTTTCCACCTGCTTCAATCAATCGCCCTTGGCTATCCATATCCATGCAACCGGGTGTATAAGTGCCCCCACTAGAATTCTGGAAATTTTTACCGATACCCTTTTGCAAGATGGAACGGTAAAGGGGACTTGGCGTGTTATTGCCATTATTTCTGGGAATCCGAGCATTGATCAGGAAGTCGATGACTTGCTCTTTCTGACCACCTACCTTCAATACACCATAGTTCTCACCAGATCCATCAATTTTAAAAATGGCCCCTTTCACAAAACCGAAATCCACTATACCTGCATTGGCAAGTGCCAGCATTTTTTTTAGGTTCTTTACCGGAGGACCATAAGCGATACGGTTAAAAAGACCAAAATAATTGTTGTCAAACAATTGATGGGAAGCAGCATCCAGCCCGCCAAAACTGTAGACTTCATTGAATACTGCACTTATCCTTCGCCAAGTAGCAAAAGCTGCATTTAAAGGGCTTTCCTCGGGCCCTTTTTCGGCTTCCACAAGTAACTTTTCAATATAGTCTGCAACTTTTCCATGGGTCAATTGGGCTTGGTCGGTAAAGGGATCCAATAATTTTCCCCAATTAAACCTTTTGGCTTCAGGATAGTAGTGGTGAAAAACTTCAATCTGCTCCTGAATACCTTCAAATTTTGGAAGCACCAGCAACCTCCATCGGTAATTCTTAAAAAGCACCCGGTAATAACTTATCGTACATTCTTTGATAATCAAGGGAAGGATGGCCTTATCGAAGGAAACAGGCTTGGAGTCCTTTAGAGCTGCCATTCGCTCTGCCGTAAAAAAAACAAGTGGCTGCTTAATTTCTGTATGGCCTGTACGCGGCATCATGGGAAGACCTGTTCTGGAATAGATATAAATTTTACCGGGCTCCTTTCCTGATTGCTTATAGGTCATTTTACCCGATTTATTCAACGAAAACTCCCCACCTCTTCCTTCGGTAAGGGCTAATAGGGCATCAATACATGTGAGACCAAATCCTTTTATCGCCACCTTTGCACCGGATTCAATATGCCCTAAAGCCATTTGAGTAGGGTAAACAAAATCTATATAGTGATTGGAAAGGTTTTCTTCCAGGAAGCCGGCCCCACATCCTAAATGTCCGGTAGTCAAAATAATTTTATCAAATTCCGGATAGGCATTCGGTTTATTCCCTTCGGAAAAAAGTCGGTATTTTTTTCCTGTCCTTTCAATATCCGTAACCGTTCGTACATGTTTTACCAGCTCAATATTATCAGGCAAATGACTACATAGACGAGTAAAACTTTCCATCAAATAAGTACCTACCCTCGCTCGGGGCGCAAAGGCTTCAGCTTTTGCCTCACTTGAATAGGCAGGTTTGCCCCGCAGCCAGCTTACAAAGTCCTGTGTATTTTCAAGAATGGCCACCGGTACCTCATCTGTCCAGCAATTGATATTGCTATTTGCATAATTCATCAGCAGATATGATGGCTGATCAGGACGGTAAACATTACCCGCTGCAAAGAATTCATTTTGATTGAACAGATGTATTGCGATCGGTTTTTTGACTTTGCGAGCTTTCAACTGCGCCACCAAGCGTTCAAAAGCATAGAACCCCTTGGGTCCGAAGCCCACGATGGCTATATTAGAAGCTGCTTGCTCCTCCGCTTGCACTGCCTTTACCATCCAATGGAAGAATTTAATTTCATTTTCCTTTTCGGGAAATGCTCCGCTATCCAATCCTTATTATAAATGGTATCGAGGTAACGCTCTCCCCTGTCTGCCAAAAGAAACACACAATTACTGTCTTTGGGGATGTATTTGATGTATCTGTTGATGGCAGCAATTACTCCTCCTGTAGATCCTCCACAGAGCACCCCTTCTTTTTTAAGCAAAGACCAGCAGCCTTCTACACAATCCAGGTCACTTACCTTTATATGTCCTTCAAATTTTTTCTTATCAATAAACTGTGACTGCACTCCTGCACCATGTCCGGGTATCAATCTTGGTGCTGCTTTACCTCCAAACAAGACACTTCCAATGGCATCCACCGCTATTATTTTGGTAGAAGGATTATTCTCTGCAATATAATTGGCATAGCCCATCAAAGTCCCACAGGTACTGGTGGAAACAAAAAGATAATCCACAGCTCCACCCAAGTCTCTCAATATTTCCTCAATGGTTTTATGGTGTGCCAAGGGATTGTTGGGATTTCCATATTGGTTGGTCCAGAAACTATTGGGTATGTCTTGCAAAAGCTCTTGCACCCTATCCAGGCGGGCGGCAAGGAAACTTCCCTTTTTTGTAGGTTCTTTGACGTATTCCAAACGGGCGCCATAGGCCTTCAGTAGTTTCTCGGTATGGGCATTCAAATTTGGGTCTACCACCACGATTAATTTTAAGCCATAATGGATACAGGCTTGGGCAAGGCCTAAAGCCATATTGCCGGAACTGGATTCAATAATGGTATCTCCTTTTTTTATTTCTCCTTCTTCAAGTGCTCTTTTGAGCATAAAAATAGAGGTTCTGTCCTTCAGGCTCCCTGAAGGATTGGCCGCTTCTAATTTCCCATAGAAGGATGCCCCGCTGCTCGGAAAAAGTTTGTCCAAACGCACCAGGGGAGTCTCTCCTATCGTTGCCACAATATCATTGGCAATTTTTATCTCATTGGCTGTCGTAATCATACCCGTTCTGTTTTAATCGATGGAATCCAAACTAATTGATAATTTATATTTATATAATGCATAAATTTTATGCCAGTTTATCTGAAGGGCTTAGTCAAGCCATTCCAAAAATCCCAAAGCTGTCAATTAATTTTTCATGCCACCCTAACTAAAATCCGGTTAAACATGTTTAAAAGTCCCTGACCATGCCCTGCAGAAGCATCCATTGAGCAAAAAGTAATTAGTCCTTGATTTTCAGCCCTATTCAACTATTTTATTCATTTTCTGTGAAAAAATTATTAACCCAATTATCCAAAATAGTGCTGAGTGGTTTATTCTATAGGCGCTAATCAATTTGGACCAAAGCGTTTTTTATTCAGCGTCTTTTCATACAAATAGCGTTCACAAAAAATCTTATTGAGACCATTTTTTTGACCCGAAACCTAGGAAACCACTGCCGAGAAAATACCGCTTGGATCAAGTAGGGTTTAATTTATCCACATTTATTTCTGCTAGGATTATTTTTTTTCAAACCTCCCGAGTTATTAAGATTACACCGGAATCCTATACGTTCCAACAACTCCAATAGGGGTGACATTTTTGTAGAAAGGGGTGTCAACCGTGGTAAAATTCATATGAAGCACATCCCGATTTTGGCGGCATTGTTGCCCTTTTTTTCCGCAACAATGCTGACAAAATCATCTTTCAACCCAATCTTGCATTTCCTGCATTTTATAGAATCCTTTACGTTCCCAAAACCCCAATAGGGGTGACATTTTTGTAGCCAAGGGTGACAACCCTTGGAAATCAGGTAAAGTATACGCCCTGATTTTGGCGGCATTGTTGCTCTTTTTTCCGCAACAATTCTGACAAAATCATCTTTCAACACATCCAAGGGTGTCCATCCAAGTTTCGTTAATTATGACGTTATAGGCTATCCGTAAATCCTTCATTGGATAAAATAATTATAGCCGGTAAGTCGTCATTTTTAAACGCATAAAGAAGTCTATAGGGCTTCAACAATAATAACCGTGTGGTGTCAACCCACGGTAAAAGGAATATATCGTCAATTGATTTTGGCGGTATTGTTGCCATTTTTTTTTGCTACAATGCTGACAAAATCTCAACGTCCATACCTTGCCAAAATCGCAAATTAACTCCTTAGACAAAACCAAGCCCCAAAGGGGCGCAATATCTCAGCCAAGGGTGTCAGCCCTTGGTATAAATGAGCCACACATCCCGGTTTTGGCGGTATTGTTGCCCTTTTTTCCGCAACAATGCTGACAAAATCACTTGGATTAGATATTTTTATCTTTGACAACAAACCATTTAAAACGAAAATACCATGCGAAGAATCGTACCCAATATTTATTCAAACAACATGGCAGAAAGCAAACGCTTTTACCTCGATTTTCTGGACATGGAATTGGCCATGGACATGGGTTGGGTGTTGACCTTTGTCTCCAAGGATAACCCTACAGCACAAATTTCAATTCTTCAAAACAAGGACAATGCCCCTCTTGACAATTCCGCTATATTCTTATCCATAGAAGTTTCAGACATTAATCAATGGTACACAAAAGCCCAACAACAAAATATAAAAATTAGCTATCCAATTACTGAAGAAGACTGGGGCGTAAGGCGATTTTTTGTGAAAGACCCAAACGGAGTTACTCTAAATTTACTCTCCCATTTATAGTTTTAAACCCGAAACAGGCAAAGGACAATCTATTACCTGACCTGGAATAAATCCTTATTAACTGGTAATGGGAACAAACCATAGGTAGAGACAAGTACTCTTCTGCCCATTGGAAGGGTCAACTTTTTAAACTATCTTTATCATTTATTTCAATACCACACTAGCCTTTTGGCTTAGAAAAATTTATCAACCCAATTTTAAACCTATCCTTGTAATTTGCTTTACAAAATGACAAACAAATTAGCCCTTCTACCCTTTCTTATTGTACTACTCATCCCTTTTTCCGGAAAAGCCCAGATCAACCAGGACAAAACCGGAGCTTGGTACATGTATTTTTTCAATACCACCTTTAATGACAGCCAATGGGGTTTCCAAGGAGACATTCAGCACCGCAACTGGAACAAGGGGGGAGACCTTGAGCAATTGTTGCTGCGGGGAGGGTTAACTTACAAGCCCAAGGAAACAAACATCAAATTCACATTGGGCTATGCCAATATTACCTCGGGAGTTTACGGCGATGATAAAAGCACTTCCATGGAGAGCAGGATCTATCAAGAAGCCCTGTTCCCCTCCCAATTTGGCAAGCGATTTTATGCTACCCATAGGTTTCGCTATGAGCAGCGCTTTGTAGAAAACCAGGACTTCAGAACCCGTTTTCGGTACAATTTATTTTTAAATATCGCCTTGAATAAAGCGGCCATGGAAAAAAACACTGTCTACCTGGCCCTTTACAATGAAATTTTCATCAATGGCGAAAGAGGTATAGGAAATGGAAATACGGTTGAAATCTTTGACCGCAACAGGTTTTATGTGGCCCTTGGCTACATGATCAATAATGACTTGAAAGTTCAACTGGGAGGCATGAGACAATCGACTGATCAATGGAGTAAAAACCAATTACAGCTCAGCCTTCACCATAATTTTTAAAAACCCTATTCAAATTGCAATTTTTACATAAACTTCTATTTGCGCCTATGGATAAGGGATAGATTAGGCAAGAAAGAAAGCTTTGATCCATGGGCATGTATAAAAAATATGTTTAAATTTACAGGCAGTGAATGCCCACCGAATTAGGTGGGTTTCCACTATCTCCCTCCCAGAATAACAGCAGACGTACGGATTCATCCCAATCAGCTTTAATTATGAAAAGCAGAAACGTATTACTTGCAGTAGGTTTTGCATTGCTGTTCAATTTCAAGTCAATGGCTCAGACAACAGGTGACCAAACCGGAGCCTGGTACATGTATTTTTTCAATACCACATTTAAAGAAAGCCCTTGGGGATTACAGGGTGACCTTCAATACCACAGTTGGAATAAAACAGATGATATGGAGCAACTGCTGTTTAGGGCCGGGCTGACCTATAAACCTAAGAAAGCAAGTGTGAAATTCACCCTGGGTTTTGCCAATATCACATTTGGTCAGCAGGGTAAAGACCATACAAGTAAGGTTGAGAACAGAATTTATCAGGAAATCTTATTTCCCATCAAACTAAGTAGGCGCTTTTATACCACCCACCGTTTTCGCTATGAGCAAAGGTTTGTTGCAGACCAAGATTTTAGAACAAGGTTCAGGTATATTATTTTCCTCAATGTGCCTTTGAATAAAACCAATTTGGAAAAAGGGGCGATTTACCTGGCTTTCTATGATGAACTATTTCTCAATGGTGAAAAAAACATAGGGAATGAACAGGGAGTAGAAATATTTGACCGAAACAGGACCTACGCCGGTCTTGGCTACCTGATAAAAAATGACTTAAAAATTCAACTTGGAGGTATGCGACAAATTGCCAACTTATCCAATAGAAACCAGTTTATACTAAGCCTTCACCATTCATTATAAAAATGGACTTCCTTGCAACCAAAGTTAACATGCTGAAGATGGGAGGCCTTACCGATTTTTGCGGTATTGTTGCCCCTTTTTCCACAACAATGTTGACAAAATCATCTTTCAACCCATCCAAGGGTGTCCATCCAAGTTTCGTTAATTGTGAAGTTATAGGCTATCCGTAAATCCCTCATTGGATAAAATGATTATAGCCGGTAAGTCGTCATATTTAAACGCATAAAAGCCTATTGGGCTTCAACAATAATAACCGCGTGGTGTCAACCCATGGTAAACAAAATATATAGTCAATTGATTTTGGCGGTATTGTTGCCCTTTTTTCTGCAACAATGCTGACAAAATCACTTCCCCACACCTAAAATAAAAAAAAGCCGGATAAACCCGGCTCTTTTTCAATCATTGTACAACCCTTCTTTTATTCGTTTAACACATCAATATGTGTATCAAATTCAACTTCATTTCCATCCTCATCTTCAATGATAAACATCACATGGTATTCCCCTGCTGTGACATTGGCAGGAACATCTATGTGTTCATGAAATTCGACCTCATACAACTCGTGGTATCCTTCTTCAAAAACTTCCTCCATTTCCCAAACCACCTCTCCTGCACCAGCAGTAAGACCATGGGCATGAATGTCAACAGTAATGGTATGAATCCCATTGGCTGCACCAATTAAAAACTCAACATGGAAATCTTCTCCCCTTACCACTTCGGCATCCATTTCGAATCCACTGACATGAATCAATTCTCTTATTTCTAAATGACCCTCCATTTCAGTAATGTTACCTGCAGTATCTGTAACTTCCAATACTACATGGTATTCTCCTGCAGGAGCTGTTGCAGGGATATCTATATGCTCATGAAACTCAGGGTTCTTTACCAAATATTTAGCATCCGTGTAGACTTCTTCAAAGTCCCACTCGACTTCTCCTTCGCCCACTTCCAGATCATGTGCATGAATACTCACTTTAATAGACTCCACATTGGCGTATGCAAGAATGGTAGCCTCCATATGCAAATCCATTCCACGGTAGGCCACTGGTTCTGTAGAATGTGAGCTTCCCTCACCCATTTCAAAAGTGGAGACCACCGGGGGATCAAAGGTAATGTCTTCCTCTTCCTGACAGGCAAACAATGCCAAAGCCAAAAGCGGAATCAAAAATGCTTGTCTAAGTCTTCTCATTTTCAATAATTTTTACTGGTTAAATAATGCAATAAGATTGCACAAACATAATGCAATAATATTGCATTTACAAGGTTTTATACCGCTTTGAAGCGGAATATTTCTTTTAATTGAAAAATTCCATTTGCAACATTGTTTCACTCATAATATGACATATATTTGCAATGGTGTTGCAGAGTAGTTTATAGAAAATCCCCCTCAACAAAACGCCATATGCCGGCGCTATAAACACCTACTCGCTTCACTGAAATACATTTAAATCAATTTTATTCAAACCATGAAAAAAGAATTCAAGCATTTCCTATTAGCCATTATAGCTGTTTTAGCATTAGGTTCATGTCAGGAAGAAGCCGAACCCAACCTGCCATCACCCAGCATAGATAATGTTGAAATCGGGTTAAACAATGATGAAATTGGGGTGATTGGTGAGGATTTTCACCTGAACGCAGACCTCCTTGCCGGCGAATTAATTGAACTAGTAAAAATTCAAATTAACCCAATTGCCGAAGAAAGTTATGAAACTTATTGGGACTTCGAATTAATCTGGGAAGAATACAAAGGAGCAAGAAATACAACCGTCCACAAGCATTTTGATATTCCGGAAGATGCCGTGGAAGGCTTTTATGATTTCCTTATCATCGTTACGGATCAAAACGGAACCATTACAGAAGAGAAACGGAGCATCACCATTTATAAAGAATAAAATCTTCCCTATTCGGAATCCCAAATCTTTATTGAGAAGGGTTTAATGAATTCTATTAAGCTTTTCGAGTAAAATTCATCTTCAATCAAAAGGCTAAACTAATATACTTATCCACCAAAAATATTATCACCTATTGCTTAAATAAAAGGGATATTGTTGTGCATGGAACAACAATATCCCAAAACTTAGTGGTCAATGAAAATAGCCTCCCAGCATTTTTACTTTCGGATTAAATAGGAAGTTCAGTTAAAGTTGAACGAGACATTGGATTTCGCAAGGCACTTGTGGTGTTATTGGATAAAGGCTCCCATAGCAATCCCTTTTTGTATTTAGTTATTTTATTATTTTTATTGGGATCCATCACCAAAAGGTAAATCCACTCGTTGTCAAGAAGTGATTTTAGGTGACTGTTTCTTCTCAAGATATCTGCTACCCGATTGATGGGAGCTTGAATCGTCACCGTCAATCGCAAAGGCTGATGATACATGTCATTATCGGAACTGTACAAAGATTGAAGCGGAAGCCCCATTTTGAGATCTCCCCCATTCCCTTGTACCACACCAAATTTACCTGTAATATTATGGGTAATTTTTGATCCTCCTCCATAGCTGCTATTATCCACCGTAGAAAAGTAGTAGTGATTATTGATCCATTGGGTCACCACCATGGGTCCCTGCATGATGGCTTCCAGGGCTTTGCCTGTAGTATCCAATTCCCAATCATAAGAATGAAGAAAGCAGCGACTGTCAAGATCAGTATTTTTGGTCAATTCTCGTCGCCCCACAATAAAGCCTGCGTTTTTTGCAAGTCCCCATTCCGGACGTGTTTCCCCCCAATTGTTTGCTTTTTCTTGGGCCTTAGAAAGACTATCCCCATTGGTACCAAGTCTGTTTTTTGTGGCACTTTGCTGTGCTTTCCAAAGGTTAACCTTCAAATCCTCTATAAGCATTTGATGTGTCTCTGGTGCTTCCGAGTCAAACAATACAATCTCATCTGTGGTAGTATTGTGTTCTGCCCCCAAAAACAAGGTGTTTTCTGGAATATAAATACCATGAACGTTGGCCAATGCTTTTCTTACATGCAACAAATTAGCCAGTTTTGCCAGCATCCTTGCATTGTGTCGTCCGGGGCTTGCAGCACATGCTCCACAATCTAAACTTGAGCTAAAAGGGTTGTTGGCAGAATGACTTCCATGCCCTACAAATAATACCAAAGGAGCAAACTCATTCCAGCCCATAAGGTCAAAGGCTGATTTAACAATGGACACCTTTTCTTCCAATAAAAGTCCGGGTATATCGGTATTTCCCTGACTTTTTTTAATTATATCAGGTTGGCAAGTGGCTTCCATCTGAGAAATTCTTTGCTGATTTTTTCGGTAGATTACACCCGGCATTATTGTTCTTGCCAAAAGTGAAAGTCCGTAAAAAACACCTGAAAATTCCACGTATCCAAAAGCAGAAGGCAACATGTTTTTCATTCGTTTAAGAAAATAATTACCAAATTTCCTGCGACTATTTTCTTTTTCTAAGGAGAGAAACTGCCCTTTTTTATCTACTTGGGCTGATTCCGAAACCGTATAGGCCGAAGACACAATTGGAGGGCAGGATTTTCGGGAAATTTCGTCCTCAAGACTTTGGTAATCCATTGCAATTCCGAAAAAGCCTGCATAACCAAAGGTTTCGTAATTCCCTTTGGACTCAATATGTCTACGGATTAATTCAGAACGGGTATCGATACAAAACACCATTTGGGCATCAGGAAGAGATGATTTTTTCGGTGTTTGTGTAGCATTAGCGCCATTCTCAAGTTTTATGGCCAATTGATTCTGCCAACTTTGCTCCCAGGCCTGAAGCCATACATATTGTAGCTTAAGTAGAAAAGAGTCTGTATGAACCTCATTTACTTCCGGTAAAATGGGTACATTCATTTTTTTGGAAATCCATAATCGCACAGCTAAATAATCCATCAAATGGATCGGGAAGTCCTGCTGCCAATCAGAATTGGATTCTTTACGATGCTTGATGTATCCTATCCATCCAGGCAATGATGCAAAATGATGGGTACAAATGTTGAAATAGTCTTTTTCAGTAAAATCACTTAACAATTGATCCAATGCCGCCGTACTGGTTTTTGGAATGTCTTTCAAGGAGGTATAGCCTAATTCTGAATCGTAGATAGCCAATAGTCTCCATGCAGAATAAAAACCTTCACTTTTAAACGGCATTTCCCATTCGGCAAGTCCTTCATCCATAAAGGCGGACAACCATTTTACCATCAAACGATCCACTTTATGATTGCCGTTCACTTCCTCTGAGAACTGTACCCCTTCCAACAGTTTAAGGTATTTTTCAGGCCGTTGAGGTAAGCCATTTTCTTTTAGAAGGTGATCCAGAACCTCCAAATCAATATCTCCTTTTTCCCAAGCCTGACGATAATGTTTTGCTGTCGGAAAAGCATTTGCACTAAATTGTTTTTGGGCTGCACTGACAGCATCAAAAAAAGACGCTTTTTCATACCCTGCCAAAGGATTTGAAGCAACAAAAGTATACAAAGGCCAGGTTGTGCCTATTACTTCCACGGCTTTATCAATACTGCTTAATAGATCCTGGTTCATATTGATTTTGATTTATACATTAGAACTGATTTTTTATTCGGTTGAGACAAATTCATCAATTTGACATAAACCCAAGGAAACTTTTTATAAACCCCAAGTTTCATAATGAAAAAGCCGATTAGAAAAATCGCACCAAAAATGATTTGTACAGATGTCAGTGGTAAAGGCTCCGAAATCTTAGGCATATTGGCCATGAGCATGGATACTCCATTGTACATCAAGGCGTAAAGCCCTATTCCTGCTATAAAAAGCATTGGTGGTACTATTATTTTCTGTATCGCTGAAAGGCTCTGCTCCTTTACGATATTATAAGTTGCCTGACCTATCGTAATGGCCACTATGATGGTCAACAATAAACCACTATTTAATAACAGTCCTTTCCCTGTCCAGTCTGCAAACAGATAAGCTCCCAGCCCTCCAAAAAACAAAACAACTACTCCTTGCAATGGTCGGATTCTTAATGTTTTTGGTTGCTCAGGTTTTGTCTGTGCTATTTCTTCTCCGGAGGACAAGAACAAGTATGCTTTATAAAACCCATGTAGAATTAAATGAACCACTGCAGCATTAAAGAACCCCAAGCCGCATTGCATGATCATGAAACCCATTTGGGCAATGGTAGAGCAACCTAACTTTTGTTTGACATTGACTTGCAGCAACTTTGTAAACTGAGCAATAATGGCAGTAAACCCTCCAACAATAAACAAAATATTCATGGTGTCGGAGGCTAAAAGCAAGCTAGAGAAAAGGGCCAACAAAATACCCGCTCCATTGACAAATCCTGCGTGCATAAGAGCAGAAGCAGGCGTTGGCGCAGTCATTGCAGAAAGCAGCCAGCGATGAAAAGGATACATGGCTGATTGTACGATGGCGGCCCCGATCACACAAATGGCAGAGAGCTGCAATAGATAAAATGGAATGTCATCAACCACTTCAGCTATACCACTTATTGTATATTGTCCGCTATACAAAGCCAATGGAATCAAACCCACTGATAGAAAGCCTGTTCCTGCTAAAAAGTACTTTTGTGTAAATTTAGCAGCCTCTCGTGCTTCTCCCCAATCTTTATCAATTCCAATCAATTGAGCCATTAGCACCCCCATAATCAACCAGCTAAAAATTAAGAGAAGAATGTGCTGAGCCATAACTACTAGCATTACAGACAAGGAAAAGCATAAGCACAGCCACATAAATCTGGAATGGAATTTAAATCCCATCAGATATTTACCTGAATAACTGCATAAGATTGCACTAAAAAAGCTGACGGTAGTCCAGATCAAAATTGTGAAGCCATTGATTCTGAAAACATTCCTCCAAGTTAATTCAGGCATACCATTGAAGTAAAAGATAAGGAATAGGGCGTTCCCTATAAATAGGAACCATAACAAAAAAGTTACAAGTCGAATAGAAAATGGCTTCTTTAAGCTAAAATCCACCCCCATAACTTTTTGGCTGGTTTTGAAATTTGAATTCGTTTTAGGTATCATTTCGAAGTTTTTATCGATTTAGTTTCATTTGATTTTTAAGTTTAAGATTGGTCATTTTTTGGCCTATTTTCGAAATTTTCCCGCAAAATTTTATGTATATAGGCCATTCCCAGAATGAAACTAACTACTGTTATATGGTCTAAGAATAGGTGATGTTGGTCATAAGATATTTTGACCAGCAATATCAGAATAAGTAGTCCTAGCATTGAAAGCGTTGAATTTTCCATGGTATGAATTTTAAGCTTTTGAATAGATTATTAGGTAACAGCAATTTCCAGAACCCCTTTTATATTTAGCTTTTGACCAAGTCCTCTCGACAAGTTTATAAATTCTTGAACCTTCTTTTTTTCCAATTCTAACTCTTGAATTCTCCCATCCAATTGCTCTGTTTTGGATTCATGATTGCCTTCCCAAATTTGAAGTCTTTGGATTTTGTGAAAGTTGATTTTTTCATTAATCAATCCCATAAGAACATGTGTTGCTTCTGAAGGAGTAAACTCTCCTTTTACCAATTGAATGATTTGTGTTGTTTTTTCTAATTGAGCAGTTTCTTTGTTGTCCATTTTATCTAAATTTTAATTGTTTGAATAATTTTATTTTGTTTAACGGCACAAAGATTAACTTTTAATATCATTAATTTTTATTTATATTTGTTATTATACACATAAATATTATTTATGAATTATACCTTACACCAGCTCCAGATTTTTCTTAAAATATCTGATTTACAAAGCATTACGAAAGCATCTGAAGCATTACATCTGACACAGCCGGCTGTTTCTATTCAGTTAAAAAATTTTCAAGATCAATTCCCTATCCCACTCACAGAAGTAGTAGGAAGACAGCTTTATGTCACTGACTTCGGAAAGGAGATTGCAATTGCTGCAGAGAAAATTCTCAACGAGGTGTATGCCATAAATTATAAAACCCTTGCCTATAAAGGGCAGCTTTCCGGTCGGCTAAAAATCTCTATTGTTTCTACGGGGAAATATGTGATGCCTTATTTTTTATCAGGTTTTATAAAGCAAAACAAAGGTGTTGATTTGACAATGGATGTGACGAATAAATCAAGTGTTTTGGAAAGTTTGGAATTGAATGAAGTCGACTTTGCCTTAGTTTCTGTACTTCCCAAAAAATTAAAAATCAATAAAATAGCTTTAATGGAAAACAAACTCTTCTATGTGTCAAGTAGTAGCATGGAGATTAAAAAAAGCTTTACTAAGAAAAAGTTATTTGAAGAAATGCCCCTCATCTTTAGAGAGCAAGGCTCCGCAACACGAAATGCCATGGAATCCTTCATAACAAAAAACAACTATTCAGCTCGTAAAAAAATGGAGTTAACTTCCAATGAAGCAGTCAAACAAGCTGTCATTTCAGGATTGGGCTGCTCAATCATGCCGCTTATAGGCATAGGGAATGAATTAAGCAATAAGGACTTACAAATTATCCCTGTCAAGGGCCTACCATTAAGCACTGAGTGGAATTTAATTTGGCTTAAATCTAAGAAATTATCACCCGTAGCTTTGGCCTATATTGAATTTCTGAATAAAGAAAAAGAGCAAATAATTGATCAACAATTTTCTTGGGTAAATGCACTATGATTGAGCGACAAACAAGGCCGGTTGAACCCATGAATTGGGTCAAATACACTTTTTAGTCAAATTGATCTTTTATTTTATTAAATAAGATGATCATTCCTTTTCCGTATTAAAAGTAACCACATTGGACCAATCACTCCAATTCAGGTTTTGATCCCGATAGCGAACCCTCCAATAATAAGTAGTATTGGGGTTCAATCGTTCCGTTTTTTCATCGGTTAAATCATCGTCTTTTTGTCGGTTTTCTTTATAATACCAGTTTTCAAATTGTTGCCAGCTCTCATAGGCTAAATTTTTAAAATCATTTGATTTTGAGACCTGCCAATGGGAAGCGGCATGAAAGGTTCCTGAATAATCGCTGTTAAATTTGCCGGCCTTTAAGATGGCTCCTTCTATCGGTACATTTGAACCAACGGGTGAAAGGGCTTCAGGAGCAGATGGTTTGCGTTCTTTCCTCCACACGGTAATACTATCTCTCAACTCATTTTCCCTTTTCTCTATCGTGTTTCCCCTACTGATCCGCTTAATGGTAAATTTAGGGTCTTGCCTATTCCCATCTACTGACACCATTACAAAGCCATACTCATCCTGAGTAACCGTAAATTCATCATAATCCCTTCCTTCAAATTCACCCCAGTTATCTATGGCTCCACCTGCTGAAGCAACGTTAATCCAAAGGTGCTTGTGGTCTCTGGATTGCCCTCGAGAATAACCGTGAGTATGTCCAAAAAAGTGAATACTAGGCTTCCCTGTTTTGGTGGAAAACTGTTCCAATTCTGCCACAATTTTCCCGGTAAAATCCTCTTCCCCGGGAATCCAAAGTTCGGATTTGAAGGGATGATGTAATTGGGCAAAAACAAAATCAATTTTATCATCTTTCGCTGTGGCTGCCAATACGTTTTTCAACCACTCAAATTGTTCTCCCAAATCCCTGTAACCATCATTCGAGTCCAAACCAATGACTCTTGTATTGCCATAATCTTTGTACCACCAATGTTCTGCATAGGCCGGAGTGCCATTCTCCGGTAAACTGAAGTATTTGAAAAAATACACCGAATTTCGCTCATGATTGCCGGGCACAGGGTATACCGGAACCTCCGAGAATAATTTTTCTGAAGGATTAAAAAACTGTTCTTTCCATTGGTAAAATTTAGATCCCGTTTGCACCAAGTCACCCGGAATAAGCACCATTGCCAAATTGTCCGGCAAAGATCCGCCAAACTCTTTTTCAAGATAACCGATAACCCCCTCGTTCACCACTTCACTAAATTTATCCGGTTGATTGTGATCATATTGCATGTCACTCATGGCTACCAACTTAAAATCTTCACCATCATTAGAAAAAGGAGGGGTTTTAAATTGAAAGATATCCGAAACGGCATCTCCTGTTCGAACACGGTAATAGTATTCAGTAAAACGATCTAAACCGGAGATTTTAACAGTATGTACCTTTACCTTATCAAAATTAATTGCCTCAGCAGTTCCTTTAGCAGTATTTTTTAAGTTGGGGCTTGTCCCCCATTCTACAATACTTTCCTCTCCTTCTGAAGTCTGCCACATTACAATAGCAGAATTGGGCTCTACATCTTGTAGATAAGGCTTAATCTCTAATTCCTGGGCCATGGATTGATAGCAAAAACAGGCCAATAGGAAGGCTAAAAAAACTTTGAATTGCATTTTCATATTATTATAGACGTACTTGTTTTACTAATAAATTGAGTGCCAACACCCTACTATTCAAACCCATACCTATTCACTATCATCCTTACAATAGCCAATATTTTCTACTAATTTAAATCCTTTTCTTTTGCTTTCTCCTTCTTTCCCTACCCTCCTAATTAACCCATTTCTTCGTTTCAAATTATAAAAGTGAAGGGATCTACTTCCAAAATCCAAGGTAGAAAATTATTATTTACCTCCCAAGGAATAAAACCTAATATAAGATCAAACCCTTTAAAGAAAAATAAATTTTTTTATTATGTTTGACTTTTTAAATAAAAAAATAACCTAACCTCCATTATGAATTCACCTTTAACCTTAAAGAAGCCTACGAATTTACTGTTAGGCCTGTGCCTGCTCCTGTCCATTTCTTGCAACCCTTCTAAAGAAGGTCTTTTACTGGAACCCAAATCTACATATAGGATTGACCAGGACGACACCAAAGACAGCATCCGTATCAAGGCAGCCCATGTAATCCCCACAGAAAACCAATTCAATGCACTCAAAGATGAATTCATTGCTTTTGTTCATTTTGGCCCAAATACATTCACGGCTAAAGAATGGGGTTCGGGCATGGAGGATCCAACGGTCTTTGACTTAAAAGAACTTGATACCGACCAATGGTGTAAAGCAATGAAAGCTGCCGGCATGACCAAGGTGATTTTTACGGCCAAACATCATGATGGCTTTGTTTTATGGCAATCAAGGTATACTACACACGGCCTGATGTCTACCGGTTTTAGGAATGGTAAAGGTGATGTGCTGAAAGACCTCGCAGCCTCTTGCGAGAAATATGGCCTTGATCTTGGGGTTTACCTTTCTCCCGCCGATTTGTACCAGATCGAAAACCCTTCCGGCCTGTATGGAAATCTTAGTAAAAAAACGAAAAGAACCATCCCTAGAACCGTAAAAGGAAGACCATTTGAAAACAAAACAACTTTCGAATTCGAGGTAGATGATTACAACGAATATTTCCTGAATCAACTTTTTGAATTACTAACAGAATATGGCCCTATTAAAGAGGTCTGGTTTGACGGTGCCCACCCTAAAAGAAAAGGTGGCCAGACATATGATTACACTTCTTGGAAAACCTTAATCAGAAAACTGGCTCCTGAGGCTGTGATTTTTGGCAGACAAGACATCAGGTGGTGTGGCAACGAATCAGGACAAACCCGAGAAAAAGAATGGAATGTCATCCCCTACCAGGAAAACCCCAATCAAATGAATCGTTTTGCAGACATCACGGGAGAAGATGTTGCCGGTATGGAAAAATTATTCAAGGCCAATTATTTACATTACCAACCTGCTGAGACGAATACCTCCATAAGAGAAGGTTGGTTTTACAGAAACGATCACGAACAAGGAGTAAGAAGTGCTGATGATGTTTTTGATATGTATGAAAGGGCTGTTGGAGGGAACTCAATTTTCTTGCTTAATATCCCACCCAACACCCAAGGGCTTTTCCCAGATAGAGATGTAAAAGTGCTTGAAGAAGTCGGCAAGCGAATAAGAAATACTTACAGTAAAGATTTATTAATGGATGCCAAAGGCCCCAAAGAGGTTCTGGACAATGATGACCAAAGCTATCTTTTATTAGACCGGTCAAAATCATTTGAAATAAGTCTGAAAGCATCTGTAAAGATAAATCGATTGATCATTCAAGAAGCCATCAGGTCTCATGGTGAGCGTGTGGCAGCCTTCTCCTTGGAAGCGCTACTTGATGGGGAATGGAAAGAGATAGCGAATGGTTACAATATAGGCTATAAAAACATCCTCCGATTTCCTGAAGTTAGCACAGACAAACTTCGAATTACAGTGGATGAAGAAAGGTTTATCCCTGCCATCAATAAAGTGGCGGCATACCATTATGAAACTCGACCTCCACAATTAAACATTGAAAGAGATCTAAAAGGCATGGTTAATATTGAGCCAAAAAAAGTAGATTTTGGCTGGAAAACCTATGAGCAAGATATTGCTGGAAGCCTGAACAAAGACCTAAGCATCAGGTACACCCTAGATGGCACCGAGCCGAACACCGAATCTATGCTGTATGAAGGACCTTTTCAATTGGAACATGGAGAAGTAAAAGCTGCAGCCTTCGGCAAAAATGATCGTGGTGCCATCGCGCAATCCCTCTTTGGCGCCATTAAAGAAAGTTGGAAAATTGTAAGTGCAAGTTCTTCTGAAAATAATCACGAAGCCTCCAAAGCAATTGATGGCAATAAAGAAACTTATTTCAAGGCCAAAGGAAGAGAAAATGGTGGACAACAGCTTACGGTAGACTTAGGCACTGCCCTTACCATAACAGGTTTTACCTATATGCCTCCTTCAGCGGACAAAGAAGGAATGATTGCCTTAGGAAATATTTATTATAGCTCAGATGGATCAAACTGGCAGCTACTGGAGGGTTTTGAATTTGGAAACCTAATCAATGACCCCACCTTGAGAAGGCATGACTTCAAAAAGCCAATAAAAACAAGGTTTATAAAACTTGAAGCCAAAAGAATTGCCGGAGGACATCGTTTCGCTGCAATAGCCGAACTTGGACTATTGGTAAAATAGAGAACAATTTTAATAGCCTATCAAACTGAAAATAGCAGAGGAAAAAAAATTTTCCTCTGCTATTTTTTTTACGCTTTTACAGTTTAGGAAAAAGCTTTTGCCCGAACTGAAAGAATATAAGATATAGACATAAAACTGATGCATAATAAAAAAAGCCAACACAATCTGTGTTGGCTTTAGCTCCTCCTCTTGGGCTTCCCGATTCACTTCGATCTCGGGACAGGCGAACCAAGGACCCTTCCCGGTCGACCGGGATTAGATGCTCTAAATTATTTATTGTATCC